>DATAYO010000100.1:0-32154 GCA_036272515.1 Steroidobacteraceae bacterium | reverse complement strand
GCTGAGCTACCAGCCCACGCAAGTGACCAACGGCGCGCAGATCCTGACGCTCGGCTACAGCTATGTGAACGATGCGGGCTACGGCAACACCGGCACGGTCATGATCAGCTACCGCGCCATGTCGGACAACAGCGTGCTGGCGGCGACGAGCCCGGCATCGCCTTTCAGCATCCCGAGCGGAACCTCCACCACGGTCCTCGTCAGCTTCACGACGAACGACGGCAATCCCGCGACCGGCCTGACGGTATCGCCAGTCGCGTCCGCGCCCGGCGACTGGACCCTGCCGGGTCCAATGAGCTGCGCGACCGTCGACGGCAGCGCGACGACCTGCCAGTTCTCGCTGACCTATGCGCCGCTCAGCCCGGAGAGCGGCACCCTGCAGCTCGGATACAGCTACATCAACAATGCCGGCCACGCCGCGTCCGGCATCTTGAACGTCCAGTACAGCGCGAGCTAGTGCGATGGATGCGGGCTCGTCGCCGGCGCGCTGCGCGCAGGAATCTGGATGTAGCTGTCGTTGTACCAGCGCACCTTGATCGGGATCTTGCCGTCTTCGATCGACTCCTCGCTCACATCATTGCCGCTGCCGTAGTTGATCTCCCGATCCGGCCGCTTGGCCACCCGCAATACGATCACCAGCCGGCTGCCGACCTCCAGACGCCGGCTGGTCAACCGCTCGCTCTCGAAGCTCAAGCGCTGGCGCTCGCCCGCCTTGAGCAAATGACGGTGTACGCGGTCGGCGGCGTAGCTCAAGCGCAGCTCGTCCGCCGGATTGAACAGCCGCAGGTACTCGCCGCCGGCCGTGAGCTCATAGGCCGCAATGTCGATGTCCATGTCCATCTTGTTGACCACGAAGTCGAGCCGGCCCGACAGCTGTCCGTTGAAGTCCGTGGGTCTCTTGAATGGTGCGCTCGCGAACGTCAAGGAATTATGGGTCACGAGGCTCGGGGTGATGAGATCGGCCGGCGGCAGCCACGCCGCATCGCTTCGATCCGTCAAGCTCACCGTCTGGTCGACCGTCGCCGGCTTCGGGCTTTTCCGCCGGATCAAGCGCCGTCCCGGCGTGGCGCCGGAGGCGCCGGCACTCAAATAGAACTTCAAGGATTCACCGGCCATGGCTTCGATGGAGGCGACGTGCCGCCACTCGTTCGCGCCCATGACCTCGAAATTGACCGGGTCGCTGAGCAGCGAGGGAACGGGGCGGCGCTTGAATACGTGATCGAGCCATTGATAGCGCAGCTCGCGCAAATCGACCAGCGCGGCCGGGTCGACGTCGTAGCCCCGGATCGAGGCCGAGGGACCCTGTTGCATCGCATCCTCGGCGTACGGACCGATGAGCAGTGTATGGTCGGCGTGCGGGTCGTAGCGATGATGCTGCGAAAAATAATACAGCGCCCCGGACTCGGCGGCCGAGAAATAGCCGGTCATCGTCAGCACGGGAATATCGATCCGCGAGAATTCCCGCCGGAACGGGATCATGCGCTGCCAGTACCGGTCGTAGCTCGGGTGGTTCAGCCAGCGGATGAAGATCCGGTTGGGCTTGCCGAAGATCGCGCCGAGGTCTCGATAGCGCCGTCCGCTGCGATACCATTTTTCATCGAGAGCGCGCCAGATCGCATCGTCGTCGAAATCCGGATCGAGCGCCTGCTTGGCATTGGTCTTCTCGAGCGACCAGCGGTAGGCCGAATTGTGGAAAATTGATCCCGACATGGGCGCGTCGATACCCGGTGCGGTCGGATCGGCAACCGCTATGGCCGTGAGTGCGGAAGGCGGGCGCGTGGCCGCCGCCCAGGCGGTGAAGCCTGAGTAGCCCTCGCCGACCATGGCCACTCGCCCATCGCTCCAAGGTTGCTTGGCGATCCAGTTGATGACCCGGCGCGCCGTATCGCCGTCGTGTTGATAGGGAACGAATGTCGCGGCTGCCGCCTTGCGACGGATATCCGCCCAGACGCCGACGTAACCATGCGTCGCACTCTCCTTGGCGGCGACGGTGGGATGATCGATACCGAGCTCGAGCAGCGTGGGCAGCGGACCCTTGGCGCTCTTCGGACGGATCACGGTCGCCACCACGCTCGAACGGCCGGGAATCTTGATCGTGATCGCAACCTCCTCGGCATAGCGCTTTGCATCGTTCGCGGCATTGAGAGCGCCCACCCAGGGAGCCATCGATCGGTATGCCTGGAAGTATGCGAAGGCCGACAGCAATGCCTCGGCTTCGCGTTGATCGACGCCGTCCTTGGAGCGTTGCTGATCCAGCAAGCGCTGAAAATCGCTTTGAAATTGCAGCGGGTCGGCCGCCAGCCGTCCCGACAGCAGGTAGGCATCGTGATCATCGAGCCCCGAAAACACTTCCTGGTATGCCTGGGCGAAGGCCTCGGCAAACGGCGCATGGCGCTCCGCCTCGATCGCCTTGGCGCGCGCGTAGATATCGAGCACGCTGCCCGGGCCGACGGCATGGGCGGAGTCCGCGGCGCGGCGGCGTTCATTGAGGTCCTCGCGAGATTCGGCGGCGGCGGAGTAATCGCCGGCGGCGAACTGCAGCACCGCCAGATTCGCCAGATAGCGGTCGGGATCGGGATCCTGATAGACCGGCAGCATCCGCACGGCAAGATCGCGCATCGCGGCCGGCGTGGTGGGACCGCCCGCGGCGGCCGGCGCATGAAACTCGAAATTCTGAGCGGCGCTCCAATCCGGTGCCGCGACGGCGAGCGCCAGAAGGGCTGCGAGCCGGGCGAGCCGGCTGCCGAGGCTCATCGTCCGGTCCTCGGCTGCGCGCGCTTTGCGGTGCGCGGCGAGCTCACGAGGTGCAGCACTTTCGAGAACAGCGCGTGCGCATCCCCGGGGCTGCCGATGTGAATCACGCCGGTAGCTTTCAGCTCCTCGGAAAACACACCCGTCACCACCTCGAGCACGTCGTCGTCGAGGGAACCGAACGTGCCGTCGATCAGCACCCACGGCGGAGACTGGATCAGCATGCGCGCGAACACCAGGCAGAGCTGCTCGTCCTGGCTCAACACCCGATCCCAGCGATGCGACTCGTCCAGCATCAGCGCCAGTCGCTCGACGCCGAGCCGGTACAGAGCACGCGCATACGAGTTGCCGCTGAAGCTCTCCGGCTTCAGGGGATAGGCGAGCACCTCGCGCAACGTGCCGCGCGGCAGATACGGCGTGCCGCGCGGCAGATAAAAGATCTGCTCTCCCCGCGGGCGGATGATCTCGCCCGCGCCCCACGGCCAAAGCCCCGCGAGCGCTCGAAACAATTGCGTTTTGCCGGTGCCCGGTGCGCCGAGAATGAGCGCGCGCTCGCCCGCCTTCACCACGACGCTCTCTTCCTTGAGCCGATCCGCATTGGCCGAGGAGACGATCTGCAGCTTCTCGATGACGATGGCGCCGGGCTCCCCCTCGACATAGTTGATCCGGCCCTCGAAGCCCTGCGGCTCGTGCAAGGTAACGAGCGCATGGCGGAAGGCGGCGACACGGAACAAGGTCGCACGCCAATCGGCGATGGCGCTGAAATTGTCGATGAACCAGCGCAGCGACGATTGCGCCTGGGTGAACGCACCGGCCGCCATCATCAGGCCTCCGAAGGAGATCTTGCCCATGAAGTACAGCGGCGCGGCGACCAGGATCGGTGCGACGTTCGTCACCCACCCGAATCCTGCGGTCACCCAGGTGAGATTCGTATGGCCCCAGATGATGCGCCGGGTCGCCGCAAGTACGTCGTGCAGATTACGCTCGATGCGACGCTTCTCGTCGCCTTCGCCGCGTGCGAGCGAGATGGAATCGACGTGCTCGTTGGCCCGCACCAGCGAGAAACGCAGATCCGCCTCGCGCGCGTACCGATCGGCATTGCGGCTCACCAGACCCCGGCCGACCCAGTAGCTCATCAGCGAGCCGGCGCTCGCATACAGGATTGCCGCCCATACCATGAAGCCCGGGATGGCGTAGTCCCGATCGCCGATGCGGAAGGCGAACGCGCTCGACAGTCCCCACAGAACTCCGGCAAAGGTGCCGAACAGGATGGATGCCTGCAGAAGTCCGATACCGAGATCGGCGGACAGCTCCGTCAGGTGGCGCGCGTCCTCGTGCATGCGCTGGTCGGGATTGACGCCGATGCTGCCGGCGTTCGCCAGCAGGAACGCGCGTCCCGGCTTCATCCAGTCCTCGATCAGACTGTGCACCAGACCCTCGCGGAGCTTGAGCTCCAAGGTCTCGTTGAGCCAGCGTTGCGTGACGTTCAGGACCAGGAGGCAGCCGGCGATCACGAAGAACACGCCCAGTTGATAGAGGAACTCGCGCAAATCCCGGCGCGACAGCGCGTCGAAAAAAGGCTTGTTCCAGCTGTTGAGGCGGATCTGCCCATAGGCGGTCGCGGCAACGATGACCACCGTTGCGAGGATCAGAACCGTCAACGACTTGCCGGCCGGCGAGGCGAAGATTGCGCGGGTGAGCATCCGGACCTGGGGCACGAGACCCGAGGGGGCGGCCTGCGGCTCGGCTACGGACACTTTGGAAGCGCGATCGGTCACGGTGCAAGGCACCTCGCCACACATCAATGCGGCAGGATACCAGTCATCAGAAGGCGGTGCAGAGAACCTCGGCGGGAACGACCCGCACGCTCACCGAATCGCCGTCGACATGCGACAGCTCGCCGTTGATACGCACCTCGCGCAGCGGCGCCGCCAGCGGCGGCTTCAAGATCAGCCGGCAGTCGACGCCGGTGCCGATGTCGAACTTGACCGTGCGCGCATCCATCCTGCGCAACGTATAGCTCAGCGGTCCGTACGCCGTCGGCATCTCGCGGACCCGCACCCCATCGCCCTCGATCCATTGCGGCGCGAGTCCCGCCGCGACCACCAGCGCACGATCGGCCTCGCGCTCGTAAGCAAACAAGCTTCTCAGCGCGAGCACGTATTCGGCGGATATCCAGGTGTGCGGCAGATCGCCGAGGTGCGCCGGTGCCTTGCGGTCGCGCCAGGCGATTTCCGGCCACTGGTTCCAGGCCGGCGGCCGCCGGTCCGACAGAAAAAAGCGCAGCAGCTCGAGCGCGGCTTCCCGGCGGCCGAGCCGCACCAGCGCACCGATGATGCGGATCTCGTACGGCGTGTAGCTGACCCAGGACGCCTGCCCCGACCGCTTCGCGCGCCAGTCGGCAAGGTACGCATCGAACGTGCGATCGAGGGCCGCCCGATCGAGCCGCTCGGGCACGTCCAGGAGGTAGATCGCGTTGGCCGTCGCCGTCGGGTCGAAATCCGCCCACTCGACGCTTGCCGGAACGTAGTCTAGCTTGCGTGCCGCGCGAGTCGTCTCGATGGCGGCGAACAATCCCGCACCGAGCCGCGCCTCGAGATCCCGGCAGCGCTCGGCAAATCGATCCTCGCCGATCGCTCGCGCGAGCTCGGCGGCATCCTTGAGACCGCGCAGCGCCCAGAAGTCGTCCCAGAAGGAATGCACCGGTTGCGCGAGGTAGCCCTCGTGGCTGACCGATATCGGCAGCAGCCCGTCCGCCTCCAAGAGGCCCTCGATGCAGCTCACGGCCGCCTCGACGAACCGCCACGTCTCATGCAGCAGATTCAGCTCGCCCGTAAAGCGAAAGGCGTCGGCGATCAGCGCGAGCAGCTGACCATGACTGTCGTGCTCCACCAGCCAGTCGATGCCCTCGCGATCCACGCAGCATGGCACGAATCCGTCGTGGCGCTGATGAGGCGCGTACCAGCGGACGAACTCGAGCACTTCGGCGGCGTGTCCCATGCGCAGCAATGCGGCACTCATCATGGCCCCGTCGCGAATCCACGAGCGCGTGTAGCGCCGCGGTCCGGGCTGCAGCGCGGGACCCGAGCGGGTCACCAGAATGTGCGCCGTGGCGGTCAATGCCGCCTCGATTGCCTCGCCGGCCCAGCCATTCCCCGACCACTGATCCGCGCGCAGCCGCGCATGCCAATCGAAGGCGGGCGAGCGCTCGGAGCGCGAGGCGGCACCCGGCGCTGCGGCGACGATCTCGCGCCGGGCGGAAGCGCCGGGCTCGAGCGTCAGGCGGTACTCGAACGCACCCGTCGCGAAGCCCAGCTCGTCGTGCGCCTCTGCGGCCGGCGGCAACCGACCGGAGGCGAGACTCGAGGCGATGACTCCCTCCTCGAACGACATCGCGCCGAATCGAGCGTCCGCATCGGCCTCGAGCTCGAGCGACGAATTGACGCGCACGATGGCTCCATCGCGAGCCAGGTCGTGAATTCTGCTGACGCCGCCCACGTTGCGGAAGCTCTGCCACGGCGGCGTGACCTGGAAGGGCCGGACCACGACGAACAGCCGTGCCTCCAACGGCTGCCCGCCGCGGTTTTCGAGGTCGTAGCTCACGCGCAGCTCGCCGTCCTGCGCGGCTTGTGCCGTCACGCTCAGGCACCATTCATCGGTTTCCCAGCGGACCGAGGGAACCGGCATCCAGCGCTCCTTGAGCGCGGCTTGCGGCTCCACATCCGTCCAGGTGAACAGCCGGTCGCGCACCCTCAGCATGGGTTCGAGCGAACACGACCCTTCAGCCAGCTCGACCATGCCGTCGCCGTTCATGAGCGCGCACTCGGTTCCATTCGAGCGGCCGATCGGCGTCCACTCGCTCTGCTCGCGGTGCAGCCAGCGCGGGTGAAACCCGCGAGGCTCGGCGCCTGCCACGGCGTACCAGAACGCGTGGATCGAGCGTGAGAACTCGAACGGCTGAATGTGCAGCATCGCGCCCTCCGACGGGCCGCTCAGATCCAGGCGCAGATATTTCGCCTTGAGAGCGGGCAGGTACACGTAGCTGCGTGCGCCCCCGGCCCGCGCGGCGGCGTGCACGAGAGTCCAGCGGGTGCCGTTGTTGGAGGCGCGAATCCTGAAGCCTGCGGACGGCGCCTGCCCCAGCCAGTCGATGATCAGGCCGCCGATGCTCCGCGGCCGGCCCGAATCGACGGCGATCCACGGCCGCCGATCGCCGCTCTCGGGTTTCCAGCCCGTGCCGGCGAGTGCAGCGTCGGCTCCGAAGCCGGGTCGCGCGCTCGAGGCGGTCGCCGTCGGTGGGCGGTCCGGCGTCAGATCTTCGAGGCTGAGATCGGAGACCCACAGCGAGCCCCGTCCGCCCTCGCCGGCCACGATGGCGATCTCGATGAAGCCGACCTCCGAGAGAGCACTGCCGCTCGCCGGACCCCAGGCGAACTCGATGTCTCGGCTCTCGATGGTCCAGCGCTTCCAGCGCGCCGGAGGCCGTTGAGCCTTGGCGACGTATCGCCAGACGTTGAGGCCGCTGGGATCGATGAGCTTTATTTCCAGGTCGTTGAGCGGGCCGTGCCCGCGCAGCTTCAGATGCAGCGCATACTCGCCCGGCATGGGACGCGCCCAGGCGCGCCTCGCCACCACGAAGCCCTTGCCGCCCTTGAAGTCGAAATCGAAGCGCAGCACCCGGGCCGCTCCGGATTGCGCGACGGAAAGGTCCAGGGTGGCATTGCCGGACACCGTCGGCTGCCATGCGGTCAACGGGATGGCGACGCTCGCCGGCGCGTCGGACATCAGGCGGCGGTGCCCATTTCCACGAGACGAATGCGCTCGTCGGCCGCCGCGGACTCGAACTCCTCGCAGATCACGGAGAGATCGCCTTTGTCGTGCGCGCTGACCGCACTGATCAGACACGCACGATTGCGCCCGCGGCGCTTCGCCTCGTACAGCGCCTTGTCGATGAGACTGATTGCGCTTTCGAGCGAGATCTCGGTATCGGCGTTCGGCATCGGAAAGCACGCATAGCCGATGGAAATGGTGCAGCGAATGGCCTGCCCGTTCCACAGCACCGGATCGCGGCGCACGGACTGCAGCAGCCTCTCGACCGTGCGATCGGCCTGTTCCGGAGTGATCGGATCGAGCACGGCCAGGAATTCCTCTCCGCCCCAGCGCACCAGCTTGTCGCTCTCGCGCAGGGCCGCCGACAGGCGGTGGCTCACGGTGGCGAGCACGGCATCGCCCGCCGGATGCCCCAAGGTATCGTTGATTCGCTTGAAATGATCGAGATCCGCCAGCAGCACACAGCCTCCGACCGGCCGGGCACCGTCGACGCTCAGCACGTGCTCGTTAAAGTAGCGGCGATTGCGCAGTCCCGTCAATGCATCGCGCTCGCTGTTGAAGCGCAGCCGGTCGTTGGCGCGGCGCACGCGCGCGAACGCCCAGACCAGTGCGGCGCAGATGCAGGTCACGAATGCCGCCGCAGCCAGGATGAGCTGCTGCCGCAGGCGCTGGCCATGCATTTCCGAGGCCTTGAGCGCGTTGTCCCGGCGCAGCAGCTCGAGTTCGCGGGCACGGCGTTCGTCGTCGAACTTGGCCGAGAGCTCGAGGAAGGCACGCTGACGCGCGCTCGTCATGATCTTTTCGCCTACCGCGTCGTACTGATGGTAGGCCTGAATGGCCATCATCAAGTAGCCGGCGCGCTCGAGCGCTTCCGCGTACTCGCGCAGATACTCCTTGGCGTCCAGGAGGTTGTCGCCCTCGACGGCCTGTCTGATCGAGCCTTCCGCCAGCTTCTCGCCCTCCTTGATGTTGCCGAGCCCGATGTATGCCAGCCCCTCGTTGAACAGCACGATGCTCTCATCGCCGCTGCCGCGCATCTCGGACACCGGCGGCAGCGCCAGCTTGGAGTACTTGAGCGACTCGGCGTAGTCGCGAGTCTTGAGGAAGGAGTCGCCGAGATTGAGATAGGCGTGTGCGAGCCACTTGCTGCTGTTCGCGCGCTCCGCGTGCGCGAGCGCATCGAGGCTGTCGCGCCGTTCGGCGGAACGGTCGCCGCGCCGGTCGGCGATGTCGGAGGCCCGAATGTCCACCTCGGTCATGGCCGCCTCGTCGCCGATCGCCTCCGCCAGTCGCCGCGCATTCTCCAGCTGCTCCGAGGCCCGGTCGTAGTTGCCGGTGTTGGTATAGATCAGCGTCAGCCAGAGCATCGCGTGAATGCTGCGCTCGTCATCGCGCATGTCGCGGGCCAGATCCAGCGCCTGCTCGAGAAACGGCAGCGCCGCCTCGGCCTGGCCCAGCGTGCTCAAGGTATTGCCGCGCAAGATCGACACTCGATAGCGCTCCGCATCGGAGTCGATGTCGGTCATGTCGATCGCATTCAGCTCCCGGTGCGCCGCCGCGTAATCCGCGTTCTCGTAGTACGCGTAAGCGCGCACGAAGTGCCCGGCGCGAACTGCCGATGGATCTCCGTCCTCGGCGATCGCTTGGAGGCGCACGCTGCTCGCCTCGACATCCGCATCGCGGCGCGTATCGACGTACACCATCGCGCGAATTTCCAGGAATTGGACTTCGGATGCCCGCCCCTTCGCGAGCGAAGGCGAGTCAACGATTTTTTCCGCGCGTTGGGGGTCCGACCAGTCGAGCATCTCGATTCGATCGGCAAACGAAGGATCCGCCGCGGCTTTCGCAGCCGCAGCCCAACCCAAGAGCCCGATCAACGCCCATTTTTTACTACGCCGCATACTCGCAAACACTAGCACTGCATTGCAGCATCCTTGTGGCGCCATTGTGCTCACAGGGTTTCCCGGATGGCGTGACGGAGGTCATCTCGTGAGCTTTTAATCGGCGATTCCCGCCTCTATTGAACCAGGATGTGATTCGAGTCCGCCTTCCCGCGACATGAGAGCCAGTTCCTTGATCACCACCCGGTCGGGTGCGAAGCGTGCGTCGGGATCTCCCTTCCATAAGTTATCGTTTCGATTGCACCGGTGTACCGGCGTCTCTCCCGTCTCGACGGCACGGCGCGCGCCTGTCGAAGCTGGATAATGCCAGAATGTTTCGTGCCGTAGAGTGCGGCAAAGACCTACGCGGCGAATTCGCCTGCTCTCCCTGGGTCATGCCTTATAATGAAAAAATCCTGGAGGCTGCCATGAGATTCCCGGCTTTGCTCATTGGGCTAGTGGTTGCGGCGACCGGCACGGTGTTCGCGGATGAGCCGGTCGGCTTTCAGGAAGGCATGCAGCTTTTCACCCAGTATAAATGCCAGCGCTGCCACTCGGTGGACAAGGACATGGCCGGGCCCTCGTTGCGATCCATCGCAAAGAAATACGCGAGCGATCCGCATGCACGCGACGTCCTCGGCACCAGCATCTTGAACGGCGAGATCGGCAAGTGGGACGACTCACCGGTTCCCATGCCGCCGACCAAGGTTCAGCACTCGGACCTGCGGCCCTTGGTCAATTGGATACTGTCGCTCAACCAGTACTAGCGCCCCGTCATCCAGTACTAGCGCCCCGCCATCAATAAAGCACTTTTAATAAATCACTTTATTTATTGAAATTTAACGTATTAGTTGCCGGACGCTGCATCCAGCAACCAACTTCTGAGGTACGGCAGATAGCTGATCCCGACGTATAGCTCATAGCGCGGCTCGGCCCCCATATGGTCGATCACCACCGGCAATTGGGCCAATCGCGTCCGCGTACAGCTCCCGACGGGAAATGATCGGGAATGCAGATCCAAGCCGCACGAGGTGGAGAGCATGTCGCGCACGCCGGGACCGGCGAGACACAAGCCACCGATGCCCTGGGACAGATCGACCGCCGCGATGCCGCGCTCTCGGACCCATGCTGCCACGGCCGCCTGCAGCGCCGGTCCGCCGAGGGCATCGGACAGCAACAGCCACTCGCGCGGCCCGAGCGCCTTGAGCCGGGCGCCGTCGATCGCAAGCGATGTAACGCCTGCGGAGGCCCCGGCGGCGCCGGTCCATGCCTTGAGATGCACGATCGCACGCCCGGCCGGCAGATCGCTCAGGTGGACCCGCCCGTCGGGCGGGTTGTATGGGTCGTACGGCGTCGCCTCAAGCATTCATTCGCTCTCCGGTGGGATCGACGAACGGCGGATTCACGATCCGAGCTCGGCCGACCCGGGCGCCTAGATCGTAGACCTCGACCTCCTGCCCCATCCTGGCGCGTCCGCCGCGAAGCATCGCAAGCCCGACCGGTTGATCGGAGACGGTCGTGATACAGGCGGAGGTGATCCATCCGTCGGAAGGCTCGGGCGAACCCTCGATCCGCAGATGGCTCCCGATCACGAATCCGGCGCCGGCCGCCGCCTCGAGGCCCACCAGTTGATGGCGATCGCTGCGCGTGTTCTCCGGCAAATGAAGCGATCGTTTGCCGACGAAGTCGCGGCGCTTGTTCGCCGCTGCCTTTCCCCAACCCACATCAGCCGGGATCGTGGTCCCATCCGTGTCGGTGCCGATGTGCAGAAAGCCCTTCTCGAGCCGCAGCCACAGCAGGGCGTCGAGCCCGATCGGCTGCAGCTGCTCGCTCGCGCCGGCCGCCAGCAGGGCGTCCCAAACGGCCTGGCCGGCTCGAGCGGGAACGTTGATCTCGTAACTCAACTCGCCGGTGAAGCTTACCCGGAAGACGCGCGCCGGAAATCCGAGCAGATGACCCACTCTCAGCGCGAGATGCGGAAACGCCGCCGCGGACAAGTCGATATCGGTGTCGAGCCGGGACAGAATGGTCCGGGCCTTCGGCCCGGCGAGCGCCAGGGTGGCCCATTGCTCCGTGACCGGGATGACGGCGACCTCGAGATCCGGCCACTCGCATTGGCGCCACTCTTCCAGCCACTGGAATACGCCTTTTGCTCCGCTCGAGGTGGTCGTGACGACGGCATGATCGGGAGCGAGCAAGGTGACGGTGCCGTCGTCGAAAATCACGCCGGACTCGCGCAACATCAACCCGTAGCGTGCGCGCATCGGCTTGAGCGTGGTCAGATCGTTGATGTAGAACCGATCCAGGAATTCGATCGCATCGGGTCCGTGGATCTCGAGCTTGCCCAGCGGCGAAGAATCGAACAGCCCTGCGCTTCGGCGCACCGCGAGCGCCTCGCGGCGGACCGCGGCTTCCCGGCTCTCGCCCGGCCGCAAGTACGCCGTCGGCCGGCGCCACTCGCCGTAGTCCTGAACCAGGGCGCCATGGGCGGCGTGCCAGCCGCTCATCGGCAGCTCACGGCGCGGCGCGAAGTGCGCGCCGAGCTCACGGCCGGCGATCGCTCCGAGCGTCACCGGCACGAACGGCGGACGCATGGTGGTGTGCTCGAGAGCGGCAGGCGCAATCCCCTTGAGTCGCGCCACCACTTCGAGAGTGGCGACCGTGGAGGTCTTGCCCTGGTCCGCTGCCATCCCCACCGTGGTGTAGCGTTTCACATGCTCCATCGAGGAGAAATTCTCGCGCAGAGCAAGCTCGAGATCGCCAACGGTGACATCGTGCAGCAGGTCCACCCACTTGCGCGCGGCGCGGCCACCGGGGCTCACCCGCGGCCCGGACGGAACGCTTTGTGCCGCGGCGCCGAGGATCGCGACGCCCGCAACCTCCCGCACCGGCAGCAGCGCGCCCGAGGAGGGGTCATAGGCCAGCGCTCCGCCCGCATGCGCATACAACTGCAACGCCGGTGTGAATCCGCCCGACACGGCGAGCGCGTCGCAGTCGTACGTCTCGACCGGCTCGACCGAGGAGCCATCGGCGCTCAAGCGCCCCAAGGTCACCCGCTTGAGGTGCGAGAATCCTTGTGTCCCGACCGGCAGGCAGCCCGAGAAAATCTCGACGCGCAGCGTTTGCATGGCGTTCGACAGATCGCTCGATACTCGCCGCCTCGAATCGGCGACGCCGAGCACCGTGACGCCCGCCTGTTTGAGCTCGGCCGCCAGCGCATAAGCCGAATCGTTGTTGGTCGCAATCAGTACGCGCGACCCGATCGCGACGCCGAAGCGGCGCAGGTACTGGCGAGCCCCCTCCGCCAGCATGATGCCGGGGCGGTCGTTATTCTCGAAGATCAGCGGCTGCTCGATCGTTCCGGTGGCGAGCACGATACGCCGTGCCCGCACGATCCAGTAACGTTCGCGCGGCAGCCGCGCGGCGCCGGGCGCACGCGGCGAAGCGCCATCCGCCGAGGTCTCGAGGGTCCGCTCGACCAACACGGCCACGCGATCATCGTAGATACCGACCGCGGTGGTTCGCGGCAGAAGGAGCGCGTCCGCCGCCGTGAGTTTCGATGCCGCCCTGTCGAGCCAGGCATGCGCGGGCTCGTCCTCGATGGACGACCCGTCCCAGTAGGCCCGGCCACCGAGCTGGCAGTCGCTGTCCACCACCACGACCCGGGCACCGCTTTGCGAGGCATCCAGCGCCTCGCGCAATCCCGCGACCCCGGCCCCGACCACCAACAGATCGCAGTGGGTGTTGCGGACCTCGTATCGATCCGGATCCGGGCTTTGCGGCGCGTGACCCAACCCGGCCATCCGCCGGATGGCCGGCTCATAGGTATGCCAGCCGGGCCACATGAAGGTCTTGTTGTAGAAACCCGCCGACCAGAGCGCCGCCGTGAAATCCAACGCCCTGCCGACATCGAAGTCCACGCTCGGCCAACCGGACTGGGAGTAGGCCGCGAGCCCAGGCGCGAGCATCTCGATCGGCGCCCTCACCGACGCCCGGCTGCGTGCTCCCGTGCCCATCGTGAGCAGGCCGTTCGGCTCCTCCCAACCCGCGCTCAGCAGCCCTCGCGGGCGGTGGAATTTGAAGCTGCGGCCGACCACCCGAACGCCGTTCGCAAGCAGAGCGGAGGCCACGCTGTCGCCGGCAAAGCCCTGCAGGGGCTTGCCGTCGAACTCGAAGCGGATCGTGTTCGCGCGATCCACGAGGCCGCCGCTCGGCAGCCGGTAGGGACCCGGGCGCCGGCTCACGGCGACCCCGCGGGCGAGGGCCCCGCGAGCGAAGGCTTGGCCTCGCCCATCCGATAGGTCTTGAGAATCTCGTGGGTACGGGTATCGCGCACGGCGTTGAACCATTGTCCGCAGCCGTAGGCATGCAGCCATCGCTCGTAATGCAAGCCCACGGGGTTTTCGCGCAAATAGAGATAGGCCGTCCAGGCCTCGTCGCTCACCGCGGGATCCGGACGCTCGATGTGCGTCGGGCCGCCGAATACGAACTCGGGCTCGTCACGCACTCCGCAATGGGGACAGGGAATTCTGAGCATGATGCTTTCCGGAGCAACGGCGGCGGCTAATGCGCCACACCCGCCGCCGCTCCCTCGTCCACCAATGCGCCGGTCCGGAATCGATCGAGCCCGAAATTCCGGATCAGCGGGTGCACGCGTCCGGTGGCGACCGTGTGCGCCATGGTATCGCCGCCCGCCGGAATGGCTTTGAATCCCCCGGTTCCCCAGCCGCAGTTGATATAGAGGCCTTGGACGGGCGTCGGCCCCATGATCGGACTGGTATCGGGCGTGATGTCGACGCGGCCGGCCCAGTGGCGCATGAGCCTCAGGCGGCTGAACGAGGGAAACATCTCGAGCACGGCACCAATAGCCGCGCGCTGCTGCGGAATTCCGCCGCGTTGCGCATAGGTGTTGTACGCATCCGCTCCGGCGCCGATGACGATCTCGCCGCGGTCCGACTGGCTGACATAAGCATGCACAGTGGCCGAGATCAGCAACACGTCGAGCACCGGCTTGACCGGCTCCGTGACCATCGCTTGCAGCGCCATCGTGGTGACGGGCAGCTCGAGACCCGCGCCTCTCGCCAGATGCGAGGCGTAGCCTGCGACGCTCATGACCGCGCGATCCGCCGCGATGGCTCCGCGCGAGGTCGCAACGCCCCGCAGCCGCCCGCCGGCGATGTCGAACCCGGTCACCTCGCAGTTCTGGATGATGTCGACGCCGAGCGCGTCGGCCGCGCGCGCAAAGCCCCAGACCACCGCGTCATGACGTGCGATGCCCGCCCGGCGCTGGATGAATCCGCCGAGCACCGGAAATCGCCCGTCCAGGTTGACCGGCGGCGCCAGACGCTTGATGTCGGCCGGCGTCACCATCTCCGAATCGATGCCGTTCATGCGGATGGCATTGCACCAGCGGCGCGCTATCTCGAGCTCGTGATCGCTGTGCGCGAGCTGCACCAGCCCCCGCTGGCTCAGCATGATGTTGAAATTGAGCTCGGCGGCCAGCCCTTCGTACAGCTTCAAGGAGTGGTCGTAGAATGACGAGCTGGTCGAATGAAAATAATTCGAGCGCACCACCTGGGTGTTTCGTCCCGAGTTTCCGCCGCCGATCCAGCCGCGCTCCAGCACCGCGACGCGGCGCACGCCGTGCTTTTCGGCGAGATAGTAGGCGGTCGCCAGGCCATGTCCTCCTCCCCCGATGACGACGACGTCGTATCCCGGTTTCGGCTCGACGCTGCGCCACGCCGGCTCCCAACCGGCATGGCCGCGCCTGGCTTGACGCACGAGATTCAGAAGGGAATAGCGCCGCATGGCGAAGAGAGCGGAAGTGCCGGCCTTGTGTGTGAGTTTCAGGTAGTATCGACCATACAGTTCTGTATGGTCAAGATCGTCCGCACACGGCCAAGCGCCGATCCGAATGTCCGGCTGCGACAGCGCGACCCGCGCGCGCTCGGCCGCAAGGATTGGGTGAACGCCGCCCGGCGGATGCTGATCGCCAAAGGCGTCGAGCGCGTCAGAGTCGACGCGCTGGCCCGCGCGCTCGAGATCTCGCGCGGCAGCTTCTACTGGCACTTCGCCTCGCGCCGGGCGCTTCTCGATGCACTGCTCGAGGATTGGCGGGCGCGCAACACCGCGCCGTTCGTCGCGATCGCCGCGGACGAGGGGATGTCCGGAGAGGAAAAGTTTCGCGCGCTGGCGGACGTGTGGCTCGATGAGAGCGACTACGATCCGGCCTATGATGCGGCGATTCGCGACTGGGCCAGGACCTCGGCACGGGTCGCCGCCCGCGTGCGGCGGGTGGATCGCGAGCGGATCGATCTCCTGGCCAAGATCTGCCGGGATCTGGGCTATGCCAGACGGGAGGCGGAAATCCGCGCGCGGATCACCTATTTTCACCAGGTCGGGTATTACGCCCTCGGGCTCAAGGAATCAGGCCGCGTCCGCCGCCGACTCGCGCCGATATACACTCGGATATTGCTCGGGTAGCATGCAATTCCCGGCACGCCCATATGATTGCCGGCGTCCCGATGCTTCAAGATCTCGAAGTCCTCATCCTGATGCTGCTCGTGATTGCCGCCGTGGCCGTCGCGGCCAATCGCCTGAAGATCCCACCGGCCATCCTCCTGGTGCTCACCGGCGTGGTGCTGGCGATCCTGCCCGGACTGCCGGCGGTGGATCTCGCCCCCGATCTGCTGTTGCTGCTGGTGCTGCCCCCGATCATCTATTCGTCCGCCGTCGCGATGAGCTGGTGCGATTTCCGCTTCAACTTGCGGCCGATAGCCCTGCTGGCGGTCGGTTGCGTGCTGTTCACGACGGCCGCCGTCGCGGCCGCCACGCACTGGATGCTCGGGCTTTCCTGGCCGATCGGCTTCCTGCTCGGCGCCATCGTGTCGCCGCCCGACGCCGTCGCGCCGCTTGCCATCGCTCGACGCCTGGAAGTGCCGCGCCGGTTGATCGTGGTACTCGAGGGCGAGGGACTCGCGAACGACGCGACCGCCCTGGTCCTCTATCGCTTTGCCGTGGCCGCCGTCACTCTCGGCTCATTCTCCTTCTCGCACGCGCTCGGCACGTTCGCCTGCATCGTGGTCGGGGAAGTGCTGTGGGGCATCGGCGTCGGCTGGGTGATGCTGCGCCTGCGGCGATGGGTGCGCGATCCGCGCATCGAGATCATGCTGTCGGTGTTGACGCCGTTCGCGGCTTATTGGCCCCCGCAACACCTGGGCGGCTCGGGCGTGCTCGCCACCGTATGCGCGGGGCTTTACATCAGCTGGAACGGTTTGCGGCTGATCAGCGCGGCGACCCGGTTGCAGGGAATTTTCTTCTGGGATTTCTTGATCTACCTCATCGAGGGGATGGTGTTTTTACTCACCGGTCTGCAGGCCCGCGCCCTCATCCAGCGCATCGCCGGCGTTACCGCGAAAGAGCTCGTGATCTCGGCGGTGGTGACCAGCCTCGTGGTCATCGTCACCCGCTTCATCTGGGTGTATCCCGCCACCTACATCCCGCGCTGGATCCCCTCGATTCGCCGCAGGGATCCGCCGCCGCCGTGGCAAATCCCCTTCGCCCTCGCCTTCACCGGCGTCCGGGGGGTCGTATCGCTGGCCGCCGCGCTCGCCATTCCGCTCACCATCGAGAATGGCCAACCCTTCCCGGATCGCGAGCTCGTGCTGTTTTTGACCTTCATCGTCATTCTCGTCACCCTGATCGGCCAGGGGCTGGCATTGCCGGCCGTCATCCGCGCCCTCGGCCTCGCCAAGCTGGGCCGCCGGGAACGGCACCGGGATCGGGCCGAGGAGTTCGAGGCTCGGCGCAAGGCGATCGAAGCGGCCATGGCGCGCCTGGATGCCGTGGCGGCCGAGCGCAACCTCGCGGAAGACCTGGTGAACGGGCTGCGTGCCCATCTGCGCGGGCGTCTGCGGCAGGTGACCGATCACGGCCACGCCAACATCGCGAACCGGGCGCGCAGTCAACTGGTCGATGATATAGAGCTCGAGCTGCTGGCGGCGGAACGGGAGGCCGTCAACGACTTTTACCAGGACAGCAAGCTCAAGGCGGAAGCCCGGCTGCACATCGAACGGGAGCTCGACTTGCGGGAGGCCAGAATTCACAGCCTGCTCGCGGAGGAATGAGGCGTGAGGATCCTGGTGGTCGAAGACGACGAGAAGATCGCTTCATTCCTCGCCAAGGGGCTGAAGCAAAGCGGCTTCTCGGTCGACACGGCTCGCGACGGCGAGGAAGCGCTGTCGCTGTGCCGGTCGGTCGACTACGATTCCATCGTACTCGACATCATGCTGCCGAAGCTCGACGGCCTGTCGGTGTTGCGCACCCTCCGCCAGGAGAAGAAGCGGGTGCCGGTGCTGCTGCTGAGTGCCAAGGCCAGCGTCGACAATCGCGTCACGGGTTTGCAGGCGGGAGCCGACGACTACCTCACCAAGCCGTTCGCCTTCTCCGAGCTGCTCGCTCGTCTGCAGGCGCTGATCCGGCGCGCCACGCATCTGGCGGAGCCCACCACGCTGGTCGTCGGCGACTTGTCGATGAATCTTCTCACCCGCGAGGTGTTCAGGGCCGGACAGAAAATCGACCTTCAAAGCCGGGAATTCGCGCTGCTCGAGCTGCTGATGCGGCATCCGGGGCGGCCGATACCCAAGGCCATGATCCTAGAGCACGTGTGGGATTACAGCTTCGATCCGCAGACCAACGTGGTGGACGTGCTGGCGCATCGTTTGCGCTCGAAACTGGAAAAGGGATTCCCGTCGAAAATCGTCCATACCATCCGCGGCGTGGGGTATGTCATCAAGCCCGCGTAACGGCGCATGGCGCGGTGACAGCGCGTGGCGCAGCGTGACCTTCCGCTTGAGCCTCTGGTACGCCTTGCTGTTTACCGCGGGTGCCGGAATCCTGTTCGGCCTGTCGTACTTCCTGCTCGGCGCCGCGCTCGAGCGCAAGGACCACGAGGTCATCGAGACCCGGCTGAAAGCTTGCGCGGCGATGTACGAGAGCGGCGGCATCGCAGCGCTGCAGCAGTTCGATCTGCGCAGCCGCGGCACCGACAAGGCGAACGCATTCTTCGTGCGAGTGGCGAATCCGAGCGGCAACGCCCTGTTGCTCGACGTGCCGCCGGACTGGGTGCAGTTCGACCCCGACGCGCTGCGTCCCGGCGGCAATCCGGCGCACCTCGTCTGGCTCAGGATTCCCAGGGACCAGGAAAGCGATGTCACCGTCGCCTCGACGCGCCTCGCGGACGGCTCGACCTTGCAGGTCGGGCACAGGACGAATAATCGCGAGACCATTCTCGAGCCGTTTCGCGTGAACTTTCTCGCCGTGATGACTCCGGCGCTCCTGCTCGGCGTGATCGGCGGCGCATTGTTCGCGCATCGCGCGACCAAGCCCGTGCGGCAGGTCGTCGCCACCGCCCGCTCCATCATCGATACCGGTGACCTGTCCGCACGGGTCGAGGCGACCTCGCAGCAAGGCGGTCTCGAGGAACTGGCGCGTCAATTCAACCGCGTCCTCGATCGAAATCAAAAATTGATCCAGGGCATGCGCGAGGCGCTGGACAACGTCGCGCACGATCTGCGCACGCCGCTCGCCCGCCTGCGGAGCATCGCCGAGGCGGCCGTCCAGACGACGTCCGATCCGGCGGCGGAGGAAGCGCTCGCCGATTGCGTCGAAGAGGCCGACCTGGTGCTCACCATGCTCACCGCCCTGATGGACATCACCGAAGCGGAGTCGGGCGTGATGCGCCTGAACCTCCAGGCGTTATCCGTCTCGGCATTGCTCGAGGACGTGATCGACATCTACCAGGTGGTCGCCGAGGAGAAGCGCATCGCCGTGGTCGCAGATCTCGAGTCTCCATGCACGGCCCCGGTGGACCGGGTGCGGATGCGCCAGGTGTTCGCCAATCTCCTGGACAATGCGTTGAAGTACACCGCCGAGGGCGGCAAGGTCAGGATCTCCTGCGGAGCGGAGGCGGAGCGGATCATCGTGAAGTTCGAGGATAACGGCATCGGAATATCCGCCGAGGAGCAACCGCGCATCTGGGGCCGTCTGTATCGCGGCGACAAGAGCCGGTCGCAGCGCGGTCTGGGACTCGGGTTGAGCCTGGTCAAGGCGATCGTCGAGGCGCACCACGGCGAGGTATCGGTGGAAAGCAAAATCGGCAGCGGGTCGACGTTCAGCGTATCGCTGCCCGTGAACTGACCGAGTCGTTGCCGGCCGACGACGGTATCACCGGGGCGAGATTCGCGGCCGATACCCAGCCCTCCCGTCCTTGCGAGTCGCGGATCAGGTCGAAACCCTGGTGCCTGTCGAGCACCCGTACGGTGGACGCGGCGGGAACCGCGAACAAGGCATCGGCGCCCTCGACGGGGGAGACGCCGGCCGCAGCCTGCTCGAGCGCAACGGCCTCGGACAGCACCGGAAAGGTCGCCGCCGCGTTCACCAGACTCGCGCCGACCATCGCTGCACCCAGGATCATGCCCGCAAGCAGCGCGCCGCGGGTCGGCGTGCGCCGGCGAAGCATCAACAGGCATCCTCCGCCCAGCGCAAGACCGGCGATGCCGATCCAATACATGGCATTGGGATTCGCGAATCTGCCGTAGCGCTCGAACCAGTCGTCGGGCCCCGCAGGCACGCCCGCCAGTTCGCGCGCGTGCCTGAGGTTTTCCCTTGCGTCCGGATCCGCAGGCGCGAGCACCCGAGCGCGCTCGTATTCGAGCACGGCGAGTGCAACCTTGCCGGCGCGTGCGTCGGCATTGGCTTGGTTATACAGGTGCGCGGGGGAATATTCCGCGGCCCGCGGCGTCTCGGCCGGCGTCTGGGCACGCGCCGCGGCACAACAAACGCCGAGCCCCACGAGCGCAATCGCAACGCCCACGACGAATCCGCCCCGCCTCATGTGGGCACCCGGTCGTCGACGTTGCGCAGAACGATGCGCTTCCACTGCTGGAAATCCGGCGCGGATAATTTCAAGCGCGAGTACGTCGCCTCATCCGCCAGCAAGAACGCGCGGCTGATCTCACTATCGGACCCGAGGCGCGAGATGACCTCTTCGGCGGTGACGTCCGTCGGAGCGAGGCCCCACTTCGTCGCCAGCACTCTGCGGAGCGCCGCCCGCCCCGTGTCGAAAAACGATTCGGTGTCGCCGGCCGCCGCGTATCCATCCATTTGATTGGCCAGCGACTCGATCGATGGGGGTGCGGCCAGCGCCGAGCGAGCGGTCTTTGCCGAGCGTTCGCCCTGTCTGATCCAAAGCCACGCGGTCGAAAGAGCGACCAGCAGCAGCGGGGGTAGCGCGACGAACTCCGGCTGGAAATAATGCGGTGTCAGTGAGCTCGCCGCGCCGCGGTCGGGATGATCCGGGCGCCACGCCGGAGCCTGGCCGTTGCCGGTCGGGGCCGCCGCGCCGGGCGATGCGGCCGGCGGCATGCTTGCAAGCGAGCTTCCAGCAGGTGCGGGCGCTATGGCGACGGTGAGCGGCGGGGTATGCGCTTGCTCATAGCGTCGCGTCGCCGGATCGAACCAGCTGAAGTCCGTCTCGGGCACCGCGCGTTCGCCCGGCCGCGTGGACACCAGCGGCTGCTCGAAAGTTTTTTCGCCGCGATAGCCGATCTCGTCCGCCGCCGTGAATTTCGAGGTCGGTGTGTAGGCTTTCCAGCCGTCACCGTCATGCAGCACGGGAGCGTCGACGCGCGCGAAATCTCCCTCGCCCGAGACGTGCGTTCGAAGGGTAATCGGATCGCCCACCCCTGCCTTGTCCTGGGAGAGATCGGTGCTGACGGCGAATTTCCCCACCGCCCCGCTGAAATCCGCGGGCCGCCCCTCGGCGGGCAAGGGCAGGACCGTGAACGTCTCCGGTGCGCTCGAGACGGTGACGTCGCGCTGACTGGAGCGGCCGAAGAAATTTTGAAACGCCGGATCGTTGAGCAAATCCTCGAATCCGGAGCCGCTGAAGAACCCGGCGCCCGGACGCACGGCACTCTGCACCCGCACGGTGAGCGGCGTATCGACCGTCAAGGAGAGCGTGCCCGGCTTCACGGCGACCAGTGCGGTGTGCCAGGTAAAGACGATGAACGGCTTGCCGTCGATGATTTCTTCCGTGCGGCTCGGATTCTCGGGCAGCTTGTTGAGCGTGAACGCATCGCCGTTGAGCATCGGCGGGCCGTTGAGCGATGCCACCATTCCGTCGCGCGCGCCCACCTGGATGTCGACCGGGATCATCTCCCCGACATACAGGTCATGTTTCGCCAGCCGCAGCCGGACGAACGCGGCCCCCGAGGCCCCCTGGCGGGTCGAGGCGGCCGGCAGCGACGAAGAGGCCTGCGGCTGAGCGCTTTGACCGGCGCCGCCGGGCGGCGCCGGCCCGTTGCCGCGGTTCACCGTCAGGACCGCCGGCTCGCCTCCGGGGAGGGCGCTCGGGATGGTGAACACGCCCGCCTGCTGCGGTGTGACCTGATAGGTGACCGTCGTTTTGGAGCTCGCAACGCCGTTGATGATCTCGACCTGCTGCGATTGTCCCACCGCGAGAAATTCCAGCCCCGGCACCATCGGCGGCGTGATCGCCGGCGCCTCGCTGCCGATCGCGGTGATGGTCAGCTGAGCGCTCCCTCCGAGCGTGATGGTCGAGGGTTCGATGCTCTGCAGCGCCGTGGTGCCGTCACCGAGCGCGATGCCCGCCACCGCCATACACGAGATGACGGCGATGAATGTCCCGATGGCAAAGGACTTCACGGACTTCAAGATGCTCACCAATCCTTCGAAGGCTGCTCCGTCATCGCAGTGCCTTCCGAGTTCTGAGCCGACGGCGCGCGGCGCTCCTCATCTTTCACCGAGTCGAGCAGCTGGCGTGCTTCTTCCGGGGTCATTTGTCCGGGGATCCGCTGATCCGCCCCCTCCTCCGCTCCTTCACCGTTTCGCGCGGTCTGCGGTGGATTCGCCGACGACGATACCGGTCCCTGGGGCGGCGCGCGCGACTCGCCGGGCTGAGAGGGCTGCGACCTCGCCTGCTGGGGCGACTGCTGCGGTCCCTGCTCGGACTGGCCTTGCTGCGCTTGCTGACTTTGCTGCGGCTGTGCCTGCCCCTGCTGGGGCTGACCTGGCTGCGGATGCCCCTGCTGCGCTTGGTTCTGCTGCGCCTGGTTCTGTTGTTGCGCTTGGTTCTGCGCTTGGTCCTGCTGAGATTCACCTTGCTGCGACTGGCCTTGCTGTTCAGGGTGCTGTTGGTCCTTGCTCGAATTCTGAGATTGAGCGGCGGACTGCGACGATGAGTTCGACCGGCTGCCGCCTTGCCGGTTCTTGTTCTGCGGTTGATTCTGATTCTGATTCTGCTGCGACTGCTTTTGCTGTTTCTTGAGCTCCTCGAGCTTCTTGTTCACGAAATCGCGATTGAATTTGCTGTCCGCATCGTCAGGTCGCAGCTGCAGGGCGGCATCGTAGGCCTTCACCGCCCCCGTCCATGTCTGCACGGTCTTTTGAGCGTCGCTCGCGGCACTCTTCTCTCCTTCTCGATACAGCGTGTTGCCGAGGTTGTAGTAAGCATCCTGCTGCTGCGCCAGCCGCTCGGCAGAGCCCGACTTCGCAGCGCCGAGCGATGCCTGGAATTCCCGCGCCGCGGCAGGAAAGTCACCCGCCTTGTAGGCGGCGGTTCCGGCATCGAACTTCAGCACCGGCTGCGACGGATCGCCGTCGGCCGCTGCCGCATAGTCGTGCTGCGCCTTGGCAAAATCTCCCTGCTGGTAAGCCGATGCCGCCGCGCTCGCGGTGGAGGCGTGCGCCGAATGAGCCGCGAGGCAGGAGAGGAGCGCGATCATCACCGATGCCGCCGCGGCACCGGAGGCGGCACCGCTCGCGCCGTCACGGCCGCTCGAGGACGGGCGCGCCGAAGACGGGCGCGCCGCCGGCACGCGGCTTGGAGCCGACGTGCGCCGCCGCGTTCCGAGCAGAATGCTCGCCAGCAGGAACACGAGGCAGGCCGCCAACGGCCATTGATAGCGCTCGATGTAGACCCTCTCGCTGCGAGAGCTCAGATCATGCTTGGCGAGCGGTGCGATCGCTTGTCGATAGATGGCATCGAGACCTTCGTTGGCGGCTCCGAGCGGCGCATAGGCGCCGCCCGTCGCCTGGGCAATCGCTCGAAGAGTCGTCTCGTCCAAGCGCGACCGCACGAAGCGCCCTTGAGCATCCTTCAAAAATCCGCCGCCCTCCTCGGCCGGCAGCGGAATCAGATCGCCGTTCGCGGTACCGACGCCGACGGTGTAGATCTTGAGACCGCTTTCCTGCGCAGCCGCCTTGGCGGTCTGCAGCGCATCGCCTTCGAGATCCTCACCGTCGGTGAGCAGAATCAGGGTCTTGTCGCTGCCCGCGCGCTTGCGGACGGCGGCTTGCGCGGCCTTGATGGCGCTGCTGATATCGGTCCCGCCGCGCGGAATGATGTGCGTATCGAGCGCAGCCAGCGATTCGTGAAACGCGCCGTAGTCCACCGTCAACGGGCACTGCAGGAAGGCGCTACCCGCAAATGCCACCAGCCCCACGGCGTCGCCGTCGAGCCGCCCGACGAAGTCGTCGATCGCGAGCTTGGCGCGTGTCAATCGATTCGGCTTCACGTCGGGGGTCAACATGCTGCGCGAGGTGTCGACTGCGAAGATGATGTCGTTGCCGCGCCGTTTCACCTGTTCCCATCGGAAGCCGGCCTGCGGCTCGGCGAGCGCCACGGATAGAAGGACGACGGCAACGGCGAACAGGCAGCGCTTGAGGCGCCGGCGCGACGTGGAAATCGAGCGGGTCAGCCCGGCGCTCAAGCGCGGAGAGACGAGTTCCGTCAGTGCCCGGCGCTGGCGGGCGTCGTAGCGCCACCACGTCCAGAGCATGGCAAGACAGCCGGCCACTCCGGCGACGAGCCACCCGGGGTGAACGAAGCTCATGGCAGCCTCCGGAAGCGGGTGTGCTCCAGACCGAACCCCAAGCCGAGCAGCGCGACCGCCGGGAACAGCGCCCATTGATACAGCTCTTCGTAGTGCTCGTACCGGTGCGCGACGTGCGCGGTCTTTTCGAGTCGGTTGATCTGCTCGTAGATATCCTTGAGAGAATCCGTGTCGGTCGCCCGATAAAAGGCGCCGCCCGTGCTGGCGGCGATCGACTGCAGCGTTTTCTCGTCCACATCGACCTTCGCCATGACCAGGCGCGTGTTGCCGAATTCATCCTTGACGGGAATCGGCGCCTCGCCACGCACGCCCACGGCGATGGTGTAGACCTTGACTCCCAGCGCCTTGGCCGCCTCGGCGGCCGCAAGCGGCGATATCCTGCCGGCATTGTTCATGCCGTCGGTCAGCAGGACGACGATCTTGGACTTGGCATGGGAATCGCGCAATCGATTCACGGCGGTCGCAATCGCCGAGCCGATGGCGGTGCCGTCGTCCACACCGCCGACGCTGACGCGATCGAGGTTCTGTTGCAGCCAGTCGTGATCGAGCGTCAGCGGACTCACGAGGTACGGCGCGCCGGCGAAGGCCACGATCCCGATGCGGTCGTCCGGCCTCTCACCGATGAACTTCGACACGACCGACTTGACCACGTCGATGCGATTGACGCGTTCGCCGGCGATTCTGAAATCCATCGCCTGCATCGAGCCCGACACGTCGAGTCCGAGCATGACGTCGATGCCGCTGGCGGTCACCTCGGAGCTGCCGTGAGCCAGTTGCGGGCGGGCCAGCCCGACGATCAGGAATGCCGCCCCGAGCACGGGCAGGAGCCACACCAGGCTCCCCACCCGGCTGCGGGTGTTTCGCGCCACCGCCCTCGCCAGGCCCACGCTCGAATATTCGACGGCCGCGACACTGCCCCGCCGCCCGCGCCACAGCAAGACGAGCGGCAGCAGGGCGAGCAGCCAGAGCCACTCAGGTTGAAGGAACTGAAACATGAGGCTTGCTCACAACATTAGGGGGCTCGAGATTTGCCGGCAAAGTGCCGGCGGCCGAGGTGCCGGCCGCCGATCGGATGAAGCGGCGCGCACTCTCGAGCATGATGGCCATTTGATCGGTGCTCAGATTCCAGCCTCCGAACTTGGCGAGATCGCACGACTGCAGGAATTCTCCGAGCAGATCGCGATGATCGGCGAGGCCGGATTCGCCGGACGCCATCAAGTCGTGAAGGAATTCGTGGGTCGTCCGGTGCGCCGCCATCACGCTGAAGCGCTTTTCGATGTACTCGCGCACGATGCCCGATACCTCGATGGAGAACTCCCGGCCACGTCCCGGCTGCATCAGCAAGCGCGCCGCCTCCAGGCGCTCGAGCGCGACCTCGAAGTCCGGCCTCGGCGGTACCCCTCGCCGCCTCCTGGTCCGGCGCCAGAACGCATAAGCCGCGAGTGCAGCCAAGACTCCGCCCGCAACCAGGCCCCACACGAGCCAAGGCGAGGCAACCGGCTTGGGCCCGCGGATGTCGCGGATGTCCTCGGCGGCGGGTGCAGCGAAGCTCACCGACGAGGCGAGAAGCAAACCGAGCCGTGCACCGAGCGCGGACACTCCGGCGGCGATCGTGGTGCCTGCTCTCATATTCGTCTTCTCTCCCGCCCTTTGAAGAAACGCTGCAGCGCCGGCAGATACGGTGCATCCGTGCTGAGTTCCAGAGTATCGACGCCTTCCGAGCGAAAGTCGGTGAGCAGCCGTTGCGTGCGCTTCAGGGATTCCTCGCTGAAGCGCCGGCGGACCGCCGCATCGCCGGTATCGATCTCTATCACCTCGCCGGACTCCGCGTCCTCGAGCGCCAGTACGCCCAGATCCGGAAGGTTGCGCTCGCGCGGATCCTCGATGTGCACGGCGATCAGGTCGTGCCGCCGGTTCGTCTGCCGGAGCGCCCGGCGCAGCGGCGGCCGGGCGTCGGACTCGGCGCCGCTCGACTGAAAATCGGAGATCAGAAACACCACGGCGCGCCGGTGCAGCAGCTGACCCGCAACCTCGAGCGCCTTGACGGTGTCGGTCCCCCGGCCCTCGGCGGTATGAAAGAGAATCTGACGTACCACGCGCAGCACGTGCCGCCGGCCCTTTTTGGGCGGGATGTACTCCTCGACGCGATCCGTATAGAGCAGCAATCCGACCTTGTCGCTGTTGCGAATGGCGGAAAGCGCCAGGAGACTCGCCACTTCGCCCGCCAGCTCGCGCTTGCTCTGGACGCCGGATCCGAAGTTGCCGGACGCGCTGATGTCGACGACGAGCAGCAGAGTGAGCTCGCGCTCCTCGGTGTACTTCTTGACGAAGGGCCTGCCGGCCCGGGCAGTCACATTCCAATCGATCGACCGCACCTCATCGCCCGGTACGTATTCGCGAACCTCATCGAAGTCCATACCGCGGCCTTTGAAGACCGAGTGGTACTCGCCGATCAGGCTGTCGTTCACCAGGCGCCGGGTACGTATCTCGAGCTGGCGCATCCGGCTCATGATGCTTTTGACGGATGTGGCGGGCATGTGCCTACGCTCCGAAAACCGCTACGGGTGCCGCTTACGGGACGGGGAGCTGATCGAGGATCTTGCGGATCACATCCTCCGCGGTGACGTTCTCCGCCTCGGCCTCGTAGCTCACCATGACACGATGTCGCAGGACGTCCAATGCGATGGTCTTCACGTCCTGCGGCGTGACGAAATGGCGGCCGCTCAGGAACGCCACCGCACGCGCCGCCAGACATAGATTGATGGTGGCGCGCGGCGAGGCGCCGTTCTGAATATAGCCCTCCAGATTGAACGACGCGGCGACGGGCGGTCTGGTCGCGAGCACCAGATCGACGATGTAGTCCCGGATCTTGTCGTCGATGTGGATGGCGTTGACCGCCTGCCGTGCCTTGAGGATCTGGTCCGCCGAGACCAGACGGCGCACCGAAAGCGCCGGCTCCGAAGTCGCCATCGCATCGAGGATCGCACGCTCCTCCGTTCGATTCGGGTAGCTGACGACGACCTTCATCATGAAGCGGTCGATCTGCGCCTCGGGCAGCGGATACGTTCCTTCCTGCTCCAGGGGATTCTGCGTGGCCAGCACCAGAAAGGGATTGGGAAGCGGATAGGTCTCCTCGCCGATCGTCACCTGGCGCTCTTGCATCGCCTCGAGCAGCGCGCTCTGCACCTTGGCGGGCGCCCGGTTGATCTCGTCCGCGAGGATGAGGTTCGAGAAAATCGGACCGTGCTTGGTCCGAAATGCCCCGTCCTGCGGACTGTAGATCATGGTGCCAACGATGTCCGCCGGCAGCATGTCCGGGGTGAACTGCAGGCGCTTGAACTCGAGTGCCACCGTGCTCGCCAGGGTTTTCAAGGACAGGGTCTTGGCGAGGCCGGGGACACCTTCGAGCAGCACGTGTCCATTGGTCAGCAGCGCGATCAACAGGCGGTCGAGCAGATGCTTCTGTCCGACGATGACCCGCGCCATTTCCTGCCGCACCGGCTTGGTCCAGGCCGAGTGCTCCTGCACGGTCTCGCGCAGCAAGCGGAAGGCATCGTTGGGCTCCTCCGGCAGGCTCAATGTCGGCGCGGCAGGCCGGAAGCGGGCATCGTTGAAGCGCTTGTCGGCGCCGGCAGACGGATCGGAATTCATAGGGCAGTCCTCAAGTACGATCTCGGCGGGCTAGTACACCCGAGTCGCATGGCCCCTACCTTTCCGTAAAATTACAAAATTGAAAGGTCGGCGGCACCCGCTGCCGGCTGGACGGCCGCCGCAACGACGGAGCGCGCCAGCGCCGCGTCGTAGCTGCGCGAGTCCACCTTGAGATACGCCAGCCGCTCCTGGGATATCACCACCGCTTCGTGCACGCCGGGGACCCGACGCAACCGTGCGGCGAGCTCGGCGCCATCGGCCGGCGCGGCTTCGGAGATGCGAAGCAGCTTGGTGGTCAGGTAGCTCGGCGGTTTCATGGTGGCCGCCACCACCAGCCAGATGAGCGCGAGACCGAGCGAGGCGACGAACACCGCATCGCCGCCCATCTTGGGCAACATCCAGCCGCCGCAGACACCGCCGACGAAAATACCCAGAAATTGCGAGGTGGAGAAGATGCCGGCGGCCGTGCCCTTGGCGGCGGGAGGCGCGGTCTTGGTGACGAGCGACGGCAAGCTCGCCTCCATGACGTTGAAACCCGCGAAAAATACCGTGATGGCTGCGATGGTCGAAATGGCGCCGCTTCCCGCGAGGAACAGACACTGGCTCAGCGCCAGGCACGCCACCGCCGCCACGAACACGGTCTTCATGCGCCGATGCTTCTCGGCGACGATGATGGCCGGCACCATCACCGCCACCGAGACGAGGAGCACCGGCAGATAAACCATCCATTGATGACGGCTGTCCACATCGAGGCTCGAGCGAAGCAATGCGGGTACCCGCAGAAAGCTCGCGGTCAGCATCGCGTGCAGCGCGAAGACGCCGAAATCGAGCCGCCGCAGCTCCGTGTTGCGAATGATCGATCGCAGCAGCGAAGGCACGGTCTCGGCATCCCGGTGCACCGCCAGCACCAGCGGCCGGGGTACGATGAACAGCGTGATCGCGATCCCGACCAGCGCCAGCGCGACCATGGTCCAAAAGATTCCGGCCACGCCCACGAGCCCCGAGAGCACCGGCCCCGTGACCAGCGCCAGCATGAACGAGCCGCCGATCGTCAATCCGACGATCGCCATCGCCTTGGTGCGGCTTTCCTCGCCGGTCAGATCCGCGACCAACGCCAGAATGACCGAGCCCACCGCGCCTGCACCTTGCACCACCCGGCCGACGATGACGCCATCGATCGTCGACGAGGCCGCCGCCACCGCGCTGCCGGCGCCGAACAGAATGAGTCCGATGACGATCATGAGCTTTCGCCCCACCCGGTCGGACAGAAGGCCGAAGGGTATCTGCAGCAATCCCTGGCTCAAGCCGTAGATGCCGAGCGCCAGGCCGATTTTGAACGAGGTCGCACCGGCCAGCTGCCGCGCATAGTCGGCGAACACCGGATAGATCATGAACAAACCGAGAAGTCTTACCGAGAAGACGGCGGCCAGAGAGCCCACCGCCCGCAGTTCCTGCTTTTCCATAGTCGACCAGCCAACGGCGCCCGCATCAGAAGGACCGACGCATACTACCTCGATCGATGGCCACGCCGCAGGACCTATCTCTGGGACGGCACCAGAACCGCGGCGCCTTGCAGCCGCCCGTGACGCAAGTCGCTCACCGCCTCGTTCGCGCGATCGAGCGAGTAGACGGTAGTCGATGTATGGATGTGTGCACGTCGTGCGATGGGCAGAAAGCTCGCCGCATCATCGCGGGTGAGATTGGCGACGGACACGAGCCGACGCTCCTCCCACAAAATGCGATAGGGGAACGAGGGGATGTCGCTCATGTGAATGCCGCCACACACCACTCGACCGGCCTTCTTGACCGATCGCAGCGCCATCGGCACGAGGTCCCCGACGGGCGCGAAGATGATGGCCGCATCCAAGGCTTCCGGAGGAGGGTCTTCGGAAGCCCCGGCCCAGACGGCGCCCAGTGAGCGTGCAAACGCTTGAGTCGGAGCATCCCCGCGGCGGGTAAAAGCGAACACCCGGCGATTCTGCCAACGGCATACTTGCGCAATCACGTGAGCGGCTGCCCCGAAGCCGAACAGGCCGATGGTCGCAGCATCGCCCGCGGCGCAGAGCGAACGCCAGCCGATCAGTCCCGCACACAGGAGCGGCGCAGCCGCGACCGGATCGGCAAAGTCGTCCAACGGAATCGAAAAATCCGCCTCGGCAACGAGATGGCTGGCGAATCCGCCGTCCCGGCTGTAGCCGGTAAATTCGGGAGTGTTGCAGAGGTTCTCGCGCCCGGACTTGCAATACTCGCAGCGCCCGCAGGTTTTCGCGACCCAAGGCACCCCAACGCGCGCCCCGATTTCAAATCGACCGACGCCCTCACCCAGCGCCTCCACCCTGCCGACGACCTCGTGGCCGGGGACGATCGGATATCGAACATGAGGAAGCTCACCGTCAATGACGTGCAAATCAGTGCGGCAGACGGCGCATGCCTCGACGCGAATTCGAATTTGCCCTGCACGCGGTTGTGGATCGGGACGCGCTTCCAGCGCCAGGGGTGCCGCACTATTTCGCAGGACCATCGCATGCATAGGTAGCCCCTCCGAATAGCAGGCCCATCATAGCAGGTGCCAGTGCACCCTCGTCACGCTGACGGCCTCCCGGAGCTTGGCGGCGATGATGTTCATTTGCTCCCGCGCCACCCCGCTCACGTCCACCTCGATATGCAGGGTCTCGTCCACGCCGAACTCCGCGATCAGCCGTCGCGGAATGACGTTCAAATTCTGAAATCGCTCGATGACGCGCGCGATAGCGCCGGGATCCGCCTCAGCAGCGACGCGGAGTCGAAAAACCGAAAAAAACACCTGAGAAGCGCACATGACAGAAATTCCTCGACGAATTGATCCAGGCAGAGCACACCGAACCCCGGCTTCCCGTGGAAGCCGGGCCGGTAATGCTCTCGATCGAGGAGATGACACTGTTCATGATTCGGTTGGGCCTAGCGTATCACCCTTTCGATGACGGCAACGCACGGTGCTTGACAGGCAAGCGTCGACTTGCCTATCATTTAGGCAAGTAATTACTTGCGTATGTGACATGGCAGAGCGCCGCGACCCCGACATGCTTTTCAAGGCCCTGGCCGATCCCAGCCGGCGCAAGCTGCTGGACCTGCTGCACGCGCACGACGGCCGCACACTCAACGAGCTGTGCGAACACCTGGACATGACCCGGCAGGGCGTGACGCAGCACCTGGATCTGCTGGAGGCGGCCAACCTGGTCGCCACCGCGCGGCGCGGCCGCGAAAAGCTGCACTTCCTCAACCCGGTCCCGCTGCAGGAGCTCTACGAGCGCTGGATTGCCAAGTTCGAAAAGCCGCGCCTCAAGGCGCTCTCGGATCTGAAACAACGACTGGAGAAAACCAATGACTAGATCGACCTTTGTCTACGTGACCTACATCCGCACCACGCCGGAGAAGCTGTGGTCTGCACTGACCAACGTGGAGTTCATGAAGCAATACTGGTTCGGCACGCACTGCGAAAGCCAGTGGACGGCGGGATCCTCGTGGAAGATGGTGTCCGGCGAAGGTCAGATCACCGACGCCGGTGAGATCGTCGAGGCCGAGCCGCCACGTCGCTTGGTGATCCGCTGGCAGCACCAGGCCAAGCCCGAGCTCAAGGCCGAAGGCGAGTCGCAATGCACGATGGAACTGGAAGCCACTGGAACGGCGGTCAAGCTCTCCATCACCCACACCATCGAGCGCGAACCCTCGAAATTCATCGCGGCGGTGTCCGGCGGCTGGCCGAAGATCATCTCCAACCTGAAGTCCCTGCTGGAGACCGGCTCCACCGTTCTGCAGGTCCCCTACCCCACTGAGAGCGCCCGATGAGAGCGAGTTCTTACGCTCAGAGGCGCCTCGTGGTCTCGAAGAGAAACCAGGCACGTCGTTGCGTCTCATCGATCCAGTTCTCGAGCAGGCTTGCAGTCGCGACGTCGCCGGCGTCGTCGCACAGGGTATGGAGGCTGCGCATACTCAGGACGACGGCCTTGTTGTCCTCGTAGAGCTCGGCGAGCATGTCTTGCGGCGTGACGAAGTCTGCATCGTTGTCTGCGATGCGCTTGATTCTTGCGATATGGCCGATCGAGCGCAGAGTCGTCCCTCCGATTTTTCGCGCTCGCTCCGCGATGTCG
>DATAYO010000099.1:0-45681 GCA_036272515.1 Steroidobacteraceae bacterium | reverse complement strand
TGGCCGATCGAACGCAAGGTGGTACCGCCGATCTTGCGTACGCGCTCGGCGATCGGGTCGGTCATGGCGAAGATCTGTGCCGCCTGCTCGTCGAGCAGCAGATGATAGTCGCGGAAATGCGGCCCGCTCATGTGCCAGTGGAAGTTCTTGGTCTTGACGTAGAGGGTAAACACATCGGCCAACAAAGCGGTCAGCGCCGGCGCGATTTCCTTGACCCGCTCAGAGGGGATATCCGTCTCTGCCCTGATATCCGCCCCGCGACGAGCGATCAGGTCTTGTTTCGTCGTCATGTGGAAGTTCCTCCATTATCGATTGCAGATTGCATGCAGGAGGTGGTGCGCAGCGCGGTGTCGATCGAGCAGCCGGTATTGCGCGGCCAACGTGCCATCGCGATGATATCGCCAACCACGCCTGTTCCGCAGCCCACCCGGCCGTCGTTGACAAAGTGTCAATAACTGACTATGGTTCATGTCATGTCATACATCGTCGAACGCCGGGAAGAGGAAAAGGAGCGCCGCCGGGCCGAGATTCTCGATGCCGCCATCGCGCTCTATGCGCAGAAGGGCTGGGAATCGGTGACGGTCGAGCAGGTGGCCCGCAGCGCCCGCCTGTCCCGGGCGCTCGTGTATGTCTATTTCCGGGACAAGGAAGACGTGCTGTTCGCGATTGGCGAGCGCGCCATGCGGACCCTGCGCGATCGCTTCGTCGGCGCGTGCGCGAGCGCCGCCACCGGGATCGCGCAGGTGGAGGCGATCGGCCGCGCCTATGTCGGCTACGCCCATGAATTCCCCCATTTTTTCGACTTCTGCTCGCGCTTTCAGTCGCATTCCGCCTCGGCCGATCCGAGCTCCAACGAGGGTGCATGCCAGCAGGCTGGCGCTCAGGTGATGGCCGTCCTGATGCAGGCCATCGAGACCGGGATCGCCGATGGCACGATCCGCGCCGACGTCGGCTCTCCCATCTACCTGGCCACCAGCCTATGGGCCTTCACCCATGGCACCATCCAGGTTGCCATGGCCAAGGGTGCAGAACTCGCGCGACGCGGCATCGCCATACCCGAATTCATCGATTACTCCCTGCGAACGATCCTGCGGATGGCGCAAGCGCCCTCCACCGGCCACTAATTTTTTGGCCTCACTTTGACATGTGTATAACCAGTGATCATGTGTGTAGCTATTAAGTCATCGTCCAAATCCGGAGGTAGCATGTCCGATCCCCGTGTCACGACCACCGGCGGGACTCTCATCGCCGTGCTGGGTATCTCCATTGGCCTCAGCGCGTGTATGCATGCAAGCGCGCCTCCGTCGCGGCCGCAGACCGTCGTCGCGACTTCGGTGGAAGCCGCCTCGGACGACGTCGCCGGGCGGACCCTGCACTATGCCGCAGAGATCGCGCCGCGCTACTCGAACGTCATGGCGTTTCGCGTCGGCGGACAGATCATCGAACGCACGGTGCGGCTCGGCGATCGCGTGCATCGTGGACAGGTGGTTGCTCGGCTCGATCCCGCCGATGCGCTGAAGCGGTCGCATGCCAGCGAGGCCGCTCTCGCCGCCGCCGAGCATCGGCTGCTGTTTGCGCGCCAGCAGCTCGAGCGCGACCAGGCGCAGTTCGCGCAAGGATTGATTGCGACCGCGCAGCTCGAGCAAACGCAGGATGCCTTCAGCGCAGCGGCCGCGGCGCGCCAGCAGGCAGCCGACCAGCTCGCACTGGCACGCGACACGCTCGGCTACCAGACGCTCGTCGCCGGTCACGACGGCGTGATACTTGCCGAGAGCGCCGACACGGGACAGGTGGTCGCGGCCGGACAGGGCGTGTACACGCTCGCCTGGAGCGGCGACGTCGATGTCATCATCGATGCGTCCGCACACGACGTTGGTCGCATCTCGATCGGCGATCCCGCTCGCGTGCGCCTCGCGGCGCTCGATCGGCCGCTCGACGCACAGGTCCGCGAGATCGCCCCCGCGGCGGACGCGCAAAGCCGAACCTACCGGGTGCGATTGACGCTCGCCGAGCCGGCACCTGATGCGCGCCTCGGGATGACCGGCACCGCGACCCTGCTGCCGCAACGCGAACCGCCTCTCGATCCCTTCGTCGTACCCGCCACGGCGCTCTTTCACTCAGGGCCGCATCCCGCGCTATGGGTGATTCGCGCCAGCGATTCGACGCTCGAGCTGCGCACCGTCGAGGTGCTGCGCTATCGCGAGCGCTCGGCCCTGATCGCCGGGAACTTGCGGTCCGGCGATCGGGTCGTCGCCGCCGGTGTGCACACGCTGCACGTGGGCGAGCGGGTCGAGCCGGTCGCGCCGCTCTTCGCGGGTGATGTTCCCGACGTGGGTGACACGGATGGCATCACGCCGTCGGCCGGGGACCTCGGGGGCACGCCATGAGCAGCAGGAGCGAGGACGGCGATATCGAAGGTCTCTCGATCTCTGGGGCGGCCGCGGCTGCCCCGCGCATCTTCAACCTCTCGGCCTGGACGCTCAACCACCAGCCGCTCGTCATCTTTATCGTCAGCCTGATCACACTGTTCGGGGTGCTCGCCTACGGCAAGCTCGCGCAGTCCGAGGATCCGCCCTTCACCTTCAAGGTGATGGTGATTCGTACGTTGTGGCAGGGCGCGACCGCGCGCCAGGTGCAGGAGCAGGTCACGGACCGCATCGCGCGCAAGCTCCAGGAGACCCCCGACCTCGATTTTCTGCGCAGCTACTCGCGACCGGGCGAGTCGACGCTGTTCTTCACCATCAAGGACTCGGCGCCGCCCGCGCAGGTGCCCGAGACCTGGTATCAGGTGCGCAAGAAAGTCGGCGACATCGCCTACACGCTGCCCGCCGGCGTGCGCGGCCCGTACTTCAACGATGAGTTCGGGGACGTGTACACGAACATCTACGCGCTCGAGGGCGACGGGTTCGAAGCCGGACAGCTACATGATTACGCCGAGAGGTTGCGCGCCGCGCTCCTCAAAGTCGCGGACGTCAACAAGATCGACTTCATCGCGGACCCGGACCCACACGTCTACATCGAGATCGCGAATGCCGAGCTCGCCAAGCTCGGCCTGACGCCGCAGGCGATCGCCCAGACCCTCGATGCGCAAAACGCCGTGATCGGGGCGGGGACGATCACGACGGCCGATGATCGGGTGTTCGTACGGCCGAGCGGTCAGTTCCGCACCGTTGAGGACCTCGAGAACACCCTCATTCGCGTGAACGGTCGCACGCTGCGCTTGGGCGATATTGCCACGGTTCGCCGCGGCTACGACGACCCACCGGCGGAGTCCATGCGCTTCGATCACCACCCGGTGCTGGGAATCGGCGTCAGCATGGCGCCGACCGGCGATGTGGTCGCGCTCGGCAAGCGGCTATCCGCCGAGGTCGCACGTCTGCAGGCGACCCTCCCCGCGGGCCTCATGCTCACCGAGGTCTCGAGCATGCCGCGCGCAGTGAGCCGCTCGGTCGATGACTTCGTCGAGGCTGTCGCAGAGGCGATCGGCATCGTGCTGCTCGTGAGCCTGATCAGCCTCGGCTTTCGCACCGGCATGGTGGTCGCCATCTCGATTCCCGTCGTGCTCGCCGCCACCTCACTGTGCATGTACCTGTTCCACATCGGTCTGCACAAGGTCTCGCTCGGCACTCTCATCCTTGCGCTCGGCCTACTGGTGGACGATGCGATCATTGCGGTGGAGAGCATGGCGGTGAAGCTCGAGCAGGGCTGGGATCGGGTGCGCGCCGCCGCATTCGCCTACACCAGCACCGCATTCCCGATGCTGTCGGGCACGCTCGTGACGGTCGCGGGGTTTCTGCCGATCGCGCTCGCACGTTCCGGGACCGGCGAGTACACGCGCTCGATCTTCCAGGTAGCCGCGATCGCGCTGCTCCTGTCATGGCTCGCGGCCGTGATCCTGATTCCGTTGCTCGGCTATCGCCTGCTGCCCGAACAGCCCAAGACCCGCCGGAACGAGGCGCAACGCGCCGGTCCAGGCATCTACGCGGGGCCCTACTACCGCCGCCTGCGCGCGGCAGTCGCCTGGTGCATCGATCATCGAGGTCGCGTGCTCGCACTCACGCTCACCGCGTTCGTCCTCTCGCTCGCCGCGTTCGGGCTCGTGCCGCGGCAGTTCTTCCCGAGCTCCGATCGACCCGAGCTGCTCGTCGATCTGCGCCTACCCGAAGGGGCCTCCTTCGCCGCGACGTTGCGCGAGGCCGAGCGCTTCGAGTCGACGCTCGAGGGACGCGGCGAGATCGACCATTACGTCGATTTCGTCGGGGCGGGCGCGCCGCGCTTCTTCCTGCCTCTGGATCAGCAGCTCGAGGCGCCGAACTTCGCGCAGTTCATCGTGACGGCGAAGAGCATACACGCGCGCGAGCAGCTCGCTGCGGCGCTTTCGGAGATATTGCGCACCCGGTTCCCGATGCTGCGCACGCGCATCACACGGCTCGAAAATGGGCCGCCGATCGGCTTTCCCGTGCAGTTCCGGGTGACGGGACCTGAGATTGCGACCGTGCGCACGCTCGCCGCGCAGGTCGCCGACATCGTGCGCGCCGATCGCGACACGCAAAGCACGCAGCTCGATTGGGATGAGCCCGCCGAGCGCTCGGTGCATTTCGAGGTCGATCAGGTGAAGGCACGCGAGCTCGGTATCTCCTCGCAGGACATCGAGAATTATCTGCAAATGTCACTCACCGGGTACGAGCTCGCGCCGTTTCGCGAGCGCGACAAGCTGATTGCGGTCGATCTGCGTGCCCCGCGCGCCGACCGCATCGATCCGGCCGAGCTCGAGCACTTCGCGGTCCCCACGCCCTCGGGCACCGCCGTGCCGCTCGCGGCGCTCGGGCGCTTCTCCTATGGTCTCGAGTACGGGGTCGTGTGGGAGCGCGACCGCCAGCCGAGCATCACGGTACAGGCGGACGTGCGCGGCACCGCGCAGGCGATCGATGTCACGAGCCGCATCGACCGCGCGCTCGAGAACGTCCGCGCCCAGCTGCCGCCCGGCTACCGCATCGAGATCGGGGGCGCAGTCGAGGAGAACGGCAAGGCCCAGGCCTCCATCAACGCGCAGATGCCGCTGCTCGTGATCGCGGTGCTCGTCATCCTGATGGTGCAGCTGCAGAGCTTCAGCCGAGTGCTCATGGTGGTGCTCACCGCTCCGCTCGGACTGATCGGCGTGGTGCTCGCGCTGCTGGCTTTTCGCATGCCCTTCGGGTTCGTGGCCATGCTCGGCACGATCGCCATGTTCGGCATCATCATGCGCAACTCCGTCATCCTCGTCGATCAGATCGAGCGCGACATCCACGCCGGCCACCCGCCGTTCGAGGCCGTGGTGGAATCGGTCGTGCGCCGCTTCCGTCCGATCACGCTCACCGCGGCCGCCGCAGTCCTCGCGCTGATCCCGCTCCTGCGCAGCAATTTCTTCGGTCCCATGGCCACCGCGCTGATGGGCGGCATCACGGTGGCGACCATTCTCACGTTGTTCTTTCTGCCGGCGCTGTACGCGCTTTGGTTTCGCGTTCGCCGGCCCGATCACGCACCGGAGAGCGCATCATGAAGCTACGATGGATCGTATCGGCTCCACCCACAGTCATCTGGGCGGCCGCACTCGGCCTCGCCGGCTGCAGCGCGTTCGGCCCGGAGCGCAATCCGCCGCAGGTGGTGCTACCCGCACACTACGCGGCCCCGACAACGGTCGGGCACCCGGCCGCCTCCACGGCCGAGAATCCCGCGCCACGACTCGTCGAGGGTGCGCCCCCCGTGCCGCGCTGGTGGAGCGCCTATCGATGCCCGCAGCTCGATGCACTCGTCGAGGAGGCGCTCGAGCACAGTCCCTCGCTCGCCGCGGCCCGCTCGAACCTCAGGGCCGCGCACGAGCAGCTGCGCTCGCAGATCGGGCAGAACGCCCTGCCGGCCCTCGATGCGGGGGTCGATACCTCGCGACAGCGCGCGCTCGAGTTCCCAGGCCTCCCGCAGGAATCCTTCCTCTACAACGTGTTCGCCGCCGACGTGCAGGCCTCTTACACGTTCGACTTCTTCGGTGCGGCGCTGCTGGCCGATCGCGCGCTCTCGCACCAGGTCGAGCAGCAGGCGTTCGAGCTCGACGCGGTGCGCCGTGCGCTCGCCGCCAACGTCGTGCTCGCAACCATCGATGCCGCCTCGCTCGAGGCGCAGCTCGAGGCGGCGCAGCGGCTCGCCGATGCAGCGGAGCGGCGAGCGGCGCAGAGCGCGGCCCGCAGCTCGCTCGGCAGCGCTTCGCGCGAGGAGCGCCTGACGAGCGAGGCCGACGCGGCGAGCGCGACCGCGCAGCTGCCGCCGCTGCGCGCGCGGCTCCTCGCCGTGCGCCACGCGCAGGCCGTGCTGCTTGGACGCACGCCCGATCAGGCACCCGAGCCGCCGCCGCTCGAGGCACTGCATCTGCCGAGCGAAATCCCGGTCGCCGTGGCCTCGGAGCTCCTGCATCAGCGTCCCGACATCCTCGCCGCCGAGGCGGCGGTGCGCGCCGCGGCAGACGCCGCCGGTGCGGCGACCGCCTCGATGTTTCCCTCGCTCACGCTCTCCGCCTCGTACGGACGGGGCGGCTTCGACTGGTCGACCTTCACCTCGCCGGCGGGTGCCATCTGGAGCGCAGGTGCGCTGCTCACGCAGCCGCTGTTTCACGGTGGCGCGCTTGCCGCACGCCGTCGTCAATACCAGGCGAGCTACGAGGCGGCGGTGAACCAGTATCGGCAAACCGTGCTCGCCGCATTCCAGAACGTCGCCGATACGCTGGTGGCGCTCGAGACCGACGGTGAGACGCTCGCGCTAACCCGCCGCGCGACGGTCGCGGCGGCGGGGATCCGCCAGGATCTCGAGGCGCGCCACGGCCTCGGCTCCGCACCGCTGTTCACCGCGCTGGGGGCACGCCAGCAGTCGGAGAGTGCGAACCTGCAGTTGATTCGGGCACAGGAGGCGCAGCTCGCCGACAGCGCGAACCTGTTCCAGGCCATGGGGCAGCCGGCTGCGGCGCCGGACGAGCGCGGACCCCTCGCCAGCGCTGCGCATTAAGAACCCAAATTTGTGTGCATACGTGGATATAGCGATCATATTAGGTCGATAACCAGCCAGAAGCACTTGACGCGGGAAACACCAATTCAATATAATCGCTCATATTTGAACGACTATATGATTTTGTATGTCATATTTGAGCGATAAATCATGACTCCACTGCCGCTGCCTGTTGAACGCACCTTACGAGGATTAGGGCAACGCGTGTCATTGGCGCGCCGCCGCCGGCACCTGTCACAGCAGGACCTGGCCGGGCGAATCGGGGCGTCCGTGAACACGGTTCGCCGCATGGAGGATGGTTACCCCGGCACAGCACTGCAGCACTTTGCCCGAGCTCTTCAGGTTTTCGGCGAACTCGACAAGCTGGACCGCCTACTGGATACCGCGGAGGACTCTGTGGGCTTGGTCCTGATGGACGACAAGCTGCCCCAGCGAATCCGTCGGCGCACTCGTGAGAGTGGTGCTTTCTAACGAGGGACGTTTCCGCGGAAACGTCCCTCGTTACGCCGACGACAATCGCCATCCCAGAAACGCAGGGCACAAGAGCCATGACCGCCAAGACCACAGCAACGCAAGGAAAGAAGCGCCCGACGTCCCAGGTCGAGATGGGGGTTTACGTGGGACGCGAGGGGATTCCCGTCGGCAAGCTCATCTACGTCAAAGACGGCGCCAGGGAGTTCTCGCAGTTCGCTTATCGCGAAGAGTGGTTGGCGGATGCGCAGGCGTTCGACCTCTCACCCGATTTGTCTCGCACTCTGGGCTACCAGCTCCGGAAGCCTCCCACCAAGGACGATTCGGCCTTCTTTCTGGCCCTCGGTGACACCGAGCCCGATGCCTGGGGGCGTCGCGTCATTGCCCGAGCCCATGTGAAGGCGCGAAAGCTGGATGCCTCGCTGGCTGCCTTGACGGAACTCGACTACCTTTGCGCAGTCGACGACTTCAGCCGTATCGGCGCCCTTCGACTTCAGGACAAGGACTCGCGTTACCTGTGCAGCGTCGAGAAGGGCAAGCGCGCCACTCCGCCGCTTCTCGAACTGGAGAAGATGCTGACGGCGTCTCGCGCCGTGGAATTGGGTCATGAAACGACCGAAGACCTCAGGTACCTTCAGGGAAAGGGTACGTCGCTTGGGGGCATGCGCCCGAAATGCACCATCCTCGACGAGGACGGCACGCTAGCGCTTGGTAAGTTCCCCAGCGTCAAGGACGAGCGCAGCGTTACACGTGCAGAAGTACTGGCTTTGCGCCTTGCCGGGATGGCCGGTATCGACACGGCACGAGCGCGCATCGTGACAATCCAGGACTCGCCCGTCGCTGTGATACGTCGGTTCGACCGTACCGACAGTCATGCGCGCATCCCCTACATATCTGGCGCCACGTTGCTGCAAGCTGGCAGGAACGAAGAGCACGCCTATACCGAAGTCATTGACCAGATGAGTGGCAAGTGTCGTGACTTCTCCGCAGATGCGAGGCAGATCTGGAAAAGACTTGTCTTCAATCACTTGATTACGAATGTTGATGACCACCTACAGAACATCGGCTTCCTGTACGCCGGCGACAACCTGTGGCGCCTCTCGCCTGCGTTCGACCTCAATCCCTTTCCGGACAAGGACCGCGAGTCCAAAACCTGGCTCAGCGAGGACACCGGGCCCATCACGTCGTTGGAACAGCTGCTCGGTCAAGCCGCGCGATTTTCGCTCAAGCCACAAGAGGCGGTGCAAGTCATTGCCGAGGTCGTCCAGGCAGTGACCCGTTGGCGGGAGGTTGGGGTCGCTCCGCAAGCGGGGCTGACTTTGGCCGAACTCGACGACCTCGAGCCCGCTTTCGTGCATCAGGACTTGCGCGACGCCATCGCGCTTGTGCGTGGGGGATCCAACTGACAATTGCGCGGAAACGCGAAGGTACGGGGACCGAGCGAAATCCCTATATTTTGGCGGAGAGGGTGGGATTCGAACCCACGGTGGTATCGCTACCACGCCGGTTTTCAAGACCGGTGCATTCAACCGCTCTGCCACCTCTCCTGATGAAAGCAGTTCTCGACACGACTAGCCGAAGTTTACCCGACGCGCGTCCGCGGCGCCGCCATGGACACGCCAACTCCCGACCCATTATGCTGCCCGCACACCGCGGGCGACCTCCCATCACCGCTGGGGCTCGATCCGATGGATGATAAGTCCGCCCTGCTCAACCAGCTGCGCATCAATCGCGAGGGCGAGCCCCGCTCCGTCCGATGGCCGCTGTGGCTCGCGGCGGCGGCCGCAATCCTCGTGGTCGGGGCGGCCATCTGGTATTGGCAGCGTCCGGCGGGTGTACCGATTCATGTCGCCGTGGCCGAAGCCGCCGGCGGCGCGGCCGCCGGGCCTGCCTCGATCCTGGATGCCTCCGGCTACGTCGTCGCCCGCCGTCAAGCCACCGTGGCGTCGAAGATCACCGGCAAAATGGTCGAGCTCGACATCGAGGAAGGCGATCACGTCAAAGAGGGCCAGGTGATCGCCCGGCTCGACGACACCAACGCGCTCGCCGCCGTGAACGCCGCTCGCGCCCAGCTCGACTATGCGAAGGCCGGTCTCGAGGAGACCGAGGTCAACCTGGCCAACGCAAAGCGCGATTACGAACGGCAGAAGAGTCTGCTCGGCGGACACTTCGTAAGCCAGTCCGCGGTCGACAACGCGCAGACGGCGATGGAAGCGCTCGCCGCCCGGCTCGCCACCCAGCGCAGCAATATCGAGGTCGCACAGCGGAACATCGACGTGGCCCAGCGCAGTCTCGACGACACCGTGGTGCGCGCTCCATTTTCGGGCGTTGTCACCGTCAAGGCCGCACAACCCGGCGAAATCGTTTCTCCGATGTCGGCGGGAGGCGGTTTCACTCGAACCGGCATCGGAACGATCGTCGACATGGCATCGCTCGAGATTCAGGTCGACGTCAATGAGAACTTCATCAATCGGGTGGAGCCGCGCCAAAAGGTCACCGCCAAGCTCAATGCCTATCCGGATTGGCAGATCCCGGGGCACGTCATTGCGGTGATTCCGACCGCCGACCGCAGCAAGGGCACCGTCACCGTGCGCATCGCGCTCGACCGGCAAGACCCGCGCATCCTGCCGGAGATGGGTGTGCGGGTGGCATTTTTGTCCGAGGCGCCGGGCACAGCCACGACGAGCGCTGCCCCGGCGAACGGCGCCTCGGCGACCCTGCCCGCGGCCGCCGTGCAGGTCTCGGGAGCCACCGGCGTCGTGTATGTCGTGCACGATTCGACTGTCGAGCGGCGAGCGGTCAGAATTGGCGCCGCGGAAGCCGGCCAGGTCACCGTCCTGGCCGGTGTCGAGCCCGGCGAGCCTGTCGCGCTCGGCGATTTCACGAAGCTCAGGGATGGCGCCGCGGTGCGCATCGAGCGATAGCGCGCCGCGGACGCGGCGTAAAGGAGCGATACATGAGCGAATCCATCGTGAGCCTCCGCGACGTCGTCAAGCACTACACGCGCGGCAAACAGGACATACCCGTTCTGGACAACCTCAATTTGGACATCGCCCAGGGCGAGTTCGTGGCGCTGATGGGCCCGAGCGGATCCGGCAAGACGACGCTCCTCAATCTGATCGGCGGGCTGGACACGCCGACCTCCGGGGAGATCACCGTGGTCGGCCGGCGGTTGGACCAGCTCAACAGCGGACAGCTCGCCCGGTGGCGCGCCAGTAACGTGGGATTCGTGTTTCAGTTCTATAACCTGATGCCCATGCTCAATGCACAGCGCAATGTCGAGCTGCCGTTGTTGCTGACCCATCTGTCCGCGACCCAGCGATCGGCAAACGCGCTGGCGGCTCTCGCCCTGGTCGGGGTCGCGGATCGCGCCAAGCACAAGCCCGGCGAGCTGTCCGGCGGCCAGGCCCAACGGGTCGCGATCGCACGGGCGATCGTGGCGGATCCCAAGCTGCTCGTCTGCGACGAGCCCACCGGAGACCTGGATCGAAAATCGGCCGACGAAGTGCTGCACCTCCTGCAGATCTTGAATCGCGAGCACGGCAAGACCATCGTCATCGTCACTCACGACCCGAAGGCCGCCGAATTCGCCGGGCGCCAGTTGCACATGGACAAGGGCGCGCTCCTGGAATCGGGCACGTTGGCGGCGTGAGGGCGGACGGTCGCATGAAATACCTTCCGCTGATCTGGGGCACGCTCTGGCGCAAGAAGACCCGGACGATTTTCACGTTGCTGTCCATCGTCATCGCATTCCTCCTGTATGGAGTCCTGCAAACGGTCGACTACGCTTTCGAAAACCCGAGCGTCGGGGTGGACGGCGCGGACAAGCTCATCACCACCAACAAATTCTCGATCACGCTGCTGCTGCCGTTCTCCTACGGACAGCAGATTCGCAGCGTGCCCGGCATCGCCCATGTGACCTGGATGACCTGGTTCGGCGCCTACTACCAGGAATCGAAGAACTTCATTTTTGCCATGCCGATCGACGCGGACAGCTACTTCAGCGTTTACCGGAAGGAATTCATCATCGATGCCGGTCAGATGGCCGCTTTCCGCAAGGACCGTCAGGGCGCGCTCGTCGATGTCGCGTTGATGAAGAAATTCGGCTGGAAGATAGGGGATAAGCTCCCGCTGCATTCGACCATCTGGACTCAGAGGACGAACGGCTCGCTCGACTGGACCTTCGACATCGTCGGCAGCTTCGACGCCAGGGATCCGACCGAGGCAAGCCAGCATTCCTCCAGCGTATTCTTCCACTACGACCTGTTCGACGAGGGCCGCAGCTTCGGCAAGGGGCAGGTCGGATGGTTCGAGGAGAGCGTCGATGATCCCGCGCAGTCCGCGGCGGTCTCCCGCAAGATCGATGCCGTGTTCGCGAATTCGCCCAACGAGACCAAGACCCAGCCGGCGAAGGACTTCACCATAGCCTTCATCAAGCAGCTGGGCGACATCGGATTCGTGCTGCACGCGATTCTGGCCGCGGTGTTCTTCACGCTGCTGTTCTTGACCGGCAACACCATGATGCAGTCGGTGCGCGAGCGCATCCCCGAGCTTGCGGTGCTCAAGACGCTCGGATTCACGGATTCGAGGATTCTGGGGCTCGTCATCGGCGAGTCGCTGCTGCTCTGCGTCTTCGCGGCCGTCGTCGGGCTGGCGCTCAGTTATCTGCTGATGCCGATCGTCAAGCACGGGCTCGAGGGGATCGATCTATCGCACGGTGCTCAGCCGGCGGGCGTCGGCCTGGCCGTTCTGCTCGCGCTGATCGTGGGCCTGCCGCCCGCGGTGCGGGCCATGCGCCTGAACGTGGTGGACGCCCTCATGGACAAGCGCTGAGCGGCCGACAGGAGCATCGGATGTTCAAGCAGTTATTCGCGGTAAGCCTCATGAGCTTGCGGACGCTCCCGCAACGCTGGGGCGCATCCAGCGTCATCGTCATCGGCATCGCCGGGGTGGTGGCCGTGCTGGTGTCGGTCCTGGCCATGGCTGCCGGGTTTCGCCACACCTTGGCGGACAGCGGCCGCGCCGACCGCATCATCATTCTCCGCAGGGGCTCCGACGCCGAGCTCAACAGCAACTTGACGCGCGGCGACATCGACACCATCGAAAACGCGGCGGGCCTGAAGAAGGACGCCGCCGGCAGAGCGGTGCTTTCCAACGAGGTCATCACGGTCGTCAATATACCGAAGCTCGACACCGGCACCGATTCCAACGTTACCTTGCGTGGCGTCGGACTCCAGGTGCTCAAAGTGCGACCGGAATTGACCATCATCGAGGGGCGCATGTTCCGGCCCGGGGTCCGGGAATTGATTGCGGGGGCCGGGGCTGCGAAGCAGTTTCGCGGCCTCACGGTGGGTAGCGTACTGCATATGCGCAATGCCGATTGGACGGTGACGGGGATATTCACCAGCCATGGCGACGTGCACGAGTCGGAGGTCCTCGCCGACGTCGACACGGTCGGCTCCGCCATCGAGCGCACCGCCAATTACAGCTCTGCGGTGGGCCTGCTCACCGACGCCGCCGCATTCGATCGTTTCAAGGATGCGCTCACCACCGATCCGCAGCTCAAGGTGGACGTGGAGCGCGAGCCCGATTATTACGCCGCCCAGGCCAAGGAATTGACGAAGATCATCACCATCGTCGGCAATACGGTGGCGGTGATCATGGCGATCGGCGCCATGTTCGGCGCACTCAACACCATGTATTCCGCGGTGGACGCACGCGGTCTGGAGATCGCCACTTTGCGTGCGATCGGCTTCGGCGCCGCGCCGGTGCTGCTCTCGGTCATGATCGAGGCGCTGGTGCTTTCCTTTCTGGGAGGGGCGCTCGGCGGGGGACTGGCATGGCTGTTCTTCAACGGCCACAGCGTCTCGACCCTCGGCGCATTCGCGCAAGTGGTATTCCAGCTGACGGTGACACGCACGCTGCTGATCGAGGGCGTCCTCTGGGCATGCGTCATCGGGGTGCTCGGCGGCTTGTTCCCGGCGCTGCGGGCGGCGCGGTTGCCGGTGGCGGAGGCGCTGCGGGCAGCCTGAGGCTTCGAGCTCCGGTGCGACCGGCCCGCGGCGACCGGCCCCGCGGCATTGAATTGCCGGATACCGCCCCCATGCAAACCGCCGGAGCGCGCCGGGATGCAGGAATGCCGGCTTTCGGCGCGATTGGCCGGCAATCGCTATGCCGGCTCCGCAAGGTGTTAAAATAGCGTTAGGTTGTAATCGTCAAGGTCTCTGAGAGGTCTTCAGTCACATGGCTACTTTCCCCAGCAACAACGCGGCCTTCCCCCGACCCGGGATCGACAGCCGCAGCTTATTCATCACCCGCACCTACACCCACGTGGTGGGCGGCATCCTGGGTTTCATCCTGATCGAGATGGGCCTGTTCGAATCCGGGCTCGCGCTGAACGTCGCGCGCTACATGCTCGGCCTGCCCTGGCTCCTGATCCTCGGCGCCTTCATGCTGATCGGGTGGCTCGCGACCCGCACGGCACAGACCAGCACTTCACTCGGCATGCAGTACTTCGCGTACGCCATGTACGTCGTGGTGGAAGCGCTGATCTTCGTGCCGCTCCTGTACGTCGCGGAATCCAGAGCACCCGGCACCATCGACAGCGCCACGTTGATCACCGCACTCGGCGCCGGTGGGCTCATGGTGGTTGCGCATCGCACCCGCAAGGACTTCTCGTTCCTGCGCGCCATCCTCATGTGGGGCGGCATCCTGGCGCTCATCGCGATCATCGGCGGACTGGTGTTCGGCTTCCAGCTCGGCACCTGGTTTTCGGTGCTGATGATCGGATTCGCGGGCGCGGCGGTGCTCTATGACACCTCGAACATCATTCACATCTATCCGGAAGACCGCTACGTGTCCGCGGCGATGCAGCTCTTCGCCTCGATCGCGCTGATGTTCTGGTATGTGCTCCGTCTGATGATGGGAAACCGCAACTAGCCGAACGGCGCGAGCGGCACGCCCCGCAGTCGATTCAGGGCCCGCTCACCGCGGGCCCTTTTTTATTTGAGGACCATGGTCTCGCTCATGTACGGCCCGAGCACCGGCGGCACGACCACTGTCCCATCCTCCTGCTGGAAATTCTCCAGAATCGCGACCAGCGCCCGGCCGACGGCGACGCCGGATCCGTTGAGGGTATGCAGCGGCTCGGGCTTGCCGGTGGCGGGATTTCGCCAGCGCGCCTGGAGCCTGCGCGCCTGGAACGATTCGAAGTTGCTGCACGAGGAAATCTCCCGATAGCGCTTCTGCGAGGGCAGCCACACCTCCAGATCATAGGTTTTCGCGCTGGCGAATCCGACGTCCCCGGCGCAGAGCGCAATCACACGATAGGGCAGCTCCAGCGCCTTGAGCACCGATTCGGCGTGACCGGTGAGCTCCTCGAGTGCCGCATAGGAGTGCTCGGGCCGCACGATCTGCACCAGCTCGACTTTCTCGATTTGATGCTGGCGGATCATCCCGCGCGTGTCCTTGCCGGCGGCGCCCGCCTCCGACCGGAAGCAGGGCGTGTGCGCGACATACTTGAGCGGCAACGTCGCCGCCTCCACGATCTGATCTCGCACCAGGTTGGTGACCGGGACCTCGGCGGTCGGTATCAAGAAGTAGCCCGGATCGCCCTTCACGGCGAACAGGTCCTGCTCGAACTTCGGCAATTGCCCGGTGCCTTGAAGCGCCGCCGCATGCACGAGGTAGGGCACATAGGCTTCCCGATAGCCGTGCTCGCGCACATGCAAATCCAGCATGAACTGGATCAGTGCCCGGTGCAGCTTCGCCAGATCGCCGGTCATCACCACGAAACGGGCGCCGGACATCCGGCCGGCCGCCTCGAAATCCATCCCCAGGGGCGCACCGACGGCGACATGGTCCCTGGGCTCGAAGGCGAACTGGCGCGGCGTGCCCCACCTCCGCATCTCGATGTTGTCGGCTTCGTCGCGCCCCGCGGGAACGCTCGGATGCAGCAGATTAGGGACCCGCAACTGCTCCTCGGTGAGCTCCGTCTGGATGCGCTCGAGCTCCGCCTCGAGACCCGTGAGCTGCGTGGACAGCGACTCGCCAAGCGCCAGCAGCGGCGAAGTGTCGAGGCCCTGTGCCTTCGCCTGCCCGGTGGCCTTGGCATTGGCGTTGCGTTGCGCGCGTACGCGATCCGCCTCGACCTGCGCGGCCTTGCGCCGCTCCTCGAGCGCCGCGATTTTCTCCACGTCGAGCACAAATCCCCGCCGTGCCAGCTCGGCGGCCACGTTCGGTAAATCACTGCGCAGCAGCTTCGGATCGAGCACCTGGTCCGTTCCTCGAGTATTACCGGGTCACTCCCGGCGCCTCATTGTAGGCGAACCAACGGCGGTCGCTCATTCCGGGCTCACACCGGCCGCTGCTATCGGCTCACTCCTCCGGCAGCTCGAGCGATTGGGCGCCGTTCAAATCCGTGAGATTGATGTTCTCGATCTCGGGCAACGCCATGATCACGCGCATCGCCCAGCGCTCGCCGGCGGCGAGGTCCGCCGCATACAGCTCACGGGCCAGCGCACCATTACGGGCCATGATGGCGTCACGGATTTTCATGGGACCGGTGCTCCAGAATTGCGGCGCGCACCGCGGAATCGTTCCCAGGAAGAGGATACGCAGCGAAAGATTCTGCAAGTGGCCGATGGTCTTGACGAGCAGCGCATTACCGGTGGCCTCCGCAATCGCCAGATTGAACTCCCGGTTCGCCAGAAGAATGTGGCTGATGGCCTCCTCCGGGGTATTCCACTGGGCCTCGCAGGCCTGGCGCAGTCCCTCCAGGCGCGAGCAATCCATGCCACGCTCCGCGGCCAGATGCGCGGCAGGGGGTTCGAGCAGGTAGCGCATCTGATACGTCTCGCGGACCGCGCGCAAGGTCAACGGCGCGATCACGGTGCCCCGCTCCGCCGACTTGTCGACAAAACCTTCCTGCAACAGCCGGGGGAGCGCGGCACGGATCGCCGCCATTCCCAAGCCGTAGCGTGCGGCCAGCAGCCGTTCGGAGGTTTTCGCTCCCGGCTTCAACCGGAACGTCAGGATATCGAGCCGGATCAGCTCGTAGGCCTGCTGTTGCAGGGGAAGCGATTTCGCTCCGGCCAGCGCCAAAGAGCCATCCACCACATGCAACTTCGGCGGGATCTCGTTCAATTGGCGCCCTCGGGGTATAGTCCATTCGAGTCTTCTGACATGTCGATATCGTGGCCATGTCCGGTTGTATTTTGGCATCGCGGGTCGCAGCAGTGCAACCCACCGGAGCCTGTGGCACCATGTCAACATGTGGATATAGATAAATTGACCTGTCGGCAAAGAATGTAAAGGGGGATGGAGCATGCACTCGAAGTTGTCCTACGCCATCGCGGCGGTCCTCGGTAGCACATCGACGAATCTCGCGCTCGCGGCCTCCTCCGAAGCCGATTCCGGGGCCGACGCGATCCAGGAAATCACGGTGACGGCGCAACGCCGCACCGAGAACATGCAGGATGTCCCCATCACCATTCAGGCCCTCACGGCCGATACGCTCGCCCAGCTCAGCGTGTCCACGTTCGACGATTTCGTGAAATACCTGCCGAACGTCACCGCCTCATCCAATGGACCCGCCCAGGGCAACATCTACATGCGCGGCTTGAGCACCGGCGGCACGGGCAACCAGGGCGTCGGCGTGGTCGGTTCCTTTCCCAATGTCGCGGTGTATCTGGACGAGCAGTCCGGGCAGGTTCCCGGCCGCAATCTCGACATCTACGCCGCAGACCTGGAGCGGATCGAGGTGCTCGAAGGACCGCAAGGGACCTTATTCGGCGCCGGCGCCCAGGCCGGAGTGCTTCGCTACATCACCAACAAGCCGAAGCTCGACGTGACCGAGGGCAGCGTGGATGCGGGCTACGCCTATACGTCTCACGGCGATCCCAGCAGCAATGCGACCGGTGTGATCAACGTGCCGCTGATCGCGAATACGCTGGCGGTGCGAGCGGTGATCTACAGCGATACCCGGGGCGGATACATCAACAATGTTCCCGGCACCTTCGTGCGGAGCAGCACCGATCCCAGCATCCATTACGCGCAGTATCACAACAACATTCCGAGCTACACCTCCCCCCAGTCCTCCACCAACAACAACGCTTTGGTCGGCAACGCCATCAATCCGGTGACCTACCAAGGTCTGCGCGTATCGGTTCGCTACAAGCCCGCCGAGGATTGGGACGTGCTGCTCACCCAGTCCTACCAGAGCATCGATGCGGAGGGAGTCTTCTACGAGACGCCCAATTCCTCCGGTCCTGCGGCAGCGCCGAATCCCGGCGGCCCGGTGTCCACGCCGCTGCCGGACTTGTCGGTGCAGCTTTACAACCCCTCGTACGACAAGGACCGCTTCGAGAACACGGCGCTGACCATCGAGGGCCGTCTCGGAGCTCTGAAGCTCGTGTACAGCGGCGCCTATCTGGTGCGCAACGTCGACCAGGTCCAGGACTACACCAATTATGCGCGCGGAACTTACTCGGACTACTACGAATGCGTGCCCGGCGCGAACGGCGCGCCGGGGCAGTGCTACTCGCCGAGCATGACTTGGGTGGACCGGGAGCGGGACACCCATGACAGCCAGGAGCTGCGGCTGAGCACGCCCGACGACTGGCGGATTCGAGGTCTCGCGGGCTTGTTCTGGGAAGATTTCCAGGTCCAGGAGCAGGCCAATTGGCAGTACAAGACGGCGCCCGGATTTGCGCCGATCGCTCCTCCCGCCGGCGCGACCTCGAACGATCCAAACGTGCGCAATGACAACACCGCTTTCTTCGACGACATCACCCGCGGCTACACGCAAAAAGCGGTATTCGGCTCGGCCGACTTCGACATCGTTCCGAAGACGCTGACCTTTACGGTGGGCACACGCTATTACAAATTCGACAATACCGAGGTCGGCAGCGCCGTGAGCAGCTTCGGCTGCTACGTGGGATACGCCACGACGGCTCCCTGCACGACCTCAACCGGCGAGACCAACTTGAATGCGGAGAACCTGCACAGCACCTACTCGGGCTTCAAGAGCCGCGCCAACTTGAGCTGGAAGATCACCGGCGATGCCATGGTTTACTACACCTGGTCGCAGGGCTTTCGCCCGGGCGGATTCAATCGCAACTCCACGGTGCACCTCAACGGCGCGTTGGCGACACCTTTGACGTTCTCACCCGATACGCTGACCAACAACGAGATCGGATGGAAAACCCAGTGGCTGGATCATCGGGTGGAATTCAACGGCGCGGTGTACCAGGAGGACTGGAAGAACGTTCAGGTCCAGTTCTTCGATCCGCAGGGCGGACTCGGCAATCTCGAGTTCGAGACCAACGGCCCGAGCTATCGGGTGCGCGGAGTCGAAACCCAGCTCGTGGCTCGTGTGATTCGAGGACTCACCTTGACCGGCGCCGCCTCCTGGAACAGCAGCAACCAGACCAATTCTCCGTATCTGACCGGCGTCAACGGGCAGCCGATCACTTCCATCCCCAACCCGTACGGTGCGCTCGGCAGCCCGCTCGCGCAGTCGCCGCCTTTTCAGGGAAATTTGCGTGCGCGGTACGAGCTCGCGTTCGGCGACTATCATGCCTTCTGCCAGGTCGGCGGCGTTCACCAGGCTCATTCCTATTCCGCCACGGGCAATGTGGAGGCGTTCGACCAGCCGGGATTCACGGTGTACGATGCGGCGCTGGGCGTCGCCAAGGATGCCTGGGCGGTGCAGTTCTACGGGCAGAACATCACCGATGCGCGCTACGTGACCTTCGTCAACGCCGACCAGTTCGTGAAAGCCGATTTTGTCGGACGGCCTCGCACGATGGGGGTGAAGCTCTCATACCGGTTTTGATCGCGGATCCCGGGCGCGCCGTGCCGCCAGCGCCTCGCCGATCTTGATCTCGAGGCCGCGCGGTGCGGGCTCGTAGTAGCGCCGGTCGGTCATTCCGTCGGGAAAATAGCGCTCGCCCGCGGCGTACGCATCGGGCTCGTCGTGCGCGTAGCGGTAGCCCTTGCCGTAGCCGATGTCCTTCATCAGCCGCGTCGGTGCATTGCGCAGATGCAGCGGGACCTCGAGCGAGCCGAGACCCGCCGCATCCGCCCGCGCGGCGTTGTAGGCCTTGTACACGGCATTGCTCTTGGCCGCGCAGGCCATGAACACGATGGCCTGCGCGATCGCGAGCTCGCCCTCCGGACTGCCGAGCCGCTCGTACACGGCGCACGCCTCGAGCGCGAGCGTGAGCGCGCGCGGATCGGCATTGCCGATGTCCTCGCTCGCCATGCGCACGGCGCGACGCGCAATGTACAAAGGATCGCATCCGCCCTCGAGCATGCGGCATAGCCAGTAAAGCGATGCGTCGGGGTCGCTGCCGCGCATCGACTTGTGCAATGCAGAGATCTGGTCGTAGAAATTCTCGCCACCCTTGTCGAAACGCACGTAGGTGCTGCCGATCACCGCGCGCATCGTGTCCGCATCGAGCCGGCGATGTGCCCCCGCAGGCGCGGCCAGGTCAGCCGCGGTCTCGAGCAGATTCAGCATGCGCCGCGCATCCCCGTCCGCCGCCGCGAGCAACAGCTCGCGCGCCCCCGCGTCGAGCTCGAGGCTCAATCGCCCCAGGCCGCGCTCGGGGTCGGCCAGCGCCCGATCGAGGAGCCTGGCCAGGTCCTCGGCGGTGAGCGCCTTGAGCACGTAAACTCGCGCGCGCGACAGGAGCGCGTTGTTCACCTCGAAAGAGGGATTCTCGGTGGTCGCGCCGACGAAGATCAGCGTGCCGTCTTCGACATAGGGGAGAAAGGTGTCCTGCTGTGATTTGTTGAATCGATGCACCTCATCGAGAAACAGCACCGTGTCGCGCGTGCCGCGCAGGCTCTTCGCATGCTCGACGGCCGCGCGGATGTCCTTGATTCCCGCCATCACCGCGGACAGCGACAGGAATTCCGCATTTGCCGTGCTGGCCACCAGGCGCGCAAGCGTGGTCTTGCCGGTTCCGGGGGGTCCCCAGAGAATCATCGAATGCGGCCGGCCGCTCTCGAGTGCGCGGCGCAGCGGCGCCCCCGGCCCGAGCAAGTGCGGCTGCCCGACGTACTCGTCCAGTATCTGCGGCCGCAGCCGGTCGGCGAGCGGCCGGTAGCTGCCGTCGTGGTCCTTGCTCACGGGCCAACCTTGCTCACGGACCGCCCGCGCTCACTTGGCGTCGCGTCCGATCACGTCCACTCCCGGCGGAGGCGTAAAGGTAAAGAGATCCGGAATGAGCTTGGGGTTCTTGACCGGATGCGTGAAGGTGACCTGGGTGATCTGATCGAGCTTGTCCGCCAGGAACATGGAGGCGAGCTCGCCGTCCCTGTCGAAGCCGATGCGCACCAGCTGAAAGTCGCTGCTCGGATGCTTCGGCACCAGCTGAAACCAGCGCAGCCCGCCTTCGCTGGGAAGCGCCTTGATGTCGAACTCGCTGCTCACCGAGCCGGTGCCGGACAAAAGCATCGCCGGCGTGCTCGCGAGCGTGCCGTCCATGTTGCGCACGTTCGCCTGCGCGAGATCCTTGTCATAGAACCAGATCTGCTTGCCGTCCGCGAGGATGAGCTGCTCGGAGGGCTCCGAGTAATCCCAGCGAAATTTGCCGGGTCGCTCGAGATAGAACTTGCCCTCGGCGCTGCGCAACACCTTGCCCTTGGCATCGGCGATGGTTTGCTTGAAGTCCGCCGACCAGCTGGAAAGACCGTCGAGGTAATGCTCGACCTCGGTCGCGGCCGACGCATGGGCGGGCGATGCGTGCGCTGACGATGCGGGCGCGGGCGCCGAGCGAAGCGCCACCAGTACCAGGAGCGCGGCCAGGGCCGGGCGGAAATTCTGCATCGATCTATTCCTCCGGCGGCGGAGCGCCAAAAATTTCGCGGGCACCGTTCGGCTGCAGCGGGCCCACCAGACCCGCGGCCTCCATGGCCTCGACCAGGCGTGCGGCGCGGTTGTAGCCGATCTTGAGGCGGCGTTGCACGCCGGAAATCGATGCCTTGCGTGTCTCGGTCACGATCCGCACGGCCTCGTCGTAGAGCGGATCCGCCTCGGCATCGGCCGGACCGCCCTCGCCTTCCTCGTCCTCGGATGGAAAGCCCGGAATGGCGTTGCGCGGGCCATCGAGGATTTCGTCGATGTAAGTGGGTGACGAGGACGCTTTGAGCCCGGCCACCACGCGGTGCACCTCTTGATCGGAGACGAACGCGCCGTGAACGCGGGTCGGGATCGAGGTGCCGGGCGGCAGGTACAGCATGTCGCCGTGTCCCAGCAGCGACTCGGCGCCGCTTTGATCGAGAATGGTGCGCGAATCGACCTTGGCTGAGACTTGAAACGCGATCCGGGTGGGAATGTTCGCCTTGATCAGCCCCGTGATCACATCGACCGACGGCCGCTGCGTCGCAAGGATCAGATGGATCCCGGACGCGCGGGCCTTCTGCGCGAGGCGCGCGATCAGCTCCTCGACCTTCTTGCCGACGATCATCATGAGATCGGCGAGCTCGTCGATGATGACCACGATGAACGGCAGCGAGGTGAGATCCTCGACATCCTCCGCCACGACGCCGGGAACGCCCTGCGCGATCTTCTGCATGCGGACCGGGTCCTTGATGGGCTTGCCGGCTTCCTCGGCCTCCTTGACCTTGCGGTTGAAGCCGCCGACATTGCGCACTCCGAGCAGGGACATGAGCTGGTAGCGCCGCTCCATCTCGGCCACGCACCAACGCAGGGCGTTCGCGGCCTGCTTCATGTCCGTGACCACGGGTGAGAGCAGGTGCGGGATCCCTTCGTACACCGACAGCTCGAGCATCTTCGGATCGATCATGATCATCCGCACGTGCTCGGGCGTGGCCTTGTACACGAGGCTCAGCACCATGGCGTTGATGCCGACCGATTTGCCCGAACCCGTGGTCCCGGCGATCAGCAGGTGCGGCATACGCGCCAGATCGGCGACCACCGGTATACCGCCGATGTCCTTGCCGAGCGCGAGCGCCAGCGGCGAGCCCACCTCGTCATAGGGCTTGGATTTGATGATCTCGCCCAGGGTCACGATCTCGCGCTTCTCATTGGGGATTTCCAGGCCGACCACGGATTTGCCCGGAATGACCTCGACCACCCGCACGCTCACGGCGGACAGCGCCCGCGCGAGGTCCTTGGAGAGATTGCTGATCTGGCTCACCTTGACACCCGGCGCCGGCCGCAGCTCGAAGCGCGTGATCACCGGACCGGGTTGTACCGCCACCACCTCGGCCTCGACGCCGAAATCGCGCAGCTTCAGCTCGACCAGGCGCGACATCGCCTCGAGCGCCTCGCCGGAATAGGATTGCTCGCGTGCCGGAGCCTCATCGAGCAGCGACAGCGCCGGCAGCTCGCTCGACTTCGGCGCATCGAACAGCGGCACCTGCCGCTCGCGCTCGACGCGCTCGCTTTTCTCCGGCACCGGGGCGGGGGCCTCGATGCGCGGGGGCGGCCGGCTCGCGACTTTCTTCTGCTCTTCGCGTACCACTTCCTGGCGCGCCTGCTTGCGCTGCTGGCCCGAGGCGAGCTCGCGCCTCTGCTCGAGTCTCGCGCGCGCCCATTCGATACCGTTGAGCACCCACGCCCCGAGCTTGTCCATGACGTCGAACCACGAGACGCCGAGGAACAGCGCGACCCCGGAGAACCACAGTCCCAGGAGCAACAAAGTCGCGCCGAGGAAGCTCAGGCCGCGCGCGCTCCCGTTGCCGACCAGCGCGCCCAGAACGCCGCCGGCAGAATTGGGCAGCGCGCGGCCGTCCCAGTGCAGAGTCGCGAGACCGCAGCTGGTGAGCAGCGTTAGAATGAAGCCCGCGCTGCGCAACAGCGTGTTGATTCTCGAGCGCGCGTCCGGCGACGCTTGGTTCTTGTGCACGAGCCAACCGGCGTGCGCCAGCATGATCGGAAACAGATAGGCGGGCCGGCCGAACAAAAAGAAGAAGAATCCGGCAAGCCATGCCCCGACGGGCCCGATCCAGTTACCGACCGGCCCCGGCTCGCCGGTATTGGCGAAGCTCGGGTCTTTGGCGTGATAGGTGATGAAGGAGAGCAGCAGCATCAAGGCGAGCGCGCCCAACGTGACCAGAGTCCCCTCGCGGAGCGATCGCGCCACGGCCGCCGACAGCTTGACGCCGGATTTGGGTTTCTTCAGGGCTGCTGCGTCACTCAAACCTAGATCCTTACTGATGTTTGTCGTTTAAACGTTTGAATACTATGTAATAGTAGCTCAGCCGGGCGCACCGACCAAGCGCCGCCAGGGATGCCGGCGGTGTGGGGATGTGCGCAGTTCGCTAGGAACTGGCTGGCGCTCGCGGATTTACTTACCATGAACCGGCGGCGAAGAGAGGCGGATCATACATGAGCGTTGCAAGGCACAGTCGTCTAATCATCCTGGGGTCGGGTCCCGCCGGATATTCCGCCGCAGTGTACGCGGCCCGGGCCAATCGCGCCCCCCTGCTGATTACCGGCCTCGAGCAGGGCGGCCAGCTCATGACCACGACGGATGTGGATAACTGGCCGGGCGATGTCGAGCATCTCCAGGGTCCCGAGCTGATGGAGCGCATGCGCCGGCACGCGGAGCGATTCAAGACCGACATCGTCTTCGACACCATCAACCGCGTGGACCTCCGGCAGCGGCCGTTCACGCTGCAGGGCGACAATGACAACTACACCTGCGAGGCGCTGATCATCGCCACCGGCGCCTCCGCCAAGTATCTCGGCCTGCCCTCCGAGGAGCTCTATCGCGGCAAGGGCGTATCGGCCTGCGCCACTTGCGACGGATTCTTTTATCGGGGCAAGAAAGTGGCCGTGGTGGGCGGGGGCAACACCGCGGTGGAGGAGGCACTCTATCTCTCGAACATCGCCGCGCATGTCACCCTGGTGCATCGTCGCGACAAGCTGCGCGCGGAGAAGATTTTGCAAGACCGGCTGTTCGCCCTGGAGGATGCCGGCAAGCTTTCCATGGCCTGGAACCACGCCATCGATGAGATCCTCGGCGATGACGCCGGCGTCACCGGTGCGCGGTTGCGCGGATTGCTTGGCCAGAGCTCGCGCATCATCCCCGTCGACGGGGTATTCATCGCGGTCGGTCACCAGCCTAACACCCAGCTGTTCGAAGGCCAGCTCGACATGCGCGGCGGCTACATCGTGGTCAAAGGCGGCAGCGACGGCGATGCGACGGCGACCAGCGTACCGGGCGTGTTCGCGGCGGGCGATGTCGCCGATCATGTGTACCGTCAAGCGGTGACCTCGGCGGGCACCGGATGCATGTCGGCGCTCGACGCCGACAGATACCTCGAGCGCCTCGAGGCCGAGCGCCACGTCACGCCCCGCGCCGCGCGCGCTTGATCGTCGCGAAAGAAGACGTGCGATTCCTCAAGAGCATCGCCGACGTCGGCGCGGCCGAATGGAACGCGCTCGCGGGAACCGCGCAGCCGTTCCTGCGGCATGAATTCCTGCTGTCCCTGGAGGAATCCGGCTGTACCACGGCGCGCACCGGCTGGGCTCCCTGCCATGTGCTGCTCGAGGACCGCCACGGCCGCCTTGCGGGCGCTTTGCCGCTCTACCGCAAGAGCCACTCCCGCGGCGAGTTCGTGTTCGACTTTGCCTGGGCCAACGCCTACGCGCAGTACGGGATCAAGTACTACCCGAAGCTGCTGTCGGCCATCCCCTTCACGCCGGTGACCGGGCCGCGGCTGCTGCTCGCTCCGGGGGCCGATCGGCAATCCACCAGCGCGGCATTGATCCGCGTGGCCACCGACTACGCCCGCTCGGAGGGTCTTTCCTCGTGGCACGTGCTGTTTCCCACGGGCGGCGATCTCGACGCCTTGACGAGCGCCGGGCTGATTCAGCGGCGCGACTGCCAGTTTCACTGGTTCAACCGGGGCTATGGCTCGTTCGAGGATTTTTTGGCCACGTTCACCGCCGAGAAGCGCAAGAAGGCCAGGCGCGAGCGGCGCCGCGTCGCCGAGGCCGGCATCGAGTTCGATACGCGCTCGGGCGCCGAGATGAGCGACGCGCTGTGGCGCACGCTGTATGAGTTCTACGCCGACACCTTCTACCGCCACGGCCACGAGCCGTACCTCAACCTGGCGTTCTTCAAGCGCCTGTGCGCAACGATGCCCGAGCAGTTGATGGTGAAAATAGCGCGCCAGGGCGCAACGCCGATTGCGCTCGCCATTTTCTTCGTGGGCGAGGATGCGCTGTACGGCCGCTACTGGGGTGCCGGAGGCAACTACCACAGCCTGCATTTCGAGACCTGCTATTACCAGGGGATCGAATACTGCATCGAGCACGGCTTGGGCAGCTTCGAGCCCGGCACCCAGGGAGAGCACAAAGTGCCGCGCGGCTTCGTCCCCACCTTGACCGCCTCGGCCCATTACATCGCGGACGAGCGCTTCGCCGCCGCGATCCGCGATTTCTCGGCACGCGAGGCCCGGGGCGTGGATCACTACGCGGCCGCGGTCAACGAGCATGTACCCTATCACCGGCCCCCGGAGGAGGAGTTGCAACTCTGACCAGGCTCGTTTGGCTGGCCCCGCACATCGACCCGGATTGGTTTCCACCGGTCGACCAAGCGCTGCGCGAGCCGCCGGGACTGCTCGCCGCGGGCGGCGATCTCAATCCGCAGCGCCTGCTCTCGGCGTATGAGCGCGGCGTGTTCCCCTGGTATTCGTCGCAACAGCCCATCCTTTGGTGGTCGCCGGACCCGCGCATGGTGCTGTATCCGGAGGAATTCAAGGTGTCCAGAAGCCTCGCCAAGACCCTGCGCAACGGCCCGTACTCGACCCGCCTCGACGGCGCCTTCGAGGACGTCATCCGGGCGTGCGCCGCACCGCGGCGCTCCGGCGCGGAAACCTGGCTGAACGAGGAGATGATCGGCGCCTACGCAGCGCTCCACCGCCTCGGGTTTGGTCACTCGATCGAGACCTACGCCGCCGGGCGCCTGGCGGGAGGCCTCTATGGGATTCAATTGGGCGGAGTGTTCTTCGGCGAATCGATGTTCAGCCGCGAGCGGGACGCCTCCAAGGTGGCGATGGCCCGGCTGGTGGAGGAATGCCGGCGACGCTCCATCCGGCTGATCGACTGCCAGGTCGCGAGCTCGCATCTGTCGAGCCTCGGCGCCCGCGAGATCAGCCGCCACGACTTCGTTGCCCTGCTCAAGCGCCACGCGCGGCGCGTTGCGGGCGGCCGGTGGGAAGGTGAGATTGAGCCTGCCTGAAATTGCAATACCAGGGGGCTTTATGCACAATGCGCCCGGCTTCATGTACACCACAAGGACGCATGTCAAAAGAAGAGGCAATTCAATTCGAGGGCGAGGTGGTCGAAACGCTGCCGAACACCACGTTTCGCGTCAAGCTCAAGACGGGACATGTGGTGACCGCCCACATCTCGGGCAAGATGCGCAAGAATTACATCCGCATCCTCACCGGCGACCAGGTCACGGTCGAAATGACGCCCTACGACCTGACCAAGGGCCGAATCGTCTATCGCGGCCGGTAACCGCTGCCGCCCCGAAGCGGCAGCGACGCTCCCGTCCCGGGGGCTATTGAGTCGCCTGACTCTCGGGCGACTTGAGCGCCGGCGCCTCCGCCGGATGCGAATCGAGCTTGAGCTTCTCCCCGTCCTCCGCGACGGTCACTTCCACGTGGCCGCCGTTGACCAGCTTGCCGAACAATAGCTCCTCGGCCAGCGGACGCTTGATGTATTCCTGGATGAGACGCGCCATCGGCCGCGCACCCATCTTCGGATCGTAGCCGCGCTTGGCGATCCAGCGCCGCGCCGCCTCATCGACCGCAATGGATACGCGCTTGTGCTCGAGCTGCGCCTCCGCCTCGACCAGAAGCTTGTCGACCACGCGCTCGATGGTATCGGCATCGAGTGCGCCGAACTGAATCACCGCATCCAGGCGATTGCGGAATTCCGGCGAGAACAGGCGGCGAATTGCCTCCATCCCGTCCGGCGCCGTATCGGACTGCGTGAACCCGATGCTCGGCCGGCTCATCTCGAAGGCCCCTGCGTTCGTGGTCATGACGATGATCACGTGGCGGAAGTCCGCCTTGCGGCCATTGTTGTCGGTCAGCGTGCCGTGGTCCATGACCTGCAGCAGGAGGTTGAATACGTCGGGGTGCGCCTTCTCGATCTCGTCCAGCAGCAGCACGCAATGCGGATGCTTCGCGATCGCTTCGGTCAGCAGACCTCCCTGATCGAATCCCACGTAGCCGGGGGGAGCGCCGATCAGCCGGGACACGGTGTGACGCTCCATGTACTCCGACATGTCGAAGCGCACGAACTCCACGCCCATGGCGATGGCGAGCTGGCGCGTCACCTCGGTCTTGCCGACCCCGGTCGGGCCGGAGAACAGGAACGAGCCGACGGGCTTGCGATGGTCGCCCAGCCCCGAGCGCGACATCTTGATCGCCGCGGAGAGCGCCTCGATCGCCTTGTCCTAGCCGAAAATCGTGAGCTTCAGATTCCGCTCGAGGTTCTTGAGCACGTCGCGATCGGACATCGAGACGTTCTTCGGCGGAATGCGCGCGATGCGCGCCACCACGTTCTCGATCTGCGTCACGGTCACGGACGGCTCGCGGCTCTCCGCAGGCCGCAGTCGCAGGTTGGCACCCGCCTCGTCCACCACATCGATCGCCTTGTCGGGCATGTGCCGGTCGTTGATGTGGCGCGCCGCGAGCTCCGCCGCGGCCCGCAGGGCCTCGTCCTCGTACTTGATGCCGTGATGCTCCTCGTAACGCGACTTGAGTCCGCGCAGGATATCCACCGTGTCCTGAATCGACGGCTCGGTGATGTCGATCTTCTGGAAGCGCCGCGCGAGCGCGTGGTCCTTCTCGAAGATGCCGCGATACTCGTTGTAGGTGGTCGAGCCGATGCAGCGCAGCTCGCCGTTCGCCAGCGCCGGCTTGATCAGATTGGAGGCATCCATGACGCCGCCCGAGGCGGCACCCGCCCCGATGACGGTGTGGATCTCGTCGATGAACAGAATCGCGCCGGGCTGCTTCTTGACCTCGGCGAGCACCGCCTTCAGGCGCTTCTCGAAATCGCCGCGATACTTGGTGCCTGCGACCAGGGAGCCCATGTCGAGCGAGTAGATCGTGGCATCGAGCAGCACTTCGGGAACCTGATTCTCGACGATCATCCGCGCAAGTCCCTCGGCGATCGCGGTCTTTCCCACCCCCGCCTCGCCCACGTACAGTGGATTGTTCTTGCGCCTGCGGCACAGGATCTCGATGGTGCGCTCCACCTCGAGCTTACGCCCGATGAGCGGATCGATCTTGCCCTTGCGGGCCGCCTCATTGAGATTGGTGGCGTACTTCTCGAGCGCGCTGCCGCCGCCCTCGCCGTCGCGCTCGGGGTCGCTCGACGCTCCGCCCTCTTCGCGATCGCTGCGCTCCTCGCCGCCCGCCTTCGAGAGGCCATGGGCGATGAAATTGACCACATCGAGCCGCGACACGTCCTGCATGCTCAAGAGGTACGCGGCGTGGGACTGCTTCTCGCTGAAAATTGCGACCAGCACGTTCGCGACCGTGACTTCCTTCTTGCCGCTCGACTGCACGTGGAACACGGCTCGCTGCAGAACCCGCTGAAAACCGAGGGTCGGCTGCACGTCGCGATCCTCGCCCGCCGGCAGCCGCGGCGTGGTCTGATCGATGAACTGTTTGAGCTCGGTCTTGAGCTTCGTGGTATCGGCCCCGCAGGACTTCAGGATTTCGCGCACCTTCGGGGTGTCCACGATGGCGAGCAGCAGGTGCTCGACGGTCATGAATTCGTGGCGCGCCTCGCGCGCTCCCGCAAAAGCATCGTTCAAGCAAAATTCGAGTTCTTGACTAAGCACTGGTTACGCCTCTTCTAGCGTTGCCATCAGCGGATGCTGATGTTGTCGCGCATATGCGATCACTTGAGCCACCTTGGTCTCCGCGATCTCGTAAGTAAATACCCCGCACACACCCTTGCCCTTGGTATGCACCTCAAGCATAACCCGGGTTGCCTTGCTACGGTCCATCGCAAAGAAGCGCTGCAGGATGTCCACGACGAATTCCATCGGGGTATAGTCGTCGTTGATGAGGACCACTTGATAAAGAGGCGGGCGCTTGAGCCTTGGCGCCGCTTCCTCGACGACCAAGCCAGTGTTACCTTCCCGACCGCGTTCAACGTCACTCATATCTCTCCGTTTTATAGGGCGCAGTTTGGCGCTTTACAAGCACTGATAAGCAAAAGTCCGCCTGCATTGCCAATGTCGCAAATAGGTGTCACTCTACTTTAACAAGCAAAAACAAATGCTTGAGCGGCCTACCCGCTAGCCCTATGATTGGCGGTCTTGAGAGGCCCATTTCGGCGTGCGGCCCAGCCTCCCGCTCGCGCAACCTTCTGAAGCAACCGCACGACCCTTTACTACATGGTGGATACGCGCAACGTTCAATGGCTGGCACGCCTTACGGCCAATGGTCCCAACGCGGTTTCGATCGCGCTCGCCGTGCTCATTGCGGTCGAGCTCGCTCGCACGGCCGTCGCGCTCGTGGGCGGCCACGTGAAGACGCCGGAACCCATGCTGACTGCGGCGCCGGCGGCTCACCGCAGTCCCGCAGCGAACGTGCAGGCGGTGGTGTCCGCCCACCTGTTCGGCGTCGCCGTGGCGGATCCGACCGCGCAGGATCCCAACAACGCTCCCTTGAGCAGCGCGAACCTGGTGCTCGCCGGCACGATCGCGACCCAGGATCCGAAGCGCGGCATTGCCATCATCAGCGACGGAGGACCGTCGAAAGTATATTCGGTCGGCGATAATGTGAACGGTGCCTCGCTATTTTCGGTCTATCTGGACCACGTCATTCTCGATCGGGCAGGAACCTTGGAAACTCTTCTTTTGCCGCGGCTGATTGCGAGCGGTCGCGCCGCTCCCCGAATGTCGCGCCGGATCGGATCCGACCCGCGCACGGTCGCGGCCGTCAATAACGTACGGCGCATGGTGCAACAGGACCCGGGCATCCTCGACCAGGTCATGCGTACGGTCCCCTCGTACGACAGCGCCGCCGGCAAGCTTCGCGGCTTCCGCGCCTACCCCGGCCGCAATCGCGCCATATTTAATAAACTGGGTTTGCAGCCTGGAGACTTGGTCACGGCAATCAATGGACAAGCACTCGATGATCCGCAGCACAGCCAAGAGGTATTCGATACGATCCAATCGTCCAACACCGTTGCGGTCACCGTCGAACGCGGTGGCCAGAAACAGGAGATCACCCTGAACATCGCCCAGGTTGCCGCGGAAGCCACCCGGGATCTGGAAGGCGACGGCAGCCCGGGGCCCACGCGCACGGGAGCCGCCAGTCCTCCCCCCGGCGCCGTGCCTTCGAATCCGCAAGCCCCGACCGAATGATGCGCCCCATGCCTGAAAGGCTAGCGGTCGCGTGTGTGATATTGGTGTTGCTGGCGCCGGCGGCACTGCCCGCGCCCCCCAACGCCGGACAGCGGGGGCTCCCGCCGCAACCGCAGCAAGGCGCGACCATCACGCCGAACTACAAGGACGCGGATATCAATCAGATCATCCAGGCGGTCGGCGAGGTGACCGGCAAGAACTTCATCATCGATCCGCGCGTCAACGCCAAGGTCACCATGCTCTCCTCGACGCCGATGTCGCCGGAGGCGTTCTACCAGGCATTCCTGTCGGTCTTGCAGGTTTACGGGTATGCCGCGGTTCCCGCGGGCAAGGTCATCAAGATCATTCCCAATACCGAGGTGAGGCAGTCGCCGTCCATCGATCTGCCGACGAGCGTGAGCCCCTCGTCCGACGAGATCGTGACGCAGATAATCACCATGCAGAACGTCAGCGCCGCCCAGCTGGTACCGCTGTTGCGTCCGTTGATTCCGCAGCAGGGGCACCTCGCGGCCTATGCGGCCGGCAACATGCTGATCATCTCCGACCGTGCGAGCAACGTGGCGCGCATCATGAAGATCGTGGAGCGGATGGACGAGAGCGGCGACGAGCCCATCGAGGTCATTCCGCTGCACAATGCCAGCGCCTCGGAGGTCGTGCGCACCCTCAATCAGCTCAGTCAGGGCGCCGGGGCCGCCGAAGCCGGCGGCGCGCCGGTCAAGGTGGTCGCCGACGAACGCACCAACAGCGTGCTGCTGAGCGGCGAGAAGTCGCAGCGCCTCAAGGAAAAGGCCCTGATCCTCGATCTGGACACCCCCAAGGCCGGGGGCGGCGGCGACACCGAGGTGCGGTATCTCCTGTACGCCGATGCCGAGAAACTCGCCGACAAGCTCAAAGGCCAGGCCTCGGCCACCGCCAAGTCGCAGGCAGGCCCGCAATCGGGCGGCCCGAGCGCGGCGGGCGGCGGGGGCGGCGGATCGAATGTCGATGCCAGCGTCACCATCTGGGCCGATGTACCCACCAATGCGCTGATCATCACGGCGCCGCCCAAGATCATGAAGAATCTCATGGGGGTGATCGACAAGCTCGACATCCGCCGGGCGCAGGTCGAGATCGAGGCCATGATCGTCGAGGTCGCGGTCAACAAGAGCTCGAATCTCGGCGTGCAGTGGCTTCTGGACGGTGGCTCCTCGTATGGCTACGGCGTGGTCAACCTGCCGGGCCAGGGCACCAGCATCGTGGATCTGGCCGCGGCGGCGCTGGGCGGCGTCAGCTCGCTGACCAACAACGGCCTGAGCTCGACCAACACGAACACCACCGGGCTGGGGACGGGGCTGGGGACCGGCACCGGCACCGGCACCTCCGGCCTCTCCTCGGTGATCCCGAACGGAGCCACCTTTGCGGTGGGGTCCTACAATTCCAGCACCGGCAAGGGCTTCGCCGCACTCATCCAGGCGCTGCGCAGCGATGCGGACAGCAATATCATTTCCACCCCGCGCGTCATTACCATGAACAACGAGGAGGCGGAGGTGAAGGTGACGCAGGAAATCCCGCTGGTGACGGGCCAGTACACGAGCTCCACGGCCGCCGTCAACGGCACCACGAGCCCGTTCGAGACCATTCAGCGCGAGGAAGTGGGCACCATCCTCAAGGTCACGCCGCACATCAGCGAAGGCGATACGATCCAGCTCAAGGTCGAGCAGGAAGACTCCTCGCCCGGTGCGAAGCTGGCGGATTCCGCCGACATCTCCACCAACAAGCGCTCGATCAAGACCACGATTCTGATCGAGGACGGCGGTATCATCGTGCTCGGCGGCCTGATGCAGGACACGGTGACCGAGAGCGAGGACCGCGTGCCGGTGCTCGGGGCGATTCCGTTGCTCGGCAACCTGTTCAAGTCGCGCTCAGGCTCGCGTCAAAAGAGCAACTTGCTGGTGTTCCTGCGGCCCCGGATCCTTCGCGATCAGGCCGCGACCGAGGCGGTGAGTGCCGGCAAGTACAATCAGATTCGCGAAGAGGAGCGCACCCTGAACAAGGGCCACATCATGTTGTTGCCGGGGCAGAAGCAGCCTACGATTCCGCCCATGCAGCCCTCCAAGAGCGGCGGCGGTGCCTCGCCGACCGGGTCCAACACCTCTGTAGTAGCGCCTGCGCCTCAGCCGGCCCCGGCTCCGCAACCCGCGCCGCAAGCCCAGCCCGCGCCGTTGCCGCAACCCGCGACGCCGGCCTCCCAGCCGGCCCCGGCACTGCAACCGGCCCCACCGGCCTCGCAGCCGGCTGCCACGGCGCAACCGGCCCCCGTGCCGCAGCCGGTCGCGCCGCAACGCACGTCGCCCCAATGAACGCCGAGCTCGACCAGCCCCTCGAGCAACGGAAGCTCTCGTTCCCGTTCGCCAAGCGTCACGGCATCCTGGTGCGCGCCGTCGGGGCCGACTTCGCGGACGCGGTGTGCCGCCCGGGGGTGACGCCGCAGGTTCTTGCCGAGGTCCGGCGCTTCGTGGGTGTGCCCCTGAAACTCGAGCGCGTGTCGGTCGAGCGCTTCGACTCGCTGCTGCGGATCGCGTACGAGGCGGGGTCCGGAGCGGCCATGCAGATGCTCGAGGGACTGGACGAGAACACCGACCTCGCCCATCTCGCCGAGGATATTCCCGAATCGTCCGACCTCCTGGAGAGCGACGACGAGGCGCCGATCATCCGCCTGATCAACGCGCTGCTCACTCAGGCCGTGAAAGAGAACGCCTCCGATATCCACATCGAGCCCTACGAGAACCGGCTGGTGATCCGCTTTCGAGTCGACGGCGTGCTGCGCGAGGTCCTGCAGACCAAGCGCGCGGTCGCGCCGCTGGTGGTATCGCGCATCAAGGTCATGTCGAAGCTCGACATCGCCGAGCGCCGGCTGCCGCAGGACGGGCGCATCTCGCTGCGTATCGCCGGACGCGCGGTGGACGTGCGCGTCTCGACCTTGCCGTCCGGCCATGGTGAGCGGGTGGTGCTGCGCTTGCTGGACAAGCAGGCCGGCCGCATCGAGCTCACCTCGCTCGGCATGGATCCGAAGACTCAGGAAACCATGGATGAGCTCATCCACAAGCCCCACGGCATCATCCTGGTCACCGGCCCCACCGGCTCGGGCAAGTCGACCTCGCTCTACGCTTCGCTCGAGCGCATCAACGACAACACGCGCAACATCATGACCGTCGAGGACCCGATCGAGTATTACATCGACGGGATCGGGCAAACCCAGGTCAACACCAAGGTCGAAATGACCTTCGCTCGCGGCCTGCGCGCGATTCTGCGTCAGGACCCGGATGTGGTGATGATCGGCGAAATCCGCGATCTGGAGACCGCCCAGATCGCCGTGCAGGCGAGCTTGACCGGCCACCTGGTGCTGTCCACGCTCCACACCAACACGGCGGTGGGCGCGGTGACGCGTCTGCGCGACATGGGCATCGAGCCGTTCCTGCTCTCATCGAGCCTGATCGGCCTGGTGGCACAGCGTCTGGTGCGCGTGCTGAACCCGGAATCGCGCGAGCCGTTCATGGCCGGCGAGTACGAGCGGCGCCTGCTCAACCTCCATCCGAAGGACGGCCCGGTGCAGCTCTATCGCCCGAGCACCGAGCCCGGCATGGGCTATCGCGGGCGCACCGGCATCTACGAGCTCATTTCGGTGGACGATCACATGCGCACCATGATTCACGACGGCTCCTCGGAACAGGAGCTCGAGCGCTACGCGCGCGCCTCGAGCCCCGGCATCCGCGACGACGGCCGCCGCAAGGTCATGGCGGGCGAAACCACGTTGGAAGAAGTGCTCCGCGTCACCCGCGAAGACTAGGAAGACCACGATGGCTGACGCGAACACCACCCGGGCAAAACGCTGATGGGTGCGTTCGAATACGTCGCGCTGGACGGCCAGGGGCGCGAGCGCAAGGGGCTGATCGAGGGCGACACGCCCAAGCACGTGCGGCAGCTGTTGCGCGAAAAACAGCTCCTGCCTCTGGACATCCAGGAAGCGGCGCACCGCGAGCAGCAGAAGCAGGCCAAGCGCCGTGCGTTCTCGCGCCGCGGCCTCTCCGCGCTCGACCTTGCGCTGCTCACCCGTCAGCTGGCCACCTTGCTGCGTTCCGGTTTGCCGCTCGAGGAGACCTTGCAGGCGGTCGCCGAGCAGACCGAGAAGGCGCGGGTGCAGCGGATCGTCCTCGGCGTGCGCGGCAAGGTGGTCGAGGGTCACCCGCTCGCCGACGGCCTCAGGGATTTCCCTCAGGCATTCCCCGAGATCTACCGCGCGACCGTCTCCGCCGGCGAGCAGTCCGGCAAGCTCGATTCGGTGCTCGAGCGGCTGGCCGACTACACGGAGTCGCGCCAGGCCATGGGCCAGCAGGTGAGCAATGCCCTGGTCTATCCCATCGTGCTCTTGTTCCTGTGCTTCGCCATCGTCTCCTTCCTGCTGGCCTACGTGGTACCGCAGGTGGTCGCGGTGTTCGAGTCCGGACACCAGGAGCTGCCGGTCGCAACCCGCTTCCTCATCGCCATGAGCGATTTCATCCGCCATTACTGGTTCTATGGCCTGATCGCGATCGCGGCCGCCTTCTGGGGCTTCTCGCGCTGGGTCAAGGCGCCGGAGGCGCGGCTCAAGGTCGATCGCTGGATGCTGCGCACGCCGCTCCTCGGCAAGCTGATCCGCGGCGTCAATACCGGGCGCTTCTCGCGCACCTTCAGCATCCTCACCGCGAGCGCGGTGCCCGTGCTCGACGCATTGCGCATCTCCGCGGAGGTGGTGAGCAACATGCCGATGCGCCAGGCCGTGGAAGAGGCCGCACTGCGCGTGCGGGAGGGCGCGCCCATCGGTAAATCCCTGGCCGCGCGCAAGCTGTTCCCGCCCATGATGATCCACTTGATATCGAGCGGCGAGAGCAGCGGCGAGCTCGAGAAAATGCTCGAGCGCGCGGCCAGCAATCAGGAACGGGAGATGGACGGCCTGCTATCGACGCTCACCAATCTTCTGGGCCCGTTCATGGTCGTGTTCATGGGCGCGATCGTCATGTTCATCGTGATCGCACTGCTCCTGCCGATATTCCAGCTCAACGATCTGGTGAAGTGAGCGCCAGCCTATTGCTCTCGGGGCGTCTTTCCGTTTATAAACCGCGCGTGGAGAAACCCGAATCCGACGAATTCGAGGAAGAGGACGCGGAGGACGCTGCGCCCGTAGAGGATGTGGACGTGGACCACATCATGCGCGACGTCGAGTCGCAGCGCCGCCGTGCCCCGAAGGGCGCCGAGCCCGCCTGGCGCCGCCTCGAGCGGGTGATGGAGGAGCGCCGCACCGCGGAGCTGCTCAGTGATTTCGACGACTACGAGATCGGCGACACCGGCGCCGCCGAGTCCGACGCCGCCGAGTCCGGCGAGAAGCCCCCCCGCAAAAAAAAGAAACACCGCTGAAACATTGACGATCGGGAAATCCATGATCACCGTGTTCACTGAAGCGCATTTGCTGCGCAACGCCAAAACCGAGCTCTACGGCGGCCGCCTGGTCCCTCCCCACGAATGCCCCGAGCGTGCCGAGATCGTCCTCGAGCGCGTCCGTGCCGTGGGCCTGGGCGAGATCACGCCGCCCTCGCGCTTCGGTCTTGGGCCGGTCCTCAAAGTGCATGACACGGCGTTCGTGGATTTCCTGAAGACCGCGTGGAGCGAATGGACCGCTGCAGGCAACCAGGGGGAGGCCATTCCGGACTGCTGGCCGGCGCGGCGCATGGCGCAGCGCTGTCCGACCTCGATCACCGGGAAGCTCGGATATTACGCCATGGCCGGCGAGACCTCGATCAGCGCAGGCACCTGGGAGGCGGCGCAAGCCGCCGCCGATGTCGCGCTGACCGCGGCGAGCCACCTGCAGAAGGGCGCGCGCTCCGCCTTCGCGCTGTGCCGCCCCCCCGGCCATCATGCGGCGCGCGACCTGTATGGCGGCTACTGCTTCCTGAACAATGCGGCGATCGCCGCCGAGTACCTGCGCGACGGGGGCGCGGCGCGGGTTGCGGTGCTCGACGTGGACTTCCACCACGGCAATGGCACCCAGGACATCTTCTACGACCGGGCGGACGTGCTCTACGTTTCGCTGCACGGCGACCCGGCGCATGCGTTTCCTTACTTCTCCGGCTACGCCGACGAGACGGGCGTGGGCGCCGGGACCGGCTTCACCATGAATCTGCCGCTGCCGCCGGGCGCGGGGTTCCCCGCCTGGTCACAGGCGCTCGCCAGCGCGCTCCAGCGGCTCCGCCGCTTCGCGCCCGATGCGCTGGTGGTGTCGCTCGGCGTGGATACCTTCGAGCACGATCCGATCAGCTTTTTCAAGCTCAGATCCGAGGATTTCTCCACTTATGGGCGCATGATCGGCGCGTGCGGGTGGCCGACCCTGTTCGTTTTCGAGGGTGGTTACGCCGTGGAGGAGGTCGGGGTGAATACCGTGAATGTATTGACGGGATTCGAAGACTAGCGAAAATTCCGCGACTCGATCATGAGGTCCCCGAGCAGCGCCGACAGATTCACCAGGCGCCGGGCGACGACATGCAGCACGTCCCCCTGGCGCTGCACCTGGCCGCGCACCTCGAGGAGCCGCGATTCGAGCAGAGCCGCACGCTGCTCCTCGGCCACGCGCTGCCACACGATCAGATTCACGTAGCCCACCTCGTCCTCGAGGGTGACGAAGGTCACGCCGCCGGCGCTGCCCGGCCGCTGACGGGTGATCACGAGGCCGGCGGTGGTCACCCACTGCCCGTCGGGCCGATCCCACAAAGCCTGGGTATCGGCGATGCCGCGCTTCCCGAGCCGGTCCCGCAGGAGCGCCAGGGGATGGCGCCGCAGGGTGAGTCCGAGGCTCGCATAATCGGCGACGATGTCATGGCCTTCGCGCGGTGCGCGCAGCAACGGGATCCCCTCGGGCACCTGCGTATCCGCCGGCAGCAACGGCAACGGCCGCTCCACCCCGCTCACCTGCCACACGGCGCGGTAACGATGGCCGCTCAAGGCCGCGAGCGCGTCGCCCGCGGCCAGCGCCTCGAGATCGCGGCGATCGAGCGTCGCGCGTTCGGCCAGGTCCGCCAGGCCGGCGAAGGGGCGCACCGCGCGCGCCTCGAGCAGGCGCCGGGCGCCCTCCTGCGTCAAATGTTTCACCAGCCGGAGCCCCAAGCGCAGCGCCGGCCGCCCATCGTCCCGCCGCTCGAGCGTGCAATCCCAGTCGCTCACCGTGGCATCGGCCGGACGCACTTCCACCCCGTGCGAGCGCGCATCGCGGACCAGCTGGGCCGGTGCGTAAAAACCCATGGGCTGACTGTTGATGAGCGCCGCGCAAAACGCCGCGGGCTCATAGGCTTTGAGCCATGCCGAGGTGTAGACCAGCAAGGCGAAGCTGGCGGCGTGACTTTCCGGAAAACCATACTCGCCGAATCCCAGGATCTGATTGAAGATCTGGAGCGCGAAGCTCTCCTCGTAGCCGCGCTCGCGCATCCCATCGATCAATTGGCGCTGAAATGGCTCCAAACCCCCTTTTCTCTTCCACGCCGCCATGGCACGCCGCAAGCCGTCGGCCTGGCCGGGCGAGAAGCCGGCCGCCACGATCGACAGCTGCATGACCTGCTCTTGAAAGATGGGCACCCCCAAGGTGCGCTTCAGCACCTTCTCGACCTCCTTGCTCGGGTAACTCACCGGCTCCTCGCCGCTGCGGCGGCGTAGATACGGATGCACCATCTCGCCCTGGATCGGCCCCGGCCGCACGATCGCCACTTCGATCACGAGATCGTAGAAATTGCGCGGCCGCAGGCGCGGCAGCATGGACATCTGTGCACGCGATTCGATCTGGAAGACGCCGGCGGTATCGGCACGACAAATCATGTCGTACACGGCGGCATCCTCGCCCGGCACCGTGGCGAGGGAGAGCTCCCCCGGGACGCCGGACGTGCCGCCGAAGGCGTTGATCAAGCCGAACGCCCGGCGTATGGCGGTCAGCATGCCGAGTCCCAGCACATCGACCTTGAGAAGCCCAAGGGCGTCGAGATCGTCCTTGTCCCATTCGATGACGGTCCGCTCGGGCATCGCGGCATTCTCGATGGGCACGAGCTCATCCAGGCGGCGGCGGGCGATCACGAAGCCGCCGACATGCTGCGAGAGATGGCGAGGAAATCCGAGGATCTCGGCGGTGAGCGCCATCAGGCGCCGGGTCCTGGGATCCATCGGGTCGAATCCCGAGGCGCGGATGCGCTCGGGGTCGATGCGCTGCCCGTCCCACCATTGCATGCCGCGGGCCAGCCGGTCGACTTCCTCGAGCCCAAGCCCAAGCGCCTTGCCGACGTCGCGCAGCGCGCTTCGCGGGCGGTAGCAGATGACGGTCGCCGCGAGCGCGGCACGCTCACGGCCATACTTGGAATAAATATACTGAATCACCTCCTCGCGCCGTTCGTGCTCGAAATCCACGTCGATATCGGGAGGCTCGTTGCGCTCTTTGGAGATGAAGCGCTCGAACAGCATGGACATGCGCGAGGGATCCACTTCGGTGATCCCGAGGCAGTAGCACACCGTCGAGTTGGCGGCCGAGCCCCGTCCCTGGCAAAGAATGTGGTGCGAGCGCGCGTACTGCACCACATCGTGCACGGTGAGAAAGAACGGCTCGAACTTGAGCTCGGCCAGGAGCCGGAGCTCGTGCTCGATCTCCTTGCGCACGGCGGCGGGCACTCCGCCCGGCCAGCGCTTGGCGGCTCCCAGCTCCGTCAAATGGCGCAAATGGCTGGTGGGCGTCTCACCGGCGGGCACCAGCTCTTCGGGATACTCGTAGCGCAGCTCGTCGAGACTGAATGTGCAGCGCTCCGTGAGGGCCAGAGTCTCCTCGAGGAGCTTTCCGGGATACAGCTCCTCGAGGCGCGGCAGCGGCCGCAGGTGGCGCTCGCCGTTCGGATGGAGCCGGGTGCCGGCTTCGGCGAGCGGGATCTTGAGGCGAATCGCCGTCAGCACATCCTGCAGCGCGCGGCGGCTGCGCCGATGCATGTGCACGTCGCCGGCGGCAACCCGCGGTATGCCGAGCGCATCCCCGAGCGCCTCCAGCATCTCCAGGCGGCGCGCATCGAGGCCACCGGTCAACAGCTCCACACCGATCCATAGACGCCCGGCAAAGCGCTCGCGCAGCCAGCGGCCATCGCTTTCCTGCTTCGGCAGGGTCGTGCGCCCGGCCGGCAGCCAGACGATCAGGCATCCGTCGAGGGCGTTCTCGAGGTCTTGGCGCTCGAGCCGATAGCTGCCCTTGGCGCCCGCACGCCGCGCGCGGCTGATGAGACGGCAGAGCGTGCCGTAGCCCGACCGGCTGGTGGCGAGCACCACCAGCTTGAGATCATCGCCGCCGCAATGCAGCTCTGCGCCGACGATGAGCGGCAGCTCGCATCGCTTGGCCGCGATGTGCGCGCGCACCACTCCTGCGAGCGAGCATTCATCGGTGAGGGCGAGCGCTCGATAGCCGAGCGCCCTGGCTCGCTCGACCAGCTCCTCCGGGTGCGAAGCCCCACGCAGGAAGGAGAAGTTGCTCAAGGCATGTAGCTCGGCGTACATCGAGCGGCCTCAAGCGAACACACCGTGCACGAACCAGCGCCTGGACCGCCGTTCCTGGAAAATCCACAACCGGGTGCCGCCTGACTGACGCACGATGTAGTAATCACGCGTCACGTCCTTGCCATCCCACCAGCCGCTTTCGATGCGCTCGGGCCCCTCGAGCAGCGAGCGGCTTTGCCGCAGCCGCTCGACGTCCGGGGCACGGAGCCGCGCCGGCTCGTTCAACAGCCAGATGGGCCGCGGCATCCCTTGAACATCAATCCGGGGAGGAGGAGTCTGCCGGCCCACCCGCATAGTTCCCTTCGCCGACAAGCTTTGCACCCGCTGCCACGCCACCTCGGGACGATGTTCCGGCACCGGACAAATACCGTAGACGGCCTGCTCGCCCAGCCGGGCACGCAAACGCTCCACCAGCTGCGGCGCCGTGTCGCGGCCGCCGGCACCTCCGAGGCAGGCGAACACATCGAAAGAATCGGTCGAGAGCGGCCGCAAAGGACCGGATTTGAGCTCCAGGGAGCGGACCGGTGCGGCGAGTTCGAGGCGCGCGAGCTTGTGCATCGATACGTCCGCCAAACGGCGCGGATCGCCGGTCACGCTCGCCAGCCCGAGGCGAATCCGGGTGATGGGTTGTGTGCGATGATCGAGCTTGAGCTCCAGCGCCTCGACGCCCGCCTGCCGCTCGCGCAAGAACCGCGCGCAGCGCTCGATGAGCGGCCCGAGCGCCGTCTGCAGGTACGCCACGGTCTCGACCTCCATCTCGAAATCGCAGCGCTCGTGGAAACGCTCGCGAGCCGCGAACGCGCGGCGCGGCGCGGCCTGCCGCATGAGCGCAATGTCGAGATCGAGCAGCGCATCGGCACCCAAACGCCGGGCGATTCCCGCCCGCGGCAAGCGCATCAACTCGCCGATGCGGTTGACGCCCATGGTGCGCAGGGTATGAAGCCGGCCGGGGTCCCAGGAGGTGCACGCCACGGACAGCTTCGCAAGACATCCGGCGAGCGAGCCGGGATCCTCCAGGACCGCTTTCTGGCCGGCGCGGGCCAGCCATAGCGCCGCCAACGTCGAGGGCGCGGTCGAGCTCTGGGCACGCAGCTTCAATCCGCTCCATACCGCATCGATGTCCGCGCCCAACGCCGCCAGCGAACCGAAAAGCTTCACGCTGCCTCTGATCTCGAGCAGCAGGGCGTTGGGCGGCTCGATACTCACCCAGGGCGTGAATCGCTGGGCGTGCAGGCACAGCCGCTCGAGGCTCAAGGGCGCACTCTGCGGCTCGCCGAGTGCCGGAAACACCACGGCGTACCACAAGTGTCTCGAGCGCGAGCGCGCGGTGCTTTGCTCCGGCGGGGGCGGAGGCGAGGCGGCAGCCGCCGGAGGGGTCGCAGCGCGCCGCGAAGGCGGCGCGGCGGCGGCGAACAAATCCGCCGTGGCGGATTTCAGCGCGCGCGGCTTCAAATTACATTCCACACGGGGCCGGGGCGGCCGCCTTGCACCTTGATGATTTCCAGATGAGGCCCTTCATCCCCGCGAGCGAGCAGCACTCGCAACGCCGCCGGCGAAGACTCGAATCGATGGCGCTCCGGCCGAAACAGCACGCCGAGTGCGCCGCCCGCCTCGGCCGCCAATTTCAAACGCCGCAACCACCGATCGTCGGCGCCTTTCAACCAGAGTAAAACGGCCGCGCAGGCTCCGGAGCTCAGTGCCTGCTCGGCGGCCCACAAGGCTTCCGTCGCCGTGACGGGTCGCACCACCAGGAGACGCTCGAGGTCGATGCCATGCTGCGCCAAGGCCGGTGCGAACGGCTCATAGGGGGGTGCGATCCAAACCAGCCAGGGAGTTTCGCCCTCCACTTTTTGGGATTGCACCAATGCCGGCAGAAACAGCTGGACTTCACCGAGACCGGGCGCCTCCAGCAACACCTCGATGAGCGACGCCGTCGGCCAGCCTCCACCCGGCAAGCGGGCATCGAGCGCGCTTCGCCCGGTGGACCAAACCGGACGAGGCGACGACAGGGGCTGGCCGGCCGAGGCGTCCCGGGAACTTAAAGATAACTTCCAGACACGCGCATCAGCCAGGATATCCGCCAGCGTGGGTGCTTCACGCGGCATCCACGTCTTTACCGCGACGAAGCACCCCGACCACCACTCCTTCGATCATCATGGGCTCTTTTTTCAGATCGACGCGAATGGGCTCGAAGTCGGCGTTCTCGGGCAACAGCCAGACGATGGTGCCTTCCTGCCGATAGCGCTTGACGGTCACTTCGTTCTCGAGGCGAGCGACGACGATCTGCCGATTGCGCACCTCGGGCGTGCGGTGCACGGCGACGAGATCGCCATGCAGGATGCCGGCGTTCTTCATGCTCATGCCCTGCACTTTCAACAGGTAGTGCGGCACAGGCTGGAACAATTGAGGATCGATCTGATAGCGCCGCTCGATGTGCTCCTCGGCCAGGATCGGCCGCCCGGCGGCCACCCGGCCGATCAGCGGCAAGCCGAGCTGTTCTCTCAGGATGTCCTTGAGCTGAATGCCGCGCGAGGCGCCCGGGATCAAATCGATGACACCCTTGCGTTGCAGGGCGCGCAAATGCTCCTCGGCCGCATTCGGCGATTTGAAGCCCAACGTGCGGGCAATCTCCGCGCGGGTCGGCGGCATTCCGTTTTCGGCAATCGAGGCCTGGATGAGCCGTAAGATCTGCGTTTGTCGAGGAGTGAGATCCGTCATGACGTGGTCCTGTATATGCAGACAGCTACTGTCAGTATATACAGATTGCAGGCACTGGCAAGTGTCCCCCGGGCACGGTAACTTGCCTCGAATCTCAGAAGAACATAACTCTCAGACCCCTCATGAAAAAAACTCCCTCCCCGGACCGCTCGCTCGGTATGGACCGTCCCATCACCCGGCGCGATTTTCTGAACGGCGTTGCCATCGGAACGGCCGCCCTGGCCGCAGGCCCCGTGCTCGCGGACGCTCGGCCCCCGCCTCCCGTCGTGTCTCCCGCCGGCGATTCCCCGGCCGCCTCCGCCGCCCTCGCCGCGCAAGACGTCCCCGGCTATTACCCGCCGCTGCTGACCGGCATGCGCGGCAGCCATCCGGGATCATTCGAATCGGCCCATGCCCTGCGCGACGGTAAATCCCTGCCCTCCGCCGTCGATACCGGCGAGCAATACGATCTCATCGTCGTCGGCGCGGGCATCAGCGGACTTGCCGCGGCACATTTCTTTCGCGAAAACGCCGGCCACGGCAGCCGCATCCTGCTGCTCGACAACCACGACGACTTCGGTGGCCATGCGAAGCGCAACGAATTTCATCTGGACGGCCATCTCAATCTCCTGAACGGCGGCACCTTGGAAATCGACAGCCCGCGCCCCTACGGCAAGATCGCGGACGGACTGTTGCGCACGCTCGGCATCGACGTGGACCCGCTCATCAAGACCACGCAGCACCTGAGTTTCTACGAACACCTCGGCCTCAAGCAGGGATCCTTCTTCGACCGCGAAACCTTCGGCACCGACAAGCTCGTTCTCGGCATGGGCGGTGACCGCACCGACAAGTCCGCGCTCGCCCAGGCGGTGTTGGAGGCACCCCTGTCCGATCGGGCACGCAAGGAAATCCTGCAGATCGAGACCGCGCAGATCGACTACATGCCCGGAGTGCCGTCGGCCGAGAAGAAGCAGCGCCTGTCGCGCATGAGCTACGAGGCATTTCTGCGCGATGTGGTGAAGGTCGATCCGGCGGTGAGCAAGTATTATCACGCGAGCACCATGGGCGAATGGGGCGTCGGCACCGATGCCGTGTCCGCGCTCGATTGCTGGGGATTCGGCATGCCGGGCTTTCAAGGCATGAAGCTCGCCAAGGGCTCCATCTCGCGCATGGGCCCGACGGCGGCAGGCTATCAAGACACCGGCGGCTCCTATCGGCTGCATTTTCCCGACGGCAATGCCACCATCGCGCGCTCGCTGGTGCGCGATCTCATACCGGACGCGTTCGGCGGAAGAGCCAAGGCGAACAGCGCGGAGAAAATCGTCACGGCGCGAATCGACTACTCGCAGCTCGACCGCACCGGGTCGGGCGTGCGCCTGCGCTTGAGCAGCACCGTCGTTCGCGCCCGCAATGTGGACGAGCCGTCCGCCGCCAAGCAGGTCGAGGTCACGTATCTGCGGGCGGGCGGCGCCTATACCGCGCGCGCCGGCGGCGTCGTGCTAGCGTGCTACAACATGATGATTCCCTACCTCTGCCCGGAGCTGCCGCCGCCGCAGAAAGAGGCCTTGCACAGCCTGGTGAAGGCGCCGCTCGTTTATACGAGCGTGGCACTCGCCAACCGGCGGGCGTTCGATGCGCTCAAGCTCTATGGTGTCTACGCACCGGGCGGCTACCACTGCTATTTTCATTTGAATCCGCACGTCACCATCGGCTCGTATCAGAGCACGAGCTCGCCGGATGCGCCGATTCTGGTGCACATGGTTCGCACGCCTTGCAAGCCGGGACTTGCGGAGCACGATCAGAATCGCGCCGGTCGCGCCGAGCTGCTCACGACCTCTTTCGAGACCTTCGAACGCAACATCCGTGATCAGCTCGGCCGCACACTCAAGGACGGAGGGTTCGATCCGGCGCGCGACATCACTGCGATCACCGTCAATCGCTGGCCGCACGGCTACGCACCCGAGTACAACCCGCTGTTCCAGCCGGAGCTCCCCGAGAACGAGCAGCCTCACGTCCTCGGCCGCGCGCGTTTCGGCAGGATCACCATCGCCAATTCGGATGCGGGGGGCGCCGCCTATACCGACTCGGCGATCAACCAGGGTCATCGAGCTGTAATGGAACTTTTGCACAGCTGAATGTACGAAAACCCCGGCGGATCTGAATCGGCTGTAAAACTTACATGCCGCCCCGGACGCCGCCGCTTTCTTACGATCAGTTAATAAGCGGCCACCATCAGTTAATAAGCGGCGCAAAATTGGTTAAAATAGTCGCGTAGTAGAGACATTAAGACGCTTTCAGTTGCAATCGACGCGCGAATTTGGCTTTATGTACGACTGTGTTGCAACGCATTCGAGCCCGACTTTGCGACTGGACTTGTGTGCGAGAGGACACGTTCGGAATGTTCCGAAACGAATGAATTAACAACCCTAGGGGACTATCTATGACATTTTCCACGACACTCAAGGCCTCAGTCGCCGCCGCCTGCCTCATTGCCTTTGCAGGATGCACCGACCTGAAGCCGATG
>DATAYO010000098.1:0-28307 GCA_036272515.1 Steroidobacteraceae bacterium | reverse complement strand
TGGGACGACGTCGTCAACACGGATCTGCGAGGAGTGTTCTTCGCCATGAAGTACGAGATTCCCTACATGCTCGCGGGGGGAGGCGGATCGATCGTCGTGACTTCTTCCTCCAACGAGATTTCGACAGCTCCTAAGCGCGGGGCCTACACGGCGAGCAAGCGCGGCCTCATCGGCCTCGTTCAGTGTGCCGCGCTCGACTATGCGGCCCATAAAATTCGCGTCAATGCCCTGGTGCCCGGCACCACCGACACTGCTTTGGTGCGCGGGGTAGCCGGCATGGAGAACGTGCCCGATGCTGTCTGGGAACTCGGTGCGGCCGAATGGGCGAAGACTCATGTGCCCGGGCTGCGACGCATGGCAAGGCCGGAGGAAATCGCAGCGGCGGCGCTCACCCTGGCTTCGGACGATCACCCGTACATGACCGGTTCGGCTCTGGTCATTGATGGGGGGAAAACCGCTTATGGAGGATGACACGTAGGCTCGCCTGCAACGCCCCCTTCATTGACCGCTGGAGCAAGAGTGCATCTCATGCGTTTGCCGGTTACGCCGGCAGCTGCTCGAGATCGGTGATCAACCCGGGCCCGACCGGTTCCCATCCCAGTTTTCTTCGCGTCTGGGCGCTGGAAGCGGGCATGTCGAGTCCGGCAAACATTGCGAGCCAGCCGAACGCGGCGGGAGCCTCTTCCGGAGCGATGGATTTGACCGGCAAGTTCAGGCGTCGACCGATGGCTTCAGCAATAGCTCGCATCGGCACACCTTCTTCCGCGACCGCGTGATACTTTGCGTTCGGCTCGGCCTTTTCGATCGCCAGCCTGTAGAGGCGGGCGACGTCGAGAAAGTGCGCTGCCGGCCAGCGATTGCGTCCGTCTCCGACATAGGCGCACACGCCCTTTTCGCGATACATCGCGATCACAGGCGTGATGAGACCCTGCTTGGCTGTGTCGTGAACCTGCGGGAGTCGCACCACCGACACATTGACACCGTCCGCGGCGACCGCGGCGGCCGCCTCCTCCGAGGCCGCGCGAGGATGCATGTCGGAACCGACGATCGCATTGTCTTCCCTGGCGGGCTGACCCGGCACGGTGTTGGCGATCGGGGTTCCGGACGTCACGATCAAGGGACGGTCGGAGCCGGCAAGCGCCGCTCCCAGCGCCTTGATCACACGGCGATCGTCCTCACAGTTCGCCACGAATTTCGAGAAGTCGTGGTTGAAGGCAAGGTGGATGACGCCGTCCGCGCGAGCCGCTCCGTCCTTTAGGCTGTCCACGTCCTCGAGTGACCCGCGACAGACATCGGCGCCGGCGGCCGCCAGGGCCGCCGCCTTGTCGGTCGAACGACAGAGTCCAATCACCTGATGGCCGGCCGCAATCAATTCCTTCACGACGGTCGAGCCGATGAATCCGGTTGCACCAGTTACAAACACGCGCATAAGCAGGTTCTCCAGTGTTTCGCTGGATGCAACTCTCCGCCCGGACGCTATTCCGGTAAAGTAGTGATGTCATCATATTAAGATAATTAACAGCATGGGTGAGTGCCACGCCAGATGAACACCACCCCGACGGCAAGAAACAGCAGGCTCGCTCCGATATGGATGGCCCTGAGGGGCAGTCGCTTGGAGAATGCGTTGCCGAGAAAGACGACGGGACCGTTTGCCAGCATCATGCCCAGGGTTGTGCCGGCGACCACGAACGCCAGGTTGGCATAGGCGGCGGCGAGCGCCAGGGTGGCGATCTGCGTCTTATCGCCGATCTCGGCGATGAAGAAGGCAATGAGCGTGGCCACAAAAGCCCCGGCGCGCTTGGGTTTGGCCTCGTTCTCGTCGAGTTTATCGGGCTTCAAAGTCCACAGCGCCATGGCGATCATGCTGATGCCGACGATTGAATCGAGGCGGGACGGCGTGAGATATCTGCCGATATGCGCGCCGATGTAACCCGCGACTACGTGGTTGGCGAGCGTCGCGCAGAGAATGCCGGCGAGAATCGGCCAGGGCTTTCGGTAGTGAGCGGCCAGCACCAAGGCTAACAGCTGGGTACGATCACCCATCTCGGCGATCGCCACCGTCGATAAAGAAACCAGGAAAGCTTCCATTTGCGAGGACCCCGGCAGTAGCGGGGGGTCAGGGTATCGCGCCCGTCCTCGGATGTGTCAGCGCCTGCGAATTCGGGTTCACGGGCTTCCCGGCGGGCGGGGACGCCGAATGCGAGAACTTTCGCAGCAGCGATGCGGGCATCCAGCGATCGAGCAGCCCGCGCGTGGCGCCGCCTCGATTCATCCAGCGGCTGGTCCATTGCAGCGACGGACCGCCCTTTCGATCGGTCTGGATGGACACGGCGCTCACTGCCGATTCCCACAAGGTGAGCACCCGTACCCGGTTGTGGGTGCGGTACTCCGGCAGCCGCTCCCACAGGGGCTTGTCGAACTCGAGATTGTCGCCGGGGGCCGGCGGAGGGTCGGTCTCGAATGGCGAGCGGCGTCGAGGCCGGAATTCCGTGCTCGAGTAGGGGACGGTATCGGCCGTGGCAAGCCCCAGCTCCCACTTGCCGTAGGGCGCCGTGATGAGCGTTGGCTCCAGGATTGCCGCGCCCGCGGCGCGGCTCGACGGGTGCGGCTCGAAGGGTTGCGAGAAGATCGGCAACGGTGGGCGGGCCGGGTTGCTCTCCGGTACGACAGGAACGCCGGTGGACTGATCCGCCGCCATCGCCTCGCTCGCACGAATCAGCGTTACGACTGCGAGTCCGGCGAAAAAACGCCGGCGGCCGCCATCGCGGTTGGCCGCGACCTTCCTTGGGTCAATGCGCGCGCGCAAGTCTGACATGAGGCTGGGATGCTACGTACCGATCGGAGCGAACGCCGATAGCATCCAACACTTCGAGCCGACGGCCGCGTGATACGCGTCACATTATTTCTGCGGCGAGCATTATGTCAACCGTGGGGCGCGTGCAGGGTCGCGCGCGCCGCCTCCCATTCGCGCCCGTCGAAATGGACCACCGACATCGAATCGAGCGTGCCCGCGTCCAGGCAGCGGGCATTCACGCTGATGCCATCCGGGTGCGAGCGCGGCACGTAAAACGATTTCACGCCGCATACGCGGCAGAAATGATGCTTGGCGACGCCGGTGTTGAAGGTATAGGTGATGAGGGAATCGCCGCCGCTGAGCAACTTGAATCGGGTGGCCGGCACGATCAAGTGCAGGTATCCCACCTTGGCGCACATGGAACAGTTGCAATCGGCGACCTCGATCGAGGCGGGCGCTTCGACCTCGAAGCGTACCCGGCCGCAGTGACAGCCGCCAAGGTGCCTGACCATGGCGGCGCCGGCGATCAGTGCTTGTGCTCCTGGGCTGCGAGATCGCTGACTAGGCTCATCAGGCGCTCCGGACCACCGGCGGAGCGAACGTCCGCAATGTACTTGCCGTTGATCACGAAGGTGGGAACCCCGTCGATCCGATAGCGCTGCACCAGTTCGTCGGCGCGCTGCAGGCGTGCCTCGACCCCCATCGAGTGGTAGGCGGCTTTGAACGCACTCTCGGAAATGCCTTTCTTCACGGCAAAGGCGGTCTGGAGCCGCTCGGTCTGCGCGGTATCGGCAGCGTCGGTGGCGACCAGCGGGTCGCCGTTCACCTGGATCTCCTTGAATACCTCATCGTGCAACTGATCGAGCTTGCCGAGGCTCTCGAGCGTGTAGTAGAGGCGCGCGAGTGCGCGGTGTCCGTCGCTCCAGGTGACCGGCACCGGCACGAACGTGACATAGGCCGGCTTCTTGCTCTTCCACGCGTCGACCAGCGGTTCCAGGGCATAGCAATGCGGGCACGCATACCAGAAGAATTCGAGTACCTCGACCTGGCCGGGGGGCACGTCGGTCGGCTGCGCGGGCACCAGGCGGGTGTAGTTCACCCCCTCCTGCCACAGGGTCGGACCGGAGAGCGCATCTGCAGCCGCGGCAGGCGTCGACGCCGCCACGGTCGAGGCAACCGCCGCCAGCAACGGATTGTGGGCGCCGCTGTCGCCCGCGGCATTTTCGACCGTCTCGGAGCCGTCCTTGTTGAGCTTCGATGCCTGTGCGGTTACCTGGGCCGCCGCCTGTGCAGACGAGGCACTGGGTGCCGGCGGCGCCGGCTCACTGGTCGGAGCCGAGCGCAGCCGCTCCGCTCCCGTCTGCTGCTTGCCGCAGGCGCCGAGGGCCAGAGCCAGGCACAAGAGCAAGGCGACTCGCGGCACGCGCATGCTCAGCGCAGTCCCTGCACGTAGGAGGCAAGGTCCTTGATGTCATCCGGCGACAGCCGCTTCGCGATGGTGGGCATGATCGCGCCGGGGCCGGGCGGGCGGGTGCCGGCAGCGTAGGCGTTCAACTGCTTGGCGACGTAGACCGAGTGCTGGCCGCGAAGCGCCGGAAACTTCCCCGGCTCGCTGCCGGCGCCCGTCGGTCCGTGGCAAGCCATGCAGGCGGGAATATCGTGCGCCTTGTCGCCGCCGCGGTAGAGCTTCTCGCCGGCCTGCCAGTAGGACGGATCGGCCTCCAGCCCGGTGTTGGTCAGGGTATCGAAGTAGGCCCCGAGATCCTGCATGTCCTGCGCGCTCAAGGAGGCCGCCATCGGCTGCATGACCGGGTTGACGCGCTTGCCGTCCTTGAAATTCTGTAATTGCTCGGCGATGTAATCGGCGCCGAGACCTGCGAGGCTCGGCCACTCGGGGTTGGCGCTGTTGCCGTTGGCGCCGTGACAGGCCTGACAGACGGCGGCCTTGGCCGCACCGTTTTGCGCATTGCCGGCCGACAACGCCGAATTGCTGACGACGACGCCTGAAATAACCGCTACCAGGAGAAAAAACCGATTCATATCGCTCGTGACCCCATCTTCTGGAGAACTGCTCCCAACCGTAAATTGTACACTACGCCCATCGATTTTCTTCCCTGAGCCGCGCTGACACCTCCACTCGATGTCCCTCTATCCCCACGTGAAATTCCTGACGAGCGCGGCCGAGCCGAGCCAGCTGGCTCCGGACAGTGGACGCGAGATCGCCTTCGCGGGCCGTTCCAACGCCGGCAAGTCGAGCGCCATCAACGCCATCATCGAGCGCTCCGCCATGGCACGAGTCAGCCGCACCCCGGGACGAACGCAGCTGATCAATTTCTTCGAGCTGGTTCCGGAACGCCGGCTCGTCGACCTGCCCGGCTACGGATTCGCGCAAGTACCGGAGAAAATCCGCGCACGCTGGCTCGCGCTGATGGAGCACTACTTCAATACGCGCGAGTCGCTGGTGGGTCTGGTGCTCATCGTCGACAGCCGTCGCGGACTCGGCCAGCAAGATGCGGCCATGCTCGAGTGGGTACTGGCGCGCGGACGTCGCGCCCACGTGTTGCTGACGAAATCCGACAAGCTCAACCGGCAGGAAGGAACGCGCGTGCTCAAGGAGACCCACGACGCTTGCGCCGATGCGGCCGTTACCGCGCAGCTGTTTTCGGCGCACGCCCGGCAAGGCATCGAGCAGGCGCGCGCCGTCATGGACGGATGGCTCGCAGCCGCCGCGCCTTGAGCCGCACGCAAAAAAAAGCCCCGGTGGGCGCTTGACGCAACCACCGAGGCAGACCAACCCGGCATGGGGATGACAAACCGGGTCTTACCCGCCCAGGGAGAAGAGCGGGGAGCATGTTGCCATGCTCACAAGATTAGATAGGGGTGCCTTTCGAAAGTTCCAGGGGGTCGGGCCAATTAATTAGCGCCCCGTTCGGGCGAGCCGCGATACGCGCCGGGAGCCCTGAATGGCCATATTTACCGGGAAAAGCCCCGGCACGGCCACGATATCTTAACAGACTGTAACAAACCTTTAACAACTCGCCCTACCGCGGCGCCGCTACCGCGACGCCACACCGCAGCCTGGCCGTTCACGCGGCTAGTGCGCCTCGTCCCAGTTGCGGCCCGCTCCTACATCGACCTTGAGCGGTACCGCCAGTTCTGCCGCCGAGACCATGTGCTGCCGGAGCTTCTCTGCGATGCCATCCACCGCCTGGTCGGAGACTTCGAGCACCAGCTCGTCATGCACCTGCATGATGAGCCGCGCGGGCTCGTGCGACTCCCTGAGCCACGCGTCCACCTCGATCATCGCCCGCTTGATGATGTCCGCCGCCGTTCCCTGCATCGGCGCATTGATGGCGCTCCGCTCGGCATACTGGCGGAGCGCCGCGTTGCGCGAGCGAATCTCGGGCAGATAAAGACGGCGGCCGAATACCGTTTCGACGAAGCCCAGCTCGCGAGCCTGCGCCCGGGTCTCGTCCATGTAGCGCTTCACGCCCGGATAGCGCTCGAAATACAGGTCCACGTAGCGCTGCGCGTCGCCGCGCGAGATGCCGAGCTGACGCGCGAGCCCGAAGGCCGACATGCCGTAGATCAAGCCGAAGTTCACCGCTTTGGCCGAGCGACGCTGCTCGGCGCTGACGTCGGCCACCGGGATGCCGAGCACCTCGGCGGCGGTCGCTTGATGGATGTCGCGGTTCTCGGCGAATGCCTTCAACAGGCTCGCATCGCTCGACAGATGCGCCATGATGCGGAGCTCGATCTGCGAATAGTCCGCGGCGAGCAGCGAATATCCCTCCGGCGCGATGAATGCCTGCCGGATGCGCCGGCCCTCCGCGGTGCGGATCGGAATGTTCTGCAGGTTCGGGTCCGAGGAGGACAAGCGGCCGGTTGCCGCAACGGCCTGGCTGTAGGACGTGTGAATCCGGCCGGTACGTTCGTTGATCTGTTCCGGCAGCTTGTCGGTATAAGTCGATTTGAGCTTCGACACCCCGCGGTATTCGAGAATCAATTTCGGCAGCTCGTAGGTCTGAGCGAGTTCCTCGAGCACATCCTCGGCGGTCGAGGGTTGACCGGTGGGCGTCTTGCGCGCCACCGGCAGGCCGAGCTTGCCGAAAAGAATCTCCTGCAGCTGCTTCGGCGAGTCCACGTTGAAGACGCCGCCGGCTGCGGCGTGCGCCTGCATCTGCAGCTCCGCCATGCGTGCGGCGAGCTCCGAGCTTTGCGCGCGCAGCAAGCCGCGATCGACCAGCACGCCGGTCCGCTCCATGCGATAGAGCACCGGCGCGAGCGGCTGCTCGATGCTGTCGTACAAGGTCTCGAGCCGAGGTGCGGCCGTGATTCGCTGCCAGAGCATGTGGTGCAGCCGCAAGGTCATGTCGGCCTGTTCCGCCGCGTAGTGTGCGGCCCGCTGCAGCTCGACCTGGTTGAACGGGATCTGCCTGGCACCCTTGCCTGCGATGTCCTCGTAGCGCGTGACGGCAACTCCGAGGTATCGGCCCGCTCCGGATTCCAGGTCATGCCGGGTCGCGACGCTGTCGAGCACGTACGATTCGAGCATCGAATCGTGGCGCTGGCCGGCGAGCTCGATTCCGCAGTTCGCGAGCACGTGCGCATCGAACTTGAGCCGCCGGCCGAGCTTCGCCAGCACGGGATCCTCGAGCACCGGCTTCAACGCCGCGAGCACCTCGCCGAGCCCGAGCTGGGCCGGAGCGCCGGTGTAGTCGTGCCCGAGCGGTATATACGCCGCCTCGCCCGGAGCGACCGCAAACGCCAGCCCCACGAGACGGGCGCGCATGTAGTCAAGACTGTCGGTCTCGAGGCCGATCGCAACCAGCGGCGCCGCCGCGAGCTTCGCAGCCCAGAGGTCAAGCATTTCCAGCGACGTGACCGTGTCGTAGCGCGTCGCGGGCGCGGGCGCCGCGCCGCCGGCGGCGCCCGCGTCGCCATCCGTCACCGGTGCGCCATCCGTCATCGCAGCAGGTACCGCCGCTGCAGCCTCACCGTCCCGAACCGGGGGCAACGCATCCAGGGCGCGCGAGAGCGCGCGCAGCTCGAGCCGTGCATACAGCTCCTTGAGCCGCGGCACATCCGGTTTGGCGCCGAGCAGATCTTCGGGGGCGACGTCGAGCTTCAATGCGGCATCGATGGTCGCGAGCCTGCGCGACAGCTCGAGCGCCGCGAGCTCGTTGCGCAGATTGTCGCCGACCTTCCCCGGGACCTCGGCCGCATGCGCAATCAGCTCGTCCAGGGTTCGATACTGACCGAGCCATTTGGCCGCGGTCTTCGGACCCACCCCGGTGATGCCCGGGATGTTGTCCGAGCTGTCGCCGACCAGAGCCAGATAGTCGATGATCTGTTCCGGAAAGACGTCGAACTTGGCTTTCACTCCTTCGCGGTCGAGGCGCGTGTTGCTCATGGTGTTCACGAGCGAGATGCGGTCCGAGACCAGTTGCGCCATGTCCTTGTCGCCGGTCGAGATCAGAACATCGAATCCGGCGGCCGCGCCTTGCAGCGCGAGCGTGCCGATCACATCGTCCGCCTCGACGCCGGCGACGCGCAGCAGCGGCAAGCCGAGCGCCGTCACGGCGTCGAGCAGCGGTTGCAGCTGAGAGCGCAGATCGTCCGGCATGGGGGTGCGATGCGCCTTGTACTGCTCGAACAGATCGTCGCGGAACGTGCGACCCGGTGCATCGAAGACCACTGCCACGCGATCCGGCGACTCCTCCTTTACCAGCTTGTTCAGCATGTTGAGCACACCGAGCACGGCGCCGGTGGGCTCGCCCTTGGAGCTCGTGAGCGGTGGAAGCGCGTGGAAGGCGCGGTAGAGATAGGACGAGCCGTCCACCAGGAGTAGTTTTCGCGCGGACATGAAGAGCGGCCGAAGGGCTAGTTCTGCGGAGCCGGCGGGCCGGGGGGAGCGCCGGCCGCGCCGCCCGGGGTGGGGGACACACCCGGCGGCGGCGCGCTGGCGGGCGCGGACGGGCTCGAAGGCGCCGGTGCGCTGGGTTTCGGCAGGACCGGAAATTTGACTTTTTTGTGCGGATGCTCCTGACTGGGAAGCACCAGGGGACCCTTCTGTCCGCAGCCCGACGCCGACCAGGCAAGCGCAATCAGGATGTAAACGGGTGCCGCCTTCATCCGTTGATTATACCCGCCGGCCGCGGCTGGAACTTCCCGCTCGCTGCGCCGGTCCGAGGTGCAACGGCAAAATTGGAGAATTCGATGAATCGATTGTCTGCTGCCTTGTTGGTCTCGATCGGAGTGAGCGCCGCCGGGATCGCGACCGACGCCCGCGCGGACAATCCGCTCGGAGCGTACGTCGGCGTGGGCGTCGGCCAGTCGAATGTCGGCAACAACGACAACTACGACTACGGCTATTACGGCGGCTATCACGATCACGATGCGACCTGGAAGGTGATGGCGGGGATACGGCCGCTGCCGATCGTCGGGGCGGAGGTCGAGTACATCGATTTCGGCAAGGGCGCCGGCGACTCGGGCTACTACGGCAACAACAACTACTACTCGAACGAGAGCTCGCACCCGAAAGCAACGGTGCTTTACGGGCTCGGCTATCTGCCCCTGCCGCTGCCCTTTCTCGATGTCTTCGGCAAGCTCGGCGTCGCGCGGCTGCAGACCAACATCGACACTTATACCTATGCGGGTACTTGTGCGCAGCCGACCGGCGGCGCCACGTGCGCGCCGGCTTCGTATCGCACCGATCAGACCGATACCCGGATCGCGTACGGCGCGGGCCTGCAGGCCAAGTGGCAGGATTTCGCATTCCGCGCCGAGTACGAGCGCATCAGCTCGCAATTCGGCGACCCCGCCGCGTTCACCGTCAGCGCGACCTGGACCTTCTAGAGCTCGACCGCGCGCTATACTGGCGCGATGCTCGACTTTCGCGTGACCGGCCACGCCTCCGGCGCGGCTTCGTGGCTTCGCAGGACGCTCGCCGTCCTGTGCTGCGCCTCGAGTCTTTGCGCATATGTCGGTCTCGCAGCAGCGGATCCCGCGGCCGGTGCGGCAACGGCCGCCGCCTCGAAGGCCTTGCGCGCCAAGGTCTCGACCATTGTGGTGATCTACGCCGAGAACCGCTCCTTCGATGCCTTGTACGGCAACTTCCCGCACGCGCAGGGTCTCGGCGCCACCTACCTCGCGCAGCGTGACCGCGACGGCTCCTTGCTGCCGACGTTGCCACAGACCTGGGGCGGCGTGACCGCGGCCGGCTACGTCCCGGTCGTGACCCAGGCAGAGAGCGCCGGGCTGCCGAACGCTCCGTTCTCGATCGAGCACGCGTTCACGGCGGAATCCGGCGTGACCCTGAGCAGCTCGGCCGTGAGCCGCGACCTGGTGCATCGCTTCTTCGAGAATCAGATGCAGATCGACGGCGGCAAGAACGACGGCTTTGCGGCCTGGTCGGATGCGGGAGGCCTGAGCCTCGGGCATTACGACTACAGCGGCTCCGCCTTGTACGCGCTGGCGCGCCGCTACGTGCTCGCCGATCATTTCTTTCAAGGCGCGTTCGGCGGCTCGTTCCTGAATCATCAGTATCTGATCTGCGCCTGCGCGCCCGAGTATCCGCATGCCGATACCGCGCCGGCCAGGCCGTCGATCGCGGTCCTGGAGAGCGACGGCGCTCGCTATCTGCCACGCCTCAAGCTGGCCAGCGGCTCGCCGTCATCGGCGCTGGACGGGCCGCCGAAATTCGAGCGCAGCGGCAACATCACCCCCGCCGATTACTTCGGCGATGGCAGGTTCTACGCCGTGAACACCATGCAGCCGCCGTATCAGCCGAGCGGCAATGCGCCGGCCGCCGGCGATCCCGAGGGACTGTATGCGGATCCGTCCAGGCACACCACCTTGCCGCCGCAGACCGCGCTCACCATCGGCGATCGATTGAACGAGAAGCACGTGAGCTGGGCGTGGTACGCCGGAGCCTGGGACGCCGCGCTCTCGGACGGGCGGCAGCCGGCCGCCAAGGAACGCCGCGTCATCTACGCGCCCGAGATCCCCGGCGGCAGCCCCGATTTTCAGCCGCACCATCAGCCCTTCAACTACTACGCGGACTTCGATCCCGCCGCCAAGGCCGCGGACCGGGCCGCACACCTGAAGGATTATGACGATTTGCTCGCCGGCATCGCGGCGGGGCGGCTGCCGGCGGTGGTGTTTTACAAGCCGCAAGGCAATCTCAATCAGCATCCGGGCTATGCATCGCTCGCCGAGGGAGATGCGCACATCGCCGCTCTGGTCGAGCGACTCCAGGCCAGCCGGCAATGGAAGCATATGGTGATCGTCATCACCTACGATGAGTTCGGCGGTGCGTGGGACCACATGGCTCCGCCCCAGGGCGATCTTCTGGGCCCCGGCACCCGCATCCCGGCCCTGATCATTTCACCGTTCGCCAGGAAATCGACGGTCGATCACACACCGTACGACACGGGATCGATCATGCGCCTGATCATTCGACGCTTCGGTCTTGGGACCTTGCCCGGCCTCGTGCACCGCGACCGGGGGCTCGCCGAGCACGGCGCGCCCCCGATGGGCGATCTCACGAACGCGCTGAGTCTCGAGTAATGACTCGAGCTCGAGTCATTACTCGCGTAATCACTGCTCCTTCGGCGGCGCCGGCGGCGTCCTTTGCGGCATCGGGGCGGCCTGTCGGGGCTTCACGCTCAGCACGTCGACGTCGAATATCAGCAACGAATTGCCGGGGATGCCCGGCCGGGGATTGGGGCCGTAGGCGAGATCGGGCGGGACGTACAAAGTCCACTTCGCACCCGGCTTCATCAACACCAGAGCTTCCTGCCAGCCCTTGATCACACCCGAGACCGGAAACGTCGCCGGCATGCCGTGCGCATACGAGCTGTCGAATTCGCTGCCGTCGAGCAGCTTGCCGCGATAATTGACGGTGACCTCATCCTCGGCGGTGATCGCCGGGGCGTTGGTGTCGCCCGCCTTGTCGATCTTGTACTCGAGTCCCGACGGCGTCGTGTGCACGCCGGCCTTCTTGCCGTTGCTCCCCAGGAAGTCCTGCGCCGCGGTCTTGTTGTGGCCGGAGGCCGCAAGCATCACCGAATGCACGTACTCCTGAATTTGCTGGCGCTCGGCGGTGGTCGCCTTCTTGCCCGAAAGGCCCTCCTTCAAGCCGCGGGAGATTCCCTCGGCGGTCACATCGCTGCCGATGCCGATGCTGTGCAGCTGCTCCCCGAAGGTCAGGCCGAACAGGTAGCTGGCCTGGTCGCTGGAGATGGGTGCGGGCTGCGCCGGCGGTGCCGCGGCCGGCGGCTTGGCGGGGGGCGTTTGGGCCGCGAGCCAGGGCGCAGCCGAGACGAGGAGGGCGCCTGTGCAGGCGCTGCGGATGAGATGCCGGGTGATTGTTTTCATTGCGCGACGATACGCACTCAGTGTCTCAAATGCCAGCGCCGGGGGCTCGCCAGGCCTCAGGCGCCGGGCGGCGGCCGCTCGACCGTCGCGACGGTGAGCCGGGAGATGCAAACCAGCGCGCCCGCCTCGTTGACGATCTCGATGCTCCAGACCTGGCTGCGCGAGCCGACATGGACCGGACGCGCGGTGCCCGTCACGAGGCCCGATTTCGCCGGCCGCAGGTGGTTGGCGTTGATTTCCTGGCCGACGCAGAGGTAGCGCGCGCCGTCGACGCACATGTTCGCGCCCATGCTGCCCAGCGTTTCGGCGAGCGCCACCGAGGCTCCGCCATGCAGCAGCCCATAGGGCTGGCGGGTGCGCTCATCGACCGGCATGGTGCCGCGCACGAAGTCCGGGCCGATCTCCGTGAACACGATTCCCAGCGGCTCGAGCAGCGTGCCGGGGCAGCCCGCGTTCAGGGTCTCCAGAGAGAGCGGGTTGCGCCAGATGCTCACGAGCCGTCCTTCAGCTTTGCGGCGACGCGTCGGTAGGCTTCCCGGAACGGAATGTTCTCCTCGGCCACCAGCGCATTTGCCGCCGCCGCGGCATGGATGCCCGGATCGAGCCGGATGTTCTCGCGCCGAAAGCGGATGCCGTCGAGCGCGCTCGGCAGGATGTCCAGGGTCTGGCGGCAGGAGTCGATGCCGCGAAACAGCGGCGGCTTGATGAGCTGCAGATCGCGGTGGTAGCCCGAGCTCAGTTTCTGAGTGATGGCGAGCACCTCGACGAGCGCCGCCTGAGCGACGGCGCTGCGTCCGCGCATGAGCTCGAACACGTCCGGATTGCGCTTCTGCGGCATGATCGATGAGCCGGTCGTGAACGCATCGGGCAGGCTGACAAAAGAGAATTCGCGGGTATAGAACAGCAACAGGTCCGCCGCGAGACGCCCGAGATCCTGGGTCAATAAAGTGATCTCGAACAGGAGCTGCGCCTCGGCCTTGCCGCGTGACAGCTGCACGGCCGTGACCGGCTCGTGGGTGACCTCGAACCCGAGCGCGCGGCGCGTGGACTCGCGGTCGACGTCGAGATTGGGGGTGCCGTACCCGGCGGCGGAGCCGAGCGGATTCTTGGAGGAGCGGCGCTGCACCTGCAGGAGCCCCTGTGCATCGTCGCGTATCTCGGCCGCGAAGCCGAGCGCCCAGAGGGCCACGCTGCTCGGCATGGCCTGCTGCATATGGGTATAGCCCGGCAGCTCGATGTCGCAGTCGCGTGCGGCCAGCGCCTCGAGCGCCTCGGCCACCGCGACGGCGCCGTCATGCAACGATTGGGCCGCATCCTTGAGATACAGCCGCAATGCGGTGAGCACCTGATCGTTGCGGGAGCGGCCCGCGTGCAGCCGGCCGCCGGCCGCGCCGATGCGCTCGGTCAGCAGGTTCTCGATTGCGGTCTGACAATCCTCCTGCTCGAGCGTCACCCGCCACCGGCCCTGCGCGTGCTCCTCGCCGATCGCGGCGAGCGCCGCGCGAATCGCCTGATGATCGGTCGTCGAGAGCAGTCCCTTGAGGGCGAGCATGTCGGCATGGGCCGCGGAGGCCTCGAGGTCGTAGGGAACGAGGCGGTTATCGAGCAGATGGTCCTCGCCCGCGGTATAGGCCAGCACGCGTTCGTCCAAAGGGGTGCCCTTGTCCCACAGACGAGTCATGAGGCCGCCGTCTGCTCGGCCGGGCTCAGCGCTTTCAAGTCCGGAACCACCAGGGTGCCGGTGCCCTCGTTCGTGAACACTTCCGCCAGGAGGCTGTCGGGCGACTTGTAGGAGATCACGTGCACGCGGCGCACGCCGGCGCGGATCGCGTTCTCGATCGCCTGTGCTTTCGGCAGCATGCCGTCCGTGAGGCTTCCCGCCTTCCGCAAGCGGTCGAGTCCGTCGATGTCGGTGTACGAGACGATCGAGGTCGGATCGGTGGAGCGCTCCAGGATGCCCGGGGCGCCGGTGCAGAGCACCAGCTTCTCGGCGGATAGTGCGCCGCCGATCGCAGCCGCCACCGTGTCTGCGTTGATGTTGAGCAACGTACCGTTCGCATCCGCCGAGAGCGGACTCACCACCGGCATCAGACCATTGGCGAGCAGCTTCTCGATGACCATGATATTGACCGAATCGATGTCGCCCACGAGCCCGTAGTCGATGGACTCGCTCGACCCTTGAGACAGCGGCACCGGCGGGCGCCGGTGCGCGCGGATCAGCCCGGAATCGACGCCCGACAGCCCGATCGCCTCGATGTCGAGCGACCGGCAGATCGCGAGGATGCGGGTGTTGATGAGGCCGTTGAGCACCATCGAGGTGACGTCGATCGATTTCTGATCGGTGACGCGGCGTCCGTGCACCATCCGGGTCTCGATGCCGAGCGTCGCCTGCAGCTGATCGAGCTGCGGGCCGCCGCCGTGCACCAGCACCGTCCTGATACCCACCTGATGGAGGATGGCGACCTGCTCGATCAGACCGCGCATCGAGGCATCGTCGTTGAACACCGCACCGCCTGCCTTGATCACGAACACCTTGTTCTTGTACATGCGGATGTAGGGTGCCGCGCTCTTGAGCGCGCGTACGGCGATGGAGGGATCGGGTCGGCTCATGATCATCGAAGTACTCCGGAGCTTATGGTCGCTGGTCGCTAGGCCAGCAGGCGGTGCAGGACCGCGGTCTGGACGATCAGGCGATTGAACGCCTGCAGGCGTACCGCTGCACGCGGGCCGTCCAAAATATCGTCCGCCACCGCCACGTTGCGGCGCACGGGCAGGCAGTGCATGAACTTCGCCTCCGGCTGCGCCGAGGCGAACCACGACTCGTCGACGCACCAGTCCTTGAGCCGGGCGCGCAGCGGCGCATCTGCCTCGACATCGCCGTAGTGCGCGGTGCTTCCCCATTCCTTGGCATAGAGCACCCGCGCCCCGCGAAGCGCCGCCTCGCGATCGGAAGTCTCGGTCACCGAGCCCCCGGCCGCGCTCGCCGCGCCGCGTGCCTTGTCCATGATTTCGCGGGGAAGCGCAAACCCGTCGGGGCGCGCCACCACCACCTCCATGCCGCGCAACGCCGCCATGTGCAGGACGGCGGAGCCCACCGCCAGCGGCAGCGCACGCGGGTGGTACACCCAGCTCAGCACGAACTTCGCGCGCGGGGCTATCTGCAGCTCGTCCAGGGTGCGCCAGTCGGCGAGCGCCTGACAGGGATGATTCACGGCGGATTCCAGATTGATCAGCGGCTTTTCGCAGAGCGCATCGATCTGCCGCAACAGGCGCTCGGAGAGATCGCTCTCGAGGCTCTTGCCTTCCGCGAACGCACGCACGCCGAGCGCGTCGCAGTACGAGGCGAGCACCGGAATGCCCTCCCGGATGTGCTCGGCCGCAGCGCCGTCCATCACCGCGTTGAGGCGGGTCTCGAGCTGCCAGCTACCCTGGCCGGGCGTGATCACGAAGGACGAGCCGCCGAGGTGGGCCATCGCCGTCTGAAAGGACGCCAGGGTGCGCAGCGACGGATTCATGAACAGCAGGCCGAGCACTTTGCCCGCGAGCGCGCGTCGCTGCGGCCAGCGCCGCAGGGACTCCGCGAGCGCGAGCAGATCGACGATCTCTTCGCGCTCGAAATCGGCGAGGTCGAGAAAGCGCTTCATGCCGGAATTGTCGCCAGCGCCGCGCACAGCTGATCGACGTGGCCCTCGTTCACGATGTAAGCGGGCAACAGACGCAGCACCTTCGGATCGCCGCTGGTCCCGGCCAGAATCCCCTTGTCCATCAGCGCCGCCTGGACTTCCTTCGCCGGCCGCGAAGTCTTGAGTCCCAGGAGCAGTCCCGCGCCTTGGAGCCCGGTCACCGGCCCGACGATGCAATGCGCACGGAGGTACGCGCTAACTTGCCGGACATTCGCCAGCAGCGCCTCCGATTCGATCACGTCGATGACCGCCTCGACGGCCGCGCACGCCATCGGGCCGCCGCCGAAGGTGGTGCCCATGTCGTCGTACTTGAGGCGCGCCGCCACGCGCTTCGAGAGCATCAGCGCGGACACCGGGAAGCCATTGCCGAGCGCTTTGGCCGTGGTGAGGATGTCGGGGGTCACATCGAAGTAGTTGGCCCCGAACGGCGCGCCGGTCCGGCCCATGCCGCACTGGACCTCATCGAAGATCAGCACCGCACCCACCTCGTCGCAGCGCTGGCGCAGGGCCTGGAGTACCGGCCTGGGCACGTCGAACGCTCCGCCGACGCCCTGGACGGGCTCGACGATCACCGCTGCCGTGTCGCGATCGACGGCGCTCGACACCGCTTGCGGGTCGTCGCGCGCCGTGAAGGCCACGTCGAACGGCCGGCGCGGGAAGCCATACCACTTCTCGAGCGCGCCCCAGGTGACCGCGCCCGCCGCCGCGGTACGGCCGTGCCAGCCCTGCTCGAGGGCCACCGCCTTGGTGCGTCCGGTCATCTTGAAGGCGAGCTTCAAGGCATTTTCGTTCGCCTCGGCGCCCGAGTTGATGAAGAACACCGTATCGAGGCCGAGCCCGGCGAATTTTGCCAGCCGCGCCGCCGCGCGCTCGCGAATCGCCATGGGCAAGGCATTGGTCTGGAAGGCCATTTGACGCGCCTGCCGGTCGAGGGCGGCGACCCAGCGCGGATGGCCGTAACCCAGGCCCGCGACCGCATGGCCGCCGTAAAAGTCGAGGATCTTCCGGCCGTCGCGCGCATACAGCCAGACGCCCTCGCCATGCGCCACCTCGATGGGATACTGGGCGAACACCTGCGCCAGGTGGCTCTGGGGCGTGATCATGGTCAGGTCCAGCCCGGCGCGGGCGCCGTGAGCCCGAGGCTCTCATCGAATCCGAGCAGCCGGTTCATCCATTGCATGCCGCCGCCGGCGGCGCCCTTGTTGAGATTGTCGAGCACCGACATCACCGCGATGGTCGAGCCGTTGGTGACGGCGGAGAGATTCGCGTAATTGCTGGTCGCGACATCCTTCACGCGCGGCGCCGAGTCGATCACCCGGACGAACGGGCAGCCCCGGTAGAACGTAGCGAGCGCCTCCTGCGCTTCGGCGGTCGACAACGGCTTTCGCAGCACGCCCTGGACGGTGACATGGATGCCGCGCGCGAACGGCCCGGAATGAGGCACGAAGTTGATCTCGGCCGCCACGCCCGAGGCACGCTCGGCGCAGGCGGCGATTTCCGGCGCATGCCGGTGCGCCAGGGCGCCGTACGAATACAAATCGCCGTGGCGCAGCGGATGGTGCGTGCCCTCCACCGGCTTGCGGCCCGATCCGGTGCTGCCGGTGATGCCGGCGAGGAACAGCTTGGGCTCGGTGAGCTCGAGCGCGAGCAGCGGCACGCAAGCGAGGAGCGAGGCGGTCGCGAAGCAGCCGGGATGCGCCACGTGGGGAGTGCTCACGGATTTCAGGTGCTCGGGTACCGCGCAGGTGAACTCCGGGATCCGCGCCGGCGCCGCATGCGGGTGCTTGTACACCGCCTCGTAGGCTTGGGCGCTCGGGTAGCGGAAGTCGGCCGAGATGTCGACGCAGCGGGTGCGCACGCCGTTGGATTCCGCGGCGCCGAGCAGCCGGTCGATGAGCGCGGCGGCGACGCCGTGCGGGGCCGCGGAAAACAAAGCGCTTTGCGGCGTTTCGCGGACCAGCCGCTCGATCTCGTCGACGCCGGCAAATTTCAGGCGGGGGTAGGCGCTGCGCAGGTGCGGAAACGCGGCCCCCACCGGGCCGCCGGGCTGGCTGTCGGAGAGGATGCCTTTCAGCTCGAGCCGCGGATGCCCGGCGATCAGCCGCAACAGCTCACCGGCGACATAGCCGGTGCCGCCCAGCACCATCACGGGGGTACGCTCGTTCACGCGCCGATCGCCTTGGCTTCACCGACGTTTTGCAGTCCGAGGCGCGCGATCAGGAAATCGCCGAGCTCGGCCGGATTGCTCATCGCGTTGAAGGCCTCGATGCCCAGCTGCTCGCGGATGATGTCGACCCCGACCAGATTGTCGGTCGCCGGCCCGGTGACCACGGCCGGCTCGATCGAGAAGCGCTCGCGCAGCAGCTTGACGCCGCCCCAGGCGGCCACCGGATCGTTGGCGGACAGGACCAGGGCCGTGATCGCGGCCTTGATGTCGGGTTGCTGCAGGATGGATTCGACCCCATAGGTGCCGAGCAGGCCGTCGCCGAGCTCGAACACGATCACATCCGGCGCGCCCTCGGCCATCTCGCTCAGCATGGTGCGGGTGAGCGCGGGGCCGCAGCGCGCCGTCGTGGTCACCACGCCCAAGTCCGTGAAGATCATGGTGCGCCGTGCGCCCGAGTCCTCGAACGCGAGCACGTCGCGGCGCAGAGACACACCGGTGGCCTTGAAGGCATCGACGATGAGGCCGCGATGGCGCATGCGCGCGATGATGGCGGAGGCCGCGGCCGTCTTGCCGGCCTCCATGCAGGTGCCGGCGAGGGCCACCACGGGCACGCCGCGAACATCCAGGCGCGCCTCGTAGTCGAGCGGCTTGTAGCCCGTCCTCGCGGTCACGCCGATGCGCTCGCCCAGATAGGGGAAAGTCAGCACCGCCCCCAGCACCTTGCAGTCGAACGGCTTGCCCTTGTCGGGGGTGGCCGAGTCGCAGACGCCGAGGACGCCGCCGATGTTCAGCATCTGGATCACATCGCCCGGCGCGAGCGAGGGCGGGATGTGGCCGGAGTAGCCGAACAACGCTTTGCGGTGGCCGAGCGCGCCGACCACGATGTCGCCGCGCCCCACCTTCGCCATGCGTCCGCTGGTGAGCTCGAGCGTGTTGTAGGTCGACTTGTTGTTGAGGATCTCCACCACCACCACGACGCCTTCCTCGCAGGGGATCTCCGGCGCGATGCGGATTTCATGCGACAGCCCGAGCGCCTGCGTGACCGAGGCGATCTTGTCGACCACGACCGTGCGCATGCCGCTCACGAGGCTTTCTGTCCATCGGATTCGGCGGCCCGCTGATAGAAGATCCCCGGGAGCGCCAGCATCTTCGAGAAGCCGAGCGCGTCGGCCGGCGTCCACTCGCCGGCCGCCTCACCGTACACCCCCTTCGAGGCCGCCATCAGCGAATGCGGCGAGGTGACGCCTTCGATGAACGCCGAGCCGGGACGCAGCAGCACGTGCACCTCGCCGGTGACGCGCGCCTGCGAGCACACGAGCAGCGCCTCGATGTCCCGGCACACCGGATCCAAATGCTGGCCCTCGTGCACCAGGTCGCCGTAGGGCTGCGCCACCGTCTCCTTGATGCGCGCCTGCTTGCCGGTGAGCACGAGCTTCTCGAGCTCACGATGCGCGGTCAGCAGGATGTCCGCCGCCGGGGCCTCGAAGGCGACCCGCCCCTTGGTGCCGATGATGGTGTCCCCGAGGTGTATGCCTCGTCCGATGCCAAACGGTCCCGCCAGGCTCTCGAGCCGCTCGATGATCGCGACCGCCGAGCCCGCCTGGCCGTCCAGGCTCGATGGCACGCCGGCGGTGAACCCGACCGTATGGCGCTCGGGCGCACGCGGGTTCGAAAAAGCATCCCTCGACAGCACCCAGGCGCTCTCCGGAATGCTGCCCGCCGAGGTCAAGGTCTCCTTGCCGCCGATGGTGACTCCCCACAGGCCTCGATTCACCGAGTACGCCGCGCCGAACGGCGGTATCGGCAATCCATGCTCCTTGAGGTACTCGAGCTGCTCGGGTCGCTGGAAGGCCCGATCGCGCACCGGCGCGAGAATGGTGATGCCGGGTGCGAGCGCACGCAGCGCCACTTCGAAGCGCACCTGATCGTTGCCCGCTGCGGTGCAGCCGTGCGCCACCATGGAGGTTTTCAGCGACAGCGCCATCTGCGCGATGGTCTGCGCCTGCAGGACCCGCTCCGCGCCCACGCAAAGCGGGTACAGCCCGCCGCGGCGGATGTTACCCATGATCAGGAACTTGAGCACCTGCTCGAAGTAAGCGGCCCGCGCATCCACCAAGTGGTGTTCCACCGCACCGAGCTCCGCCGACCGGGTCGCCAGCGCCGCGGCGGCTCCGGCGTCGATCCCCCCGGTATCGACTGTGACGGTGATCACCGGCCGCTTGTAAGTATCCTTGAGCCAGGGCACGCAGAAGGAGGTGTCGAGGCCTCCGGAAAATGCCAATAGAATGGGCTCGGCGCCCTCGGCGTGTATCGCGTTCATAGAGATTTAGAGTCCGAAAATGCCGTGAAGGCGCTCGCCGAGCTTGTGCTGCTCGCGGGTACCGACGGTGGCGATGAAGATGGTGTCGTCCCCGGAGAGGGTCCCGATCACCTCGGGCCAGCGGGCGGTGTCGATGGCCACCGCCACGCTCTGCGCGGCGCCGATCGTGGTGCGCAGCACCGTGAGATTGGTGCCGGCGGTTTTCACTTCGCGCACGAATTGCTTGAGCGTCGTGAAATCGTGTTTGACCGCGGCCGCCGACTCGGGCAGCACATAGCGGTCGCCTTGCTTGGCCACGCCGAGCTCGCGCAGATCCCGGCTCACGCTCGACTGCGTGGCGACGTGACCGTGCTTGCGCAGCATGGCGACCAGTTCCGCCTGCCGCCCCACCGGCTGCTCACGAATGATTTTCGCGAGCGCGGTCCGGCGCGCGGGCGCATTCGAAGCCTCGGCGTCGCCTCTCAACATTGGAATGAGGAGGGTGCTTGCATAAAGTTGCAACGAATTCTGCATAAAAATTCACATGCCGTCAATGCCCATGAGCCATTTGATAGGCTATGGCCACTATGTTGCAAACCATCGAAATCGAGACCGCCGCCAATCCGGACGCCGCCGTGATCTGGCTGCACGGGCTGGGCGCCGACTGCCATGACTTCGAGCCCCTCGTGCCGGAAATCGTGCCCCGTCGCGAGCGGGCTTGGCGCTTCGTGTTCCCCAACGCGCCGGTGCGGCCGGTGACCATCAACAACCGCATGAGCATGCGGGCCTGGTACGACATCGTCGGCTTCGACCGGCTCGCCGCCGAGGACGCCGCCGGCTTTCGCGACACCGATGCGCGCATCGGCGAGCTGATCGAGAACCAGGTGGAGCGCGGAATTCCGGTCGGCCGCATCGTGCTCGCCGGCTTCTCCCAGGGCGGAGCCGTGTCCCTGTACACGGGGCTGCGCTACCGGGAGCGGCTCGCCGGCATCCTCGCGCTCTCCTGTTATCTGCCGCTGGCATCGACTTTGGCCGCGGAATGCGCGCCGGCGAACGCGGGAGCGCCGATTTTCATGGCGCATGGGCTCGACGACGAGGTATTGCCGATCCGCCTCGGAGTCGACTCCCGCAAGCAGCTCGAGGCGCTCGGCTACGACGTCGAGTGGCACCAGTACCGCATGGGACATTCGGTTTGCCAGCCGGAAGTGGCGGATATCCGCGCATTTCTGTTCCGCATCCTTCCCTGAGGGCTTCGCCGCGACTAAGCTCTTAGTTCCGAAGATGGAACCGGAGATTACCGTGGCAAAGACTCGCTCCTCGCCGGCTCGGTCCAAGCCGGGCGTTGCCGTGACTCAGTTGAGTGAAGAAGCCCGTCAGGCGGCGCTACGCGTCGAGGAGGCTCGGCAGCGCGTGCGCTCGATGAAAATGGACCTCAAGAAAGCGCGCAAGCTGGCCAAGCTCGCCAAGAAGGCGGCGAAGCTGGCACGCAAGAAGGTCGAGGCGGCCGCGGCGGCGGCCAAAAAGCGCAGTAATCGAGCTGCCGCGGCGGCGGCCGCGAGCAAGGCCCCCGCCAAGACCGGCGCCAAGCGTGGCGCGGCGGCCAAGCCTGCTGCGGCCACCAAACCTGCCGCAGCCAAACCTGCCGCAGCCAAACCTGCCGCGGCCAAACCTGCCGCGACCAAACCTGCCGCGACCAAACCTGCCGCGGCGGCCAAGCCCAAACGCAAGCGGCGTGCCGTGAAGGTGGCCGCGCCGCACCGAGCGTCCGCCTCGGCGGTTGCCCGCTCGGTGATAGAGCACATGGCACGCGAGCCTGTCCCGACCGGGAGTGCAGCACCTGCCGATCCGGTCTCGTCAGGGGGTGGGGATGAGCGCCGTGACGATGACGGCCAGAATCAGAGCCGCCAGCGCTCCGACCAGCTGTCCGAGTAGCCAGATCGCGAATGCCCTTCCGGTCGTGACTCGAAGCACTTCGCTGAAGCCCATGACCTGAAGTATCACGCTCCAGATCATCAGCAGCAGGTAGCTGATGAACTGCGCGCTCAGCAGGATCGAGACGAACCCCTCGTCTTCCGGGCGAGGGGTCGTGAGGAAGGTGGCGTCTCCGGCCACCAGGGCCGTGAACACCCAGATCCCGAGGGAGACGGCCACCGGCACCGCGCCGTAAGCGAGCACGTGGATCATCTGCCGGCGCACGGCGGCCTTTCCGCCCCCGCCTCCGAGACGCGCATAAATCGCGCCCATTACATACAGGCTCACGATCCCGAGCACCGAGCCGACGACCGCTGCCGCGCTGAATAGCTGGATCAAGCCGTAGGTCGAGCCCATGTTGCGGGCTCGGCAATATCCTAGAAAGCCGACGATGCCTTGCGCTGCTCCGAGCAGCAGGTCCGGCCGGCCGACGGGTTCGGCGGCGAGCTCCCGAAACACTCGACGCGGCCGCAACCAGACATCATGCAAAGGGCGGATGGGGTCGTTCGACATCACGAGCGCAGCGTACGCAATACGTATCGTCGACGGAAGCAGCCGAAGCGCAGATGACAGCGGACTTTTTCAGGGCTACTCTCACGAGGATGGGATTGACCCGAGGAGAAGACTGACCATGGCAAAAAAGAAAGGTAAAGGGAAGAAGCGTCTGGCAGCGAAAACCAAGCGCGCGGCCGCTAAGAAGAGCATGGCGAAGAGGAAGGCTCGTCCGGCAAAGAAGGCGCGCAAGGCCAGCCTCGCCAGAAAGGCCGGCGCCGCCAGGAAGGCCGGACCCGCCAGGAAGGCCGGACCCGCCAGGAAGGCAAGCGTCGCCAAGAGGGCGACAAAGGCCGCCCCGAAAAAATCTGCGGCCAAGAAAGCTGCGCCGAAGAAGGTTCTGGCGATGACGCCTGCGTACGCTGCGCCGACGAAGGCTGCGCCGACGGTTGCGGCACCGAAGCCTGCGCCAAAGCCTGCACCGAAGCCGGCAAAGGCGCCGCCTGCCGCTCCGCCCGCCAGCTCGATGGCCAGGCCGAAGCCGGTTGCTCCGATCGCGCCGGCGCCATCGACCGCGCCGGAGGTGACGCCCAGCACGGATCTCGGACGAGAGCCGCTGACGCCGGTGCCGTCCGGCACGGAACCGTTCGCGGGGTAGGATGGGACGCGCGACTTCCTGAGCGCGGATTCCGAGGATCCGCGCTCGGGCGCGTGTGCGTCCGCCGCTGCCCGCGGATGGACGCAAGTTAATGACCCTGTCGCAACTTCGGCACGTCCCCGTAATCCTACAGAGGACGGCGCGCCGGCTCTGATAGAGAATGCGCGCTTGCTTGCGTCACCATACGCAAACCAGGGTCGATGCAGGCGTTACCATGACAGTTCTTCACACAGGCGCTCCGGAACGGATCGAGCCGCACCTCGAAAGCGAGGAAGCTGACGAAACGTCGTCGCCGGCCCCGGCTACGCAGCGCAATATGGAATTTCCGAATGCCGAACTGGAGACCCTGCGCGCCATCAACGCCAGGCTCCTGCGCGACATCGAGGTCCTCAAACAGCGCGAGGCGCACGCGCTCATGCTGGCCGACCGGGACGGACTCACCGGTCTTTACAACCGCCGACGCATGTCGGAGCTCCTGGAACAGACGGTCGCGGAGGCTTCCGCGCGGGATGAGCGATTCGCGCTGCTGTTCATCGACCTCGACGGCTTCAAGCGCATCAATGATCACTTCGGTCACTCCCTCGGCGATGAGCTGCTGACCACCGTGGCGGGGCGAGTCTCGACCCGCGCCCGCACCGGCGACATCGTTTGCCGGTTCGGCGGCGATGAGTTCGTCGTGATCTTGCCGCGCGTGCCGGGCCGCCACGCGGCCGAGGACATAGCCGCGGCCATCGCCAACCTGCTTTCTCTGCCTTACAAGCTGTCGGGCGAGGAGCTGCGGATAACCGCGGCGGTGGGGCTGTCGATGTTCCCGGACGATGGGCGCGACCCCGCGGACCTCATCCGCCGCGCCGATCAGCTCATGTATCGCGCCAAGGCGGAGCAAGTCACCGCGGAATCGCTGTCCGCCGTTCTGACCCGGCGCCGCGACGACCGTACGAAGCAGGACGGCGGCTGGTAAAACCGCGCACCGCCGGGCGCCACGGCTTGACAGCAACGGGTGCGAGCAGGCTGGATAAGCGGCATGAAGCGGCTTTTCCGGCTGGAATCGCTTTGCCTGCTCGGCGCGCTGGCCATGACGGCGATTCCCGCATGCGTGGTGACTCCGGACCAGCGCCATTACGCCGACGGCGTGGTCATGGTGGCGCCGCCCGCTCCCCAGGTGGAGGTCGTCGGGACGCCCCCTCAGCCGGGGTACCTCTGGGTGGGCGGCTATTGGGATTGGGTGGGCGCCCGGCACCAATGGGTCGCTGGACACTGGGCGCCGCCTCGCCGGGGCTACCACTGGGTGGCCACCGAATGGGTACGCCAGGGCGACGGCTGGCGGCTGCGTCGCGGTCATTGGCAGCGAGGCTGATCGGCAGCGAGGCTGATCAAGCCGGCCAGGGCGTGGGATCCAACAAGCCGCGCAGCGGCCTGTCCGAATCCGCATCGAACCAGTGCTCGATCAGCCGAAAAGAGATCGACAGCGGCGGCGGCAGTTTCGGTACGCCGCTCGCGATCTCGGCACGAGTGAACCAGCGTGCATCCTCCAGCTCCTTGTCCTCGAGACGCACCTCCTGGGTCGACGCCCGGGCGGTGAACCCCAGCATCAGGGAGCTCGGAAAAGGCCATGGCTGCGAGGAGTGGTATTCGACCTCGGCAACCTGCACTCCGGTCTCCTCCGCGACCTCGCGTACCACCGCATCCTCCAGAGACTCGCCGGGCTCGACGAAGCCGGCAATCGTCGAGTAGCGGCCCGGCGGCCAGGCTGCCTGCCGGCCCAGAAGCACGCGGGCGCCGTCGCTCACCAGCACGATGATGGCCGGATCGATCCGCGGAAAATGCTCGTGGCGGCACACCGGATTGGTGCATACCAGTACATGGCCGGCTCTTCCGGGCTCGGTGCCGGCGCCGCAGCGCCCGCAATATCGATGCGTGCGCCGCCAGATGAGAATCGCGCGCGCATAGCCCAAGAGTCCCGCGTGGTCCGCGGGCATCAGCGCGGCGACCTTGCGCAGCTCCTCGAATCGCGCGCCCGGCGGCGTAGTGAGGGACTCGCCGTCCTCGACTTCGCAGGCGAACAGCGGCGCGCCGCCGAAGTTCCCGAGCAGCACGAGTCCGGTGCTGTCCCGCTTGCCCGGCGGGATCTGATCGAGGCGCAGAAGCACGGCTCGAGGAGCGCCGGCCGGGGAGTCCGGGCCGTCCTCGATCAGGCTACGGCTGTCCCACATCAGCACCACGCGGCTGCGAGCATCCGAGAGCGCGCGCTCGAACCACTCGGGGTCGCTGCGCAAATGGGAGGCCCGCTCGAGATACGGGCCCGCAAACACGTTTCTCGCCTGCATCGCCGGATTCTAGCAGGGGCGGCAGCTTCGACGGCGGCGGTCACCGGCGCGCCCGGCGGCTCACAGCTTGCGCACGACGAGCGACGCTTCGCGAGCAGGTCGCGCAATCGCACCCCGCCGCAGTCGCGCACCGGGCGACGCCGATCTCGTCGTGGCGCGCGAGTGCAATGAGCAGAAACCACGCGTGCTCGAACGAAATGCGCACCGGCGAGTGCAGCTCCATGTAGGCCATTGTGCGCAATGGAAAGCGCGTTCCGCGTCCCAATGGCCGTGCCGCTGAAACGCAAACTTCACAAGACGGTCACACTGCTGATGTGAGCAGTCAGTCTACTCACGCGCAGCGCCACCTGTGGCCGCTAAGAATGATCGAACAATTATGTTACGTGCCTAACGCGGCATACCTCAAAAGCATCAATCAATGAGACAGGGAGAGCTGAATGACCGATTCGATTGAATTGCGTAAGCGCTTATTTTCGCGAAGCATGGGCGTGCTGGCCTTCGTCAGCGCGGTAGCCGGTACAGCGGTCCGCGGTGCCGATTGGCCGTCGGCCGGTGCCGATCTGTACAACTCGCACTTTCAACCGGCGGAAACGAGGCTCTCCACCAAGACCGTCCCGAACCTGCATGTGCAATGGACCTTTTCAACGGCGGGTGATGTCACGGCGATTCCTGCAGTCGTGGGCGGTTTCGTTTACTTTCCGGATACTGCCGGCTACATATACAAAGTAAATGCTTCGACGGGTGCGCAGGTGTGGAGGTCGGCGAATGTGTCGAGCATCACTTGCGTTGCGGGCGACTTCGCGCGCACAACTCCGGCCATCACTTCGGATGGACTCACGCTGATCATCGGTACCCAGACTGGAAAGTTGTGGGGTACGCCCAATACGTGTTTGAACACTTCGACACAGCCCTATGTGGTCGCTCTGAATACATCAGATGGCAGCCTTAAGTGGAAGACGGTGGCTGACAGCACCGCGCAGGCGATGGTAACAACTTCGGCCGTTTTGACGCCCGCCACCAGTGCCCATTCGCAGGGTCTCGCTATCTTCGGCGTCGCGTCCAACGAAGAGTTGACAGCTGCCTTCGTGCCCCCAGGGTATTGGCAATGGACCTTCCGCGGCAGCGCGCTCGCGCTTGATGTCGCCACTGGAGCAGTTGCGTGGCAGACCTTTACGGTGCCTTCCGGCTACTACGGCGGCTCGGTATGGGGCAGTACCCCGGCGGTAGACCTTGTCAACAACCAAGTCTTCGTTTCGAGCGGCGACAACTACATGGTTCCCAGTTCGGTATTGAATTGCCTGGCAACGGTCGTGGGCAGCCCTGCGACCTGTCTTGATCCCGCCGACTACTTTGATTCGATCATCGCGCTCGATATTTCGACCGGCACTATTAAGTGGGGTGGCCACGGTATGCCGGCAGACGTTTGGAATGTCGCCTGTGGACTCGGAGTTCCCGGCTTTATGATCGGTATCGGGTATCCGGGCGTCTACGGCAACTGCCCCGATCCTACGGGCGCCCAAAACCCCAAGATCGAGGGTCCGGACTATGACTTCGGCCAGGGGCCGATGCTGTTCTCAGACACAGGTTCGTATACGGACCGCGGTCTCGTGGGCGCCGGTTCGAAGAGCGGCATCTTTTGGGCGTTCGACGCCAAGCATGGAAAAACGGTGTGGTCAACGCAGGTATCCCCTGGGGGCGTCACTGGGGGCATGCAGTGGGGATCCGCGACCGACGGAAGCACCATCTACGTATCGGCATCGAATGCCGGCACCGCGCTCTCTGGCGCCGGCCAGAGTCCGAAACCCTGGACGCTCGCGAACGGACAAGTCGTGTACCGCGGCGGCTGGGCGGCCGTCGACGCGAGTAGCGGCAAGGTGAAATGGACGACCGCGGACCCGAACGGCACCTCAGCGGTTGAGGGTTATCGAGCTGAAGGCCCGGTGACACTGGCCAATGACGTCGCATTTGGTTGCGACATGACGGGGACGATGTTCGCGCTGAGTGCCAAAAGCGGCTCGGTGCTATGGCAGTACACGGACCCTGCGGCATCACCCAACAATCCGTGCATTGCCGGTGCCGCCGTCGCCAATGGCATGGTGTTCTGGGGCAGCGGCAATGGCCGTGGCACCGGCCCGAATAAATTGTACGCGTTTGGCCTCTAGGACTAAGTGGCCAAGGATGGATGAGCTACTAGGGTGGGCCATCGACACCCGTTAAACACGACTCTGCGGCAGTCGCTTGAGAACTGCCGCAGAGTTTTTTAGCCTTAGCTGCCGCAGTGCGCCGAACCCACGCCCCCGGACGCCAAGAACCGGCGCCCACTGTGATGCACCGCAACAACCACGTGTTCAGCAGGGGGCGGCAGCCTCGACGGCGGCGGTCACCGGCGCGCCCGGCGGCTCACAGCTTGCGCACGATGAGCGACGCTTCGCGAGCAGGTCGCGCAATCGCACCCCGCCGCAGGTCGCGCACCGGGCGACGCCGATCTCGTCGTGGCGCGCGAGTGCAATGAGCAGAAACCACGCGTGCTCGAAC
>DATAYO010000097.1:0-3223 GCA_036272515.1 Steroidobacteraceae bacterium | reverse complement strand
GTCCGGGCCCACGGCTACCCCGTCGACCCCTTCGGTGACCACTTGTCCGTACCGGAAGAGCTCACCGAGGCAATCCCAATCGGCCGAATCGACGCATCGCGCGTAACGGAACAAGATCCGCTCGATCGCTCGCTCGTCGCAATTACACATACGCGGCTCCGATCATTGTTGTAATATGGAGAAGTCTCTCGCGATTGCGAGATGATCGTAGGTGGGATACTTGGTCCGCGCAAGCCGATGCGCCGGTCCAACCCGCGATGAGAGGAACTCACCACCACCCATGACCCGACCTGCTCTCTCCGCTGCGCGGTCCGTCGACGTCCTGAACTTCATGGCTTCGAGGCCCCGTGAGTCATTCACGCTCTCGGAGCTGTCGCGACAGCTCGGCATCAGTACGGCGTCGGGACACGCCGTGTTGCAGGTCCTGACAGCGGCGAACTATCTCGTGCGCGATCCCGTACAGAAGCGCTACCGTCTCGGCCCCACGTTGATCGCCCTCGGACACTCCGCCTTGGAATCACATCCGGCGATTGATCGGGCCCGTGACGAGGTCCGGCACCTTGCCGACTCGCTCCAGCTCGAGTGCCTGGCCGAGATCGTCTGCGACGACGAGATCATGATCTTGGCGAGAGCCGGGCGGCCACGAAAGTTTGAATTCCTTCCCCGGGTTGCTCAGCGCCTCCCGCTGATCCCGCCGGTTGGCGCGGCGCTTTGCGCCTGGGTCGACGGGCCCGCCAAGAAGAAGTGGCTCGATCGACTCGGTCCGATCCCGCAAGAAGAGATGTCCCGGATCACGCGGGCGATCGAGGGGATCCGAGCCCGCGGCTACGACGTGGGGCTTGAAACGCCCACCCGAAAGCAAATCGCCGATCTGCTGGCACGACGTGCGCACGAGGGCGATCCAAAGGAGTGGGAGCCCATGCTCGCCGATCTCTTCAGGACCCTCGCGCGTGAAGAGAACCAGATCGTGGGCCCGATCGATCCACATCGGGAGTACTTGGTCAACCACATCATGGCTCCGGTGGTCACTGTCCGTGGCGAGGCCCTGGTATGTCTGACGGTTCTCGGGTTCGAAGATCCACTGAGCGGCGAGGAAATTCAGAAAATCGGTGAGGTTGTGGTGCAAGCGGGCGCTCTTGCCGGAATTGCGGGACGCGAAGCGTCGACCTACCCGTAGCTGCACCGCCGTGGGGACTCGGCTGGATTCACCCAGAATTGTGCTGACGGTGGCTCGTCGAGCCGTTACCGTTCATCCGTGGGCAACGGTTTCAATCCGCTGGGCCTGGTCGGCGTCGCGTCCGGAGCGGCGCGGCTTTGGCTGCGCGCCAGCATCCGGACCCAAGAACAGCTGCTTGGGCTGCTCGGCGCTCAGGATGACCAGCCGTCGCCGCCGGGCCGCCCGCTCACCGCGGCCGTTGAAGACCCGCCCGCCGAATCACTCGGCTCGAAGATGCGTGACTTGCTCGAACGAGCGCTGGACCAGAGCACAAGAAGCAGCCGCGTGGAATTGTTCCATCGCATACTCGATCAGCTGGTCGCCGATGAGGCCCGCATCGTCGGTGCGCTCTCGGACGGCTCGGCGTCACCGCTGGTGAATGTTCACGACTGGGCACGTCGCGGCGTCGTGGGTCGGGCGGTCCTCGAAAACGTGGCGTTGATCGGCCGCACCGCGAACCTGGCATTGCCTGAGATGGTCCCGACCTACGTGAGTCATCTGCTGTCCCTCGGTCTGGTCGAGATCACTCCGGAAGACCCGGATTTGAAGGACGATTACGAGATATTGATGGCCGAGACCACCGTGCTCCGAGCCATCAAGAGTGCGTCGCGTGGACCGCTGGCGGCCAAGATCGACAAACTCACGTTGAGGCTGTCCGGCATGGGTCATTCGCTGTGGGCGGAGACCATGCAACGTGACGGGCGATGACAACTTCCGTCGTCGCGCTGCAGACGTGGGGGGAAATCTCCCGCGACTTCGGGGTCAACTGGGTGATCTACCTGTCCATGCCGCTGGTCGCCGCCTTCGTCGGGTGGAGCACCAAGATCGTGGCATTGGAAATGCTCTATCGGCCAGTCGAATTCAAAGGCATCGGGCCGATCGGGTGGCAGGGCATCGTGCCCCGGCGCGCCGGCAAAGTCGGATCCAAAACCATCGAGTTGCTGACCGCGAACCTGCTCAAACCCGAAGAACTGCTCGACCGGATCGATGCCGGAGAGGCGGTCGAGGCCCTGCGTGCCCCGCTGCTGCCGGCGGTCGATGAGATCTCGCGCGATCTCGCCGAGCAGATCCGTCCCGGACTTTGGGACTCACTTCCCGAGGCAGGCCGGAAAGCGGTCACGGGCCGGATCCACGCCCAAGCGCCCCGGATCGTGGAGAACATGATCAACGAGATGAAGGCGGACCTGACCCGGTATGTCGACTTGCAGTTCCTTGCCGTCACGACGCTGGTGCGCAACAAGGAGAAGCTGGTCAAGCTGATGCGCTCGGTGAGCGACGACGCGATGGCGTTCGTGAGGCGCAGCGGTATCTACTTCGGTCTCGGGATCGGCCTGGTGCAGATGGTCACGTGGGCACTGTTCAAGAACCCGTGGATCATGCCGGCGTTCGGCTTTGGCGTCGGTTTCATCAGCGACTACATCGCGCTGAACATGCTGTTCCGTCCGGTGCAGCCTACAAAGTACTTCGGCATCATCAAGTTTCAGGGCCTGCTGCACACACAACGCGACAAGATCACGCGCGACTACGCCAAGATCCTGGCCGACGACCTCTTCTCGCCCGAGGTGCTTTTCGACGGCCTGCTCCAAGGCCCCGGCGCGGATAAGCTCTTCGCGCTCGTCGCCAAGCAGGTCGACGCGGCCATCGATGCTCAGGCCGGATTCGCCGGCCCCGTGATCGCCCTTGCCGTCGGCACACAACGCTATCGCGCGCTCAAGGACCGGGTGTCAAAGCAAGTTCTCGAACGGCTGCCCTCGACACTGCTCGAGGCGCAGGACTACGCGACATCGGTGATCGATCTCGAGGCGACCATCGTCGACAAGATGAACCAGCTCACCAACGAGGAATACGAATCGATTCTGCGGCCGGTGTTCAAGGACGACGAGCCGCTGATGATCGCGGTCGGGGCCGTCCTCGGCGGCATCGTCGGCGAGATCCAGGTCCAACTGATCGAACACCTTGGTCGATAACAATCACGCGAGTAGCGATGCGAGTTCGGCGCGGGGCACG
>DATAYO010000096.1:0-77507 GCA_036272515.1 Steroidobacteraceae bacterium | reverse complement strand
CCGTGCCAGGCGACGACATCGAGCGGTGAATGATCCATCGGCGCCGTCCACAGGCGGCCGAGAAACTTGGCGACGAGCCGGTGCGGTCCCTCCAGGTCTTCGTAGTGCGCCCGCGGCGTGAGGAAATCGCGCGGGTTGGCGAGACCATTGGAGCCGATCGGCCCGAGATCGGGAAGCTTGAATGGAGCGCCGAAGTTCTCGCAGACGTAACCGCGGATGGCGTGCGCGGCCGTGATCACCCGAAAGCGCAGCCCGCGGGGAATCACCGCGATCTCCTGAGGCTCCAGCTCGATGCGTCCGAGCTCGGTGTCGAGCCTCAATGCGCCGCGCTCGGGGACGATCAGCAGCTCCCCATCCGCGCTGTAGAAGGAGCGGTCGATCATCGACCGGTTCGCCGCGTAGAGATAGATGCCGCAACCCGTATGCCGGGCGGGCGAGCCATTCCCGGCGACCGGCAACAGACCGTCGACGAAATCGGTCGGATCGACGGGCAGCGGCAGCGGGTCCCAACGCAGCTGGTTGGGGGCGAGCGGCTGCTCGGCGGCCTGCCCGGCGAACAGATCGGATTCGAGCGGCGCGAATGGCCCGCACGCAACGGCGGGACGGATTCTGTACAGCCAGCTGCGGCGATTCGCGTGTCTCGGCGCCGTGAAAGCGGTCCCGGAGAATTGCTCCGCGTAGAGCCCATAGGGGCAGCGCTGCGGTGAATTTCTCCCCACCGGCAGCGCGCCGGGCAGCGCTTCGCTGGAATGCTCGTTGCCGAAGCCGCCGAGATAGCCGGACGCGGTCATGCATGCTCCTAGTCGATGCGGGCGCCTTGTCGTCGCAGCTCGGCCTGGACGCGTTTCACGTCGAGCCGATCGAAGGGCTGCGCGGTCTCGAGAGAGACCGCCGCCGCGGTGCCGGCGCCCTGGCCGGAGACTGCGCAGCACATCATGTTACGCACCGCGGCGTGCGATACCTTGTCGCCGCCGATACAACGGCCCGCGACGATCAGTCCCGACACGCCCTTCGGGACCAGCGAGCGGTAGGGAACGTGAAAGTAGCGGCCGGTGGTCGGCAAAATCAAGATGCCGTAACCATCGATGAACTCCGGGAAAATGCCGATCGAATCCTCGAACCGGCCCTGCTCGCGCACATCCGCGCCGGTCAGGTTGTAGAGCGCATCGATCTTGCGCGTATCGCGCACGCCCAAGGTCATGCCGAAATTACGCAGCTTCGCGTTCTCGCAGCCGGGCATGAAGGATTTGAGCGCGGTGATGGCCATCATGGCCTGATGCCTTCCCTGGATCTCGCCGGTGGTGAGATCCCGGGGGTCGGTGCCGTCGCAGTTCGGCAGATGAACCAGATTGAGATAGGTGAGATCGCCCTGATCGGAGACGGCGCCCCAGGTCCCGGCGATGGTGGTGAGGTTGGTCGGAATGATGCCGGCCGCGACCGCCTGCTTGAAGGGCTTGCGCATGAAGGGCGAAAACAGATCGTCCTCCTTGCCGGAGGTCTCGATGTCCCATTCGCCGTTGCCGGTCCAGTCCTTGTAGGTCTGCGGGTCGGCCTTCACCTGCTCGATGAAGCGCTGCTTGTTGACTCCCGACATGGAGAACATGACCGAGGTCGCCATCATCTGCTCGCGCGCTGTTTTGTGCGTCGGTGCTCCGGCGCGCATCGCCACGTCCGCATCGCCGGTCGCATCGACCACGCGCTTCGCGAGAATCGCCTCGCGCCCGGCTTTGCTCTCGATGATCACGCCCCGGATGGCGCCATCCTCGACGATCGGCGCGACGAACAGCCGATGCAGCATGGGCTCGATCTTGGCTTCCTGCACCAGTACGTCGGCGACATATTTGAACGCCTCGCCGTCGAGCGCAAAACTCGTCGATTGCGGCTCGGGCATCGCCGCACCCATGGCTTTGGCGCGCTGCTCGAACTCGATGCCGATGCCTTCGCTGTCGACGGTCTGCGGATGCCGATACCAGGCGAGGCCTTCCACGCCCACTTGCGTGATATTGCCGCCGAAGCAGCCGTATCGATCCAGGAGTAGGGTCCGTGCACCGGCACGGGCCGAGGCCAGCGCAGCCGCCAGGCCCGCGGGTCCGCTGCCGACCACCAGAACGTCGGTTTCGGCCACGACGTCGAGCGTGCGGGCCGGTTCGTTGATGTGTTTCACGCCGGGTATTCTAACCCGGTGAACGTGGCAGTTGCGTGAGGATGTACAATGCCGCATCTCCAGCCGGGTACGGACATGACGGAAGCGAGCTTTCACTGGGACGATCCGCTGCTGCTCGAAGCGCAGCTCACCTCGGACGAGAGGATGGTGAGGGATGCCGCGCGCGAGTACGCCGAGGGGCGGCTGGCGCCGCGGGTGCTCGATGCCTTTCGTCGCGAGCACACCGATCCGGAGATTTTCCGGGAGATGGGAGGGCTGGGTCTTCTCGGCGCGACCATCCCGGAGGAGTTCGGCGGAGGCGGCCTCAACTACGTGAGCTACGGGCTGATCGCGCGCGAGGTCGAGCGCGTGGATTCGGGATTCAGATCCATGATGAGCGTGCAGTCCTCGCTCGTCATGTTGCCGATCTACGTATTCGGAACCGATGGTCAGAAGCGCCGGTACTTGCCGCCGCTCGCCCGCGGCGAGCTGATCGGATGCTTCGGCCTGACGGAACCCAATCACGGATCGGATCCGGGAAGCATGGTCACCCGCGCGCGCGCGGTCGGCGGGGGCTTCCGCTTGACGGGCTCCAAGACCTGGATCACGAACAGCCCGCTCGCGGATGTCTTCGTCGTCTGGGCCAAGACCGAGGACGGAGTCATTCGCGGCTTCATACTCGAGAAGGGCTTCGAGGGGCTCTCGGCACCCGCGCTGCACGGCAAGGTGGGACTGCGCGCCTCGACCACGGGCCAGATCTTGATGGACGAGGTGTTCGTCCCCGACGAGAATCTACTACCCGGCGTCAGTGGCCTGAAGGGGCCGTTCACCTGCCTCGATTCGGCGCGCTACGGGATTGCATGGGGGGCGCTCGGCGCCGCCGAGAGCTGCTGGCATATCGCCCGCGATTACGTGCTCGGCCGCAAGCAATTCGGCCGGCCGCTCGCGGCCAACCAGCTCATTCAAAAGAAGCTCGCCGACATGCAGACGGAGATTTCGCTCGGTCTGCAGGGATGCCTTCGGTTGGGCCGCATGAAGGACGAGGGCAGCGCGGCCGTGGAGATCACCTCCATGCTGAAGCGCAACTCCTGCGGCAAGGCGCTGGATGTCGCACGCACCGCCCGCGACATGCTGGGCGGCAACGGCATTTCCGACGAGTACGGGGTGATCCGCCACGTGGTGAATCTCGAGGTGGTGAATACCTACGAGGGTACGCACGACATCCACGCGCTGATCCTCGGCAGGGCACAGACGGGTATTCAAGCTTTTTCGTGAGCGTCGAGGCTGTCGCACCGCGCGCGGCGGCGCGCGGCGGCGCGCGGCGGGCGCTACCATCCGCAAACGCCGCCGCTGCTCAACGGGTGGTCGGGTCCTTGAGTCGGTCCGGCGAGTGCTCCTCGCCCTGAGTGATGAGGCAGGCGCCGCGCGTCCCGGTGAGATAGATCCACAGCCAGCTGAGCGCTACGGCGAGGCGATTGCGCGCACCGATCAAGAAATAAATGTGGGCAAGCCCCCAGATCCACCACGCGAGGTAGCCGCGCAGTTTCAGCCAGCCGAAATCGATGATCGCGGCGCGCCTGCCGATGGTGGCGAGATTGCCCGAATGCTTGTAGCGAAAGGGCACGCTCGAGGAATCTCCCGCGAGGCGCCTGCGAATGATGCGGGCGACGTGCGCTCCCTGTTGCTTGGCCGCGGGCGCGATACCGGGTACGGGCTTGCCGTGCCAGGCGTTCACCACGGCGGTGTCGCCGATCGCGAAGATGCCCGGGTGCGCGGGTACCGACAGGTCCGCTTCGACCTTGACGCGGCCGGCGGAGTCCGAGGGTGCGCCGAGCCATGCGGCGGCGGGCGAAGCTCGCACGCCGGCCGCCCACAGGATCACCCTGGCGGGCAGATTCAGGCCGCCGTAGACGACGCCGTTCTCCGAGCATTCGCTCACCGGCGATCCCAGGTGGATCTCGACCCCGAGCTTCTCGAGCGCGCGATGAGTATAGGCGGACAGATCCTCCGTGAACGTCGGCAGTATGCGCGACCCCGCCTCGATGAGCATCACCCGGGCCTTGCGGGTGTCGATCCGCCGGAACTCGTCCGGCAGCGTGTGGTGTGCGAGCTCGGTGATGGCGCCGGCCAGCTCGACGCCCGTGGCACCCCCGCCGACGATGACGAACGTGAGCCACGCGCGCCGCCGCTCGGGATCGCTCTCGCGCTCGGCTTCCTCGAACGCCACCAGGATGCGACGCCGGATGGTGGTGGCATCCTCCAGCGTCTTGAGCCCGGGCGCATGGGGCTCCCATTCGTCATGACCGAAATAGGCATGCCGCGCGCCGGTCGCCAGCACGAGGGTGTCATAGTCGATCGCGCCGCCGTCGTCCAGGCGCACGGTGCGCCGCTCGGCATCGACGGCGCTCACCGCGCCGAGCAGAGTCGTCACTTCCGGGCGCCGGCGCATCAGCTGCCGGATCGGCCAGGCGATCTCCGAGGTCGCGAGCGTGGCGGTGCCCACCTGGTACAGCAAGGGCTGAAACAAATGATGATTGCGCCGATCCACGATGGTGATGCGCACCGGCGCCTTGGACAAGCCGAGCGCGACGGCGAGTCCGCCGAAGCCGGCGCCGACAATGAGGACGTGGTGCGGCGGGTCGCTGGTCATTGGTCGGTCTCCACGTCGTAGCCGGCGGCAATCCATGCATCGAGTCCGCCGGAAAGCGGACGCACGCGCTTGAAGCCGTGGCTGACCAGGATTCTGGCGACCTGCGCCGCGGAGGCCTCGCTCGGGCAGGTGCAGTACAGAATGATCTCCCGATCCCTCGGCAGATGCGCCACGTGCTTGCCGACGGCATCGAGCGGCACGTGAATCGCGCCCGGGATCCAGCGGGGCTCGAGCGCGCGCGCCGTGGGCGAGCGCACGTCGACGATGGAGGGCTTTGCACCCGCCTGGATGAGCTCGTAGAGATCGGCGACCGTGATCCGCGCCATTTGCAAGGTCCGGTAGAAGCGCCGGCGCTCCCACCATTTGTAGATCACGTAGCCGGCGAGAACCGCGCCGATGACGAGGGCGGCGACATTGTCCACGCGGTCCATGCGCTCCAGCACCGTTGCGATCTGCGCTTGGAACAGGGCCCCGGCCGCCAGTCCGAATCCCACCCAGAGCGCCGCCCCCAGCGTGCTCAGCATCACGAACCGCGGCCAGCCGATGCGCATCGCACCCGCCAGCGGCGGGGCGATGATCGCAAGGCCGGGAACGAACTTGGCGACCAGCAGCGAATTGATGCCCCAGCGCTCGAACCGGGTCTGGGTCAGGCTCACACAGGAATCGGGCTCCAGAGAGATTCTGCACAGCGTCTTCAGCACCCGGATACCGTACCGCCCGCCGACGAAATACCAGACGCAATCCGGGGCGAGGCAGCCGATCACCGACCACGCGAACAAGGAGATCATCGACAGGTGCCCGGCCGCCGCCATCGCTCCCGCGACGATCAAGGTCGGCATCGCGGGCACGGGCAGTCCGATCTGATCGACGAGCACGTTGAGCGCGACCACCAGCAGACCATATTGCGCGATGAGCGAGACCAGCTCCTGGGTCATACGGTGCCCGGTACCGCCCGCCGTTCGATGTTCGGCAGAAATGCGGCGACGATCCCGAGCAAGGGCAGATACGCGCACAGCCCGTAAACGAACTCGATGCCGTGCCGATCGGCGAGGCCCCCGAGCACCGCCGCGCCGATGCCGCCCATCCCGAATGCGAGACCGAAGAACAACCCGGAAACCGCGCCGACCTTGCCCGGCATGAGCTCCTGAGCGAAGACCAGAATCGCCGCGAATGCGGACGACAGAATGAAGCCGATGACGATGCTCAACAGCGCGGTCCATGCCAGATCGACGTGCGGCAGGGCGAGCGTGAACGGAGCCACTCCCAGGATCGAGAACCAGATGACCCGCTTGCGCCCGATGCGGTCGCCGATCGGTCCGCCGATGAATGCGCCGACCGCGCTCGCAAACAGGAACAGGAACAGATACTTTTGCGCGGCCGTCACCGAGACGTGAAATTTATCGATGAGGAAGAAGCTGTAGTAGCTCGAGATGCTCGCGAGATAGAAGTATTTCGAGAACGTCAGCACGACCAGAATGAGTACCGACCACGCGACCCGGCGTGCCGACACCGGACTCGAAACACGCGCGGCCGCCGAGCGGCTCGCGGCGAGATGCCGGCGCATGTACCAGCCGCTCACGTTCCACAGCACCACGATGGCGACGATGGCGGCGAGTGCGAACCATGTGACGCTCGACCGCCCGTGCGGAATGATGATCCATGCCGCGAGCAAGGGTCCCATGGCGCTGCCGGCGCTGCCGCCGACCTGAAAGACCGATTGCGCCATGCCGTGGCGCCCGCCGGAGGCGAGCCGCGCGATGCGCGAGGACTCGGGATGGAAGACCGCGGAGCCGGCACCCACCAGGGCGGCGGCGGCGAGAATCGCGGCATAGCTGTGCGCGAGCCCCAAGGTGAGCAGGCCCACGAGCGTGAAGCTCATGCCGACGGAGAGCGCATGCGGCTGCGGACGCTTGTCGGTGTACATTCCCACGAACGGCTGCAGCACCGATGCGCAGATCTGATAGGTCAGGGTGATGGCGCCGATCTGCGCGAAGCTTAGATCGAATTCACCCTTGAGCAGCGGATAGATGGCGATGATCAACGACTGGATCATGTCGTTGAGAAAATGCGAGAAGCTGATCGCGCCGAGCACCTTGAATCGAGTGCCGGCCGAGCCCGCATCGACCCGCCGATATTCCGTCACACTTTGTTGCATGTTTCGTGCTCGAATCGTTGCTTGCGCGGCCGCCGCACCGTTTACCCTACTAGCTACTTGCTCGACTGTCCTGCGAGAATGCATCGATGAAACGCTTCGAGCCGTACGTCTTTCTGCGGGGCCTCGCCTCGCGCTGGGACGTGCTGGCGTTCATCGTCGTCATCGGCCTCATCGCCTTTCTCGGCGAGACGGCTCGCGGCCTGTTCGCGCCGCTCACGCAGCTCGAGGTCTCGCCGCTGTCCCTGAGTCCCTCGCACCTGCCGGAATACGCGGCGCGTACCACGTTCCGCATGCTCGTGGCGCTGCTCTGCTCGACGGTGTTCACGCTCACCTACGCGACCTGGGCCGCGAAAAGCGAACGCGCCGGCAGGCTCCTGGTCCCGATACTCGACATCCTGCAGTCGGTGCCTATTTTAGGATTCATTTCGATTACAAGCGTATTTTTTCTGTCGCTGGCGCCCGGCAGGGTCCTCGGGGCGGAGTTCGCCGCCATTTTCGCCATTTTCACCAGCCAGGCGTGGAACATGGCGTTCAGCTTCTACCAGTCTCTGCGCACCGTCCCGACCGAGCTGACCGAGGCCGCCGAGTCGTTCCGGCTCTCGCCATGGATGAAATTCTGGCAGCTGGAAGTGCCCTTCGGAATGCCGGCGCTGGTCTGGAACATGATGCTGTCCATGTCCGGCGGGTGGTTCTTCGTGGTCGCCTCCGAATCGATCAGCGTGGGTCACTCGTCGGTCGCGCTGCCCGGCATCGGCTCGTACATCGCGCTCGCCATCGAGCAGAAAAATCTCGCCGCGATCGGCTGGGCGATCGTCACCATGCTGATCGTGATCCTTCTATACGATCAGCTGCTGTTCCGGCCGCTGGTCGCCTGGGTGGACCGGTTCCGGGTCGAGCAGGAGCCGGGCGAGCGCGTTCCGGACTCCTGGGCATTGACCATGATGCGCCGCTCGCGGCTGATCAACGCCGCCACGCTCGCGTTTCACACCGCGGTGCTCTGGACCAGCCGGCTGGTGAAGCGGACCGACCGGGTCGCCGTCGAGGCGCCACCGGGGCCGAAGCGAAGCCTGGATCTTCTGTGGGTGTCTTTGATCGTCGTCGCGGTGGTGCTCGGGCTGTGGCACCTCGTCGCCGGCTTGATCGCCGACACCTCCTGGAGGGAGGCGATGCACGTTTGCGGACTGGCCTGCATCACGATGCTCCGGGTCTTCATCCTGATCGCACTCGCGAGCCTGGTGTGGGTGCCCATCGGAATCTGGGTCGGCATGCGGCCGAAAGCGGCGGAAGTCGTGCAGCCCATCGCTCAATTCATGGCGGCGTTTCCGGCCAATCTGCTGTTCCCGCTGGCGGTGTACGGCATCGTCGTGTTGAAGCTCAATCCCGATGTCTTCCTCAGCCCGCTCATGATCCTTGGCACACAGTGGTACATCCTGTTCAACATAATCGCGGGAGCCAGCACCATCCCGGCGGAGATGCGCTACGCCTCGGTCAATTTCGGCGTGAAGGGCTGGCTCTGGTGGCGAAAGGTCGCCTTGCCCGCGGTGCTGCCGTTCTACGTCACCGGCGCCATCACGGCATCGGGCGGCTCCTGGAACGCGGCGCAGGTCTCCGAGCTCGTCCGCTGGGGCCATACCGAAATCCAGGCGCGGGGTCTCGGCGCGTATATCGCAGAGGCGGCGGCGGCCGATAACTTCCACCAGATCGTGCTCGGGGTGGGCGTGATGAGTCTGTTCGTGGTGGTCATCAACCGGCTTTTCTGGCGGCCCTTGTATTACTACGCCGAGCGCAAATATCGGCTGACGTGACAGGATGCATGCATGAACACCTCCCCGCTGCTGCAATGTACCGACGTGCGCAAGGCGTTTCCGAAGCCCGACGGCGAGGAGCTCCTGGTGCTCGAGGGAATGAACCTGGAGCTGCGCGAGGGACAGATCGTCGGCTTGCTCGGGCGTTCCGGCTCGGGGAAATCCACCTTGCTCCGCTTGATCGCGGGGCTCGCCGAGCCTAGCGCCGGACAGGTCCGTTACCTGGGACAGCCCGTCTCCGGGCCGGCCCCGGGGATTGCCATGGTGTTCCAGAGCTTCGCGCTCTTTCCCTGGCTCACCGTATTCGAGAACGTCGCGCTCGGCCTCGAGGCTCAGAATCTGCCCCGAGCCGAGATACGCAAACGCTCGCTCGCGGCGATCGATCTGATCGGACTCGACGGATTCGAATCCGCCTACCCGCGCGAGCTGTCGGGCGGCATGCGCCAGAGAGTGGGATTCGCGCGCGCGCTGGTCGTGCATCCCAATATTCTGCTGATGGACGAGCCGTTCTCGGCGCTCGACGTGCTGACGGCGGAAACGCTGCGCACCGACTTCCTCGACCTCTGGGCCGAGGGCCGGATGCCGATCAAGGGGGTCATTCTGGTGACCCACAATATCGAGGAGGCGGTGCTGATGTGCGACCGGATCCTGGTCTTCGGCAGCAACCCGGGCCGGATCCTGAGCGAGATCAAGGTGACCTTGCCGCAACCTCGCAATCGCCTCGACCCGAGCTTCCGGGAAATGGTGGATCGCATCTACGTGGAGATGACGGCGCGCCCCAAGGCGGGGGAGCCGGGAGGGCGCCACGAGCGGTTTCCCGGTTTGGGGATAGGCACGGTATTGCCGCACGTGGGATCCAATCTGATCTCGGGCTTGATGGAGGCGGTGGCGGCATCGCCGTTCAACGGCAAGGCGGACCTGCCCGAGATCGCCTCCAATCTGCAAATGGAGAGCGACGAGCTGTTCCCGGTGGCCGAGACCCTGCAAATGCTCAGGTTCGCCGAGCTCGAGGGCGGAGACCTCAAGCTCACGGACGACGGCATGGCGTTCGCCCACGCGGATATCGACGAGCGCAAGCGCATATTCATGCGTCATCTGCTGGCCTACATCCCGCTTGCGGCGCACATCCGCCGGGTTCTCGATGAGAGAGCCAGCCATTCGGCGCGCAAGAGCCGCTTCATCGACGAACTGGAAGACTTCATGAGCGAGGAGGACGCGGAGCAGACGTTGCGCTCTGTCATCCGATGGGCCCGCTACGGGGAGGCATTCGCCTACGACGACGAGAATGCGATGTTCAGCCTCGAGAATCCGACGTAAGATGACCCTGTCATGAGCGATGCGGCGCCGTCCTATTTGAACCTCCATGTGCCACCCGACGAGATGGTGCGATACATCCAGGACCTCATGACCCTGCCCCAGGGCGAAATCGCCGCCGGATCGGCGATGACTCTCGCGCAACGCCAGTGGGGCGGCGATACACCGCTGGCGCGTGCCGCGCTGCTGCGGTGGGGAGCGCTCAATCTGGCTTTCCAGGACAAGCGTCTGGAGACCTGGACCGTGGCCCGCGAACGGGACCGCATCCAGGTGCCCGCGGCGCTGGTGGCGGCCGCCGGCATCGCTCCTCTGGTGATGGACAACGAGCGCGCCGTTTTCGATATTCCCGCTCTGCTCGACGCGACGTTGGAATTTCAGCCTCCCGCCGGACAAGCGTAGGAGCTTCGAGCGCCATGACCCGGGCTGAAGATGGGGCGCCACCGCCGCGCTTTGGGGTGCTACGCACCATCGCCATCTACAAGCTGCTGAAAGTGTCGCTCCTGTTGCTCGCGGCCTGGGGCGAGCTGCATCTGCACGATGCAAGTTTCACGGGCAAGCTGCTCTCCTGGGCGTCCAACCGTCCGCGAGGGCTCGAGCACGATCTGGTGACCCGGGCGCTGGTCCTTTTCAGCGGGCTGTCCGAATCCCGGGTGCACGCGCTCAGGTTCGTGACCTTGACCTACGCGGCGGTCTTCGCGGTGGAGGGCATCGGACTCTGGATGCAGCGCCGCTGGGCGGAGTGGCTCACGACCATCATCACGGCCTCTCTGATCCCGCTGGAGATCTGGGAGCTCATCCACAAGCCATCGATCGGCGCCGTGGTGGTGATTATCGCCAATGTCTTGATCGTGGTATACCTCTACTGGCACGTCTCGACGCACCCCAAGGTCGCGCCGCGGCGCGAATCGACGATGAAATGATCTTCATCTCGGCTGAAAGCCTTGTATCCGGCGTATTCTTCGATCCGCTCGATACCACCACTGCTGGAGTTCCCATGATTAAGTTGATTGCCTCCGCGTTATTGTCCGCCGGTATTGCCGTCGCCGCGATGGCCGCCTCTATGCCGGCGTCCGCCGCTGACGCGCCCGCTGCTGATGCGCCCGCCGCCAGCTCGACCTCGTCGACCCCTGCCAAGCACACCAAGAAGCACAGCAAGAAGAGCAAGAAGTCGACCTCCAGTTCCTCTTCGTCCGCCCCGAAGTAAGAAACCATTGCTGCCGCGCCCCGGCCATCGCAAGATGGCCGGGGCGTTTTGCTTTATGGGGAGGGGCCCGATGCCTCGAATGCTGTTGAACGGATTGGTGCTGTTGTCGGCCTGGCTGCTTGCCGGCGGGGCCCTGGCGCAGATGATGCCCGGCGGTCCGGGCGGGATGCAGGGAGGTCCGGGCAGGCCCGGCGGCGCACCGACCATGGGGGGCGCGCCGGACGATATGCCGGCGCAGACGAGCACCCCGAAGCCGGACGCTGCGGCCAAGAAGGCCTACAAGGAGGCGATGAAATACCTGGACAAAGCCAAGCAACACGAGGCCGAGGCGGCCGCCGCGACCAATCCCGACAAAAAGGCCACGGAGATGGAGAAAGTCGGCGATGCCTACAATCGCGCGCTGGATGAGTTCACCGAAGCGCTGAGCAACAAGGGCGACATGGTCGAGGCATGGGACAACGTCGGCTTCGTGCATCTGCGGCTCGGCGCGTACCGCGAGTCCATCGACGATTACGACCATGCGCTGGCCTTGAAGCCGGAGATCATGGAAGCGATCGAGCACCGGGCGGAGGCGTGCCTGAAGGTGGACCGGATCGAGGATGCCCAGTCCGCCTACATGGATCTGTACAATCACACGCCGGATCTGGCGGCGAAACTGATGCCTGCGATGCAAAAATGGCTGAGTGACCATCAGGCCGACCCCGCGGGAATGCGTCCGTCGGACGTCGCGGCGTTCGCAAAGTGGCTGTCGGAGCGCGACGGCATGTCGAAACAGGCGGCGTCCCTGCCGCAGCAGCACTAGCGCGCCGGGCTGCCCGCGCGCCCCGCCTTCAGGCGCGCGCCTTGAGCGCGTCGAGCTCGCGCCGGAGATCCGCGACGGCCTCTTCGAGCTGTGCGACACGCTGGGCCAGCGTGGCGGCACCCGCGCCGGCGCTCGCGGCCGGCGGTGCCGCCGTCTCCTCCGGAGCCGACTCGAGGTGACCGAAAAATAGGTGCGTATAGCGCGCCTCGCGCTCTCCCGCGGCGCGCGCCAGCCGGGCCACGAAGGGGCCGTCTTCGCGGGCCATCAGGTCCTTCAGGGTCGATTCCACCGCCTCGACGCCGGAAAATTCGCACAGCCGGTGCGTGCGCGTGCGCAGCTCGCCCGGCGTCTGCGGTCCGCGCAGCAGCAATACGCAGAGCGTGCCGAGTTCCTGAGCGGAGAATTTCAAGGAGCCGAACTCGGTGTTGCAGAAACGGTGCCGGTACTTGGTGACTCGTCCGCCGTAGCCGGCCGATCTGTCGCTGACCGTGTGCTTCTTCATGAGCGCATCCAAGGTCTCGAGCACGACGGCCTCCGAGAGCTCGAGCACCGGCTCCCGATTGGTCTTCTGATTGCATGCTGCGGTGAGGGCGTTGAGCGACAGCGGATATTGATCGGGCGTGGTGATCTCCTTCTCGATCAGGCAGCCGATCACGCGCGCTTCGTTGGGTGTGAATTCGATATTCATCCGAGGGGTGTTCTAGGTTGAGGGGTTGCGGCAGAATATATCGACCCGCGAACCCATGGTGCACTCATGAGCGACATTGAGCTGATATCGGAACACGGCTGCTTCGGCGGTCTGCAGCGATTCTACAAGCATGCCTCGCGGGAGACCCGTGGACCCATGAAGTTTTCCGTCTATCTGCCGCCCGCGGCCATGCCGGGCCCGGGAAAGGCGGACCAGTCTCAGAAAGTGCCGGTGCTTTATTATCTCGCCGGACTCACCTGCACCGAGGAGACGTTTCCGATCAAGGCTCATGCGCAGCAGGTGGCCTCCGAGCTCGGGATCATGCTCGTGGCGCCCGACACCAGTCCGCGCGAGCCTCGCATCCCGGGAGATGCGGACAGCTGGGATTTCGGCCAGGGGGCGGGATTCTACGTCGATGCGACGCAAGCCCCGTGGTCCACGAATTACCGCATGTACAGCTACGTCACGAAGGAGCTGCCGGAGCTGGTGGCGGCCAATCTTCCGGCGAAGGCGGATGCGACCGGCGTCTTCGGTCACTCGATGGGCGGACATGGAGCCTTGGTGTGCGCGTTGCGCAACCCCGGCCGGTACAAATCGGTTTCCGCCTTCGCGCCGATCGCCGCGCCCATGCAATGTCCCTGGGGCCAGAAAGGTTTCCATAACTATCTCGGTCCCGACATGGCGTCGTGGCGCGAGTACGACGCCAGCGAGTTGGTCGCGCGAAAGCCGTTCGACGGGCTCATCCGCATCGATCAGGGCAAGGCGGATCCGTTCCTGGCCCAGCGGCAATTGCTGCCGGAGAAATTCGCCGCCGCGGCGGAGAAGTCGGGCCAGAAGCTCGACCTCAAGATGCGGGACGGCTACGACCACGGCTATTACTTCATCCAGACCTTCATGGCGGATCATCTGCGGCACCACGCCGCGATCCTGAAGAGCTGAACGCGCGAAGCGCTAGCGGGAGACCGCGGGCGAGGAGGTGACGCGCCCGTCGAAGTCCATCCAGACGTGCTGCGCGAAATCGTACAGCTTGCAGCGCCGCACGGTGTTCCAGTAGTAGCGCCAGGTGAAGACTTCCGATTTCAGCCGTTCGTCCAAGGTGGCGCTGAGCCGGGCCTGCGCCTCCTTGAGCCGGTACAGCGGGATGCCCATGTTCACGTGGTGGGCGCCGTGCTCGAGGATGTAATGGATCAGCCCATCGAGCGGCCGCATCAGCTTGACGTGCACCGTGGTGGTGGCGTAACCGGCGTTCGCGCTCCACTCATCGCGCCGATCGTACCAGGCGACGCGCGGGTGCGTGTGCTGCACATAGATCACGAAGCCCATCAGGCAATTCCACACGAAGAACGGCACGGCGAACCCGAATACCAGCAGCGGCCATAGTGCCCGTCCGCTGTAGAGGGACCAGGTGACCAGGCCGCCGATCCACGCCGTACCGAATCCGGTCACCAGCATGCAGTCCCACAGGTAGCTCTTGCGCCGGTGACCGACGTGCTTGCGATTCGGAAAGTAGAGTTTCTTCCACCACATCTCGATCATGTAGTAGATACCCTGACCGACGCCTGAGCGGTAAACGTGCTCGAGACGCCGGCGGATCCAGGGCAGGCGCGCGAACTCGTGCGGCGAATAGGGAGTCCACACGTAATCCCGGCCTTTCAGATTGGTGAAGCCGTGATGCGCCAGATTGTGACCGACGTCCCAGAGGCTGAAGGGCGTCAGCGAGGGCAGGAAGGCGAGGCGGCCGATCCATCCGTTCAGCAGCTTGCTCGGCGTGTAGGAGCCGTGGCAGGCGTCGTGTCCGATCACGAACAGCCGGGCAATCCAAATCGCGGCGACCAGGGAGGCGAATACCCGAATCCACCACGAATCGACCACCAGTAGGCTCGCGATGGCCACGCCGAATACGAGCCAATCCAGGAAGAACCAGGTCAACGGCGTCGCAATACCGCGATGCAGCGTAAACGGCTGCAGCAACTTCTGAAATCTGAAACGCGATTTATCCGGCGCGGGCGTTTCCACCGTTTCGACGCCGGTGGGCTGAGCAGGGGACGATGAGGACATGAACAACTCCGGCGGCGACGCGGCCGCTCTCAAATAGTATGCGCCGGTTAACGGCGCTCTCACATCATACGTTGAAAATACCGTTCACTCGGTCTCGGTATCGGGCCAGAGCAAGACCCCCAGATGTTCGCACGCCTCGATCAAGGCGGTGGCCGCCTCGCGCGTGCTGGCGTCGAGACGCCGGTCGTGAGTCAGCAGCCAGGTCAGCCGGGCGCGCCGCGAGCGCGCGGACGGCTCGCTGTCGAACAGAGCCGGAAACAAGCCCAGCGCATCGATGAACTCGCGCATCGGTGCACTGGTCTGGCCGCCGCCCGAGCCCGGCGCGGGCGTGAGCAGCAGCTTCAGCCAGGTCACGCAGCGCTTCGCCAAGCCGGCGCGCGTGATGCCGAGGCTCGTGCGCCGCCGCGTCTCGCCGTCGGCCAGCGAGTCCGCGAGGTGTCGATAGCGCTCGACCGAGGCTTCGTCGGCCGGCAGCGCAGGACTCGCATCCGATAATACGGAGCGGAGCAGGTCCGCCAGCAGCAACGCCAGCTCTTCCGCCAGGAATCGCTGGCTCTGCTCGGCATCGGGGCGTGCCAGCTCGGCCCAGACCCTGGGCCCGCCAACCCGCCTCGCGTTGGGAGAGTTCGACATATGTGCAAGTGTAGCGGCTCCGCGGCTCATCGCAACTATGTCAGAATGGGATCGAGTTCACCGACAGATCCTATTTCCGGCAAAAGACCGGTAGAGCGCATCGTTGGCGTGCCGCCGGTCGAAAAAATTTAATGAAGTACGCACCCTCATGAATCCGGTCGCCGTGCTCTCACGGGCGGCCGTGGCCCTGGCGCCGGGCGTGCGGCGCATCCTCGCCGGCAACGCGGGCCTCATGACCGGCCCCGGCACGAACACCTATCTGCTCGGGACCTCGGAGGTCACCGTGCTCGATCCGGGCCCCGACGAGACGCCGCACTTGCAGAACATTCTCGCCGCCGCGGGCGCACCGATCCGCTGGATCGTCACGACTCACACGCACCGGGATCATTCTCCGCTGGCCGCGCGCCTCAGCGGCGAGACCGGCGCGCGGGTCATCGGACTCCCCGCGCCTCTGGATGGGCGCCAGGACGAGAGCTTCAGACCGGACCTCGAGCCCGTCGACGGCGAGACCCTGGAGCTCGGCGACGTCACGCTGACGGCGATTTTCACTCCCGGCCACGCCTCCAATTGCGTGTGTTATCTGCTGGCGCGCGAGCGGCTGGTGTTCACCGGCGATCACGTGCTCGGCGGCGTGTCGCCGGTGATATTGCCGCCGGACGGCGATATGAGCGCGTATCTCGATTCGCTCGACAAGCTCGGCCGCTATGATTTCGAGTACATCGCCCCGGGCCACGGCGATCTCATGAGCCGCGGCAAGCGGGTCCTCGAGATGCTGCGGGCTCATCGAATGGGGCGCGAGCGCAAGGTCCTTGCCGGTCTCGCCACGCCCGCGACGCTCGACGCGCTGACACCCGCCGTCTACGACGACGTGCCGGCCGACCGGCACGTCTGGGCCCGGTTCACCCTGGAGGCGCACCTCATCAAGCTGGAGCGCGAAGGCAAGGTCGTCGAGAAAGACGGCCTCTGGCAGCTCGTTCCGTGACTTCCGCTCTTTGCATCACGCTGCACGCCGTGAGCGTGCGGCGAGGGAGAAATTGGGCGCTCCGAAACATCTCCCTGGAGCTCGGCAGCGGGGAGCACTGGGCGCTGGTCGGGGCAAACGGGTCCGGCAAGACCCAGCTCCTCAAGCTGATCGCAGGTCTCGTATGGCCGACGCCGACCGGGCGCGAGACGCTCGCGTATCGATCGGGCCGCCGCGGCCTCGATCCGGTCGAGGCGAAGGCGCGGATTGCGTACCTCGGCGGCGAGCTGCAGGACAAGTATGCGCGCTACGGCTGGAACCCGAGCGTTCGCGACCTGCTGGCCACCGGGCTGCACCGGACCGACCTGCTCCTCTCACCCGTCACGGCGGCGGAGCGCCGCAAAATCACGGCAACGCTTCGACGCTGCGCGCTCACGGCGCTTGCCGATCGACGTTTCTCGTCGTTGTCGTACGGACAGAAGCGTATCGCGCTGCTCGCGCGCGCGCTTTGCCAGGCGCCGGATTGGCTGCTGCTCGACGAGTTCTATAACGGACTCGATCAGCGCCATCGCGCACGGATCGACCGGATGCTCGCGACCGCCCGCAGCCGCGGCTGTTCCTGGATCGCGGCGGCGCACCGCGCGCTCGACGTTCCGCGAGGCACGCGCGGAGTAATCGAGCTCGAGCGAGGCAGGCTGCGCGCCGTCCGGGCGCTTAAGCCGGCCGAGATCGCGCGCCTGCGACGCGAGGCCCGGGAGCATCGCGTCTCGCGCCGGCCGCGGGCGGCTTCGAGGACGCCCAAGCCCATCGCCCCAGGGACTCCGTTGATCCGACTCCGGCACGTGAGCCTGTACGTCGACTACCGGCGGGTGCTTCGCGATGTCGACTGGGAGCTCAATCGCGGAGAGCACTGGGCCGTATTCGGCGCGAACGGAGCGGGCAAAACCAGCTTCCTGAAGCTTCTCTACGGCGATCTGTCGCCCGCGCTCGGCGGCCGCATCGAGCGCGCGGGATTGCCTTCCGGCGCGCCGATCGCCGACTGGAAACGCCGCATCGGCTATGTATCGCCGGAGCTGCAGACCGACTACGCGGTGAACGTGACCGTGCGGGACCTCGTGGCGAGCGGGCGCTACGCGAGCATCGGGCTCGCCGATGCACCGACCGCCGCCGATGCAAGAGCCGTCGATCGCTGGCTCAGGTACTTCCATCTGGTTTCCTTCGCCGACTGCCGCCCGAGTGAGTTATCGTACGGGCAATTGAGGCGCGCGCTCATCGCGCGGGCGCTCGCGGCCGAGCCTCGCATGCTGTTGCTGGATGAGCCGCTCACCGGTCTCGATCCCAAGCAGCGCGCGGCCATCAAGGGGTTGCTCGGCCGCCTCAGGAGCGAGCTGACCCTGATCGTCGCCGTGCATCATCCGGAGGATCTGCCGGCAGGCATCACCCATGAGCTGCGCCTCGGCGGCGGACGGGCAGTCGCGGCGATTTGCGGTTTTGCGAACTGAGTCGGCGGCAGGCCCCTCCGGTTGCGAGACACTGCGCCCCTGATACTCGGCATGGGGTCCGTATTATGTCTCGCCTCCACCGGTGCTGCGCGCTGGCGGGAGCCGTCCTCGGGCTCGCCGGCTGCCATGGCGCGTATGTCGTGCGGCCGGTTCCGCGCATCGCCGCGGACAGCGTCGGCAAGCCGGTTGCGCGGCTGCAGGAGGCGCTCGGCAAGCCGCTCAAGGTCGATGCCACCCCTACCAAGGCGGTGTACGTGTGGTTCCTGCCGCAGACGCCCGACGGCGCGCCGGCGGGCTTTCATGGCTGTGAGATGGAAGTCACGGTCGATGCACGCTCGGACCATGTGCTCGGGTATTCGCTGTCGAATATTGGCTGGTCGAAGTGTGGCGAGGTGGAGCGTAAGATTCGCATCGCGGCGCGCTGAGCGGCACGGCACGCTCACCGGCGCTAGCCGGCACGGCACTATTCGCGAAGCATAGCTTCTTATGCACCGGAGGCGGGATCGGACAGGTATTTTCCGGACCGCCCGTGAATCCGTCCGTGGAGGGCTTCGGGGAAAACATCCGTGTTTTCCACGATCCGGAAAATACCTGTCCGATCCCACCTCCTCGTCAATGGTCTCGACATGAGTGATGCCTGCTGACGGGTGGGTAGGCGTGGGCTGCAGGCGTAGGCATAGGGGTAGGCTACGGGGCGGGCTCCTCGAGCCTGATCCCCCGGCTACAATGGAAGGCCCGCCGCCCGGCGGCTGCGCGGAGCCTGTGAAGTGTCCTTGATCGTCATTCTGTCCATTGCCATTCAAGCGGCGCTCGTTGCGCACGTGATCAAAACCGGGCGGAGCTGGCTGTGGATCCTGGCAATCTTTCTGTTGCCACTGGTGGGCCCGATTGCGTATGTGGTGGTGGAGATCCTGCCGGATCTCGCCGGCGGGCGGACGGCGCGGCGCGCGAGGTCGGGCATGCATCGCATCATCGATCCCGACCGGGATCTGCGCCGGGCCAGCACCGAGGTGCAAGTCAGCGGCAACGTCGATGCGCGCCGGCGCCTCGCCGATGAATTGCTGGAAAGGCGTCAGTTCGATGCGGCGATCGAAGCTTACCAAGGCGGTCTGCAGGGCATTTTCGAGCATGATCCGACCCTGCTCGCGGGATTGGCCAAGGCTCAGTTCGCAAAGAACGACTTCCCGGCGGCGCGCGCCACCCTCGAGCGGCTGGAACAACACAACCCGGACTTCAAATCCGCCGAGACGCAGCTCTTGTACGCGCGCACGCTCGAGGCGCTGGACTCGTTCGAGGATGCCGAGCGCGCTTACGAGAAGGCGGCGCCGAGCTTCCCGGGTGCGGAAGCCCGCCTGCGCTATGCCGTGTTTCTGAAGCGCCGCGGCAAGGTGGAGCAAGCCCGCGCCCTTCTCAAGGATTTGCTGGATGGGGCCAGGCTGGGACCGGCCCATTACCGGCGGGCACAGGCCGAATGGCTGGATCGAGCCCGCCGGGAGCTGGGCTGAGCGGGGGAACGATTATCGGCCGGTGCGGTCCAACGACGAAAGGCGGGTTCCCCCAACAACCGCCAGGAGGTTTTGCCATGACGCATTCCCATGCTTTCAAGACGCTCGCATCATTCTCCTTCGCGATTCTGCTGGTCGCGGCCTGCGCGAACCAGCGCGAGCCGGCGCAAAAGATGATGAACGATATCAATGCCGCCGTGAGTGCGTCCTCGAGCGAGGCGGCGAAGTACGTTCCCGATCAGCTGAACGACGTGCAGACCAAGTTCGACGATTTGAAGACGGCGTTCAACGCGCACGACTACAAGCGCGTCCTGGCTCAAGGCCCCGCGCTGCTGAGTGAAGCCCAGGGCTTGTCGAGTGCCGCCGCCACCAAGAAGGCGGACGCGATGAAGGCGCTCAACGACCAATGGAGCTCGCTGGCGAGCAGCGTTCCGCAAGACCAGAGTGCGGTTCAAAGCCGCATCGACATGCTCGGCGAGCGCAAGAACCGCAAGCTGGCCAAGGGCGTCGATCTTGCCGCGGCGAAGTCCGCTCTCGACGATGCAACTTCGCAGTGGTCGAAAGCGCAGGGCGCGTTCGGCAACGGAAATCTCGACGAGGCGGTGAGCGCAGGCAAGGACGCGAAGTCGAAGCTCGAGACCGTGGCAAGCACGTTGAAGATCGATCTGCCCACTACAGGTGCTGCCTCAGGTGCCGCCCCGGGCTCTGCGCCGTCCACGCCGCCTGCCGGCTGAAATAGCGGCCGCGCCCGAGCCCGAGCGCCCCGCCGAGAGCTACAGCGCCAGCCGTCCCTCGCTGACGATGACGGCGCTTCCGCCGATGTGCGAGGCGACCAGGGATCCCGCGTCGATCTCGAGCCTGACCTCGATCCGCGACGGACGCTTCATGTGGTGTCCCTGGAGCCCGACGAATCCCGACGTCTGCTTGCCGAATTGACCGATCTCGAACAGGTACGAGGCGAGCATCGCGTGCGCATTGCCGCTCGCCGGGTCTTCGGGAATACCGAGCGCGGGACAGAACATGCGCGCTTCGGTCGTGAGCTCATCGGGCCCCGTTCCCCGGTCGACGGCAAACACGAAAAATCCGTCTGCCCCGAGCTCATGGCCGAGCGATATCAAGGTGTCGTTGTTGGGTGTCAGCGCATTCAGTGCGCGCGAATCGGCGACCGGCACCAGCAGGCGGGTGCCGCCCTTGCGGGCGATGCGCGCCGGCATGATCTCGTGCAGCGACGTCGCCGGGATCTTCAGAGCCTCGGCCACCCGCAAGGTGGTCTTGAAGGGCAGCGGATTATCCAGCTCGGGTACCGTCTGACGGAACTCGATCACCGGTCCATGCTGCGGGGTGCCGGGAATGTCGCGGACGCGCACCTCGATCACACCCGTGCCGCTGGCCTGGCGGCATGGAGCCGCGCCGCGACGTCCGAGCGCCAGCATCACCGCGTGCGCGGCAATGGTGGCGTGTCCGACGAAAGGCGCCTCCTTGCGTGCGTTGAAGAAACGTAACCGCACGTCGTGATCGGGCGCGTCGGCGGCGGCCACGAACGCCGTCTCCGCATGAGGGAACTCGCGCGCGATGGCGGACATGTCCTCATCGCTCCGTCCGTCCGCGTCGAGAACCACGGTCGCCGGGTTGCCGCTGAAGCGCGTATGCGTGAACGCATCCACTTGAAAAATTCGCAAAGCGCGTGCCCCCCGATCCGGCTGTGGCCAATTGCGGAGTTTTGCACGCCTATGCATGTCAAGCTACACTGGCGTCAACCTTGGGGTGGTCCTTGGGGACCTGAGATGCGGGATGTCGGGAAGGCCGACATCTGCAAACCCGTTGAACCTGACCCGGTTAGTACCGGCGTAGGGAGCAGGTGCCATGCGCAGCGCAGTCGAAATCAGCATGTATCCGTTGACCGACGATTATCGGCCTTTGATTCAAGGATTCATCGACCGTCTCAACACGCATCCGGACATGACGGTGCGGACCAATTCGTTGAGTACTCAGATCTGGGGGCCGCTCGACGCCGTCATGGCGGCGGTGGCGGGCGAGATCGAGCGCTGCGCCGCCGCGGCACCGCAACTGGTCTTCGTCATGAAGGTGCTGCCGGGCCTGGCTCCGCCGTGATCGAAGCGCTATCGATCCAGCTCGCGAGCGCATGGCGCGGAACGAGCTGGATCGAGGTCCTGGCGGTGCTGCTGGCGATCGCCTACTTGCTGCTCGCCATACGCCAGTCGATAGGCTGCTGGATCGCCGCGTTCGTCAGCTCCTGCTTGTACGTATGGGTACTATTTGGCGCCCGGCTGTACATGGAGTCGGTGCTCAATGCCTTTTATGCCGTGATGGCCGTGTATGGATTATGGCAGTGGCGCGCCGGCAAGAACGGCGGGACGCTCGAGGTGAGTCGATGGCCGCGGGCGCGCAATGTGTGGGCGCTGGCGGGCGTGGTCGGGCTGTCGGCGGTGAGCTCGTTCTTTCTGCGCCGTTACACTCCCGCCGCACTGCCTTTCGTGGATTCCATGGTCACCTGGGCAAGCGTGTTTGCCACCTTCCTGGTCGCGCGCAAGGTCTACGAGAACTGGCACTGGTGGCTGCTGATCGATTCGGCCAGCGCGTGTCTGTCCTTCAGGCGGCACCTGTACCTCACCATGCTGCTGTTCGCGCTCTACCTCGTGCTCATCGCGCTCGGCATGCGCGAGTGGCGCCGGAGCCTGCCGCAGGCAGCGCAGCCCGCATGACCGCGCTCGGGGCTGCGCCGTCCCCGCTCGCGAGCGACCTCGAGCAGCTGGCAGCCCGCCACGTCCCCGGCTCGGGTCCGGTCAAGATCGACGCGCTCGGCTCGGGGCTCGTCAACTCGAGTTATCGCGTCCGGCGCGATGGGATGCTGTTCTCGCTCAGGATTGCCGCCCCGCGTGCGGCGCAGCTCGGACTCGATCGGGATTGGGAGTGCCGGGTGTTGCGCTGCGCTTCCGCGGCGGGAATCGCGCCCCGGGTGGAGCGTTGCGAGCCTGCTGCGGGCGTTCTGGTGACACGCTGGGTGGAAGGCAGGTGCTGGACAGCCGCGGAGGCCACGTCGCCCGAGAAACTCGAGATCGTGGCCCGGCTGGCGCGACGAGTACACGCACTTCCCATCCCCGCAGAACCCCGCGTGCTGGGTCCGGCGCAGTGGATCGCCTTCTATCGGCGCTCGCTCGCCGGCGGGCGCGGCGGCGAATCGCCGTCGCGGCGTCGAGGGGCGCACGAGGCAGGGGGCGCGCTGGAACGCAGCGCACAGACGCTGCTGGAGGCGCTCGCCCAGGGTCCGCCGCCCCCGGCGCTGCTTTGCCACAGCGACCTGCACGTGCACAACCTCGTGGTGACCCAAGTCGCGGAGCCGGTTTTGCTCGACTGGGAATATGCCCACGTGTCGGAGGCGCTGTGGGATTTGGCGGGTTGGTCCTCGAACGCCGATCTGGGCACCGAGCGCCGGCAGCTGCTGCTAGAGTCCTATCTCGGCCGGGAGCCGGCCGCGGCGGAGGCGATGCGCCTCGAATGGCTCGTGTGGCTGTACGACTACGTGTGTCTGCTCTGGAGCGAGATTTATTTGAGTCCGGCGCGCGCCGGTGCGGCGGAACCGGGCGTGCCGGAAGTCGGTGCGGTGGACGCCCTGGCCGACGGCGTGGCAATACGGGCCGGCCGTCTGACGGAGCGTCTGCAGCGCGCGCTAGGAGCCTGTCGGACTTAGGAACACCGTCGCAGCAGATGACCCTGAGTCCGACAGGCTCCCATGCTCCCAGGCTGCCGGTGGCCGCGCCGCTGAACTTCCGGCACACTAGCGGGCTTTGGCTTTTGGAACCCGGAGAATTTGATGGCGCGGATGATCGTGGTGGACCGTGACGGCAAAGAGCATGAGATCGAGGCGAAGACCGGCCTCAAGGTCATGGAGATTCTGCGTGAGCTCGACTACGGCGTCGCAGCGATCTGCGGGGGTCTGTGCTCTTGCGCAACCTGTCATGTCTATGTCGATCCGGCGTGGGCGGGCCGATTGCCGAAGCCGCAAAGCGACGAGATGGAGTTGCTCAAGGAGCTCTCCGATTACCGGGAGGCGACCTCGCGCCTGTCCTGTCAGGTCGATTTCACCGACCAGCTGAGCGGACTCAAGGTGACGATCGCGCCGGACACCTGACGCCGGATACCGCGTACCGGCGGCTCGCTACTTCTTCTCGGTCTGGCGGCGCACGGCATCCTGTGCGGCCGCGATCGCGGCGGGATCGCCGAGGAAACGCCGGCTGAGCGGGCGCAGCTCGGGATCGAGGTCGTACAGCAGCGCAACACCGGTGGGGATGTTGAATTCCACGATATCGCTTTCCGACATGCGGTCCAGCATCTTCACCAGGGCGCGCAGCGAGTTTCCGTGCGCGACGATCAGCACGGTCTTGCCGGCGCGGAGCTCGGGCGCGATACGCGTCTCCCACAGCGGCAGCACTCGAGCCAGGGTGTCCTTGAGGGACTCGGTGGCCGGCAGGAGCGCAGGATCGAGGTCCGCGTAGCGCGCATCGAATCTCGGGTGGCGCGGATCATCCGCGGCCAGCGGCGGCGGCGGGATGTCGTAACTTCGGCGCCAGAGCTTTACCTGGGCCTCGCCGTGACGGGCGACCGTCTGTGCCTTGTCGAGACCCTGGAGCGCCCCGTAGTGCCGCTCGTTGAGCCGCCAGCTGTTCTCGATCGGCAGCCACATTCGATCGGTCGTGTCCAGGATCAGCCACAGCGTGCGGATCGCCCGCTTCAGGAGCGACGTAAACGCGATCTGCGGCTCGAGCCTCTCGCGCTCGATCTCACGACCCGCGATCACGGCCTCTTCCCGGCCGCGCTCGGTCAAATCCACGTCCTGCCAGCCGGTGAAGAGGTTCTTGAGGTTCCAGGTGCTCTGGCCGTGGCGGACCAATATCAATTTTCTTGAGGGTTTTCCGGGCGGGGTTCCGGGGGGCTTTGCGGGGGACTCTCGGGACACGATGTTCTTCTCCTGAAGGCTCAACGCTGAAGGCTCAACGGGCGGAATCGCGGCGCACCGCCGCGGCGAATACGCCCTCGAAACGGGCGGCGAGCGTTGCGCCCTCATGGATATCCACGTGCAGGTGAATGCGTCCCCGCCCGGCGCGCGCGAGCATCTTGAGGAACCTCTCCACCTTGTCCGGGGGCGGAGCGGCGAGGCTCGCGCGAAACTGCCCATTCACCGGTTTGAGGTAGCGGATGGTCGATTCCTGGATCACGGCGTCGGCGTTCAGGCCGCGGGAATCGATGTAACGGGTTGCCCAGGCCCACCCCGCCAGCACGGCCACGCAGAACAGGCTCCCGCCGAACGCAGTGCCCTTGTAATTGGAGTTGGGGGCGAGCGGCGCGTGCAGCACCACCGCGCCATCGTGCGCGGATTCGACCAATACGTCGATGTGCCGCGCCAGGGGGAACTCGCGGTCGATCCGCCGCTGCAGATAGCTCACACCGAAGGCGTCCTCCACAGCGTCATCTATCGGCATGATGTTCGGCATTTTCACTCTGGCGCGAGCCTCCGGACCGCCTGCAGGACCACGGACAGCGTGGCGAAATCGGGAGGCGATCCGGTGCGCAGATCGACCACGATTCGTTTCAGGGTATCGACGGCGGGAGCGCGGCGCCTGATCCATTCATCGACCCGCGCGCCGGCTTCGCGGCCCCTGCAATCGAGCGCCGCACCGGTGATCTTGCGCTGCAAACCGTACAGGTCGTCACGCACGGTTCTGCGCGCAGCGGCCTGCCACTGTCCGTCGACCACCAGGCCGTCGATTTGTTCCTTGATCCAGGTGAGGCCGAGGCGCTCGCCGATATCGAAATAGGCCTTGGCGGCAAAACCGATCGTCACGCGTGCCGCCATGGCGACCTCCACCAGATCCAGTGCGCAATGCAGGCTGTCGAGCGAGGCGATTCGCGTCGCAAGCCGCTCGGGAACGTGCTGCTCGATCAGCTTCGAGCGATCAGCGGCGAGCCGCGCCGCGGTCGTGACGGAGTGGGCCGAGCCGAGCTCGCTCGAGAGCTCTTGCACGGGCTCGGCGTAGCGGCGCACCGCACGCTCGATGTCGAGATGCTCGCGCAAGTTCTCGATCACCCAGTAGCTCGCATGGCGCAACAGCCGGGTGGTCCGGTACATGGCCGTGTACTGCACGGATGCCGGGATCTTGTTGTCGAGCTCCTCGATCTGCGCCCAGATTTCGCGCGCCGCGAACACCTCGCGGGCGATGGTGTAGGCGCGGGCGATGGCGGCGCTCGAGGCCCCGGTGTCGTCCTGCGCGCGCACCGGAAAAACCGGCCCCATGCGGTTGATCAGGCTGTTGGTGATGGCGGTGGCGATGATCTCGCGGCGCAGGCGGTGGCGTTTCAGGCGCGCGCCGAAGCGGCGCTGCACCGGCCCCGGGAAATAGCGGATGAGCTCGCCCGACAGGTAGGGATCCTCGGGTACGTTGGAATGGATCAGCGCCTTGTACAGCCAGATCTTGCCATAGGAAAGCACGATCGCCAGCTCCGGGCGGGTGAGTCCCTCGCCGGCCTTGCGCCGCTCCGCGATTTCCTCCTCCGACGGCAGAAATTCGAGCGCCCGGTTCAGATCGCCGGAGCGTTCCAGCACCCGGATCACCGAGGCGTTCTCGCTCAAGCGCTCCTTCGAATGGAACTCGCTGGTGCTGATCGCCTGGCCTTGCAGGTAATTGTTGCGCAACACCAGGGCGGCGACCTCGTCGGTCATCCGTACGAGCAGGCGGTCGCGCGCGGCGCGGGTGATCTCGCGTGCACGCACCGCGCCGTTCAGCAGGATCTTCAGGTTGACCTCGACGTCCGAGGTGTTCACCCCGGCCGAGTTGTCGATGAAATCGGTGTTGAGCCGCCCGCCGCGGCGCGCGAACTCGATGCGCCCGAGCTGCGAGAACCCGAGATTGCCGCCTTCGCCGACGACCTTGCAATTGAGCATGGTGGCGTCGATCCGCAGCGCGTCGTTGCTGCGGTCACCCACGTCGCTGTTGCTCTCCGCGGATGACTTGACGTAGGTGCCGATGCCGCCGTTCCAAAACAGGTCGACGCGCGATTTGAGAATCGCCCTGATGATCTCGGTGGGCGTCGCCTGCGCCGGCAGCTCGAGCAGCGTCTGCGCCTCGCGCGACAGGGTGAGGCTCTTGACGGTGCGCGAGAACACGCCGCCGCCCTTGGAGATCGCCGACCTCGAGTAATCCTCCCACGAGGATCCCGGCAGGCGAAACAGGCGCTCGCGCTCGCGATAGGAGCGGGCGGCGTCCGGATCGGGATCGAGGAAGATGTGCTGATGATTGAAGGCCGCCACCAGGCGGATATGCCGTGATTGCAGCATGCCGTTGCCGAAGACGTCGCCGGCCATGTCGCCGATGCCGGCGACGGTGAAGTCCTGGTTCTGAATGTCGACCCCGATTTCGCGAAAATGCCGCTTGACGCACTCCCAGGCGCCGCGGGCCGTGATGGCCATTTTCTTGTGGTCATAACCGGCGGAGCCGCCCGAGGCGAATGCGTCGCCGAGCCAGAACCCGTATTCCTCGGAGATGGCGTTGGCGATGTCGGAAAAGGTGGCCGTACCCTTGTCCGCGGCGACCACGAGATAGGCATCGTCGCCGTCGTGGCGCACCACGCGCGCGGGCGCGAGAATCCGCTCCTCGACGATGTTGTCGGTGAGATCGAGCATGCCGCGGATCAGCGTCTGGTAGCACGCGATCACCTCGGCGAGCTGGGCGTCGCGGCTGCCGGCGAGCGTTCGTCTGACGACGAAACCGCCCTTGGCGCCCACCGGCACGATCACGGTGTTTTTCACCTGCTGTGCTTTCATCAGGCCCAGCACCTCGGTGCGAAAATCCTCGCGCCGGTCCGACCAGCGGATGCCGCCGCGCGCCACGAACCCCATGCGCAGGTGCACCCCCTCCATGCGGGTCGAGAACACGAAGATCTCGAACATGGGCTTCGGCAGCGGCAGCTCGCGGAGCTTCTGACTCTCCACCTTGAACGACAGATAATCCTTGAGACGGCCGTCCGCGGAGAGCTGGTAGGCATTGGTGCGTACCGTCGCCGAGAGCGCATTCCACAGCGCGCGCAGGATCCGGTCCTCGTCGGAGCGGGTCACCTCCTCGAGCTTGGCGCGAATTTGAGCATCGAGCCGCGCGGTCCCGGCACGGCGCGTCCGCGCCGAGAGGTCGGGATCGAAACGGGTGATGAAGAGGTCCGCGAGATGGCGCGCGAGAGCGGCATTGTTCACCAGCACCTGTGCGATGTATCCCTGGCTGAACGGCAGGCCGGTCTGCAGCAGATAGCGGCAGTAGGCGCGCAGCACCACCACGAGGCGCCACGGAACGCCGGCCGTGAGCGTCAGCTGGTTGAAGCTGTCCGAGTCCATCAGCCCGGTCCACACCGCCGTGAAGGCGCTCTTGATCTCGTCCGCCAGCACCTCGAATTTCGCGACGGCCGAGCCCTGGATGTTCAGCTCCAGATCCTGGATCCACGCGCGCCGCCCACCGGCGAACTCGAGGCCGTAGGGCCGCTCGGCGATCACCTTGAGTCCCATGTTCTCGAGCATCGGCAGAAGATCCGAGATCGGGATGGCGTCCTCTTCGTTACGGAAGATCTTGAGGAAGAACTTGTCCTTGCGGCGCGGCTCCGCGCGGTACAGATCGAGGTGGAGCCTGTGGCGCTCGCGCTCGGCGGCCTCGAGGAAGGTCACGTCGACGGCCGCGGCATCCCCGGAAAAGTCCTCGGTATAGGCGGCCGGAAACGCCTGGGCGTAGGTCGCAAACAACTGCAGCGCATACGCCTCGTCGAAGCGCGCCAGCAGCGCGCTCTTGAAATCATCCGCCCAGGAACGCACCGCGAGCGCGACGCGCCGCTCGAGCGCATCGCCGTCGACGCGGCCGCCTTCGCTCGGCAGGGTGCGCGCGACGATGTGGATGCGGGCGAGGTTCGATTCGGCGATCTGCACCTGCGATTCCATGCGCAGCGCGGACAGCGCCTCGCCGATGACGCGCTCGATGCGCTCGCGCACCTGCGTGTTGTATTTCTCGCGCGGCACGAAGACGAGACAGGAGTAGAAACGGCGGAACGGGTCGCGGCGGAGCAGCAGCCGCACGCGCGGCCGCTCCTGCAGCCCGAAGATGCCCGTGACCAGGCGGATGAGATCGGCGACCCCGGCCTGGAACAGCTCGTCGCGCGGGAAGGACTCGAGGATGTGCTGCAGCGCCTTGCCGTCGTGGCTGTCGGGCGCGAGCGCAAAGTGCTGCACGACCTGAGCGACCTTGTGACGCACCAACGGGATCTCGCGCGGGGTGGAGTTGTACGCGGCCGAAGTCCACAAGCCGAGAAAGCGCCGCTCGCCGGTCAGCCGGCCGGCGGCGTCGAAGGTTTTCACGCCGACGTAATCGAGGTATCCGGCTCGATGGACCGAGGACTGCAGGTTCGCCTTGGTGACCAGCACCAGATCGCGCGAGCGGCTCTGGCGGCGGATGTCGCTCGCGAGGGTGCGGCTGGGGGCCGCCGGCCGCTTGTGGCCCGCCCGCAGTAGGCCGAGCCCGGTCTCCTCCACCGGATCGAGCGCATCCTGCCCTTTACGGCTGCGCAGCCGATATTCCTTGTAGCCGAGAAACGTGAAATGCCGGTCCTCCATCCACGAGAGCAGCGCCTGCGCCTCGCTCACGTCGCGCGCATCGAAGCGGGCACTCAAGGCGCCCAGATCATCGGAGGCGCGGTGCGCCTCGGCGCGCATCTTGGCCCAATCGGCGCACGCCACACGCACGTCGCGCATGCTTCTCTCGATATCCTCGCGCAGCGAGCCGAGCAGCGCCGGATCGACGACGCGGTCGATCTCGACGTGCTGGAACGATTCGAGCCGCTGGTGCGTGTCCGCGGCTGCGGAGCGCTCCTCGGCGCTGCGCAAGGAGCCGCGCGTATCCCTGGACACGGCGAAGATCGGGTGCGCCAGGAAATGGAGGGTCAGGGACCGCCGCGTCAGCGCCAGGCCGATCGAATCGACCAGGAAGGGCATGTCGTCGTTCACCATCTCGATCACCGTGTGCGGCGAGCTGTAGCCGTGCTCACGGTGGGTCGGATTGAACACGCGTACCAGGGCGCGGCCGCGGCGCCGCCGGGCAAATTCGAGATGCGACAGCGCCGCCCCGGCGAGATCCGCGGGAGCGCGCGCCGCCATGTCCTCCGCGTCGACGTTGAGGTAATAAGCCTCCAGGAAACGCTTGTAGTCGCCGCCCCGGCGGGATTTCGGCAGGCGCGCTGCGGCGGCGACCACCGCCGCCACAATCCTTCGATGTTCGTCCGTGCTCGCCTGGTGCATGCTTTTCGTACCTTATGGATTCAGTCGGACTTTTCGAGGTCGGCGATCACGGCGGCGAGAAACCGGCACGCTTCGCCTCCGGTGATGCAGCGATGGTCGAAGCTCAGCGACAGCGGCATGCGCCGGTGCGCTGCCACGGTGCCGCCGACCGCCACCGCGTCGGTGCGAACTTTGCCGGCCCCGAGAATCGCGACCGCCGGCGGCACCACGAGGGGGATGCCGTAGCGGCCCGCGAGCGTGCCGAAATTGGAGAGCATCAAGGTGAAACCACGCAGATCCTCGGGCGCGATGCTGCGCTCATGGGCGGCGCTCTTCTGCGCGGCAACCGCCGCCTTCAATTGCTCCGGCGTCTTGTTCTCGACGTTTCTCACCACGGGCACGATCAGCCCTTGCGCCGTGTCGACCGCGATGGCGAGGTGGATGTGATCGAGCAAGACCCGCGCATTCGAGGCGGCGTCGTACCAGGCGTTCAAGGCGGGCTCGATGCGCCAGGCGGCGATGAGGGCGCGCATCAGCCGGAGCATGTAGTCTCCGGGCCTGGACCAGTCATGCAGGTCGGCATCATCGAACACGGTGCTGAGCGGGACCTCGGCTTGCGAAGCGGCCATGCTGCGGGCCATGGAGCGACGCGGTCCGCGCAGCGGCTCCCAGCCGGCGCCGGGCGGCAGGGCGGGCGCGGATCTGCCGCCCTCGAGCGCGAGCGACGGGGGGGACGCAACGCCGGGCCGCGCGTGCGCGAGCACGTCGTCGAGCGTGATCGCGCCGTCCGCGCCGCTCCCTGCGAGGGCGCCGATCTCGATCCCGAGATGCCGGGCTGCCGCGCGCGCCACGGGCAGGGCGCGCAGGCGCGGGGCGCCCTCGTCGCGCGGGGCCGCGAGCACGCCTAAGTCGACCAGCCCGGTCTCGCCGGCGACGGGCATGCTGCCGACCACGGTGCCGGAATCGAAATCGATGAGCGGGGCTCCGGTCGCGATGATGTCGCCCACGGCGCCATGCAGTTTCACCACCGTCCCCGATCGGGGTACGGGCACCTCGACCACCGATTTCGCCGTCTCCACCGAGAGCATCGGCTGATCGGCGAGCACATGGTCGCCGGGCTTGACGTGCCATTCGAGGATCTCGGCCTCCGCCAACCCCTCGCCCAAATCCGGTAGTCTGAATGTGCCCATGCGAATGCTAGTCGGCCAGGGTGAGTTGTGCCGCATCGACGATACGCTGCACGCTGGGAATGTAATCGTGCTCGAGCTTGAACAGGGGCATCACGGTGTCGAAGCCCGTCACCCGCTGGATGGGGGCGAGCAGATCGTAAAGACCGTGCTCGGCGACGATCGCGGCAATCTCGGCCCCGAGCCCGACGTTGCGCGCCGCCTCGTGCACGATCACCAGCCGGCCGGTTTTCGCGACCGAGGCGAGAATGGCATCGGCATCGATGGGGCTCAAGGTCGCGAGATCGATGACCTCGGCACTGATTCCCCGGGTCTCGAGCTCGGCGGCCGCGCGCAACGCCTCGACCGTCATGGCGCCCCAGCTGACCAATGTGAGGTCACTGCCTTCGCGCAGAATGAAACAGCGGTCGAGCGGCAGCGCCCGTCCGTCGTCCTCCACCTCCTGGCGCATGGCGCGATACAGCCGGGCCGGCTCCAGGAACATCACCGGATCGGGGTCGCGGATCGCGGCGAGCAGCAAGCCATAGGCGCGCGCCGGCGAGGACGGGCATACCACGCGGATGCCGGGGATGTGGCAGAGCAGGGTCTCGGTGCTCTCGGAGTGATGCTCGGGAGCATGGATGCCGCCGCCGTGGGGCGTGCGGATCACCACCGGACAGGCGAGCCGGCCACGCGTGCGATAGCGCATGCGCGACATGTGATTCACGATCTGATCGAGCGCCGGATAGATGAAGCCCATGAATTGAATCTCGGCGACGGGCTTCAGGCCGTGCGTGGCCATCCCCACCGCCATCCCGGCAATGGTCGCCTCGGCCAGCGGCGTGTCCTGCACGCGATCCTTGCCGAAGCGGGCCTGCAGTCCCGCGGTCGCGCGGAAGACGCCGCCGTTCACGCCGACATCCTGGCCGAGCACGATCACGCGCTCGTCGTGCTGCATTTCCCAGCCATGCGCCATTGCGATGGCCTCGACCATGGTTACTTTCGCCAACTCAATGTCCGGGATTTGCTCGGTGGGTGGCGTATTTTCGCGCCGTGTCGCGTTGCCCGGTGAGATGCCGCGGCATCTCCGCGAACAAGTGATCGAACATGGCGTCGGTCGAGGGCTTCGAGCCTTTGAGGTACTCGCCCACGGCCGCATCGATGTCGCGCGCGCAGGCCTGGGTCCAGGCCTGTTCGTCGGCGGCGCTCCAGGCGCCCACCGCGGCGAGGTACTCGCGCACACGAATCAGGGGCTCCAGCGCCCACGCTTGCCTGACCTCGTCGGGATTGCGATAGCGGCCCGAGTCGTCCGCCGTGGTGTGATCGCTCAACCGGTAGGTCAACGCCTCGATCAAGGTCGGGCCGCCGCCGTGTCGGGCCCGATCCAAGGCGCCGTCGACCGTCTCGCGCACCACGAACAGGTCGTTACCGTCGATCTGGATTCCGGGTATTCCGGCGGCCACCGCTTTTTGCGCCAGGGTGCGTGTCGCGGTTTGCTCCGCCACCGGCACCGAGATGGCCCAGCCGTTGTTCACGATCACGAACACCACCGGCAGCGCACGCGCACCGGCCAGGTTCAGCGCCTCGTAAAACGCGCCCTCGGACGTGCCGCCGTCGCCGATATAGGCGAGCGCGCAGCGCGGCTGCTTGAGGATCTTGAACGCCATGGCCGCCCCGGCCGCGTGCAAGGTCTGGGTGGCGATCGGCACGCACCAGGCAAAGTCGTGCCGCGGACCGGCGAAATCGTTGCCGCGTTCATCGCCGCCCCAATAGGTCAGGATTTCGGTCATGGTGACGCCGCGCCACAGCTGCGTGCCGATCTCGCGGTAGACCGGAGCAAGCACGTCCTCGGGCCGCATCGCGGCCGCCACTCCGATGTGCGTGGCCTCGTGACCCAGCGACGATGCGTAGGTGCCGAGCTGTCCGGTGCGCTGCAAGTTGACCGCCTTCGCATCGAACAGCCGCTCGAGCAGCATCGCGCGATACATGGAGCGCAGCTCCTCGTGGTCGGTCGCGAACGCCGGCGGCTGCGCGACCAGGCGGCCCGTGGGATCGAGTACCCGCTTATAGTCGATTTTGAATTCGGCCACCGTCGGCATCGGCGAATTATGCCAGGGCGGAGCGAGCGGCGCTTCAGGCATGGTGGCGTCCGGCGAGGTAGGCTTGCGTCTGCATCTCGACCAGGCGGCTGGCCGCGCGCCGGAACTCGAGCCGCAGCCGCTCACCCCGATAGAGCTCGTCGGGCCCGGCCGCCGCCGATACCAGCGTCTTGACACCGCGATCGTAAAGCTCGTCGATCAGCATGATGAAGCGCCGGGCCGCATCTTCGTGCGCGGGCGTGAAGATCGGAATGCCGGAGATGAATACCGTGCCATAGAGCGTGGCCAGCTCGATGTAGTCGTTCTGACTGCGCGGACCCTCGCACAGCTCGCTGAACTCGAACCAGGCAATGTCCGGCCCGGCGCCGAGCGCGTGAATCGGCCGGCCCTCGACCTCGAGTGTGGCCGGCAGCGCCGGGCCGCCGGCGAGCGCCGCGAAACGCCGTCTCATTTCGGCCGGGGCATCCGGCGAGCCCGAGTCCAGGTAGGTCGGCGCCTGCTCGAGACGCCGCAAGCGGTAATCGATGCCTGAATCGACCTCGAGCACCTCGAGGTGCGTCTCGATGAGCGCGATCGCGGGCAAAAACCTGGCGCGCTGCAATCCCTCGATGTACAGATCCCGGGGCGCGAGGTTCGACGTGGCGACCAGGGTCACGCCGCGCCGGAACAGAGCCTCGAGGAGTCCCTTGAGGATCATGGCATCGGCGATGTCGGCGACGAAGAACTCGTCGAGGCACAGCGCGCGCACCCGCTTGGCGATGCGCCGTGCCACGAGGTCGAGCGGATTCTCGCGGCCTTTGACACGGGCGAGATCGGCGTGCACGCCGCGCATGAAGCGGTAGAAGTGCGAGCGCTCGCCCGGCACTCGGGAGCCAAGCGATGCGAAGAACGCATCCATCAACAGTGTCTTGCCGCGGCCGACGCCGCCCCACAGATACAGGCCGCGCGAAGCGCCGTTGCCCGCATCGAGTACCGTCCATCCGAGACGCGCGCGCCAGCCGTCGAGCCACGAGCCACGTGCGTCACGCAGCTCCGCGGCGAGCCGGTCGAGGCGCGCCGCCGCATGCGCCTGGGCGGCGTCGAACTGCAATCGATGGGCGGCAACCTCCGCCCGCCAGCGCGCACCGACCGTCTCGTTGTCCTCAGAGGCTCTGATAGTTGGGGCCGGATCCGCCCTCGGGCGTGACCCAGGTAATCTGGTCGGTGTAGGGTTCCTTGATGTCGCATGCCTTGCAATGCACGCAGTTCGACGAGTTGATCTGCAATTTTTTCCCGCCCGCGCCGTCGTCGATCATTTCATAGACGTTGGCGGGGCAGAAATTGGTGCAAGGATTGCCGAACTCGCGGGTGCATCGGGTCGCGCAGAGGTTCAGGTCCGCGACCTTCAAGTGGATGGGCTGGTTCTCATCGTGAGTCGTGGAGGCGAAGAACACGAACGCGAGACGGTCGCGCGGCGGCAGCTCGCGGTCACCCCAGCCCCGATCGGGAGAGACATACTCATCGAGGCGCTTGAGCGCTTTGTCGTCGGCATGATTGGCGAGCGTCCAGGGAAGCTTGCCCTGCGTGACCGTTTCGAGCCCCGCGTTGGCGAGTCCGATCCAGAGTCCGTGGCGGAAGCCCGGCCGGATGTTGCGCACCTTGTGCAGCTCGCGACCGCCGGCGGACTCGCGCCAGCGCCGGTCGAATCCCACGCTGGTCCCGGTCTCCACATAGTGTGCCGCCGCGGTCATGCCGGAGCGAATGGCTTGATGAATGCCCTTGATCTTCGGCGTGTTGAGCGTGCCGCCGGCATCGCCCACCAGCATGGCTCCCGGCATCTCCAAGGTCGGCATCGATTGATAGCCGCCCTCGATGATGGTGCGGGCGCCGCCGGCGACGATCTCGCCTCCCTCGAGGAGCGCCTTGATCGAGGGGTGGTTCTTGAATTGCTGGAACGCCTCGAAGGGCTTGAGCCGCGGATCCTCGTAGTCGAGGCCCACCACGAAGCCCACGTACACGCGATCATCGTTCAAGTGGTAAAGGAAGCTGCCGCCATAGGTGCGGCTGTCGAGCGGCCATCCCACCGTATGCTGAATGAGGCCGGGCTCGACGCGTCCCGGCGGGAGCTGCCACAGCTCCTTGAATCCCAGGCCGTAGGTCTGCGGCGACTTGCCGGCGTCGAGCTTGAAGCGGCGGATGAGCTGCTTGGAGGTGCTGCCGCGACAGCCCTCGCAAAATAGGGTCAGCTTGGCATGGATCTCGGGACCCGGGGCGAAATTCGGTCCGGGCTCGCCGTTCTTGTCGACCCCCATGTCGCCGATGCGCACGCCCTTCACCGCACCCGACTCGTCGAACAGCGCTTCGGCCGCGGCGAATCCGGCGAACACGTCGACGCCGAGCTTTTCCGCCTCCGCGCCCAGGATGGGCATCAACTGGCCGAGAGAGATGATGAAATTGCCGTGATTCAGCATCTGCGGCGGTGTGACCGGCAGCTTGTAGCGATTGCGGCGGGTCATGAAGGCGAACTCGTCGCGCGTGGCGGGGACGCAGATGGCCGGGGCATGCTCGCGCCAGGACGGCAGCAGCTCATCCAGCGGGCCCGGCTCGAGGACCGCCCCGGACAGCGAGTGGGCGCCGAGGCTGGCCGCCTTTTCCAGCACGCAGATCGACAGATCGGGTTTGAGCTGCTTCAGGCGGATGGCGCTGGCGAGGCCCGCGGGACCGCCCCCGACGATGGCGATCTCATACTCCATGACATCCCGTTGATTGTCGGTCATCGATTTAGCACCCAGCCTAAGTCATTGAAAAAGGTGGCGTAGTAGACCATAAATGACCGCCGGAGACGACTTATGTCCACCAGGTGGGCGGTGGCGCACCCCCGTGGCCGCGGCATTAGCGCGGCCGGGTACGGGCCCCCCGGTTGCCGCGTCAGATCCGCTCGATGGCGATTGCCGTCGCCTCTCCGCCGCCGATGCAGAGGCTTGCGATCCCGCGCTTCTGCCCGCGGCTCTCGAGCGCATACAGCAGCGTGGTCAGAATGCGCGCGCCGGTGGCGCCGATCGGATGGCCGAGTGCGACCGCGCCGCCGTTGACGTTGACCTTGGCGTGATCCAGCTCCAGATCCTTCATGGCCGCCATGGCCACCACCGCGAACGCCTCGTTGATCTCGTACAGATCGGCATCCTGCGCGCGCCATTCGATCTGCTTCAACAGCTTGCCGATCGCACCCACCGGCGCCAGGGTGAACCATTCGGGCTCGCGCGCGAAGCTCGAGTAGCCCAGCACGCGGGCCAGCGGTTTGAGCCCGCGCTCACGCGCCACCGATTCGCGCGTCAGCACCACCGCCGCCGCCCCGTCCGAGATGCTCGCGGAGCTCGCGGCGGTGACCGTGCCGTTCTTGCTGAAAGCGGGCTTCAGGGTAGGGATCTTCGAGACATCGATGGTCCCCGGCGTCTCGTCCTGGTCGACCACGGTTTCGCCCTTGCGAGTCTTGACCGTCACCGGCGCAATCTCGCTCGCGAACGCACCGCTCGATATCGCCGCCTGCGCACGACGTGAGGATTCCCGTGCGTAGTCGTCCTGGGCCTGGCGCGAAAAATCGTAGCGGCCCGAGGTGGCCTCGGCGAAGCAGCCCATGAGCTGTCCGTCCCAGGGACTCTGCAGACCGTCCGTGAACATGTGATCGAGCACTTGCTGGTGGCCCATGCGGTAGCCGGCGCGTGCTTTCGGCAGCAGATAAGGGGCGTTGGTCATCGACTCGAGGCCGCCCGCCACGATGATCCGGGCGGAACCCGCGAGGATCTGGTCACCGGCCTGCATGATGGCGCGCATGGCCGAGCCGCACATCTTGTTGACGGTGGTGCTGGGGACGCTCGCCGGAATACCGGCGCCCAGCGCCGCCTGCCGGGCCGGGGCCTGGCCGAGGCCGGCGGACAGCACGCAGCCCATGATGACCTCATCCACGTCGGTGGCGGGGACGGCCGAGTCCGCGACGGCGGCCCTGATCGCGGCGGACCCGAGCTCGGGGCCGGTGAGGCCGGCAAAGACGCCCTGGAAGGCCCCGACCGGGGTGCGGCGCGCGGACAAGATGACGAGAGGATCTTTGCTCATGACTGCAATTCCATCGAAGGGATGAGAAGCGAATTATACGGCAGGAGCGCTCCCTGAGGGGGAGGGTCACGGCGCGAGCGGCTCTCCGACCGCCGCGGCGATCATCTCCCGGCTGCGCTCGCGCGCGCCGTCGGGCGCCAGCACGCCGAGCACCTCCAACCGGATGGGCCTGCGGTGGATCATGCGGCTCCCGGTCGGGAGCACCTCGCGCGTGCCATGGATCGCGACCGGCACGATGGGGAGACTGGAGCGCGTGGCGGTGGCGAAGGCGCCATTCAGGAACCTGCCCACCTGACGGGCTCCGTTGAAGGTTCCCTCGGGAAAGAACACCAGCGACTGGCCGGTGGCGGCCAGCTTCCAGACGCGCCGGGCATCCGAGCCGCCTTTGTGGCGGTCGAATCGCTCGACGAAGGCGGAGCCGAGCCCCCGCAGCAGCAGGCTGGCGAGCGGCACGCGCACCATCTCGCGTTTGACGACGAATGCGAAGTCCGGGGGCAGGGCGGCCGCCGCCACGATGCCGTCGATGTAGCTCGCGTGGTTCGCGACCACCACGCACGGGGCATCGGGGAGCCGGTCGAGCCCGTCCACGGCAAGGGGAATGCCTGCGGCCGCGAAGAACCCGCGCGAGAACGTGCCGGCGACGCGTCGCCGGCCCTTGAGGCTCGGAACCAGCAGATTGACTCCGAGTGTGGCGAGGCTCAAGGTCGAGAACAACACGACGCAATACAATGAATACAGACGTTTCAAAGGGGTTAGGGGTGCGCTTCTGTGATCTGGTTCTCCTTATGTTAATACTTAGCGGTTACTGTGAGACTGGTCACGCCCCCCTCCTGCCGCCCCTCGCATACTGAGTTTCAACAGCGCGTACAGCACGATTTCGTGCAGCTCGGACGCGGGGCACCATGGCGACGGCTCTAAAACGGTCGGTTTATGCAAGAAGCACAGGCGCGGGCGTACCGCCGTCGCGCGATGCCGCGGACCCTGCCCTGCAGCGCTTTCTCGATGCGGTATGGATGGAGCGCGGCCTCTCGGCCAACACGCTCGCCGCCTATCGGGCGGATTTGACCGCCCTGGCACGCTGGCTCGAGGAGCGCGACGGCGCGCTGTTGAAGGCCACGCGCATCGAACTCCTCGGATTCATCGCCGCCCGGGTCGAGGGAGGCTCGCGTCCGCGATCCACGGCCCGACAATTGTCGAGTTTCCGGCGCTTTTTTCGCTTCATGGTGCGCGAGGGGCTGATAACGGCGGATCCCACCGCGCAGATCGCGATGCCGAAGATCGGCCGATCGCTTCCGAAGTCGCTCACCGAGGCCGAGGTCGACGCGTTGCTCCAAGCGCCGGCGGTGAACGACCCGCTCGGTCACCGCGATCGCACCATGCTCGAGGTGCTGTACGCCACGGGCTTGCGGGTCTCCGAGCTCGTGAGCCTCAAGCACAACCAGGTCAACTTGAATCAGGGCGTGATGCGCGTGATCGGCAAGGGCAATCGCGAGCGCCTGATTCCGTTGGGCGACGAGGCGGTCCGCTGGCTGCAGCAGTTCATGCAGGGGCCGCGGGTGGAGATCCTGCTCGAGCGCCAGACCGATTACCTGTTTCCCACGCGCCGCGGCGACCGGATGACCCGCCAGGCCTTCTGGCACATCATCAAGCGCTATTCGAAAAAGGCCGGGGTCGAAAAGGATCTCTCGCCGCACACGCTGCGCCATGCGTTCGCCACGCATCTGTTGAATCACGGCGCGGACCTGCGGGTCGTGCAAATGCTTCTGGGCCACAGCGATCTGTCCACCACCCAGATCTACACGCACGTCGCCCGCGAGCGCTTGAAGGAGCTGCACGCGCAGCACCATCCGCGCGGCTAGCCCGGCAAATAAGGCTTTCCGTACTGGAGAGCGCTCATTAGGTTGAGGGCGAGGGAAGAGGGTATCTCATCCAATTTCTTGAAATCCTAAACAAATTGGATGAGATACCCTCTTCCCTCGCCCTCAACTTCTGGCACTAGGTATGCGGAAAGACGTATTTGCCGGACGACTGGCCGTTGCGGCCGCGCCGAGCCATGCTGAATAAAAACGCGCGTGGTCGCTTTGGGATGTGCTGAACCAGCCGCGTGCGGCGAAGTCCAATCCGTTCTCATACACTGGAGCCGATCGATGCGGATAAGCTGGATGTTATTGGCGCTCGTGCTGCTGGCCGCGGGTCTGCAGCCGCGCGGCGCGCTGGCCGGTGAGCCGGCCGCCGATCCCCGGGCGGCGCTGCTCAAGCTGCTGCCGGCCGGATCGAAGCTCGACGATCTGAAGCCTTCGCCGATCCCGGGCATCTACCAGTACGTGCAGGGAGCGGAAGTCAGCTATCTCACGGCCGACGGGAAATACTTCCTGGACGGCAACCTGTACGACGTGGCCACCCGGACGAATTTGACGGAAACGCTCCGATCACGGGCGCGCGCCGCGATGATCAACGCCGTGCCCGAGTCCCAGATGGTGATCTTCTCGCCGAAGAATCCGCTTTACACCATCACCGTGTTCACCGACGTCGATTGCCAGTACTGCCGGAAGCTGCACAGCGAGATCGCGGAGATCAACAAGCTGGGCGTGCGGGTGCGCTACCTGTTCTACCCGCGGACCGGGCCGAATACCGAGAGCTGGCGCAAGGCGGAGGTGGTCTGGTGCTCGGCGGATCGCAACGAGGCGCTCACTCGCGCGAAGGCCGGAGCTCAGCTCGACATGAACAAGACCTGCGGGCCGACGCCGGTGGCGCGCGAATATCAGCTCGGGCAGAGCATCGGCGTGCGCGGCACGCCGGCCATCGTCACCGAAGGGGGCGATTTCATCGACGGATACATGCCGCCCAAGGAGCTCGTGCAGGCGATCAAGACGCTTCAGGTGGCTGAGCGCGACGGCGGCGCCGACCGCACGGCGCTGCGTTAGCGCTCGAGGTACTTCAGCTTGTCCTTGATGCCTTCCCATTCCTTGGCGTCGGAGGGCGGTTCCTTCATCTCGCTGATCACCGGCCATTTCTTGGCGAGTTCGGCGTTCAGCTGGCGGAAATTCTCCTGACCGGCGGGAATTTCCTCTTCCGAATAGATCGCCTCCACCGGACACTCGGGCTCGCACAGGGTGCAGTCGATGCACTCGTCGGGGTCGATTACCAGAAAATTCGGGCCCTCGTGGAAGCAATCCACGGGACATACCTCCACGCAGTCCATGTACTTGCACTTGATACAGTTTTCAGTGACCACGAACGCCATGACTTGCCCTTCTCGATAACAAAGTTGAGTGCTTGAACCGCTATTCTGCCACAGCGGAGGATTTCAACGGACGGGTGATCTCCGTGAAATGATGGTCCTCGCGGCCGGCGGCGCGATCCGCGAAGAACTTGCGCAAGGTGAACTCCCCGCTCGGAAATGCCAGATCGTTCCAGGGAATTTCCGACTCCTCGTACAGTCCAACTTCCAGGCTCTCCGGGCCCGGCGCGAATTCCGGGCTGGTCAGCCGCGCGCGGAACATCACGTGGACCTGTCCGGCGTGGGTGACGTTGACCACCGCCAGGAGGGATCCCACCTCGACCCGTGCGAGCGCCTCCTCGTAGCATTCCCGCGCCGCCGCGTGCTGCATGGTCTCCCCGTTCTCCATGAATCCCGCGGGCACGGTCCAGAACCCGAGCCGCGGCTCGATCGCGCGGCGGCACAGCAGGATCTTGGTCTGCCACTGCGGAACGCAGCCGAGCACCAGCAGCGGATTCTTGTAGTGGATGATGCCGCAGCTCGTGCAGACGAAGCGCGGAAGGTGATCCCCTTCGGGAATTTTTTGGATTACGGGTGAGCCGCAGTTACTGCAGAAATTCAAAGGGATTCCAAAAGTTAAGTCTGGTGCCCGGAGAGGGAATCGAACCCACACGGTGTCACCACCACCGGATTTTGAGTCCGGCGCGTCTACCAGTTCCGCCATCCGGGCGTGCCAGGCCGCGCAGTATATTCGATTATTTGGGCGATTGCCGCTGTCGGTTCGGGCGATTGCGGCCGTCGGTGCCCCCGGGTAGTCGCTCTCGGGTGGCCGCTCTTGGGTAGTATTGCGGCGGATGCAGCGCAAGGATTTCCATTTCGAGCTTCCGCAGGAGCTCATCGCACAACGACCGGCGCCCACCCGCAGCGGCAGCCGGCTGCTCGCGCTCGAGGGCGACAGCGGTGCCTGGCGCGACATGAAGTTCGGCGATCTGCCGGAGCTGTTGCGCGCCAACGACCTGCTGGTGTTCAACGATACCCGGGTCGTGCCCGCACGGGTTCACGGCACCAAGGAAAGCGGCGGAAAGATCGAGCTGCTGCTCGAGCGCGTGCTCACCGAGCGGACCGCCCTGGTGCACGCGCGTTCCAGCAAAGCCCTGAAGGAAGGCGCGACGGTGTCGTTGCCCGGGGCCCGGACCGCGCGCCTCCTCGATCGTCAGGGCGATCTGTTCCGGTTGGAGTTCTCCTGCGGAGTGCTCGAGTTCTTCGAGGCGTTCGGCGAGGTGCCGCTTCCTCCCTACATCGGGCGCGCGCCGGAAGAGCCCGACCGTGAGCGCTACCAGACCGTCTATGCGCGTGAGCCCGGGGCGGTGGCCGCGCCCACCGCCGGCCTGCACTTCGATGCCGCGATGTTCGCGGCGCTGGAGGCTCGCGGCGTGGACCGGACCTTCGTGACCCTGCACGTGGGCGCGGGCACCTTCCAGCCGGTGCGGGCGGAGGCGATCGAGCACCACGAGATGCACACGGAATACCTCGACGTGGGAGCAGGAGCCTCGGCGGCCATTGCCGCGGCACGCTCCGCGGGCGGCCGTGTGGTGGCGGTGGGAACCACGGTGGTGCGGAGCCTGGAGACGGCGGCCGCGGCGCAGGCCGGCGCGGCTGCAGCGCGCGGCGTGCAGCCTTATCGAGGATCGACGCAAATCTTCATCAGGCCGGGCTTCAAGTTCCGGGTGGTCGACGCCATGATCACCAACTTTCACCTGCCCGAGTCGACCTTGCTGATGCTGTGCTCCGCGTTCGTGGGCCGGGAGCGCCTGCTGGCCGCGTATGCCCACGCCGTCGAGGCGCGCTACCGATTTTTCAGCTACGGTGATGCGATGTTCCTGACTCCGGCATCCGGATCGTTGGCTTAAGGCATGAGTGCGGCGACGGACTTCGATGTGTTGTGCCGGAGCGGCGCTGCCCGGCGCGGGCGCCTCCGGTTCCTGCGCGGCAAGGTCGAGACCCCGGCGTTCATGCCCGTGGGAACCTACGGCACCGTCAAGGCCATGACGCCGGAACAGCTCGAGTCCGTCGGTGCCGAGATCGTCCTGGGGAACACCTTCCATCTGTACCTTCGGCCGGGCCTCGAGGTGATCGAGGCTCACGGCGGCCTGCACGGCTTCATGCATTGGGAGCGGCCGATTCTCACCGATTCGGGGGGGTTTCAGGTCTGGAGCCTGAAGGAGATGCGCAAGATCACGGAGCAGGGCGCAAGCTTCCGTTCCCCCGTCGACGGCGCGCCGGTGTTTCTGTCGCCCGAGGAGTCGATGCGGATCCAGCGGGTCCTCAAGTCCGATATCGCCATGAGCTTCGACGAGTGCACCCCGTACCCGGCGACCGAGGCCGAGGCTCGGGCCTCCATGGAATTGTCGATGCGCTGGGCGGTGCGGGGGTTCCGGGCATATTACGAGACAGAGCCACCGGGAACCCTGTTCGGCATCGTCCAGGGCGGGGTGCACGAGAATCTGCGAGTCGAGTCGCTGGCGGCGCTCGAGCAGGTGGGCTTCGCGGGCCTCGCGATCGGGGGACTCGCCGTGGGGGAAAGCGAGGAGGAGCGCCTGCGGATACTCGAGGGGCTGCTGCCGTTGATGCCGCCGCACAAGCCGCGCTACCTCATGGGGGTGGGACGGCCGGAGGACATCCTTGAGGCGGTGCTGCGCGGGGTCGACATGTTCGACTGCGTCATGCCCACCCGCCACGCGCGCAACGCCCACCTGTTCACGCGCACGGGTGTCATCAACATTCGTAATGCGGCGCATCAGAGGGATACTCGCCCGATCGAAGAGGGATGCGCCTGCTACACCTGCCGCCATTACAGCCGCAGCTACCTGCGGCACCTCGACAAGTGCGGGGAGATGCTCGGATCGCACCTCAACACCGTGCACAACCTGTTCTTCTATCAGCGGCTGATGGCGGAGATCAGGACGGCCATCGAGGCGGATCGACTGGCGGCTTATGCCGCGGAGTTCTACGCGCTCAAGTCCGACGCTCCGGGCAACGCCTCCGGGTAGCTCCCGACCCGTGGCTCCCGCTCCGGGCTCCTGTATACTGCCCGGCTTTGTGTAGCGGCGTGCGCCGCGAAAAACGGAAGTGACACTATGGATTTCCTCATCAGTGCGGCCCATGCGCAGGCGGCCGGCGGGCCGAGTGGACAGGGTATCGTCGCCTTCCTGCCGTTGGTCATGATCATCGTGGTGTTCTACCTGTTCCTGGTGCGCCCGCAAAACAAGCGCGCCAAGGAGCAGAAGGAAATGCTCACCAAGATCGCGGCCGGCGACGAGGTGGCCACGACCGGTGGCATCCTCGGCAAGGTGGTCGAGGTGGGCGACCAATATCTGACCTTGGAGATCGCCAACGGTGTGACCGTCAAGCTGCAGAAATTCCAGGTTTCCCAGCTTCTGCCGAAAGGTACGGTCAAGGGCGCATGATTTCCTATCCGCGCTGGAAGATCGCGCTGGTCGCGATCGTGCTGGTGATCGGCATTTTCCTGGCGCTTCCCAACCTGTTCGGCGAGGAGAGCGCCCTGCAACTGGCGCGCGACCGGGCCGCCGTGCAGCCGAGCGACCGCACCGACATCGTCACCTTGCTGGAGTCCAAGGGCGTCACGCCGACCGGATCCTTTCTGGATCAGGGCCGCCTGACCTTGCGCTTCGCCGACAAGCAGGACCAGCTGAAGGCGCGCGACCTCATCGCCGAGGCTCGTCCGAACCAGTTCACCATCGCCCTGTCGCAGGCCTCGCGCGTGCCGGACTGGATGCGGCGCATGGGCTTGAACCCCTTGAAGCTGGGCCTCGATTTGCGCGGCGGCGTGTACCTCGTCTATCAGGTCGACGTCGCGGGCGCCGTCAAGCAGCAGCTCGACCACCGCGAACAGGATTTTCGCGCCTCCTTGAGGAGCGCGCGAGTCCCTTACCAGGACGTGCAGGTGGACTACCCGGGCAACCGGGTGCGTGTTTTGTTCCGCGACGAGGACAGCCGCACCAAGGGCCGCGAGGCGATCCTCGCGGATAACCGCGGACTGCATCTCACCGACGTGACGGTCAACGGAGCGCCCGCGCTGGAGCTGCAGCTGACCCCGCAGGAGATCAAGGAGCGCGAGGACTACGCCGTTCAACAGAATATCGTCATTCTGCGCAACCGCCTGAACAGCCCCGAGCTGGCGGTGTCCGAGCCGCAGGTGGCGCGCGAGGGCGTCGACCGCATCGCCATTCAATTGCCCGGATTGCAGAACTCCGCCGAGGTCAAGAAGATCCTCGGCAAGGTCGCGACCCTGGAATTCCGCATGGTCGACGAGACGGACAATCCGATCGAAGCGGCGGCCACGGGCCACGTACCGCTGGGCGCCAAGCTCTACTACACGCGCGACAAGCGCCCGGTGCTGTTGAAGCGCGACGTGGTGGTGACCGGCGATCAGCTGACGGACGCCTCGTTTCAGCCGAACACGCAGGATGGGCCGGCGGTGTCGGTGAGCCTCGATTCGCGCGGCGCCGCCAAGATGCTGAAGAACACGGAAGAGAACATCGGCCATCTGATGGCCGTGGTGTTCATCGACCGTTCGCGCGAGAAGAACGCGCAAGGCGTGGAGGTAGACCGCACGACCGAGGAAGTGATCAACGAGGCCACCATCCGTGGCGTGTTCAGCAACAACTTCCAGATCACCGGCGTGAACCCGATCGAGGGCCGCGAGCTCGCGCTGCTGCTGCGCGCGGGCGGTCTGGCCGCTCCGCTGACCCCGGTCGAAGAGCGCGCGATCGGTCCGAGCCTCGGCCAGGACAACATCGACAAAGGCGTCCACGCCATGGTGTTCGGCATGCTGGCCGCCTTCATCTTCATGGCCGTGTACTACAAGCTGTTCGGCCTGGTCGCCGACGCGGTGCTGCTCGCGAACGTGGTGCTGCTGACGGCCCTCCTGTCGCTGGTGGGTGCCGCGTTGACCTTGCCGGGAATCGCGGCGGTGGTGCTGACGGTCGGCATGGCGGTCGATGCGAACATCCTGATCTACGAGCGCATCCGCGAGGAATTGCGCAACGGGGTGTCGCCGCGCGCCGCGATCTCGGCCGGGTTCGAGCGCGCCTTCTCGGCGATCGCGGACTCCAACGTCACGGCATTGATCGCCGGGTTGGTGCTTTGGCTGTTCGGCGCCGGCGCGGTGCGCGGCTTCGCGGTGGTGCTGGTGCTCGGCATCGCCACCTCGATGTTCACCTCGTTGATGGGCAGCCGTGCCCTGGTGCAAATCATTTACGGCGGAAAGCGCAAGGTCGAACGGCTGTCGATCTGAAGGTCATCCATGGAGTTTTTTCACAAGGTCACCCGCTTTCCGTTCATGCGCACCCGCAAGGTGTGGTACGGGCTGTCGGCCGCGCTGATCATCGCCTCGTTGACCCTGGTCGCGGTGCGCGGACTGAATCTGGGCATCGATTTCACCGGCGGCGTGGTTGTCGAGACCACGTTCCCGAAGCCTCCCAACGTCGACCAGCTGCGCAGCGCCCTGGCGAAAGCCGGGGTGTCCGCGGCGCAAGTTCAGGCGTTCGGCAGCTCGCGCGACATCCTGGTGCGACTGCCGCCGGACCCGAACGTGAAGGGCGAGCAGATCGGCGCCCGGATCATCGACGTGTTCAAGACCGTGCAACCCGACGTGAAGCTGCAGCGTACCGAGGTGGTCGGACCGCAGGTCGGGCAGGAGCTGTTCATCAAGGGCGCCTGGGCTCTGTTTGCGACCCTGGTACTGATCGCGATCTACGTGCTGATGCGCTTCACGTTCAAGCTCGCGCTGGGCGCGATTCTCGCGGTGCTGCACGATCCGATCTGCGTGATAGGTTTCTTCGCGGTGAGCCAGATCACCTTCGACCTCACCGCCATCTCCGCCATCCTGGCCGTGATCGGCTATTCGCTCAACGACACCGTGATCGTGTTCGACCGGGTCCGCGAGCGGGCGCGCCACGCCCGCAAGCTCCAGGTTGCGCAGGTGATCGACGAGTCCATCAATCAGACGCTGTCTCGAACCTTGATGACCAAGCTGGTGACTTTGCTGGTGGTGGTCTTCCTGCTGGTATTCGGCGGCGAGACCTTGCATGGATTCTCGGCGGCGCTGGTGATCGGCATCGTTGCCGGCACGTATTCGTCGATCTACATCTCCGCGGCGCTCGCGCTCGATCTCGGGTTGCGGACGGATGATTTGCTGGAGCGGAAGATGACGCGGCCGGAAGAGGTGGACGGGTTGCCGTGAGGGAGGGCGCTCGTCCGAGCCTGCTCGTGGGAGGCCGGATGGGAGGCGGGCTGGAGTGGGGTTGACGCAACTGCTTCTCGAGCCGCAGGTCTGGCTGTCGTTTTTCACGCTGGCGGTGCTCGAGATCGTTCTCGGGATCGACAACATCATTTTCCTCACCGTGCTGGTCGATCGGCTGCCGGAGCGCCGGCGGCGGAGCGCGCGGGTCCTGGGACTCGGATTTGCGGCGCTCACGCGGATTGCGTTGCTTCTGTCGGTGGTGTGGCTCACACGCTTGCGGGCGCCGTTGTTCACCTGGTTCGACGAGGACGTCTCGGTCCGCGACCTGGCGCTGTTCGCCGGCGGCGTGCTGCTCGTGGTGCAAAGCGTGAAGGAGATCCGCGATATGCTGCGGCAGCGGTTCGCGCGCCGGCAGATCGGCTCGATGCGGGGTTACTGGCTGCTGATCGCGCAGGTCGGCGTGATCGACATCGTGTTCTCGTTCGATACCGTGTTCACCGCGGTCGGCCTCTCCACGCACGTCGAAGTCATGGTGGCGGCCATCCTGCTCTCGGTACTGGTGATGATGGCGGTCTCCTCGGCCATCGGCGGCTTCATCGACCGCTATCCCACCATCAAGATCCTGGCCCTGGCCTTCCTGGTTCTGGTCGGCATCGCGCTGCTCGCCGAGTCGCTCCATATGGAGATCGACCAGCGCTACCTGTACTTTGCGATGGCGTTCTCGGCGGCGGTGGAAGCGCTCAACATCCGCTTGCGACGGCGAGGGTAACGTGTAGAGTGCCCGATACCGAAGGCTACGCCGGGTCAAGAATATGAATCTCAAGGGAGTGTTGGCGACCAAGCCGATCGCTGCGTATCAGCGAGAGGCGTCGGACAAGACCTTGAAGCGGGCTCTGGGCATCCCTTCGCTCATTGCCTTCGGTATCGGCGGAATCATCGGCACCGGCATCTTCGTGCTGACCGGAGTCGCGGCGGCGACCCATGCCGGGCCGGCCATTGTGATCTCGTTCATCATCGCCGGCATCGGCTGCGCTTTCGCCGGTTTGTGCTACTCGGAGTTCGCCGCCATGGTGCCGGTCGCCGGCAGCGCCTACGCCTACAGCTACGCGACCCTGGGGGAATTGATCGCCTGGTTCGTCGGATGGAACCTGGTGCTCGAGTACATGATGGCCTGCTCCACGGTGGCGGCGGGATGGAGCGGTTACTTCATCAACCTGCTCGATCATTTCCACGTCAATTTCATCCCCGCCTCGCTGAGCGCCGCGCCATTCGAGTCGTCCGGCTCGGGGATCGCGGTGCATGCGACGGGCGCTTATGTCAATTTGCCCGCGGTCGTCATCATCGCGGCGGCGACCTGGCTCTGCTATCGCGGCATCAGGGAATCGGCGGTCGTCAACACGGTCATCGTGGCCATCAAGGTCGCCATCGTGCTCGCGGTGATCGCGTTCGGTGCGGTGTACGTCAATACGGCCCACTGGTTTCCGTACATTCCGGCGAATACCGGCGAGTTCGGCCACTTCGGCTGGAGCGGCATATTCCAGGCTTCCGCGATCATTTTCTTCGCGTACATCGGCTTCGACGGCGTCTCCACGGTCGCCCAGGAGGCGAAGAATCCGCAGCGCGGCATGCCCATCGGGATGCTGGGGAGCCTCGGCATCTGCACGATTCTCTACATCCTGATGTCCGCGGTGCTCACCGGGCTCGTGCCCTTCCACGAGCTCAACGGCGCGGCGCCGGTGGCGGTGGCCCTCGAGGCGCACCCGCAGCTGTCGTGGCTGTCCTTCTGGGTGATCCTGGGAGCGTTGTTCGGCCTCACCTCGGTGATCATCACCATGATCATCCCGCAGGCGCGGATCTGGCTCACCATGTCGCATGACGGCCTGCTGCCGAAGATTTTCGGCGCGGTGCATCCGAAGTTCCAGACGCCGCACATCTCCACGCTCATCACCGGCGTGGCCGCTTCGCTGTGCGCGGGGCTCGTGCCGCTGGGCGTGCTCGGCGAGCTGGTGTCGATCGGCACGCTGATCGCCTTCATCGTGGTGTGCATCGGAGTGCTGGTGCTGCGCTACACGCGTCCGGATCTGCCGCGCCCGTTCCGCATCCGCGGCGTCTGGGCCGTGTCGCTTCTCGGCGTGATTTTCTGCTCGGCAATGGCTTATTCCCTGCCGAACGAGACCTGGTGGCGGTTGCTGGTGTGGAGCGCGCTCGGAATCCTGGTCTATGTGTTCTACGGTTTCCGACACAGCAAGCTGCGGGACAGCTCGAGGGATACCGGCCGGCGGTCCGTGGAGCTCGAGACCGAGCGAAGCTAGCCGGCGAAGCCGGCACCGGTCCGAAGCCGGCCCGCGGCGCCCAGCCGCACGTCCCTCAGCTGCGCAGCGCGGCGGGCGTCAGCGGCCCGAGCGTTTCGAGGAGTCCCTGGTAGACCTTCGGGTTGCCGGCGACGATATTGGGTCCCAGCGAATATTCGGCCCCGCCCGGCGTGCCCACCCGGCCGCCGGCCTCCTGGATCAACAAGGCGCCCGCCGCGGTGTCCCACGGCGCCAGTCCAAATTCCCAGAAGCCGTCCACGCGGCCGGCGGCGACATAGGCGAGGTCGAGCGAGGCGGCACCGGGCCGGCGTACGCCGGCCGCCGTATTCGTGACCGCCTTGAGGGTCGCCAGATAGTCATCGACGTGGGCGGCCGCCAGCCGGTAGGGAAAACCCGTGCTGATGAGCGCGCCCTCGAGCGTGCGCTGAGCGCTCACACGGATCTTCTTGCCGTCGAGCTGGGCGCCATCGCCGCGCGAGGCGGTGTAGAGCTCCTGGCGCATCGGATCGTAAACGACCGCGTGCTGCAGCCGCCCGCGATGCTCGACCGCGATGGACACGGCAAAGGTCGGGAATCCGTGCAGGAAGTTGGTGGTGCCGTCGAGCGGATCGATGATCCACACGTACTCGCTCTCGCCGCTGCGGCCGCTTTCCTCGGCGAGAAAGGCGTGATCGGGATGCGCGCGCCGGATCGTGGCGATGATGTCCGCCTCGGCCTGACGGTCGATGTCGGTGACGAAGTCGTTGCGGCCCTTGGTATCGATCTTCAACGAATCGAGGCGGGACATGCTACGCACGATCAGGTCGCCGGCGCGCCGCGCGGCGCGCACGCCGATATTGAGAAGTGGCTGCATAATGACGCGCTAGAATAACAGAGCATGGCCGCTCTCGTTCGCGTGGTACTCGTCGATCCCAGCCATCCCGGCAACATCGGATCGGTGGCGCGCGCCATGAAGAACATGGCGCTCGGCGACCTGGTCCTGGTCAGGCCGCGATCCTTTCCGCACGCCGAATCCGTCGCGCTCGCCGCCGGAGCCGACGACATTCTGGCGCGCGCGCGCGTCGTGGAGAGCGTCGCGGAGGCGATTGCGGATTGCGGATTCATCGCCGGCACCACGTCGCGCCCACGCTCGTATCACTGGGAGTTCGCCACGCCGCGCGAGGCGGCGGCGCGCATCGACGCGCTCCCCGATGCGGAGCGCGTCGCGCTGCTGTTCGGCTCGGAGCGCTATGGGCTCGGCAGCGAGGATCTGGACCATTGCAACGTGCTCGTCCGGATACCGGCCAATCCCGCGTATTGCTCGCTCAACCTCGCGATGTCCGTACAGCTCCTCGCCTACGAGATCTTCGTGGCGCGGGAGCAACCGCAATCGCAGATGCAGCTGGAGACGGCCCTCGCGCCCTCGGGCGACATGGAGCTGTTCTATTCGCATCTGCAGGCGGTGCTCGAGGAGATCGAGTTCGAGGATCGGACCGGCTATCTGATGGAGCGGCTGCGGCGCCTGTTCAACCGCGCACAGCTCGACGGCAACGAGGTCAACATCATGCGCGGCATATTGAGCGCGGTGCAGGGCCGGCGGAGGCGCGCGGGGTCCGCCGAATGAGCACCCCGGCCGCGTATCTCGATTACGCCGCGACCACGCCGGTCGCGCCCGAAGTCGCCGGGCGCATGGCGGAGTGCCTGACGCTCGAGGGCGCCTTCGGCAACCCGAGCTCCGTCAACCACGACCATGGCGAGCGCGCCGCCGCGCTGGTCGAGACCGCGCGCGCGCAAGTAGCCGCCGCCGTCGGTGCGGAGCCGGACGAGGTCGTGTGGACATCGGGTGCGACCGAGTCCAACAATCTGGCGATCTTCGGCATCGCGCATTACTACCGCGACTCGGGGCAGCACATCGTGACTGCCCGCACCGAGCACAAATCGGTGCTCGATCCCTGTCGCGAGCTGGAGCGGCGTGGCTGGCGGGTAACCTACCTGTCGCCCGGCCCGGACGGCGTCGTCGAGCCCGGCCAAGTCGCCGCAGCGCTGCAGCCCGATACCGTGCTGGTGTCGGTCATGCACGTCAACAATGAGATCGGCACGGTGCAGGATGTCGCCGCGGTGGCCGCGCTCTGCGCCCGCTCGGGCAATGCGCGGCTGCATGTCGATGCCGCGCAGAGCGTGGGTAAGCGTGCGCTGGATTTTGGGGCGATGGGTATCGATTTACTGTCGCTGTCGGCGCACAAGGCGTACGGGCCCAAAGGTGCGGGGGCGCTGGTGGTGTCGCGCCGCAGGTCGGTGCAGATCACGCCCCTTCTGTACGGCGGCGGCCAGGAGCGTGGCTTGCGCTCGGGGACCTTGGCGACCCACCAGGCGGTGGGCATGGGGACCGCGTTCGCGTTGGCCGGTGTCGACCTGACTGGGGAGGCGGAGCGGGTGGGACGATTGCGGGAACTCCTGTGGGAGGGACTCAGCGCGCTCGGCGGCGTTCACCGCAACGGTGCAGCCGCGCGCTCCGTGCCGCATATCCTCAACGTTTCCTTCGAGGGCGTGGAAGGGGAGAGCCTGGTCGCCGCCGTGCGTACGCGAGTCGCGGTCTCGACCGGATCAGCCTGCACCTCGGCCCAGCGCGACGCATCGTACGTGCTGCGAGCACTGGGACGCGACGAGGCGCTGGCGGAGAGCAGCCTGCGTTTCAGTCTGGGCCGCTACAGCAGCGGAGCCGACATCGAGACGGCGGTGGACGCCGTCTCGCAGGCGGTTCGGCGCCTGCGTAGGATCAGCGGCGCATGATTTACAACGAGTTGACCCGGACCTGCTTCGAGAATGCGGACTGTGCGGGCACCGCGAGTGGGCCGGACTGGTTCCGCGGCGAAGCCGGCGGCCGCTCTCGCGGGACCTGGGTGCAGTTCGACGTCCAGGTGAAGCTCGAGGAGGGCAACGCTGACGAGGGCAACTCGGACGAGGGCCGCTCCAAAGAAGGCGGCACCATCCGCTCGGTGCGCTTCCTCGCTTTCGGCTGCCCCCACGTGATCGCGGCGGCGCAGTGGCTGGCGGAGCGAGCGGTCGGGTTGCCCGCGCGGGCGCAGCTTCCGGAGAGCGTTCAGTCGTTGCGCCGGCGGTTCGAGGTGCCGATCGAGAAGCTGGGCCGGCTGCTGGTCGTGGAGGATGCCTGGGTGGCGGCTCTTCGCGGGGCGACCCGGGCGGATTGAGGCGCGTCTCGAGCGACCCCATATATGGGTTGGGTCAGGGGTGGATTGAGCCGCGGCCAGGGCTGGATTGAGCCGCGCGCGGTTATTGCGACGCAATGTATGACGATATGCTTAAAAGTGCGTCCGACGTCCCCTGTGGAGCGGTGATCCGCGTGTAATATCGGTGCTCGCCAGCCTTGGACGTGGGGTCCTGGGGTTCGCGGGACGAAGGAGGACTGCCGGCTATGGCGATATCGTTGACGGAATCGGCGGCTGATCGGGTTCGATCACATCTGGAGAAGCGCGGCGCGGGCGTCGGGCTGCGCATCGGCATCAAGAAAACCGGCTGCTCGGGTTTTGCCTATGTCGTCAACTACGCCGATGAGGTTCATCCCGGCGATGCCGTGTTCGAGGAGCGCGGTGTCAAGATCGTGGTGGACTCGGCGAGCTTGCCGTTGATCGACGGGACTCTGGTCGACTTCGTCAAACAGGGGTTGAACGAGGCCTTCAGGTTTCAAAATCCGAAAGCCAAGGGCGAATGCGGCTGCGGAGAGAGCTTCAGCGTCTAGCGACGCTTCAGTTTTCCCAAGCAATACAGGCACTTCGGCGATCGCCTCCGATTGCCTGGCCGGGCCGCCTCCAGTACACTTCGCGGTCTTTGCCGGCCCGCCACGGGCCACCCCCGCAACCGAACCCGAGGATCATCATGCCCATCGAGCGCACTCTCTCCATCATCAAACCGGACGGCGTCGGCCGTAACCTGATCGGCGAGGTCCTGAGCCGCTTCGAAAAGGCAGGTTTGCGGGTGGTCGCCGCGCGCATGATGCAGCTCTCGCAGAAGGAGGCCGAAGGTTTCTATGCGGTGCATCGCGAGCGGCCCTTCTTCAAGGATCTGGTGAAGTTCATGACATCGGGCCCGGTTCTGGTGCAGGTGCTCGAAGGCGAGGGTGCGATCGCCAAGAACCGCGAGGTCATGGGAGCGACCGACCCGAAAAAGGCCGACAAGGGCAGCATTCGTGCCGATCTTGCGAGTTCCATCGACGAGAACATCGTGCACGGCTCGGATGCGCCGGACACCGCGGCGCGCGAGATTGCGTACTTCTTCCGTGAAATTGAGGTCTGCCCGCGTACGCGCTAGCGTATGTGCGGGCATCGTGCAAGGCTAGAGCATCACAGTGGTCGGGGATCGCGTAAATCTTCTCGGCTTGCCGCGCCAGGACCTCGAGGCGTTCGTCGCCACGCGGCTGGGCGCGAAGCCTTTTCGTGCGCGGCAGCTCATGAAATGGATCTATCGCAAGGGCGCCGCGGACTTCTCGGCCATGAGCGATTTGAAGCAAGAGTTCCGTACGCAGCTCGACGGCATCGCCTCGATCGAAGTGCCCGAGATCGTCACCGAGCAGCGCTCGGCGGACGGCACTCGCAAGTGGATGCTGCGCATGGATGCGGTGCAGGGCATCGAGACGGTCTACATCCCGGAGCCGGACCGCGGCACCTTGTGCATCTCGAGCCAGGTCGGTTGCGCCATGGACTGCTCTTTCTGTTCGACCGCGCAGCAGGGCTTCAACCGCAACCTGAGCGTCGCAGAGATCGTCGGTCAGGTGTGGCTCGCGCAGCGGGAACTGCAAGGCACCCGGGCCGACGGCCGGTCGATCACCAACATCGTGTTCATGGGAATGGGCGAGCCGCTCGCGAATTACCGCAACGTCGTACCGGCGATGCGGATCTTTCTGGACGACCTCGGCTACGATCTGTCGCGGCGGCGGGTGACCTTGAGCACCTCGGGTCTGGTTCCCCAGATCTATAAATTGGCCGAGGATTGCAATGTCGCCCTGGCGGTCTCGCTGCACGCGCCGAACGATGAGTTGCGCAATCAGCTCGTACCGATCAACCGCAAGCACCCCATCGAGGAATTGCTCGCCGCCTGCTGGCATTACCTCGGGCGGCAGAACGGCCGCAGCGTCACCTTCGAATACGTCATGCTCGACGGCATCAACGATCGGCCCGAGCACGCCAGGGCTCTGGCGCGTCTGTTGCGCGGCCGGCCGGCGAAGCTCAACTTGATTCCGTTCAACGTGTTCCCGGGAACACGCTACCGCTGCTCGCCGGCGCGGACCATTCTCGAGTTCCGCGACATTCTGAACGATCACGGCGTGATCGCGACCACGCGCCGCACGCGCGGCGACGACATCGATGCGGCCTGCGGCCAGCTCGCCGGCAGGGTGACGGATCGGACCCAGACCCGCCTCGGGGTCAAGCTTGCGGCCTCACGGACGGCGGAGGTTCAATGACGAAGGGACATGGGATGCACTCGGCTGCCGCGCTGTCGCTGAGTGCGTTGCTCCTGACGCCGATACTGACCGCCTGTCATGCCTCACCCCCCGTTTACCAGCCGATCGACCGGCGCAAGAAGCCCGAGCCGGCGGAGGCCGCGGTCGCGAACATGCAGATGGCCCTCGAATACATGAGGCTGAACGATCTGGCGCGCGCGCGCGACCGCATCGAGCGCGCGCTGAACGAGGCCCCTTCGAATCCGAACGTGCAAGAGACCGCGGGACTGGTCTACGAGAGGCTCGAGGAAAAGGTTAAGGCGCAGCGCGCCTTTTCCGCCGCCGCGCGCCTCGGCCAGGACGACCCCGCCATCCAGAACAGCTACGCCGGCTACCTGTGCCGCAGCGGCAAAACAGCCGCCGGCGAGAAGCTCTTTGTCGAAGTCGCACGCAATCCGCTCTATCGGACACCCGAGGTGGCATTGCTCAATGCCGGCGTTTGCGTGGGCGCAGCGGGCGATGTGGTCGACGCCGAGCGCTATTTCAATCGCGCGCTCACCATCAGACCGAACATGCCCGAGGTGCTGCTGGAGCTCGGCGACATCGCCCTGAGCCGCGGCGATGCCAAGGAGTCGCTCGATTTCGTCGAACGATCATTGGCCGTCAATCCGGCGACCCCCGAGCTCCTGATGCTCGGGCTGCGGGCCGACCGCAAGCTCGGCGACAGCACCGGGGCCGCCGTGTTCGCACACCGCGTCGCGACCGAATTCCCGAATTCCCAGCAGGCGCAGATGATTCGTGCCGGCATCGATCGATGAGCGAGGATCCGCAAGAGCTCGGACGCCGATTGAAGGCCGAGCGCGAGCGGCGCGGCCTGAGCACGCAAAAGATCGCCAACGGCATGCGGCTCGACGAGTGGGTGATCGAGGCGCTCGAGGCGGGCGATTATCAGCGCATCGGACCCGCGGTGTACGCCAGGGGGCATCTCAAGAAGTACGCGAGCTTGCTCGGGATCTCACCGGCATCGCCGGACGGCGATGCGGTGCCGCCCGCTTCGCGGATGGCTGCGGCCGGCCCGACGCCGATCGTCAGGCTGGAGGCGCCCAAGGAAACTCATCCGTTATGGCCCCGACTCGGCACGGCGGCCACGGCCGCGATACTGGCGGGAGGCATCTTCTGGTGGCGCGGGACGCATCAAGGGTCTGGCGTTCCCGTCGTTCCGGCGCGGCTTCCGCCCCCGGCGGATGCCTCGACACGCGCCACCCCCGAGGTTGCGGCGGCGTCGCCCCGGGAGTCCGGCGAGCTCGCTGCCGCGGCTCCCGTGGTGCCGGCGAAGCCCGCGTCGCCGCCGGCGATGCCGCCCGCGAGCGCACCAGGCGCACCGAGCACATCAGGCGCCGCGGAGCTGACCCCCGGCGTGGGCAGGGCGCGCCTGCGGCTGAGCTTTTCCGCCGATTCCTGGGTCGATATCCGGGACTATTCCGGCAAGCGCGTGTTCGAGGGGAACGGCCGGGCGAACAGCGTGAAGAGCGTCGCCGGCATGGCACCGTTTCGAATTTATTTGCGTTCCGCCAGCGGCGTGCAGCTCGAGCTGAACGATCGGGCGGTGGCGATCGGCCGGCAATTCATCTCAGGCGACGAGGCTCGTTTCGAGGCCGGCGCCGACGGGGTGCTGCGGCGGGAGTCGCGCGCCGCGCCGCCGGGCAATGACCCGCAAACGGCCGCCGTGTCGCCGCACGGCTGAACGGGAGTTCCTTTGAGCAAAATCATCGAGCCGTTGCGCGGCGTTCACGACGTGTTGCCCTCGCAGGTCGCGGCCTGGCAATACCTCGAGAGGATCACCCGCGAGGTGTTCGCAAGCTACGGCTACGAGGAATTTCGTGTGCCGATCATCGAGCAGACGCAGCTCTTCAAGCGCTCGATCGGCGACTTTACCGACATCGTCGAGAAGGAGATGTTCAGCTTCGTCGACCAGGGCGAGGATCACATCACCTTGCGTCCCGAGGCAACCGCAGGCATCGCCCGGGCGATGATCTCGAACGGGCTGGTGCGCGAGGGGCGGCTCAAGGTCTGGTGCATGGGGCCGATGTTCCGGCGCGAGCGGCCGCAGGCGGGGCGCTACCGGCAGTTTCATCAGATCGATGCCGAGGCATTCGGCTTCGAGGGCCCCGACATCGACGCGGAGCTGATCCTTCTGTCCGCCAGGCTTTTGCGGCGCCTCGGACTCACGGGGCTCAAGCTTCTCGTGAATTCGCTGGGCACGCCCGAGGTGCGAGCGGTGTACCGGGACCAGCTGACCGCCTATTTCGCCGCCCACGAAGCAGCGCTCGACGAGGACAGCCGGCGGCGCCTGAAGGGCAATCCGCTGCGAATCCTCGACAGCAAGAACCCGGACATGCAGCGTGTGATCGCAGGAGCCCCTTCGATGCTGGAGGCGCTCGATGCGGAATCCAGGGCGCATTTCGAGGAGTTGTGCGGCCATTTGAAAAGCGCCGGCATCGCGTATGATGTCGAGCCGCGCCTGGTCCGGGGACTCGATTACTACACGCGCACGGTGTTCGAATGGACCACCGATGCGCTCGGCTCGCAGAGCACGGTGTGCGCCGGCGGCCGCTATGACGGCCTGATCGCGCAGCTCGGCGGGGCGGGCACGCCCGGCATCGGTTGGGCGATGGGTCAGGAACGGATCGTCATGTTGCTCGACAGACAGGCGGCCGTGGCCCCGCAACAGCGTCCGCACGTGTATGTGGTGCTGGCCGGGGAGCGCACCGAGGTGCAGGGGTTCAATCTGGCCGAGAAAATCCGGGATGCGTGGCCGGAGCTGCGGCTGCAGGTGAATTTGGGCGGTGGAAGTTTCAAGGCGCAGTTCAAGCGCGCCGACAAGAGCGGGGCGGAGCTCGCGCTCGTTTTGGGAGAGGACGAGCTCAATCGCGGCGTCGTGGCCGTGAAGGCGCTGCGCCGCGAACTGGCGCAAGAGGAATGTCCGATCGCCCAAATCAGTGAACGCTTGGGGATATTGTTGGGTCTCACACGGGGCTAGGCAGCGGGAGCAGTCATGGCAGAAGACTATTTGACAGACGACGAACAACTCGAGCACGTCAAGGCCCTGGCTGCCGAATATGGCCCCTGGATCATCGGCGCGGTGGTGTTGGGGCTGGCCTTCGTGACCGGCTACCGCTACTACCAGTCGCACCAGAACCAGCGGGCGCTCGCCGCAGCCACCCAGTTCGACGGCGTGACGACCGCGATCGCGCGCAATGATGGAGCCACGGCCCGAGCGATCACGGACGGGCTGATCAAGGATTTTCCCGGCTCGCCCTATGCCGACCAGGCGCAGATGGCCCTCGCGGCGCTGTATGTCGACCACGGCGAGGATGCGAATGCGGTCGGACCCTTGAGGCAGGTCATGGATCACTCGAAGGACAACGATCTCCGGCGCATTGCGCGGCTGCGGCTCGCCCGGGTCGTGATAGACCAGGGCAAACCGGACGAGGCATTGAGTCTTCTGTCGGATGACCCGGGAGCATTCGCGGACCGCTATCACGACGTGCGCGGCGATGCCTATTACGCGAAACACGATCCGCAGAAGGCGGCAGAGGAATACAGGGCCGCCCTCGCCGGGTCGCGCGGCGACATGAATCAGGCCTTGATCACGCTCAAGATCGCCGATCTGGGGGTCTCGCCCGCTCCTGCAGGGCCCACGGCGGCGATGGCGGCGCCGATCCCGGCTCGGCCGGGCACCGCGCCCGCCGCTCCGGCGACGAAGGCCAAGCCCTGATGCGTTCGTTGCGTGCGCTGGCGGCGGTCGCCGCTCTGTTGATCGTGGCCGGCTGCAGCAAGGACAAGGATGTCGAGCCGCCCGCGAAACTGGTGAATTTTCCCCAGACGCTCCCGGTGAAGGAACTGTGGGGCGACAAAGTCGGCGGCGGCAAGAAGCAGGTCAAGCTTCGCCTGGGGCTCGGTCCCGCAATCGACAACAACCTGGTGTTCGCGGCTTCCGACAAGGGAGAAGTGGTCGCCGTCAATTTGGAGAACGGCCATCAGGTTTGGGTCAAGAAGTTCAAGAGGACGCAGTTTTCCGCGGGTCCCGGCGCCGGCTCAGGGATGGTGGTGATCGGCTCGAGCAAGGGATGGATCATCGCGCTCGAGGCCTCGAGCGGCCGCGAGCTCTGGCGGACGCACGTCAATTCGGAGCTTCTGTCCGCAGCGGCGGTCGGCGAGAAAATCGTCGCCATGCGCTCGGTCGACGGGCGCTTGCACGGCCTCGACAGCAAGAACGGCAAGGAGCTCTGGTCGGTGGAGCAGCAGGTCCCGCGGCTCAGCTTGCGCGGTACGGCGGTTCCCGTGATCTCCAAGGATACGGTCGTGTGCGGCTTCGACAACGGCAAGGTGATGGCGGTATCGCTCTCGAACGGCGACACGCTCTGGGACAGCGCGCTTGCCACGCCTCACGGCAGGACCGAATTGGACCGGCTGGTCGATGTCGACTCGGCGGTGGCGATCGTCGGCGACAATGTGTTTGCGACGGGCTTCCAGGGACGCACCGCGATGCTTGCGCTCGATTCCGGCCAGATCTGGTGGGCGCACGACATGTCGAGCTATCGCGGCCTGGCGGCCGATGCGGAGAATCTGTTCGTCACGCAGTCGGACGGCATCGTGGTGGCGCTGCGCCAGCGCGACGGCTCGGAGATCTGGCACAACGACAAGTTGAAGCGGCGCGAATTGAGCGTGCCAGCCATCACCTCGAGTGCGATCGCCGTGGCGGACTTTCAAGGATATTTGCACTGGCTCGACAAATCGACCGGCAAGCTGGTCGCGCGCGAACGGGTGGCGAAGTTCCGCGTGAGCAATCCCCCCGTGGCGGTGCGGGACACCGTCGTGGTGCTCACCGACAGCGGCAAGCTGGCCGCCTATCGGGCCTCGCCGCGGCCCTCGCCGGTTGCGGTGCCGGCGGTGCCTCCGGCGGCGACGCCGGCCGCGCAGGGCGCAAGCCCGCCGCAATAGCCGAAAGCGCGACGTGCTGCCCGTAGTCGCACTGATCGGCCGACCCAACGTAGGTAAGTCGACGCTGTTCAACGCGATGACCGGGACGCGCGACGCGCTGGTCGCCGATTTCCCCGGGCTCACGCGCGACCGCCAGTATGGGTTTTCGCGCCGTACCGAGGTTGCCTGCATCGTCATCGATACCGGCGGCCTGGTGGAAAACGCGGACCAGATCGAGGGCCTCATGGTCGCGCAGACCGAGCGCGCCATCTCCGAGGCCGATCGATTGATCGTGCTGGTCGACGGCCGCGCGGGCCTCACGCCGCAGGACCGCTTCGTGGCCCAGCTTGCGCGACGCAGCGCCAAGCCCGTCGTGCTGGCCGTCAACAAGACGGAAGGTTTCGACCGCGACGCGGCGGTCGCCGATTTTCACGAGCTCGGTCTCGGCGAGCCGCATCCGATCGCGGCGGCTCACGATCAGGGCGTGGTGTCGCTGCTCGAGCAAGCGCTGGAAGGACTGCAGCCGGACCCTTCGGACGGACCGGAGTCGGACGGCATCAAGGTGGCGGTCATCGGACGTCCCAACGTCGGAAAGAGCACCTTGATCAACCGGCTGCTGGGCGAGAACCGCATGGTGGCGTTCGATCAGCCCGGCACCACCCGCGATTCCGTCATGGTGCCGTTCGAGCGCGACGATCAGCGCTATACGCTGATCGACACCGCGGGCCTGAGGCGTCGCTCGCGCATCGAGGAGGCGGTCGAGAAATTCAGCGTCATCAAGACCCTGCAGGCCATCGAGAGCGCGCACGTGGTGGTGGCGGTGATGGATGCGCAAGAGAACGTCGCCGAGCAGGACGCGAGTCTCCTCGGGACCGCCATCGAGCAGGGCAAGGCGCTGGTGCTGGCCGTCAACAAATGGGACAACATCGCGACCGAGCAGCGCGACGAGATCCGCGGTCAAATCGAGCAGCGCCTGACGTTCGCCGACTTTGCCCCGCTGCATTTCATCTCCGCCCGGCACGGCAGCGGGGTGGGCGAGCTTCTGCGCGCGGTTCGGGAGGTCTACGCCGCGGCGGTGCGTGACATGAGCACGCCGGAATTGACCCGGGTGCTCGAGGCCGCCGTCGAGAGCCACCAGCCGCCGCTGGTCAGCGGGCGCCGCATCAAGCTGCGCTATGCGCACCAGGGCGGCCGCAATCCGCCGGTGATCGTGATCCACGGCAATCAGACCGATCACGTGCCCGACGCCTATCGGCGTTACCTGGTCAACGTCTATCGCCGGGCCTTCGATCTCGCGGGAACGCCGGTTCGCGTCGTGTTCCGCGGCGAGGAGAATCCATTCGCCGGCAAGCGTAACCCGCTCACCCCCCGGCAACGTCGCAAGCGCAAGCGCCTCATTCAGCGTAACAAGCGCTGAATATTCTTCTGTTACACTCCTGACCTAGAAGAACTCCGCCGGCCGCACCGGTGTCATCCGCGGGTGCTTCTGTGCTGCAGCTGCTCAGGACCAGAATTGCGCGTCTGACCATCGTCCTCGCGGCGATCGTCGGCTTGTACGCCCTGGCGGGATTCGTGATCGCGCCCCGGATCGCCCGCAACGCGCTGCTCGAGGACATTCCGAAGACCCTGGACGCGACCCCCGCCGTGGGCGAGATTCACGTCAATCCATTTCTGTTCCAGGTCGATGTGCGGGACTTCGCGCTGGCCGACAAGAGCGGAGAGAAGCTGCTGGGCTTCGGCCGGCTGTTCGTCGACTTTCAGCTGTCCTCGATCTGGCATCGCGCCTACACGTTCAAACAGATCGAGATCGACGCGCCCTACGTGAATGCGGTGGTGGCACGGGACGGGACGCTGAATTTGCTGGCGCTGCGTCCCAGGCCACAGGCTCCCACGCCCGCGGCGAAACCGGGCGGCCCGCTGCCCGCGCTGCGGGTGGGCTCCTTCAGGATCAGTCAGGGCGCGCTCAGCTATGAGGACCGAAGCCGTCCGTCGCAGTTCGCGGCGCATCTCGAGCCGGTGAACTTCGAGCTCGACGATTTCGTCACCGGGGCGCAGGGCGGCCTGTTCACGTTCAGCGGAACCTCCAAGCTCGGCGAGCGCGTGGAGTGGCAGGGGCGCCTGTCGGTTCAGCCGATCGCATCCGAGGGCGAGCTGCGCATCGATGGGCTTCGCGCCCGCACCCTCTGGGAATATCTGCAGGACCGGCTCAACTTCGTGATCGGCTCGGGGACGCTCGACCTCCAGTCGACTTACCGGTTCACGCTGAAGGATACGGTCGAGCTCGAGATGAACGTCGCCAATGCTTCGGTGACGGACCTCACGGTGAGCCCGCGGGGTTCCGCCGCCGAATGGGTGCGCGTGCCCAAGCTCTCGGTGACCGGGATGAACGTCGATCTGGGCGAGCGGCTGGCGCAAATCGAATCGGTCTCCTGCTCGGGGCTCAAGCTCGACACCTGGCTGCAACCGGATGGCTCGTTGAATCTGCTCGATCTCGTCGCACCGCGCTCGTCGGTGGCGGCCGCGGGCGCGCCGCGCCCGACTGCGCCCAGCACCGCGGGCCCCACGGCGGGCAATGCAAGTGCCACGGCGGGCAATGCGGCGCCGCCCACACCTTGGCGCGCGGAGCTCAAGCAGATCGATCTCACAGAGGCCAGCATTTCGGCCGAAGATCGCCGCATGCAGCCGGTCGCCAAGGTCGTGCTGGCGCCGCTGTCGTTACGGATCGGCGGGGCGAGCCTCGATCTCGGCAAGCCGGTCGACGTGCGCCTCGACACGCACATCAACGGCGGCGGGTCGCTCGAGATGAGCGGTGCGGTGACGCCGCAACCCGCTTCGGCGTCCTTGAAGCTCAGGCTCGCAGGGATCGACTTGGCGCTGGCGCAACCGTACATTGCCGAGCGGACCTCCGTTACGCTGCGCAATGGAAAACTCGGCGGCGAGGGCCAGCTGCGGTTCGATGCGGCCGCCTTGCAAGCGGCCGGCTCGACGGAGCACGGCAATTCGAAAGCGCATGGCCATTCGAGGGGGCACGCCGATTCGAAGCGCCCCGCGGCGCTCAGCTTCGCCGGCGACATCCAGGTCGAGGACCTTCATACCGTCGACAATTTCCGCCATCAGGATCTGATCCGATGGAAACGGCTCGACATTCGCGGCCTGAGGTACCAGCAAAGTCCGGACCGGCTCGATATCGCCGAGATCATGGTGCGCAGGCCCTACGCGCGGGTGATCATCGAGTCGGATGCAACCTTGAACGTGAAGAACGCGCTGAAGGGCCCGGGCGATAAGAGGGGCGCCGAGAGCGGGGCCGCAACGGCCCCTGCCGCTCGCCCGGACTCGGCCAAGCCGGGCGAGGCACGGGCGGTTGAGACAACGAAGAGCGCCGCGCAGAGCGGCTCCGCGTCGATGCCGATGGCGATCAGGACCGTGCGCATCGAAGACGGGCTGGCGAACTTCACCGACCATTCGGTCGCGCCGACCTTTTCGGCCGCAATCCAGCACCTGGAAGGCAGCGTGCGCGGCTTGTCGTCGAAACCGGGCTCGCGCGCCACCGTCGATCTGAAGGGCGCGGTCGGGGCCTATTCTCCCGTGTCGATCAAGGGCCGGGTCAATCTGCTGAGCGCCTCGCTGTACACGGATCTTGTGATGGACTTTCGCGACATCGAGCTGAGCATCTTCAATCCATATTCCGGAAAATTCGCAGGCTACGACATCTCCAAGGGCAAGCTCACCACCGACCTGCACTACAAGATCGACGCGGGGAAGCTCGATGCGCAGCACCACATCGTCATCGATCAGCTCGAGTTCGGCGCAAAGACCAACAGCAAGGAGGCGGTGTCGCTGCCCATCAAGCTCGCGGTCGCGCTGCTCAAGGATCGCAACGGCGTCATCGACCTGGAGTTGCCGGTCACGGGCTCGCTCAAGGATCCCCAGTTTCGCCTGGGCCCGATCATCTGGAAGGTGTTCGTCAATATCCTGGAAAAGGCTGTGACCGCGCCATTCGCGCTGCTGGGATCGCTGTTCGGGGGCGGTCCGGATCTGCAGTACATCGATTTCCGGCCGGGTGCGAGCGCGCTCGACGAAACCCAGGAAAACAAGGTGAAGGCGATCGTGAAGGCCTTGCAGCAGCGCCCGCAGCTCAACATCGAGGTGCCGATCGCCGCCGTGCCGGACGTCGACCGGCCGGCGCTCGTCGATGCCGAGCTGAATGCACGCCTTCGCGAGGCGATGCTGCAGACCCCGAAGCACAAAAAACAGGCCGCTGTGGCGGACACCCCGAGCTTCGATCAGCTCGATGCCGACTCCAAGCTCGAGCTGCTGACGCGGGTGTACGAGCACGAGCTCGGCGCCGCGCCGCGCTATCCCGACTCGGTGACGGCCGGCAAGCCAAAGGCGGACCAGACGTCGGCCAAGATCGCGTTCCTCATGGATGCATTGCGTAAGCATCTGACCGTCACCGACGACAGCGTCAGGACTCTGGCTGAGCAGCGGGCGCAGGCGCTGCAGAAGGCGCTGCTCGACGGCACGCAGATCGATCCCAAGCGCGTCTTTCTGGTGGCAAACAACAAGGCTGCCGCGAAGGACGGGGAAGTGCGGCTGCAGCTTTCGCTACGCTAGCCGCCCTGCATCAATTCGATGCGCCGAACCCGGTGTATTTGCCCCGAAATAGTGCATTGGGCCGGTTGCCGGACCGCCGGTAGGCATCTAAGAGGCTGATTATGCTGAATATGCCGTCGATGGCATAAGCAGTGCTTTGAAGGGCACCCCATGAAGCTCGTCACCGCCGTCATCAAACGCTTCGCGCTGGCGCAAGTGGTGCGGATACGGACCGGCGAGCGGGATGCGGGCGCCATTTAAGGGAGCGAATTGATGATCAAGCGGTCGTTGGGTGTGTTTCTAGCGGCGCTCTGCGCGGCCGCCTCGGCGGTGGCTGCGCCGGCCGCTGCGGCGCTGACCGCGCCCGCGCTCGTGTCCGCCGACAAATTGAGCGCGGGCGACACGGCCTGGATGCTCACCTCCACGGCGCTGGTGCTGATGATGTGCATACCGGGCCTGGCGCTGTTCTACGGCGGCATGGTGCGCAAGAAGAACGTGCTGGCAACGCTCATGCAGAGCTTCGCCTGTACTTGCGCCGTGACGCTGCTGTGGTGGCTCATCGGCTACTCCTGGGCGTTCACGCCCGGTAACCATTTCATCGGCGGAGCCACGCGCGCCCTGTTCAGCGGGATGACGTACATCCACGACGATGCCGGCGGCAAGGTCACCGTCTCGCATCTTGCGCCGACCATTCCCGAGACGGTCTACGCCATGTTCCAGATGACGTTTGCCATCATCACGCCGGCGCTGATCGCGGGCGCGTTTGCGGACCGCATGAAATTCTCGTCGATGCTGGTGTTCATCTCGGCATGGTCGGTTCTGGTGTATGCGCCGATTGCACACATGGTATGGGAGCCGAGCGGATGGCTGAACGCCGCGGGAGTGCTCGATTATGCCGGCGGAACCGTCGTGCACATCAATGCGGGAATCGCGGGCCTGGCGAGCTGTCTGGTGCTCGGCAAGCGTCTCGGCTACGGCCGCGAGGCCATGCCGCCGCACAACTTGACCTTGACCTTGATCGGCGCGTCGCTTCTGTGGGTGGGGTGGTTCGGTTTCAACGCCGGCTCCGCGACCGCGGCGGACGGTCGCGCCGGCATGGCGATGCTGGCAACCCAGATGGCCACCGGAGCGGCGGCGCTCGGCTGGATGTTTGCCGAGTGGTTCAGCAAGCGCAAACCCAGCGTGCTCGGCATCGCCTCGGGCGCCGTGGCGGGTCTGGTCGCCATCACCCCGGCCTCCGGTTACGTGGGGCCGTCGGCAGCCGTGATCATCGGTTTGGCGGCCGGCATCGTGTGCTATTTCGCGGCGACCTCGCTCAAGCATCTATTCGGCTATGACGACTCGCTGGACGCCTTCGGCGTGCACGGTATCGGCGGCATCCTGGGCGCGCTGCTCACCGGCGTGTTCGCGAGCAAGGAAATCAGCGGTGCGGACGGCTCTCTGCTCACTCAGGCAAAGGGCGTTCTGACCACCGTGATCTACGGCTTCGTGGTGAGCTATGCGATTCTCGTCGTGATCGACAAGACCATGGGCCTCAGGGTCACCGAGGAGCAGGAGCGCGAAGGTCTCGACATCTCGCTGCACGGCGAGAGCATCGAGTAGCGTAGACTGACCCCTCCTGGCTCGAGGGGTGAGACATGTCGTGGTACGGCCTTGCGACTTTTTGCGCGGCCTATTTTCTGGCCGTTGCGACGCCGGGCCCGGGCGTGGCCGCAATCATCGCGCAAAGTTTGGCCCGGGGCAGCAAGGGAGCGGTGGCTTTCATCGCCGGTTTCCTGGTCGGGGACCTGATGTGGTTCTGCGCAGCGGCCCTGGGGCTCGCCACACTCGCGCATACCGCACACACGGCCTTCCTGGTGGTCAGATATGTAGGCGCGCTGTACCTTCTGTATCTGGCGTACAAGCTCTGGACCGCGCCCGCGAGACCGCTGGCGGAAGCCCATGCCGACGCCCTTGCCAGGCCGCCGCACGCGCTGTTTCTCGGCAGCTTGACCCTGACCTTGAGCAATCCGAAACCGATGCTGTTCTTTCTGGCGCTGCTCCCCACGGTCGTGCCGCTCGAGTCGTTGAGCGCTTTCGGGCAGGCGCAGATTGCCGCCGCCATCGTGGTGATCCTGCCGCTGACCTTGGGAGCTTATGTGTTCATCGCGGCACGGGCCCGAGCCTGGCTGCGCAATCCGAAGGCGATCAAATTGCTGAACCGCGGCAGCGGAACCGTGATGGCCGCCGCCGCCGTCGCCGTGGCGACTCGATAATCATGATGGGGCGTTGCCGGCGTAGGCAATCGGGGCTGTGAGCCACGACGAGCGGGCGGTGAGCCACGATGAGCGGGGCGATGACGACGGCAGGCGGCGAGCCCGCTACTTGAGGAACAGCGCCGGATCGACCCAGGCGCGGTTCAAACTGATCCCCCAGTGAAGGTGCGGACCGGTGGCGCGCCCGGTCATGCCCACGGCGCCGATGCGGGTACCCGCCGCGACTCGCTGGCCGGGCTTCACGTCGACGGCGCTCAGGTGGCAGTACATGCTGATCAGGCCGCGACCGTGATCCACCAGCACCGTGTTGCCCGTGAAGAAGTAATCTCCCGTATCGACCACCGTTCCGTCCGCCGGCACGATCACCGGGGTTCCCGTGGGAGCGGCGATGTCCATGCCCGAATGCGGCTTGCGCGCTTCTCCATTGAACACGCGGCGCAGGCCGAAGGAGCTCGAGCGGGGTCCGGCTACCGGCGGATCCCAGCGCAAGGTGGCGGGCGGCGGCGCGCTCCAATGATCGAGAGCCCGCCCCATGATTTCTTGCTCGCGTTCGGCCCGCTCGAGATCGGCCGCGGAGAGATCGACCTGGCGGGGCGCGACCTTGAGCGATTGGGTGATGTAGTGCTTGTCCGCCACCTCGAAGTGGAGATCGTGCGCGCCGGACGCATCGCGCGTCGTGACGTGAAACGGCCCGACCGTCGCCGACAAGGGAATGCCAATGACGGCCGTCCACACACCGGCATCCTCGACCACGAGCGCCCGGTGTCCGTCGGCCTCGACATACGGCGGCACGTCGCCGCCCGCGCTCAAGCGCAGGATCTTGATGCCGCCGGGAACGGCTCTCTCCTGCGGCAATTGCAGGCCGCCCAGCGCGTGCGCGACAGCGCCCCACAGCAACAGAGCGATCAGCCCCGGGACGCGCTTCACGGGCGCTGTACTTTGGCCCGGATCCGGCCCACGGCGAGTCGCGCCTCGATGAGGTCGCCATCGGCGGCATCGGCTGCATCGCGCAGAATCCGCCCCTGCGCGTCCCAGACGATGGCGTAGCCCCGCTCGAGGGTCGCGAGCGGGCTCACCGCGTTCAATGTCCGGACGAGCGGGACCAGACGCTCCTGGGCGCGGCGAACGGCCTCGAGCCCCGCCGCCTCGAGACGCGCGGCGAGCGTGTCCTTCAAGGCGGCGAGCGCGCGCACTCGCGCCGCCGGGCTGGCGAGCGCCGTGCGTCCTCGAAGCCAGTCGAGCCGCTCGGCGCGATCGCCAAGGCTGCGGCGCACCGCACGCGACATACGCTGATCGAGCTCGTCCAGGCGCTGCGTCTGCTGCACGAGGCGCGCGACCGGGCTGACCTGGGACGCCCGCCGGGTGAGCCAGCGGAGCCGCTCACGGCGCTCGGCCAGCCGCCGGCCCATGCACCGCTCCAGGCGGGTGCCGAGCCGCCGGCACGCCAGCAACCATTCCTCGACATCGGGGACCACCAGCTCCGCGGCTGCCGATGGAGTCGGCGCGCGGACATCGGCCGCGAAGTCGGCGATGGTGAAGTCGATCTCGTGACCCACCCCCGAGATCACCGGAATTGGCGAAGCAACGATGGCGCGAGCCAACTTCTCGTCGTTGAATGCCCAGAGGTCCTCCAGCGAGCCCCCGCCGCGTGCCAGAATCAGCACATCGCATTCGGCGCGGGCGCCGGCCGCGCGCAGCGCCGCGATCAGCTCCGCCGGCGCCTGCGCTCCCTGCACGGCGGCGGGATATATCAGCACGCCGATACCGGGGAAGCGCCGGGCGAGCACGTGAAGAATGTCGCGCACGGCGGCCCCGGTCGGCGAGGTGATTACCCCGATGCGCTTCGGGAGCGAGGGCAGGGGACGCTTGCGCTCGGCCGCGAACAATCCCTCCGCGGCCAACCTCGCCCGCAGCTCCTCGAATTGGCGCTGCAGCGCTCCGAGCCCCGCGTCCTCCATGTGATCGACGATGAGCTGGAATTCGCCGCGCGGCTCGTACAGCCCGATCCGCGCCCGAACCAGGACTTTTTGGCCGTCGCGGGCACTGAAGGCGCACAGCATATTTCGCTGACGGAACATGGCGCAGCGGACCTGCGCGTCGGCGTCCTTGAGGCAGAAATACCAGTGGCCGGAGCTCGGCTTGGAAAAATTCGATATTTCGGCCTCGAGCCACAGCATTCCGAAACCGCGTTCCAGGAGCACGCGCACTTCCCGGTTCAGCCGGGAGACTGAGTACACGTCACGCTCGGGACGCCCGAAAGGGCCTGGCATGGGTTCCATGACGGAAATGATAGCGGTTTACCGCACCCCCGGCGCAAGGTACAATGCGCCGCCTCTTAGACGAACCTTAAGTGAACGCTCATGCGTATTCTGGAAGAGGCACTCACTTTCGATGATGTGCTGCTGGTGCCGGCGTATTCCGAAGTTTTGCCGCGCGAAGTCTCTCTGTCCAGCCAGCTGACCCGCGAAATCCGGGTGAATCTTCCGGTGGTTTCCGCCGCCATGGACACCGTCACGGAGGCCCGCCTCGCGATCACCATCGCCCAAGAGGGCGGCATCGGCATCGTGCACAAGAACATGTCGATCGAGAACCAGGCGCGCCAGGTCGATCGCGTCAAGAAGTTCGAGAGCGGAGTGATCACCGACCCCATCACGGTCGAACCGGACATGACCATCCGGCAGGTCATCAATCTCACCCGATCCAAGAATATCTCCGGAGTGCCGGTGGTGGCCGGCACCAAGGTGGTGGGTATCGTCACGCACCGCGACTTGCGTTTCGAGACCAAGCTCGACGCACCCGTCTCGTCCGTCATGACGCCCAAGGAGCGGTTGATCACCGTGCGGGAGAACGCGCCCAAGGAGGAAGTCCTGGCGCTCCTGCACAAGCACCGCATCGAGAAAGTGCTGGTCGTGGGCCAGGACCACGAGCTCAAGGGGATGATCACCGTCAAGGATTTCCAGAAGGCGACCGAGTTTCCGAACGCCTGCAAGGATTCCGTCGGAAGTCTGCGAGTGGGTGCGGCCGTGGGCACTTCGCCGGATACGCTCGATAGGGTGGCGGCGCTGCGCGAGGCCGGTGTCGATGTCGTGGTGGTCGACACCTCGCACGGACATTCGCGCGGCGTGCTCGAGATGGTCGCCAAGATCAAGAGGGTGCACTCCGACCTGCAGGTCATCGGCGGCAATATCGTTACCGCCGAGGCCGCACTCGACCTCGTCAAGCACGGGGCCGATGCGGTGAAGGTCGGCATCGGACCCGGTTCGATCTGTACCACGCGCATCGTCGCGGGCGTCGGGGTGCCGCAGATCAGCGCGATTTCGCGGGTATCGCAGGCGCTCGCCGGCACCGGAGTTCCGGTCATCGGCGATGGCGGCATCCGCTATTCGGGCGATGTCGCCAAGGCGCTCGCGGCCGGAGCGCATTGCGTCATGATCGGCGGCATGTTTGCCGGCACCGAGGAATCTCCCGGCGAGGTCGAGCTATACCAGGGCGCCTCGTACAAGTCGTATCGCGGCATGGGTTCCCTGGGCGCCATGGCGCAGGCCCACGGCTCTAGCGACCGATATTTTCAAGACACGACGACCGATCTCGAGAAGCTCGTGCCGGAGGGGATCGAGGGCCGCGTGCCTTACAAGGGAAGCCTCGTGTCGATCCTGCAGCAACTCGCCGGCGGTCTGCGCGCGGCCATGGGCTACACCGGCAGCGGCAGCATCGAAGAGATGCGAACGCGCCCCCACTTCGTTCGAGTGACCAGCGCCGGCGTACGCGAGAGCCACGTGCACGATGTGACCATCACCAAAGAAGCACCCAACTACCGGATCGGTTGATGGCCGACATTCATGCCGACCGGGTCCTGATTCTCGATTTCGGCTCCCAGTACACCCAGCTGATCGCGCGCCGCATACGGGAGCTGGGCGTTTATTCCGAGATCTATGCCTGGGATGCTCCCGCTGCGGAGATCGAGCGCTTCAGGCCGAGCGCCATCATTCTCTCCGGCGGCCCCGACTCGGTGTACGAGGCCAGGGGCCCGGAGGCCCCCGCGCGAGTTTTCGAGCTTCGGGTACCGGTGCTCGGCATTTGTTACGGCATGCAGACCATGGCCGCTCAGCTTGGCGGACAAGTCGAATCATCGTCCCACCGCGAATTCGGCGCGGCGCGCGTACGGCCGCTCGGCGCCTCGCGTCTGCTCGACGGCCTCGAGGACAATCGCGACGCGATGAGCCGGCGCGTGCTGGATGTCTGGGCGAGCCACGGCGACCGGGTCGTGGCGCTGCCGCGCGGATTCACCGCGATAGCGGAAAGCGACAACGCGCCGTTGGCGGCGATGGCGGACGAGTCGCGCGGTCTTTATGCCCTGCAGTTTCATCCCGAAGTGACGCACACCCTGCAGGGCGGGGAGATCCTGCGCCGCTTCGTGCGCGAGATTGCCGGATGCGGCGCGAGCTGGGCGACCGGCAACATCATCGAGGACAGCATCGCGCGCATTCGCGCGCAGGTAGGTCCTGACAAGGTGCTGCTCGGCCTCTCCGGCGGCGTCGACTCCTCGGTGCTCGCGGCGCTGCTGCATCGAGCGATCGGCACCCAGCTCACGTGCGTGTTCGTCGATCATGGATTGCTGCGTCTCGGCGAGGGCGACCAGGTCATGGCAACCTTCGCCGAGCACATGGGCGTGAACGTGATCCGCGTGGATGCCGAGCAGCGCTTCCTCGAGGCACTGCGCGGTGAGGCGGATCCGGAGGCCAAGCGCAAGATCATCGGCCGCGTGTTCGTCGAGGTCTTCGACGAACAGGCGGCCAAGCTCACGGACGTGAAGTGGCTGGCGCAGGGCACGATCTATCCGGACGTGATTGAGTCTGCCGGCTCCAAGACGGGCAAGGCGCACGTCATCAAATCGCATCACAACGTCGGCGGCCTGCCGCAGCAGATGAAGCTGAAGCTCCTCGAGCCGCTGCGCGAGCTGTTCAAGGACGAGGTGAGGCAGCTCGGGCTGGCGCTCGACCTGCCCGCAGAGATGGTGCGCCGACATCCTTTTCCGGGTCCCGGCCTCGGCGTGCGGATCCTGGGAGAGGTTCAGAAACCCCATGCCGATGTGCTGCGGCGCGCGGATGCGATTTTCATCGAGGAGCTGCGCCGCGATGGGCTCTACGACAAGGTCAGCCAGGCCTTCGCGGTGTTCCTGCCGGTGCGCTCCGTCGGCGTGATGGGCGATGGCCGCCGCTACGATCACGTGATCGCGCTGCGCGCGGTGGAGACCATCGACTTCATGACGGCGCGATGGGCGCACCTGCCGTACGAGTTCCTGGATCGCGTCGCGCACCGGATCGTCAACGAGGTGCGAGGCATATCGCGCGTGGTGTACGACGTATCGGGCAAGCCGCCGGCGACCATCGAGTGGGAGTGACTAGGGCCTTCCGACTAACCATGCGGGGCTGCGCGAAAACCTATACTGCCGGCCTTTAAAGCTCCTTCAGCGCGTCGCTCAGCACTCGTAGCAAACCCGCTCGCATGCGGGGCGACAGCGGCGCAACTCCAGCCGCGTAGTCGGCCGAGCGGGCCCTGGAGATTCGTCTGAGCAACTTGCGTCCATCCTGTGTGACTGTGAGGAGCTTTTTCCGACGATCGTCGGTCGATTCGACGCGTGATACCAGGCCGAGTTGAGACAGGCGCTCGACCATCTGGCTCACGGCAGGTAGCGACATGTGCATCTGCTCGGCGAGTTCCGAAGTCGTGATTTCGCCATTCGAAGCCATGCGGCGCAGGAGCAAGACTTGCGGCAGGGTGATACCGGCATCGGTCAGCGCCGCCAGAGTTTTTCCCTGCGCGTGCGAAACTCGGTTCACAAATTCCTGTACGAGATCACCGAGGATCGCAGTGCTGACGGAGTCTTCAGCGTAGCTCATTTCGCTAGTGGAGCCGGGCGGGGTCCCAATATAGGCGCTCGGGAACTGGAGGGCGGATCGGAATGGCGCTGGAGTATCCCATGCACGTCAGTTCCAGATGATTGCCGAACGGGTCGTTGAAGTACAGCGAGGCCTGACCGGGTGGCCCCAGTTGAAGCGGACCTTCGGTAGGTATTCCGTGAGCTTCGAGTTTGGTCTTCCAGTTCACCAATTGCCGCGCCGGTACGTGAAATGCGATATGCGGATGGCCGGCCGCGACTGGCGGCTGGCCAGAGTGCTGTAGAAAGAGATCCACCCTCGTAGCGCCGCCTAAAAACACGGAAATATGGTGCGATCCTTCTCCATTATTCGGGGCCGGTGGTCGGCCGTAGCTCCGAAAAGTCTCATCGTTTACCTCCAGGAAGAAGGCGGCGCCGAGAATGTCGCAATAAAAACGGCGGGCGAGCGCCAGATCACGCACGGGTATCGTAATGTGATCAAGCGAGCCCACTTGCGAACGGATCAATCCCCGCAACCACCGAGCCAGCTGGATTTGGCGCTCCCGCACTACGAATGCGACGCAGATCAGTTTATTGCGAATTGCAGCCAACATGGCGACGGCGACCTCCAATACATAAGGTCTCTTAATATTTAACGAACGTTAACTAAAAGGCGAAGTGCCGTCAAGCGCATGTTCGAACCGCGGCAATTCTGAGACATTCGATGCGAGTAACGAGATCCGGAGCTCGTGAACGGCGCGCATTTTACATGTCAGACGAAGCCGGCCGGCGCGTGGTCACGGACCTGTGGAAGAGTGAATCCACTCCGGCCGAAAATGCACCAGCACCGCCGCATGAAGCCTGGGAAAATTGGTGCGCTCGCGCAGGTTTGATTCTTCTGTCCAGGTTGTATGTAAAAATCTTTGCCTTGCGGGAGTTTTTGCGTACGATTCGGGCACGATATTTGGGTGCGTAACCAACGTGCGATTGCCTCAGCGATTCTTCCGGATACCTGTGCGTTTTGACGCAGGTCGCCTGCGCTCTGAAGTCGCCGCGCTGCCGCTCGATGCGTGGACGCCTCATCCAACCGGTGAGCCGGGCAATTCCGCGGTGCGCCTGATCACTGCGGACGGTGGCGAGAACGACCGTCTGAACGGTCCCATGCGCATGACAGCGAATCTCGAGCGCTCACCTTACATGCGGCAGGTGCTCGCGAGCTTCGGGGTGGTCTGGAGTCGATCGCGTCTTCTGCGACTGGCCCCCGGGGCGGTCGTGAAGCCACATTCCGATATCCACCATCATTGGTTTTTCCGCGTACGGATGCACGTTCCGATCGTCACCCTGCCGCAGGTGCGTTTCATGTGCGACGGGGAGTCCGTGCACATGGCACCCGGAGAGGCCTGGCTCTTCGACAACTGGCGTACTCACGCCGTGCAGAACCCAACCGCCAGTGAACGGATCCACCTCGTGGCCGACACCTCCGGAAACGCCGCATTTTGGGAACTGGTCGCGCGGGGTCAGGAGGCGAATGTGCGCATCGAGGACCGCCCCTACGACGCTGCGAGGTCCGACACGCCCCTTAGCGAGCAGACGCTGCCCCGCCCGGTGATGCCGCCATCGGAGATGGAGCTGCTGATCCTCGATATGCGCTCGGAGCTGGTGGTCGAGGTGGACACAGTCGAACAGCGGGCCCGGCTGGCGCGCTACCACGCTTTGCTGTTGGGACTCGCCCGCGACTGGCGGCAGCTTTATGAGCTTTACGGCGAGGACCCGAAGGGCTCGGAGGCTTACACGAAGCTCCGCGAGGCCGTACGCGAACGGTCGCAGGCGAACTCGTCCGGATTGGTCATGCGTACCAACCGCTCGACCGCGCACAAATTGCTGGAGGCACGGATCTTGACGGCTTGTCTGTCCACCGCGGCGCGGGCCGGCGAGCTCTGAATACCGGTGTCCGATAAGTCTCCCCGGTCACTGGCTTCTGCGGCACGGACGCCCGCGGTGCCCCCACAGTGAGGATTCGCGTACTCTCTGATCTGCATCTGGAGTTCCGCGACTGGACGCCGCCTGCCGCAGACGCGGATGTCATCGTGTTGGCCGGCGATATTCATGTTGGCGTGCGCGGCCTCGAGTGGGCGCGAGAGCAATTCCCGGCCACGCCGGTCATCTACGTGGTAGGTAACCATGAGTTTTATGGTGGGCAGATGCAGGAGACGTTGGCGGCGCTACGCAAAAAGGCGGGGAATCTCGGTGTCCACCTGCTCGATGCCGATGAGCTCGTGCTTGACGGCACCCGCTTCCTGGGCACGACGCTGTGGACCGACTTTGCTCTTTACGGAGCCGGATCCCGGCTCCTACGGGCAATGAACGATGCGATGCGGGGGATGAATGATTTCCGCCTGATTCGCCACAGTGACACGGAACCCTTCCGTCCCGAGCACGCACGTGAGATTCATCTTGCTCAAGTAAGATGGTTGGAAGGAAGGCTTCTCGACGTCTTCGACGGGCCTACCGTCGTCGTGACGCACTATCTGCCGCTTCGGCAAAGCATCCATGCAAAATACGAGGGTGATCCGGTGAACCCTGCTTTTGCCAGTGATTTAACGCGTTTGGTAAGGCCGCCGGTGACGCTGTGGATTCACGGGCACACGCACGAGTCATTCGACTACGTTGTGAATGGCACTCGCGTTGTTTGCAATCCACGGGGCTACCTGCCGATGGAGCCGAACCTGGCGTTTGATCCCGAGCTGGTAATTGAGGCCAGGAAATGAATGGAAACCTAGACTAGCCTCTCGCCGTCGCCGCACGCGCCGCGTCCTCCAGTGCCCGCATCGCTGCAATATAGGGCCCTGGGCCGTGACTGATACGCGCCACTCCGGCATCGGACAGCTTGCGCAAGGTGGGTGTGCTCTCACCCACCATGACGTTGAGCGGTAGAGGAGAGGCTTTCGCAAGCTTTGCGATCAGAGCCTCGTCCATGAGGCCGGGCGCAAACAACCCATCCGCTCCGGCGTCCGCGTAGGCGCGCGCGCGTGCCAGTGCCTCTTCGATCATCGCGACATCGTGCATCTGAGCCGGCTTTTGAAAGAACACGTCGGTTCGCGCATTGATGAAATATCCCGAAGCCGCCTTCGACGCTTTTCGGGCGGCGGCTATCCGATGGACTTGCTCTTGAGACCCCCGAAGTTCACCGCTGCCGGGGAAGCTGTCTTCCAAATTGCAGCCGACGGCGCCCGCCTCAATCGTGCGCTCCACCGTTCGGTACACCGCCTCGGGATCGTTGCCGTAGCCACTCTCGATGTCCACGGACACCGGCAACGTTGTCGCCGCGACGATGCGGGCCAAGATGTCCATCGCGAGCGCCAGAGGAATGTTCTCGCCGTCATCAAAACCGTTCGCCCGCGCAACCGACCAACTTCCCGTCGCGATTGCTGCCGCTCCGGCCTTTGCGACCACCTTCGCGCTACCGGGATCCCATACGTTGAACAGTACGAACGGTCGGCCCGCGACATGAAGCGCGCGGAAGCGCTCGGCCTTGTCGAGTTGATCCATGTTTCGCATGTTTGCCCGAACCTCTTTGCGGGAGGCAGGCAATACACCGTAAAACAGTCCGGCCCGCTGTCGAAATCTTTAGCGAATCAGCCGCGATGCGTGAATTTGAGGAACTCGGTGGGCGAGCGGCGGTACGTTTGCTTGAACGCCGCCGCGAAATGGCTATGGCTGGAAAACCCGAGGTCATTGGCCAATGCGGATAGGTCGTCGTAGCGGGGGAGCAGGTCCAAGGCGCGCGCAAGACGCAGCCGCAGGTGATAGCGATAGAGAGGAAGGCCCTCCACCCGCCGGAATACCTGTGTCAGGTACACCGGCGATCCACCGATCTGTGCGGCGATTTCCGCCAATGTCCAGCGGCGCGAAAGATCGCCGGCCAACAGGACCTTGACGCGATCCACCAGCCGACGGCTCGCATAGGTCGCGGCCGGCTCGTGAGAAGTACGCGGACCCAGGCTGCGGCACACAAGCGTCAACAGTAGATTCTCCGCTTCCAGCGACTCGATGGTTTTGTTTTGCAAGCTGTGCCGAAGCGCGGCGACCAGCGCCTGTGCGCGTGGATCGATGCGCTGATGCTGATTTCGAAACCCGAGCGTGCCTCGGGTTTTCAAGAGCGAGACCGGCGCCAGTTCACGCAAGGTGGCTTCCGGCAGCGCCAGCGAGAGGCTTTCGTCGCCTCCCCTCACCGGATGGCTCACCTGGTAGCTTTCGCCGGCATTGAAAAACAACACGTGGTTGGCATCGGCCACGGCCTGATCGCTGCCGACATGGCGCATGTAAACGCCTCGATAGGGAAAAACGAGGTGTGTTGCGGACGCGCATTCCTCGGCGCTTCGGTGACGACAGGTCCCGCTGCAACGAACATTCCTCAGCATGACGGTGCCGGTGTCCAGAAGCAGGCTGACCTCGAATTTGGATATGGTGCCGATCGGGGCATCTCCATTTTAGACTCGTGGGACGAGTGAGTATGCCCGTGGCCGACACGGCAGCGCAAAGAGGCCCTCATCCCATGGTGCACTGAACCAGGCACCAATTGAAGTCAAGCAATCAAAGGAGAGATGATCATGGTAACCAATGCATGTGACCCGAGAAGGGTCGGAAAGGAAGGAGAGCACGCCATGAACACACCACCGATCGTGTCGCCACAAGAGTGGGAGGCCGCGCGCGCGCAGCTTCTCGTGAAGGAGAAGGCGCTGACTCGCGCCCGTGACGCGCTGGCCGCCGAGCGGCGGCGGATGCCATGGGTTGCCGTGGAAAAGACCTATATGTTCGACGGGCCCGAGGGCAAGGCGAGCCTCCTCGACCTGTTCGAAGGTCGCCGTCAGCTGATCATCTACCGCGCCTTCTTCGAGCCCGGCGTGCATGGTTGGCCGGAGCATGCCTGCATAGGCTGTTCCCTGGGGGCCGACCAGGTTTCCCATCTCGCCCACCTGACCGCGCGCGACACGACCCTCGTGTATGCCTCGCGTGCGCTGCAGGCCGACATCGCGCGCCTGAAGGCGCGGATGGGCTGGGAAATCCCCTGGTACACCATCACCGACAGCTTCGACGCCGACTTCGGGGTGGCGGAATGGCACGGCCACAATGCGTTCATTCGCGACGGCGAGCGCGTGTTCCGCACCTACTTCATCAACGGACGCGGCGACGAGGCGATGGGCACCACCTGGAGCTACCTCGATATGACGGCACTCGGGCGTCAGGAGGAGTGGGAGGACTCCCCGAAGGGCTACCCCCAGAGCCGACCGTACAAGTGGTGGAACTGGCACGACAGTTACGTCCCCAACGCCGCGCCCGACCCGAAGTGGGTCGAGGTGTCAGATGCCGGAGAAGCCGCCTTCCGAAAGCGCGACGCAGACGCGAAAGCGAGCTAAAGCCAGGCGACCACTTCGCGGACTTCGAGGAGCCAGGCTCTTTTTGCACAGGAGCTGC
>DATAYO010000095.1:0-58824 GCA_036272515.1 Steroidobacteraceae bacterium | reverse complement strand
AGGCGGCCGAGACCAGCGTCGTGCAGATGCAGGTCGTGAGCTGGACTCAGAACGCGACCGACGATGTCTACGCGCCGACCCCGGAGCTGCTCGCAACGCCGCCGATATTCACGCTCCCACCCGGCGGCAAACAGGTGGTGCGCATCGGCCTCCGGCGCGCCCCCGATCCCGCCCGGGAGCTGCCTTACCGCTTGTTTTTACAGGAGATTCCGCCTCCGATGCCGGCGGACTTTCAGGGCATGCGCATGACCTTGCGCATCGGCGTGCCGGTGTTCGTCGCCCCGCTGGCCAAGCCCAATACCGATCTGCACTGGAGCGCGGCTTCCGCGTCGGACGGTGTGGTCACGGTGGGGTTGGCCAATGTGGGTGCCGCGCACGTGAAAATCGCGAGTCTCGAGCTCATCGCGCCCGATGCCTCGGAGCTCTCGGAGACCAAGCAGGTGGCCGCCTATGTGCTGCCGGGCCAGCGGCGCGAATGGTCGCTCAAAGCCACCCGTCTGGTGTCCACCGGATCCCGGATCCGCATCAAGGCCCGGACTGACCGCAACCTCGACCTGACTACCGAGCTCACCGTGGGTGCGCCTTGACGCGCGCGCTACGGCGTCGAGCGCTCGTCACAAGGCAAGTCTCATTCTCCGTATTTAACATAAGAACGCCCCGTGCCAGGTCCGCAGCACCTTCCGCCCCGGCACGATCGACGCGATCGGTGGCGGCGTGTCGCGATGCTCCTGGTGCTGGTGCCGAGCCTCGTCGGGCCGGATTCTCCCTGGGGAGGCGTCGCACGGCCTGCGCCGGCGTTGAGCCGCTCAGCCTCCGAGCCTGACCCTTCGCCGGTCCAACCGGCGTCCGCCGCGGTTCATTCGAATCCTACGGCCGAGGGGCAGCATCCCGCCGGCACGGGTCACCCGGCGAAAAGATTATCGCCATCGCATCCGGGCCACGCCCACCGGCACCCGAAGCATGTCCGGCACCAGAAGCATGCGTCTCACCAGAAGCATGCGTCTCACCAGAAGCAGGCCCCGCACCACAAGCACGCCCCGCATCACAAGCACGCCCCGCATCACAAGCACGCCCCGCACCATAAGCACGCCCCGCATCACAAGCACGCCCGGCATCACCAGCATCTCCGGCATCATCACCCCCGCCATCGCGCACAAACTTCGGACCAGCACGGCGCGGGCCTTGCTCACCCCGCATCGCATACGTCCGCCGCGTCGGCGCTCCGAGCCCCCACGGCCCGGGTCTCCCCGCCGGCTCCCGCGCGATCGGCCGGGAGCGACGCAACCCCCGAGGCCTGGTTCGAAGTGCAACTCAACGGCCAGGCGCCCGAGACCGTGCTCATGAGGCGCGACCCCGATGGGCAATTGTGGGCCCGCGTCGAGGACCTGAAGCGCTGGCGCCTGAGACTCCCCGCGGCCGCGCCCGTCATCCAGGATGGCAATGAATTTCAATCGCTTGCCTCGTTCCCCGGCCTCAAATGGCAGATCGATGAGGCGACCCAGTCGGTGACCATCACCGCGCCGGCCCGGCTCTTCGAACGCACCCAGCTGGGGTTCCCGGGATTGCGCGCCGCCCGGCCGGACCCTGCGGCTCCCGGCGGGTTCTTGAACTACGATCTGCTGGCGACCCACGGTCCCGCCGGCTCGCCCTCGAGCCTGGGGGCCACTCTGGAGGCGGGCATGTTCAACCGCTGGGGCGAGGGGACGTCCACCTTCGCGCGCATCAATCCATCGGACGGTTCGCGCTTCATCCGGCTCGACACCGCCTGGACCCAGGATCGGCCCGATACCTTGAGCAGCCTGCTGCTGGGCGATTCGATCAGCCAGGCGGGTAGCTGGGGTGGAGCGGTGCGCTTCGCCGGCGTGCAATGGCACACGGACTTCACCACCCAGCCGGGGTTCGTCACCACGCCGCTCGCCGGTCTCAAGGGCGAGGCGACGCTGCCCTCCACCGTCGATCTGTACGTCAACAACGCGCTGCGCCTGCAGTCCTCGGTGCCGCCGGGGCCGTTTTCCATTCCGAACATCCCGCTGGTCTCCGGGCTGGGCGATGTCCAGCTGGTGGTGCGGGATGTGCTCGGGCGCGAGCAGCTGATCAGCGTGCCGTATTACTCGAGCCCGTCGCTGCTGCGCGAGGGGCTCAGCAGCTACTCTTATGAAATGGGTGCCACCCGCAACAATTACGGACTCACCAGCAACGATTACGGACCCGGGCTCATGGCCGGCACGCATCGTTACGGGTTCAACGACAGCTTCACCGGCGAGACCCACGTCGAGCTGCAGTACGACCAGCAAAATGCCGGAATCGGCGGGGTGTGGCTGCAACGGGGGGTGGGCGTATTGAATGCCGGTGTCAGTGCCAGTCATTCATCCGGCGGCGACGGCGGACTGATGCAGGTCGGGTTCGAGCGGCAGGCACCCGGGTTCAGTGTGAGCGGGACGGCGCGCTTCGAGACGGCGCAATACCGTCAGCTCGGCATTCTGCCCACCCAGCTCGCTCCCGTGCGCGAGCTCCAGCTCAATCTCTCCACGCCGATAGTCCACCGGACCGCGCTGAATCTGAGCTACATTCAGCAGGACTATCGCGACGACCGTCCGCCCGAGCATCTCCTGTCGATGAACACCAATCACTCGTTCGGCGGTGTCTTCTGGAGTCTCTATGGCTTCAAACCCCTGCGGGGTCCGGGATCGACCACCGTCGGACTCAGCCTGAACATCCCCTTCGGACCCCGCTCGAACTTCACCGCCACCACCACCCACGACGACTCCGGCACGCACGAGCAGCTCGAGGTGCAGCAGAATCTGCCGCTCGGGCGCGGCTACGGCTATCGCATCATCGCGGCACCGGATTCGACCAATCCGATCGGCGCCTCCGGGAGCTATCAGAACGATGTGGGAACCTACACGGTGAGCGCCTCCAAATTCGAGGATGGCGTGGCGGAGTCGGCGGAGGATCAGGGCGGCATCGCGTTCCTCGGCGGCCATGCGTATCTCAGCCGCCGGCTCGACGACAGCTTCGCGGTGGTGCAGGTCGGTGACTACCCCGACGTCCGGGTCTATGCCGACAATCAGGAAGCCGGGCGCACCGACAGCAACGGCACCGTGCTGATACCCCGGCTGCGGCCCTACGAAGAAAACCCCGTGAGCATCGAGCAGGCGGACCTGCCGCTCGACGCCGACATCCCGACCATCGAGCAGCTGGCGGTGCCCTATCGGCGCAGCGGGCTCAAGCTCGATTTTGCGGTCAAGCAATCCTACGGTGCGCTGGTCGTGCTGCAGCTGGACAATGGATCGCCCGTGCCGAGCGGGGCGGTCGTTCATCTCATCGGCGGCGACATCGACTTTCCGGTCGCCCTGCGCGGTGAAAGCTATGTCACCGGCCTCTCGGAGCACTCGCGCCTCGCGGTCAGCTGGGCGGGAGGCGGCTGCGAAATCGCGGTGCATTTCGCGCCCTCTGCCGATCCGCTGCCCCGACTCGGCCCCTATCTCTGCAAGGGCCCGGCAACCGCCGGAAACTAGATGCGCCCGCCAACACATCGCCTCAGAGCCTCCCGGCGCGTGGTTCGGACGGCCCGGGCATCACTCGCTGCCGGACTGCTCTGTGCCGGTCTTCCCGGCATGAGCGCGGCGCTGCCGAGCTGCTCGGTCAATACGCTGAGCGTGCTGTTCGGGACCTACGACACCCTGTCGGGCCTCAACGTCGATGCCGTCGGCAACGTCACCGTCACCTGTACCGCGGCCGACTCATATTCCATTGCGTTGAGCTCCGGCAACGGCTCGTTCGCGGCACGCCAGCTGCAGAGCGGTGCCGGCCTGCTGTACTACAACCTCTACACCGACACCTCGCGCACCTCGGTGTGGGGCGACGGGTCGGGGGGCACTGCTTTCGTCCCCGGCAGCGGCACCACCGGAAGCTTCCCCGTTTACGGTCGGATTCCCGGGCGGCAGAATGTCGCCGCCGGCACCTATGGCGATACCATCACGGTCACGCTCACGTTCTGACCGCGGCGGCGGCTTCAGTTCAGCAGCCTTGCCAGCTCGTCGAAATTGACCGGCTTGCAGATATGATGGTCGAAACCCGCGACCGCCGACCGCTCACGCGCCTCCGGCGTGTCGTAGCCGGTGATGGCAACGAGCAAGGTACTCGCAAATTGCGGCATCGCTCTCAGGCGCCGGGCAACATCGTAGCCGCTCAAGCCCGGCAAGCCCACATCGAGCAACAGCACGTGGGGACCAAAGACCGGCGCCTGCTCCAAGGCCTCAGGCCCGGTCGAGACGCCCATCACCTCGAATCCCGCCATCTCGAGAAGCTCGCAGCTGCTTTCCCGGATGTCCTGATTGTCCTCGACCACGAGCACACGGCGCCGGCGTGCAACGGGCTCGACAGACGCGAGCGCCGGCGCCGATGTCTCGCCGCCGAGCGGCGCGGGCCTCATCGGAATACGCACCTCGAACGTGCTGCCCCTATCTCGCCCGCCGCTTCGCACGCTCACACGGCCGCCGTGCAGTTCAACCAGCGTACGCACCAAGCTCAAGCCAATACCCAACCCCCCCTGAGAGTGCGCCAGCGAGCGATCGGCCTGAGTGAATAATTGAAAGAGTCGCGGTACCAGGTCCGCATCGATTCCCTGCCCGTTGTCGACCACCCGAACGACCGCCCAGCGCGTCGACGCATCCGAAAGGCAGCTCTCCAGACTGATTTCGACGGCACCCCGCTCCCCGGTATATTTATTCGCGTTGCTCAGAAGGTTCGTGAATACCTGCTCGAGCCGGGTCGCATCACCCTGCACCCAGACCGGCGCCTCGGGCAGGGTGACGCGCAGCGTCTGGTGCTTGGCATCGAACGGCGGGCGAATCAGATCGACCACGTGCTCGATGCTGGAGCGAAGATCCAACGAGCTCGTTTGCAGCTTGATCTGTCCGTGCTGCGCCCGCGCCGCCTCGAGCAGATCGCTCACCAGGCGTGACATGTGGTGTACCTGCCGGTCGATCAGGTCGCGGGCCTTGGCGGTCACCACCGCATCGCCCGGGAAACGGTGCAGGATTTGCACGGCATTTCTCAAGGGAGCGAGGGGATTTCGCAGCTCGTGCGCGAGAATGGCCAGGAACTCGTTTTTATGCCGATCGGCAGCGGCCAGTTCCGCCACCCGTTTGCGCAACGCTTCCCGAGTTTGGGCCAATGCGCTCGCGGCAGCTTGCGCGTCCTTGCGCAACGCTTCCTCGCGCGCAAGGAGCAGCTCGCGCAGATGATCGAGGGTCTTGCGCTCGGTGATATCCCGGAACGCCAGCAGAACGAGCGCGGTTCCATCACGAGCCAGGCGGCGGGCGTCGAGCAGAACCGTGCGAAGTCCCTTGCTCGGAAAGGAGGCCTCGAGCTCGACTGTCCGGAATTCGCGGTCGTGCGACAAAGTCTCTTCCAGCGACGGCCACAAGCCGGATGCTTTCCAATCGCCGTCTCCCAGATCGCTGAGAGCAACTCCTTGCGTCTGCTCGCGCGACGCGCCGAACCAGTCGTAAAAGGCGCGGTTCCCGGTCTGTACCCGCAGGCCCGAGCCGAGCACGACCAGCGGATCGATCACGGTGTTCAGGATCGTTTTCGTGTATTCCCGCTCATAAACGGCCTGGCCCACACTGGCACGGAATGCGGTGACATTCGTGAAGGTGAGCACCGCGCCGCGCACCCTGCCATCGGGTTCCTTGCAGGGAGAGATGCGAAGCAGGAACCAGCGATCGCCATTGCGCAGGTCATGGCGGGATGGCACGCCATCGGCCATCACCTGGACACACATGTGCCAGATGTCCGGCAGCTCTGCCAGGGCTTGCAGGTTGCAAGTCCGGCGGCCGATGTCCGATGGACGGATGCCGAGTATCTCCGCCGCCGCGGGATTGAAACGGGTCACCCTGCAGTCGAGGCCGATCCCCACGATGGGAATATCGATCGAATCAAGGATTCCGACGACATCGGCCCCCGCCGAGAGCGCGGCCGGCGTGGTGTCTTGCACCCCGCGGGCCTCAGGGACGACACGCTCGGTTTCGGCGGATCCGCTCACTCGGCAGTCGGACTCGAACCATGATAAAGCTCGCGGCTCCGGGTCAGTACGGAATCCGCGACCTCCGGCAGACTCTCGCGCAATGCCAGCAGCAATGCCTGAGATCGCGGCATCTGGAACGCCGGAGAATAGTTGGGGAGAAGCTCCTGCTCGAGAACTCGAGCGTCGTTCGCACCGACGGTCTGTCTCAGCGCATCACCCACGGCACGTTCGAGGCGCGCGTAGTCCTCCACCGGGATCAGGTGAGAATGGTTCTGCCCGAGCCGGGGCAGGAGGCGGGAATGCACCTCGCTATTGAAATTGTCCATGATGAAGGAGCAGAAGATTGCAATCTCCTGCTGCTGGGCGAGGCGGTCGAACTGGTCCTCGAGATCCATGCTGGCCGCCACGTTCCCCTGCTCCCAGAGCACATTCACCATCTCGCCCCACCAGCGCACCTTCGGATAGCGGCCCTGTGCCCGCGCGTTGGCGATCACATCCTTCGCCAGACCGAGGAACACCGGTGCATCGGGCATGGCGCTCCGCATGAAGCGAGGCAGCAGCTCGTCCGCATCGACGACGGTAAGCTGTCCGCGCCCCTGCGCGCTCTGGACATCCACTCCCTCGGCCTCCAGGCGTGGGCGGAACGCCTCCCAGTGGGCGGCCGTCGGCACGAGGATGACGCCTTCTCCGTTGGCAATGGCGCCCGCCGCGAAGCGACACACGGCGCGATTCAGAAACTGCTGATCCTGATAGAGCTGCACGATGTGATCGCGAGGTCCCGCGGTGGCGAGTAGGCCGGCCCAGGAGTCGCCCATGTTCAAGGCGCCATCCGGATCGTGGCTGACAAAGCTCTCCATGAATTCTCCCTGATTTGTGTTTAGAGCTGTTCTGTCTTTATGGCGAGTGATCAACGGGACCCTAGTGTGACTTGCCCAGACCAAAAGGAACAGCCAGCGCGAGCCCGTCACCCGCACGATAGTCTAAGAAGCCAAGTCGGGCGGCGTGTCAGAAGATTGCTGCAAAGAGGCGGGGAATTCTCCTACAGTGCCGACATCGGCCCCGGCAACTTGCGTCGCGAACGTCTCCGCGATCACGAGCACGGCCGCGTGAATGGGTCCTGCACGCTCACGTTCCGACCGCGCTCCCCGCCTGCGCGCGCTTGGATTCGAGTGCGGCAAGCATTTGACGCACGCCTTCCGCGTACGAGGTCTTGTGGATCGGTCCGATCAGTTGCCGCAACGCTGAATCATCCAGGATGAGCGGGTCGGTCAGCAGATAATGCATCTCCACCATCTCGCGCATGACCGGATTGAACAGGCCCATCAGCCGCAGCACGGCTTTACCGACGACCCGACGCTTGATCGGGTGACCGACTCCGCGCTCCATCTCCGTCAGGAGGGCCTGCTGTGTCGTGGTCCCCGCGCCGGCGAGATGCCAGATCCTGCCGAAGGCGGCGGGCGTGTCGAGCAGCTTGGCGACCACCGGTCCCACGTCCGGAACGTAGACGAATTCGTGCGGGCGATCGATCGGGCCGACCATGTCCGCCGTCCCACCGTTCACCGCCGCGTTCGCGGCCCGGTGGATCAAGCTCGCTTCCACCCCCGGACCGTAGAAATCCGGCAGGCACAACACCGTCGCCTTGATGCGGCCGGAGGCGTTCGCCTGCATCAGCAGGTCCTCCTGGTCCTTGCGCATCCGGCCTTTGAACGTATGGGGACTGCGCGGATGGTCCTCGCGCACGGGGTTGCGATGGGCTCTGCCGTAGGGATAGACCGTACCGATGAGCACGATTTGCTTGACCCCTGCGGCGATCGCACCCTCCAGAGTCTTCTGCATGAGCGCGGGATGCAGCTCGAACTGCCAGTAATTGACCCCCACCATATAAACCAGCGTCTCGACGCCGCTCGCCGCCGATTGCACTGATTCCGGCGAGTCCGGATTCCAGGTGCGGATCTCGGCAAGCGGATCCTGACCGAATGCCTTGCGCAGCGAGCTCTCGGAGCGACCGACGACGCGATAAGGTCGGCGCTGCGCGCTCAGGGCGCTCCCGACGCTTCGACCGATGGCGCCCGCGGCTCCGAAAAGTGCAATTTTTGACATGACATGGCTCCTGACGTTGAACACCGGTGGGCTGTCCCGCTCGAATGATTCTGCAGCCGCCGGAGGCTAATTAAAATCGGCTAGAATCGGTTAGGTGCTATACGTTTATGAATAAGTCGGTCGAGCCGGACTGGGCCTGGTATCGCTCCTTTTTGGGTGTGATGGAGCACGGATCGCTGTCGGCAGCCGCCCGGGCGTTGGGCCTGGCACAGCCGACGATGGGGCGGCACATCGACAGTCTGGAAAGCGCTCTGGGCTTGAAGCTGTTCACCCGCTCATTCGACGGCTTTGCGCCGACCGATGCGGCGCTCGAGCTCCAGCCTTACGCGGCAGGTCTGGCGGCGACCGCGGCAGCCCTGCGCAGGGCGGCCAACAGCCACGGAGCGGGGGTCCGCGGCACGGTTCGATTGACCGCAAGCGAGATCATCGGCGTCGAGGTGCTGCCACCGATCCTGGCATCACTGCGGCGTGATCACCCGGAATTGACCGTCGAGCTCATGCTGTCCAATCAGGCGAACGACCTGCTGCATCGCGAAGCCGACATTGCCGTGCGCATGTTCTCCCCGGCGCAAGCTGCCCTGGTGGCCCGGCGCGTCGGCGCAATCGAAGTGGGCCTGCATGCGCACCGGCAGTACCTCGAGCGCCATGGCACGCCGAAGTCCTTACAGGAATTGCAGGGACACACGGTCGTTGGATTCGATCGCGCGAACGAGCTCATTCGACGCGTGCAGAAGCGATTTGGTGCCTTCGAGCGCTCGACTCTGGCATTTCGGGCCGACAGCGATCTCGCGCAGCTGGCCGCGATACGATCCGGTTTCGGCATCGGTGTCTGCCAGTCGCCGCTGGCGAGGCAAGACGCCGGCCTGGTCCGGGTGTTGCCCGATCAGTTTTCCGTTGAGCTCGACACGTGGGTCGCCATGCACGAGGATTTGCGCGGCAGCCCACGATGCGCGGTGATGTTCTCCGCTCTCGTCAAGGGCATCGCCGCCTACATCAAGGGCGATTGAGGCTCGGGGCGGCGATCGGCCCCGCGACCTCGGCCGCGAACGTCTCCGCAATCGCGAGCACGGCCGCATGAATGGGTCCCGAGGTGATGCTGGGAATCACCGAGGCGTCGACCACGTGCAGAGCCTCGAATCCCTGCAGCTTGAGATCGGCGTCCACGACACTCCCCAGGCGGCAAGTCCCCACCGGATGGTGATGGGTCATCACGCCGCGCTCGAGGAACGCGTCGAGATCCGCCTCGCTCCGGCAACCGGCGCCGGGATGAATTTCCTTCGCCCGCCATTCCTCGAGCGCTGGGTGATGTCCGATCATGCGTGCGATTTCCAGCGCCCGCCGCGCGAGCCGGCGATCGTGATCGGTGCTGAGATACGCGGGATCGATCAGCGGCGGATCATCGACGCCGGGTCCGGTGAGGGTGAGGCGCCCGCGGCTGGTCGGATGGGTGACGCCGGATAGGAGGGTGTAGGCGGAGCCGGCCGCCGGCCGCTCGAAGCACTCGGTCACGGTGGGAGCCGCGACGCAGCCCACGACGATGTCGGGAGCCCCATCCGCACGGCTGAGGTCGCTCGAATCCAGATAGGTCAAGGATTCTGAATGCTGCAGCCGCGACGGCGGCACGGGCCGCCTGGCGCGGTAGACATTTCCCGCCGTGAGCAGGTGGTCGTGCAGGTTCTCGCCGATGTCGCTGTGATCGGCAATGCAGGCGACACCGGCCGCCTCGAGGCTCCGGGCCGGGCCGATGCCGGATCGCATCAGAAGCAAGGGGCTGGCGATGGTTCCGGCGCAGAGGATGACCGTCCCGCACGAGAGCGTCCTGTACTCACCGTCGATGCGTGCGCGCACCCCGGTCACTCGGCGGCCCGACACCACCAGGGCATGGACCTCCGCATGGCCGATGACGGTCAGATTGGGGCGGCCGCGAACGGGCTCGAGATAGGCGTCGGCGGCCGAGACCCGGCGGCCGGCGCGAATGGTGAGCGAGTTCGGAGCGATTCCTAAGAGGTTGCCGGTGTTGTGCTCGCCGCGCCAGGGGATGCCCAGCGCCAGCCCCGCCGCCATGTACGCGCGCACCACCGGGCTCAGCTCGGCGTCGGGCAGCAGCACGGGCAGGGGGCCATCGGCTCCGTGCTGCTCGCCGCCCCCACCGGAGAAGCTCTCGGTTCTCTTGAACGCGGGCAGCAATCCGTCATAGGACCAGCGCGCCGACCCGCTGAGCTCGGACCAGCGCCGAAAATCCTCCCGCGCCCCGCGCACGTGCGCCATGGCATGCAGACAGCTCGATCCACCGATCAGCCGTCCGCGGGGCCAATCATGCGCTCGGCCGGCCGTGCCGGGCTGCGGTGTCGTGCGATAACGCCAATCGTAGTCGCGCCCGGCGAGCTGCGGCCATTTCTGCGGAACCGCGATATCCGGATCGGTGGCCGCGCCGCCGGCTTCGAGCACCACGACCTCGACTTCGGGATTTTCGCTGAGCCGTGCGGCCAGAACACAGCCCGCGGATCCTGCTCCCACGATCAGTACGTCGGCGACCATGTCTCTTGCCCCTCTTGCGACCGGCACCGCGGGTGCCGGCCAACCATCCGAACCACTGAGCCGGCGGCGAAGCCCACGCCCGAACCAATTTTCCGCCGGTGAGCCCATAATCTGGTTGTCACAACCCCATGCATAGTGCCACTATTGAACCAATGGGAGAATTTGGTTCGCAAAATAAACGTATTGGCGAGCGCTGCACCGATCGTAATCTAAGGGGATGAAGCAATGCACCGGACCGTGACGCAGAGGCTATCGTGGCTTTCACTCTTAATCGTCTTGTTCCCCGTCGCCGGAGCGGTGGCCGCCGATTCGCCGGATGAGCTCGAAAGCATCGTGGTGGTGGGACAGAAGGAAAACCAGTCCCTGCAGAAGGCGCCGGAGGCCATCACCGCCCTCTCCGCGGATACGCTGAAAGACAACTTCATCCGGGCTCCCGAGGATTTGAACAGCCAGGTGCCGAGCCTCGTGATCGGCCAGACCGATGGCTACAATCACGTCGTGTCGATCCGCGGCATCGGCCTCAATTCGCCGCAGGACGACGGCTCGCCGGCGTCGGTGTCGTTCCACCAGAACGGCATTTTCATCCCCGATCCGATCTCGCTGGCCACGAACTTCCTGGACGTGGACCACATCGAGGTGCTGCGCGGTCCGCAGGGCACGGTGTTCGGCCAGAACTCGGTGGGCGGCACCGTCAACGTCATCACGGTGCAGCCGAAGCTCGACGGCGGCTACAGCGGATACACCAATCTCGAATTCGGCTCATTCGACTTGAAGCACGTGACGGCGGCGGTCAATCTGCCGGTGTCCAGCACCCTCGCGCTGCGGGTCGCCGGCGATTTCATCGATCAGCAAGGGTATGCCACCGCCACCGAGGTTCCCGGCACCGACTTCCAGCTCGACAACAATCACAATTACCACGTGCGCGTCACGGCGCTGTTCCAGCCGAGCGACGCCTTCTCCGTGACCGGAACCCTGGATTACGCGAAGACCGACCAGCACGAGATCGAGAGCAAGAACATCTACGATCCCAATCCGAATCCTTACCAGGAGACCAGCGACTGGCCGGGCCTGTTCTTGTACAACCAGACCCTGGGAAGCCTGATTGCGACGTACAACTTCGACAACATGGTGTTCAAATCCTTGAGCGGCGTGGAATACACCAATCAAACCGGGTCGAACTCGGAGAGCGGGCTCGACATTCCTCTCGCAACCGCCCTGTACGGCGGCGAGAACGTGCAGTACTGGCTGCACGACATCTATTCGGTGACACAGGAATTCGACTTGAGCTCCAAGCCCGGCGGTCCCCTCGACTGGGTCCTCGGTGTCTTTTATCTGCATAGCCGCACGACGGACGGCTACGATCAGTACTTGCGCAACGCGCAGGAGCCGGGCTCGCCCAACATCCTGAATGACGAGGTGGAAAGCTTGGTGGCGCCGGAGATCGCGGCCGGCACGCTCTATTTCGAAACCTCGAACGCGTTCCGGCGCCAATCGGGGTCCGGCTTCGGCCAGGGCGTGTATCACATCACGGATGCGCTCCGCGCCACCCTGGGCTTCCGCTACACGGTCGACCGCAACTCCTCCTTCCTCGACAATTATTTCGGCGATCCCAACCTCGGCGGCGGGTTCGTTCACCTGCACCAATCGGCGAGCAAGCTCACCTGGAAGGCCGGCCTCGACTACCAGGTCACTCCCGAAAATTTCCTCTATGGGAGCGTCTCCACCGGCTTCAAGCCGGGCGGCGGCAACCCCGGCACCGCGCCCGCCGTGGTGCCGGCGGACTACAAGCCGGAAACGATCACCGCATTCGAGCTGGGTTCGAAGAACTCCGTGTTCGACAACCGGCTGGTCGGGAACGTGGCCGCCTTCTACTACATCGACCGGGACATGCAGTATCACGCCGAGGATCTGATCAATTTCGACGGCGGCGTCGACAACATCCCGGATGTGCATATTTACGGCATCGAGGGCGAGCTGACGGCGCTCCTGCCCTATCATTTCCGCCTCTCCGGCAACCTCACCGCGGAGAAGGGCAAGATCGTCACGCATACCTACACGCTCGACAATATCGCCGGCAATGCCGCCAACTCGGCGTTCGCGGCGCAATACGGCTATCCCGCCTTCCTCGATGCGGAGTTCGGCCTCAACAACCCGGCCGTGCCGAACGGCGTCCAGATCTTGAGCAATCTGCGGGCGCAGGGCTATCGCGACGTGTACGGCAACTCGCCCCCGAACCTGCCGGAGTACACCGCGACCGTCGCGCTGTCGCAAACCTCCACGTTCGGCGACGGTTCCAGCCTTCTGTCACGCCTGCAGGGCAACTATCGGGATCACTATTCGAACACGGTGTTCTCGAACCCGCTCTATACGACGCCGAGCTACGTGCTGATGAATCTGTTGTTCGATTACACCTTCGCCAACACCAACTTCGACGTGAAGCTCGCCATCAACAACATCGCGGATCGCGCCGAGGTGAGCTATCGCTTCACCAACCAGTACGGCGGCGAGACCACGCAGACCTGGTTCCCGCCGCGCGAGTACATCGTGGGCTTGAACTACCGGTTTTAACGGTCGGGGGTGTGCCGGCCTCGGATGAGGTCGGCCGCCCTCTCCGCCATCATCAAGACGGCGGCATTGATGTTGCCGCTCGGCAGGTCCGGCATCACCGAGGCATCGACCACGCGCAAAGCCTCGGCGCCGCGCACCCTGAGCTCGGGATCCACGACCGCGAGCTCGTCCGTCTCCGCGCCCATCTTGCAGGTCCCGGCCGGGTGATGCACGGTGATGGCGGTGTTGCGGATGTGGGCATCGATATCCGCGGCGGAGCGCTTGTCTTCGCCGGGAAAGAATTCCTTCGCAATGTAACGTTGCATCGACGGCTGCGCGGCGAGCTCCCGCGCAATCGCGATGCCCGCACGCATCGCCTGCCAGTCCGGGTCCGTCGCCAGAAACCGCTGCAAGATCCGCGGATGAGCCGCCGGATCCCTCGAGCGCAAGCTCACGCGACCGCGGCTCTCCGGATGCAGCGTCACGATGCGCTGGGCGAAGCCGTCCTTGAACGGCGCCTTGAAGGGCGCGAGATACGGCCATGCGCCCAGGGGCGCTGCGGTCAGCAGCAATTGAATGTCCGGCAGGTCGAGCTCCGCGCGACTCTTCAGAAAGGCGACTCCGCCCCCGGGCACATCGGCCGCAAAGCCCGTGCCGAGAAAATACGCCCTGGCGAGCTCGCGCCCGATGCGGTCGTAGCGCATCATGCGCAGGAACGGTCCCGGCTCGCGGCGGTGATACATCAAGATCACCGACGCGTGGTCCTGGAGGTTGCGGCCGACGCCGGGCAGGGCGGTGTGGACGGCAATTCCGTGCCGCTGCAGCTCTTCGCCGTCACCGATGCCGGACAGCATCAGCAGCTGCGGCGTGTTGATGACCCCGCCGCACAAAATCACTTCCCGCTCGGCGCGCGCCGAGTGCGTGACGCCGCCTTGCACGTACTCGATGCCGGTGGCGCGGCGGCCCTCCATCAGGATCCGCCGGGCGAGGGCGTGGACTTCGACTCGCAGTGTCGGCCGCTTGAGCGCCGGCCGCAGGTACGCCGTCGCCGAGCTGCAGCGCCGGCCCTGGCCGATGGTCATCTGCAAGCGCGAGAAGCCGAGTTGAGTCTCGCCGTTGTAGTCATCGGTCCAGGGATGTCCGGCCGAGCGGCCGGCGTCGGCAAATGCGCCGATGAGCGGATCCTGGTAGCGGCAGCTCTGCACCGTCACCGGTCCGTCGCTGCCACGATACGCACTCGCACCGCCTTCCCATCGCTCCGACTTGCGAAAATACGGTAGCGCCTCCGCGTAGCCCCAGCCGCGCGCGCCGCCGGCGGCCCAGCGATCGTAGTCGCCGCGATTGCCGCGCACGTAGGCCATCGCATTGGTCGACGAGCACCCGCCGATCACTTTGCCGCGCGCGCATTCGACCTGGCGGCCGCCGACGTTTTCCTCCGGCTCGCAGAAATAGTTCCAGTCGTGCAATCGCTTTTGCAGGATCTTGCCCCAGCCCAGGGGGATATGGATCCAGGGATCACGGTCCCAGCCGCCTGCCTCCAGCAACAGCACCGAGACATTCGGGTCCGCGCTCAGCCGGTTCGCGAGGACGCAGCCGGCCGAGCCTGCGCCCACGATGACGTAATCGAACGCCGGGATCTTCTCCGTCATGTCGGGGCCATCACCGGGGGGCCAGGGGCCGGGGCCATTGGTTCGCTCGCAGCACGCGGTGCAGTATAGACCGAACCAATGTCCGCGAAAGTCTATTGAGGCAGGTCGGAGCGGGGGAATGCCTGTTCGTGGATGAACTGCTGCACGTCGCCGAGATGACGCAGCATCTGCACATACGCTTCCTGGCCGTTGCGCGCGGCGATGGCGGCGGCGATCGAGTCGTGGAAGGTGGCGTACGCCGATTGTCGCTTGTAGCAATGCGAATTTTCGCCCAGGCGACGCCAGCCCGGGTCGCGCTGGCTGACGCGCATGGTGTCGAAAAACGCGAGAAACAGGGTGTTTCTCGCCGCCTCGGCAATGGTTCGATGGAACAGCGAATCGGCCCGCTCATAGGCTTCGGCATCGCTCGCCGTGCGCGTCTTGGAGGCGAGCGTCGTCAGGCGCTTGATCTCGGTCTGCGATGCGCGCAGGGCCGCGAGGCGCGCCATCACCGGCTCGGTGGCGAGGCGCACCTCGATGACTTCCAGCGGATTGGTGTAGTCGAGGACATTGTCGAGCGCCGCGCTCAAGGCGGGTCTCGCGCCGCCGGCAGCGGTGGTGGCCGGCGCCACGAGGTTCCCGGCCGCGGCCGTGCGAACGTCGATGAAGGTGCCGCGCCCCTGGTGGCGGTGGATCCGGCCCTCCTGTTCGAGCACATCGAGCGCGCGCCGGACCGAGCGGCGCCCCACGCCGAGTTCCGAGGCCAGCGTCCTTTCCGGCGGAATCCGTCCATCGAGAGCGATGTTCTGCCGCTCGATGAATTCGCGGACTTTAATCAGAGCTTGATCATTTTGGTCCATAAATCGTGGCCGGGTCCTTTTGGCCAAATACGATATCACAGGCGCGCCACCCGGGCACCGCGACGCGCCACCCGCCGCCGCGCCGCCCCGGCGGCGGTTGACGCGCCAAACGCTTCAATGCAGACTCCGACCGTTCCTGGGCGGAACCACTTGTAAACTTGGTTCACAAAGGTGCAAGCGAAGCAAATCAGGGGTAGGTGGCCGGGATGAACCTCGAAGAGTACGCCTCGTACGACGCCCTCGGACTGGCGGATCTCGTTCGCCGCAAGCAAGTCGCGGCGGCGGAGCTCCGGGATCTCTCCCTGCGCGCGATCGAGCGCCTGAATCCGGCGCTCAACGCCGTGGTCGCGACCATGCCGGAAGAAGCCGAGGCCTCGCTCAGGCGGATGAGCCCTGAGGCGCCGTTCGCGGGCGTTCCTTTTCTCATCAAGGACATCGGCGCCGCCTATCAGGGAGTTCCGAGCGAGGCCGGCTGCCGGCTGATGAAGGGCCACCTCTCCCCGCACGATTCGGAGCTCGCCAAGCGCTACAAGCGCGCGGGCCTCGTCGCCGTCGGCCGCACCACCACCCCAGAGATCGGCAACAACGTTTCCACGGAATCCCTGGCCACCGGGCCGACCCGCAATCCCTGGAATCTCGCCCGCAGCGCCGGGGGCTCGAGCGGCGGCTCCGCCTCGGCCGTGGCCGCGGGCATCGCGCCCATGGGTCATGCCGCCGACGGCGCGGGCTCAATCCGGGTGCCGGCGGCGAATTGCGGGCTGTTCGGGCTCAAGCCCTCGCGCGGCCGCCTGCCGACCGGCCCCGACCTGCACGAGATTCTGTTCGGCCTGGTCAACGATCACGTGGTCACCCGCTCGGTGCGCGACAGCGCCGCGCTCCTCGATGCCACCGCCGGCCCCGAGATCGGCGGGCGCCTGCTGCTGCCGCCGCCGTCGGATTCCTTTCTCGCCGCCGCGCGGCGCGACCCGAAACGCCTGCGCATCGCGTTCTCGTCGCGGCCCGGCCGCGGCGGCGGCCAAGCGCACGCGGATTGCATCGCCATGACCGAGGACGTGGCGGCACTCTGCGAGAGTCTCGGTCACGAGGTGCGCGAGGCGGCACCGGACATCGATGTCGCCGAGGTCACGCAGGTGTTCCTGGAGTTCGCCGCCGCGGCGGTGCGCCAGATGGTCAGCGCCGCCCGGACCGAGACCGGCCGGCCCGCGAATCACGACACTCTCGAGGCCACGACCCTGCGGATTCTCGAGTATGCCGAGTCGCGCAGCGCCGCGCAGTTCGTCGAGACTTTCGACCTCATGCATCGGACCTCGCGCACCCTCGGGGAATTCTTCACCACCTGCGATGTGTGGCTGAGCCCGATCATGGCCTTCCCGCCGCCGGCGCTCGGAGTGCTGAACGCCGATGATCCCGGCCTGTCGGCGTTCGAGTGGATGTCGAAGGTCGTCACGGCCTGCCCGTATGTGGCAATGTTCAATCAGAGCGGTCAGCCCGCCCTGTCCATCCCGCTGTACTGGAACGCGGAAGGGCTGCCCATCGGCACGCAGCTCGCCGGTCATCTCGGCGATGAGGAAACCTTGTTCAGTCTGTCCGGACAGCTCGAGCGCGCACGGCCCTGGGCACATCGGCGCCCGCCCGTGCACGTCGCAAGCCAAGGAGCCCCCCGTGCGGTATGAAGCCACTGAAGCCCCGGTCATCACCCTGGCAACCGGACCCGTGGATGCCTACAGCCAGGTGCTGCGCGCCCTGGGGCGCCCGGTCCTCTATGACTACGACCCGGCGTTTCAAAGTTTTTACGAGACCGTGGTGGAGAAGCTGCGTTCGGCCCTGCGCACGCGCCATACCCCGGTCATTCTGCACGGCGAGCCGGTGCTCGCGCTCGAGGCCGGCGCGGCCTCGTTGATCGGGCGCGATGACGTCGTGCTCAACCTCGTCTCGGGGGTGTACGGGGCGGGGTTCGGGTTCTGGGCCAGGCGCTACTGTAAAGAGTTGCTCGAGATCCGCGTGCCCTACGATGAGGTCATCGATCCCGCGAAGGTCGCGGAGCTCCTCAAGTCCCGTCCGGACATCACCATCGTGTCGGTGTGTCACCACGACACCCCGTCCGGCACCATCAATCCGGTCAAGGAGATCGGCCGGCTCGCCGCCGCGCACGGCGCGTATCTCCTGGTCGATGCCGTCTCCTCCTTCGGCGGGATGGATGTCGATCCGGACAGCTGTCAGGCCGATCTGTTCGTGACCGGCCCGAACAAGTGCATGGGCTGCCCGCCGGGCCTCTCGCTCGTGGGCGTGACGCCGCGCGCTTGGGACAAGATGAAGCAAAATCCCGACGCGCCGCGCGATTCGATCCTGAGCGTTCTCGACTGGGAGCACGCCGCGCGCCGTGATCGGCCGTTCCCGTTCACCCCCTCGGTCGCCGAGGTCAACGGGCTGGATGCCGCGCTCGATCTTTATCTCACCGAGGGGCCGGAAAGGGTCTGGGAGCGCCACGCGCTCACCGCTCAGGCCTGTCGGGCCGGCGCGCGTGCCCTGGGCTTGCGGCTTTGGCCGGCCGATGAGCGCAGCGCCTCGCCCACCACCACGGCCATTCGGATTCCCGCCGGCATCGAGGATGCCGCGCTGCGCGCGGCGGTGCGCGCGCACTACGGCGTGGTGTTTTCCGCCGGGCGCGGCGAGACCTTGGGCAAGCTCGTGCGCATCGGCCACATGGGCCCGACCGCCCAGCCGGTGTACGCCCTGGTCGCCGTTGCGGCGCTGGGCGGCGCGCTGCGCGCCCTCGGCGCGAAGGTCGAGGTGGGCGCGGGGGTGGATGCGGCCCTCGACGCGATCAATGGCGCGACGGGCCGCGGCACCCCGACGCGCTGAGCGCGCCCGCGCGCCCGGGACCCCCGTCTTCCCATGGATGCCGCTCGCCCGCCACTGAACCCGCTGCGCACCCTGCTCGCGCTTTTGGGCGCATACACCGCCGCGAACTTGAGCTGGTTCACGCAGCCGTTTCAGTTCACGGTGTTCTCCGGCCCGTCGGGCTTCGGCAACGTGGCGAGCGGCTGGATCTTGTCGACCGAGATCGGTCTCGCGGCCCTGGTCAGCATGGGGCTCGGCTACTTCCGCCAGGCGCAGACCACGCGCACGGCGCTGGCCGCCGGGACGCTCCTCTGTGTCGTCGGCAGCGTGGCGACCGTGCTGGTGGCCTCGTTCCCGGCGATCTTGCTCAGCCGGATGGTCGCCGGCATCGGCGAGGGGTTGCTGATCGCCGATGTGAACCGGGCCGTGGCGCGCCTCGATGATCCGGAGAAGCGCTACGGCCAGATCAACGGCCTGATGAATCTCGCCGGATTTCTGCTCATCTTGAGCATGCCCGTGGCGCTCGCGCCGCTGCACATCGATCGCGCGATTTTTGGCTTCCTGGCGGTCGCCACCCTGATCTGCCTCGCCGCCGTCACGCTGTACCCGGCGGTTACGGCTGCGCCGAGCGGCTTTGCGGCCGCTCCGCGCGGCATCGGCGGCTGGCGCGGCTGGACCGTGTACGCAGCGGTGCTGGTGTCCTCGACCGGCGTCAGCTCCTTCTATCCCGTGACCGAATCGCTCGGACGCGCATCCGGCATTTCGGAAAGCGCGCTCGATTCGGCGCTGTCGATGGCCTACATCGGCGCCATCATTGGTTCGTACGAAGGCGCGTGGCTCGATGCGCGTCTCGGCCGTCGTGGCGGGGCGCTCTGGGTCGGCATCGGCTTGTCGTGCGCAGTGAGCCTCCTGGTGCATGCGCACAGCGGCTGGGAATTCGGCGCCGGCATGTTCCTGTTCGGACTCTTCTGGTTCCACGGGTTCGTGACCTGTCTCGGCCTCGCGGCCGAGGTGGACCCTGCCGGCGGCTGCGCGGCCGCCTGCGGCGGGGCGTTTCTCCTGGGCGGCGGCATCGGCCCGGTGCTCGGCGGCTACGAGCTCGACTGGAATGGCGGCGACAGCCGGATCTTCGCCTGGTCGGTAGGCGTCCTCATGGCCGCGTTCGTCTTGTCGGTCTGGCTGGTCGACCGGCGCCGCCGGCAGGCCGCTCACGCGCCCTAGGGCGTCATCGAGGGAGCTTTATTTCACCGAGGTGACGCGGTTGACGCCACAGTTGGTTCAAGTCAGACTGCGTTTCACTCACGGAGTGAACCACTTGAGAACTTGGTTCGGGGAAGGTGCGTGATGGGAGCAAATGAAAAGGTCGCTGCGTCCGACGCGCTCCAGGTTGCTCTGGATGAGCTGCACCGGGACGTGTACGCCAACAACATGGCGCCCTATTGGGTGGTGGACCGCAAGGTCGCCCACGATGAGGACCGCCAGGTCATGCAAGGCCGCAAGGCGGTGCCCTTCATCTGGAAGTACAAGCGCCAGATCGAGCCGTTACTGCACCGCTCGGCCGATCTCATCAAGACCGAAACCTCGGAGCGCCGCTCCCTGGTGCTGGTCAACCCCGGCCTCGCGCCGCAGCGGGCCACCGCCTCGACCCTCTATGTCGCCTACCGGGTGAACGATCCGGTCGAGATCATGCCGCCGCACCGTCACTCGCCGAATGCCATTCGCTTGGGCCTCACCGGGTCGATGAACTTCACCGGTGTCGAGGGCGAGAACATCGTCTTCGGGCCCGGCGATCTGGTGTTGACGCCCCACGACACCTGGCACAACCACGGCAACCGGAGCCGGGAGCCGGCGATCAACCTGAGCGTGCTCGATCTGCCGCTGGTCGAGACCTTGAACTCGCTGTATTTCGAGCACGACTACACCGAGGAAGAGGAGGGCAAGCGCATCCGCCGTGCCATGCAGACCGAGCGCTTCCCGCCGGATTACTCGCAGCGTGTTTACGGCGGCGGCGGCTTTTTGCCGCGCTTCGTCTCGCACCGACGCGGCGCGGGCAATGCCTCGCCGATGTTCCTCTACCGCTACGACATGATGCGCGAGTTGCTCGAGAAGTTTCGCGACTGGGACGGCGACCGGCACGAGGCGCTGATGGTCGAGTACGTCGATCCCACCACCGGCGGACCGGTCTACAAGACCATGACCTTCTTCATGCAGATGCTGCGCCCCGGCGAGCGCACGCTCCCGTTGAAGCAGAGCGCGAGCCTGGTGTGCTCGCCCTTCGAGGGCCGCGGCTACAGCGTGATCGGCGGCGAGCGCATCGACTGGGAACCCTTCGACACCTTCGTCGTGCCCGGCGGCACGTGGTGCGAGCACGTCAATGCCTCCGACCAGGAGCCCGCCATTCTGTTCGTCGCGACCGATGAGCCCACGCTCAAGGCCCTGTCGCTCTATCAGAAGCACGGCAAGAACGATAACGGCGACATCGTCCGGCTCTTTTAAGGCCATGGCACGCTCCAAGAACGCGCGGCTCGTCGCGCACATCGATTGCCCCGGCGGCGGCCAGGTGTGGGTGGACGGCAAGACCCTGTACATCGGCCACATGCGCGAACCCACCGGCACGACCATCGTCGACATCGCGGACCCGGCCCGGCCCAACGTGCTGGCGCGAGTCGAGATGCCGCCCGGCTGGCATTCGCACAAGGTGCGCGTCGCGAACGGCCTCATGGTCGTCAATCACGAGCGCCAGGGTCAGGGCGGCGACCCCGATTTCGGCGGCGGTCTCGGAATCTACGACGTGTCGACGCCATCCCGGCCGGAGCTTCTCTGCAAGTGGCGCACCTACGGCAAGGGCGTGCATAGATATGATTTCGACGGCCGCTACGCCTATATCTCGCCCACCGCCGAGGGCTACGTCGGCAACATCATGATGATCCTCGACCTCAAGGATCCGAGGCATCCGCAGGAAGTGGGGCGCTGGTGGATTCCCGGGCAATGGGTGGCGGGCGGCGAAACCAATCCCTGGGCGGAAGGTCCGGCGCCACGCTGCCATCACCCGATGCGCATGGGCGATCGGCTCTACGTGAGCTACTGGCATCACGGCTATCACATCCTCGACATCTCCGACATGTCGAAGCCGCGGCGCATCGCGAGCGGCAACACTTCGCCGACCTTTCCGCATCCGACCCACACCTGTCTGCCGATTCCGCAGACGCTCAAGGGCCGCAAAGTGATGGTGGTCGCGGATGAGGACGTCGCCAAGCTCTGGCCTTCGGCCCCGTCGTTCGCCTGGATCTACGACATCACCAACGAGCGCCTGCCGGTGCCGATCTCGACCTTCCAGGTGGAAGGCCTGGATCCGGACGGCGCGCCGCAGCCGCCCTTCATGGGCTGCCACCAGCCCTCCGAGCGATTCAAGGGAACCGTCATCCCATTCGCGTGGTTTTCCAAGGGCCTGCGGATCTTGGACATCGCGGACCCCTTCGCGCCGCGCGAGATCGCCTTCTACGAGTCCGATCCGCCGCAGGGGTTCAGCCTCGCCTCCTCGAACGACGTGACCATCGACGATCGCGGCCTGTGCTATCTGATCGACCGGCAGCGCGGCGTCGACATCATCGAGACCTCGGTACTTTGACCCAAGGATGCAAGCACTTCCGTGAACGACAAGATCATTACCCTCGGCAAGCGCAATCCGAATCTGCCGTTTCATCCCGCGGTGCGCGCGGGCGATTTCATCTACGTCTCCGGACAGGTGGCCAAGGACGAGAACGGCAACATGTGCTCGGGCAACATCGAGGAGGAGACGCGCTGGACCCTCGAATCCATCCGCCGCATCCTCAAACTGGACGGCGCCGATCTCGAGGATGTGGTCAAGGTGACGGTGTATCTGGAGGATGCGCGCAATTTCGGGCGCTACAACAAGATCTTCGCCGAGTACTTTCCGGAGGGGCGGGTGTCGCGCACCACGGTGGAGGCCCGCGCGGTGATCGAATGCAAGATCGAGATGGATGCGGTGGCTTACAAGCCGCGCGGTTGAAATTCAAGCAAGCTTTGAGCTGCGAGCGGGGAGAATGACGATGATGAGAGTTCTGGGTCGGGGCACGTCGGGCAATGTGCAAAAGGTGGTGTGGCTCCTGGAGGAGCTCAAGCACCCCTACCGGCGGGAGGATTACGGGCGTCAATTCAACAACACCCAGACGGAAGACTATCTGCGCTTGAATCCGAGCGGCAAGGTGCCGACCTTGGTGGACGGCGATGCGGTCGTCTGGGAGTCGAACACCATCCTGCGCTATCTTGGCGGCAAGCTCGCCGGCGGCGCGGCGCTGTATCCGGGCGACCCCGCGGCGCGCAGCCAGATCGAGCGCTGGATGGACTGGCAGCTGGCCTCGTTCAACGCCCCCTATCTCGGTGTGTTCCGGGAAGCGAAGAAGAAAGAAGAGGAGCGCGCGGCGAGCTTCGCAGCGGACGCCAAGGAGCTGACCGCCCAGCTCGAGCTCCTCGAGAAGGGAACGGCCGGACGGCCGTGGATCGCGGGCGCGAACTTCTCCATCGCCGACATCTGCCTGGGGCCGGTCATCGATCGGGCGCTGGCCTTCCCGGTGTCGTTCCCCGCCTTGCCCGGCGTGCGCGCCTGGCGCGACAAGGTCGTGGCCCGGGAGGCCTACCAGCGGTCGAAGGGCTGATCGGCGCCGGCGCGCCGCGGGTCACGCATGAATGCCGAGAGTCACCCATGAATAATGTAGCGGTCATCGGGCTCGGCACCATGGGGCCGGGTATTGCGGCCACCCTGGCGCGAGCCGGCATGAAGGTCGCGGCATTCGACTCCGACGCGGGCAAGCGCGACAAGGCTCGCCCCGCGTTCGCCGGTGCGGCCACGGTGCTCTCGGCGCTGAGCGTGCCCGATCACAGCGCCCACGTCATCGCCGTGCACGACGACCTCGGGACCTGCGTCGCGGGCGCCGACCTGGTCATCGAGACGGTGCCGGAGAATCTCGACCTCAAGGTCCAGGTGTTCCGCGACATCGAGGCACACGTCACCGATGCATGCATCCTCGCCTCCGACACTTCCGGAATACCGATCACGCACATCCAGGCGGGCACGCGCGTGCCGGGCCGCGTCATCGGCATGCACTGGTCGAATCCGCCGCACCTCATTCCCATGATCGAAGTCATCTGGGGCGAAAAAACCGCGCCTGCCACGGCGGAGGCGCTGGTGGCGGTGGTCCGGCGCTGCGGCCACTTGCCCATCGGCATCCGCAAGGACGTTCCGGGGTTCGTCGAGAATCGCGTACTCTATGCCGTCATGCGCGAGTGCCTCGATCTGGTCGAACAAGGCGTCATCGATCCCAAGGACCTGGATGCCTGCGTGTCCTGGGGCATCGGCTACAAGCTCGCCGTCATCGGCCCCATGGCATTGCTCGACATGGCCGGGCTCGACATCTACTCCGCCGTCGCCGGTTACCTCAACAAAGAGCTGTCGAATCGTTCCGACGTCGCCGCGTACATCACCGAGCGCACCGCGCAGCGCAAGCTCGGGCTCAAGACCGGCGGCGGCATCTACGAATACACCGCGGAAAAGATCGCGGAGCTGCAGAGCCAGCGTGCGGCCAGGCTCGTCGCCGTGCGCAAGGCGCTTGAGGGATGAGGACACCCGTCCGGCCGATCGCGGCGCTCTTGCCGACGGCGCTCTTGCCGGCGGCGCTCGTACTTGCGGTGGCTGCCGCGGTCTGTGGCGCCGCTCGCACCGCGCAGGCCGCCGAGGTCAAATCGCTGGCGCTCATGCTGCCGGAAGAGCCCACCGACTACGGCTGGAACCAGCAAGCCTTCAACGCGGCGAAAATCGTCTGCGCGAAATACGGCTTGAAATTCATGCCCGCGACCGGCCTGGGGTACGGCGACGTGCACGAGCAGCTGCGCGAACTGGCCGATGATGGAGCGAGCCTGATCGTCGCCCACGCCAGCGGCTACAACACGGCTGCGCCGGAAATAGGCGCCGAAGCGCACATCCCGGTGGCCATCGTCGACCGCCCGCAGGACTCGAAGCCGGGCGCGGTCGCGGATTACACGGTGAGCGGCTACCAGGGCGCTTACCTTGCCGGCGTCATGGCGGCGCGAATGACCAAGACCCGCGTCGTCGCCATCATCAACGCAGCCGAGTCACCACCCTGGAACAGTCAAGCCGCATCGTTCGCTCAAGGCGTCAAGGCCACCGATCCCGGCGTCCGGGTGCTGTACAGCATCGTCGGTGCGGCCGCGTACGCGGATGTGGCCGGCGGCCGGCGGGTGACCGAACAGGCGATCGGCGCCGGCGCCGATGTGGTGTTCGGCGAGGGCGACCGGTCCGCGTTCGGCATGCTGCAAGCGGTGGAGACCACGAAGTCCACCGGCGGAGGCACCGTGTGGTTCATCGACGAGATCGGCGACAAGAGTGCCATCGACAAAGGCCATCTCCTCTCATCGGTGGTCTGGAACCTGGTGCCGGTGTATTCGGCCATGATCCAGGACTTGAAGACCAACAAATTCGGCACTCATGCCTACACCATTCAGCTGGCCGACGACTCGGTGCAGCTCCTGCATACCAAGCACATTCCCGACGCCGTCTGGACCGAGATCGAGGCCAAGCGCCGGCAGATCATCGACGGCACGATCAAGATCGTGCCGATCTGGGACTCGATGAAGGTTCGCGCACTGATGACCTCGGTGGCGGTCCCCCCGAAGTAGCGGGCGCCGGCACGAGTGGTCGACGCGTCCCTACGTCAGGTGACCAAGCGCTTTCCCGGCATCGTCGCTCTCGACGATGTCTCGCTCACCTTTCGCGGCGGCGAGATCCACGTGCTCCTGGGCGAGAACGGCGCCGGTAAATCCACGCTCATGGGCTTGCTCGCGGGCATGCTCAAGCCCGACGCGGGCGTCATCGCCATCGACGGTGAGCCGGTGACGATCGATTCGCCCCGGCGCAGCATGGACTTGGGTATAGGCGCGGTGTTCCAGCAATTGCTGCTGGTGCCGAGCCTCACGGTCATCGAGAATCTGATGCTCGGCGGCCCCTGGTGGCAGCCGCTGAAACGCGCCGCCGCGCTGCGCCGCTTCGGCGAGCTCGCGACGGTGCTCGCGACCCGCATCGATCCCGACGCGCCGGTAACCGCCCTGTCGCTCGGCGAGCAGCAGCAGGTGGAAATCATGCGCGCGCTGTGGCGCGAGGAGAAGATGCTGCTGCTCGATGAGCCGACCTCCATGCTCACACCGCAGGGCGTCGAGGACCTCGGCCGGATGTTGCGCCGGCTCCGGGACAAGGGCGTGGCGCTGATCCTCATCACCCACAAGCTGCTCGAGGCCTACGAGTTCGGCGACCGCATCTCGGTGCTGCGCCAGGGGCGTCTCGCGGGCGAGATCGACCCCCAGCGGATGCAGTCCTTGAGCGAGAGCGAGAGGACCGCGGAGGTGCTGCGCCTGATGTTCGGTGCCGGGGCGCACGCCGATGCTCGGACCAACGACGCGGCCCCCGCGCCCCTCGGGGCGCCTGCGCCCGCCGAGGCATCCACGCCTCTCGAGGCGCCCACGCCCCTCGGGCCACCCACGCCCCTCGAGGCACCCGCACCCCTCGGGGCCCCCGCGCCCCTCGAGGCGCCGGATCTCGCCGCATTGACCGGCCGCAAGGCGCACCGCGCGAGACCGGTCGACCGCCGCCAGCCGCCCATGCTCCGCGCGAGCGCGCTCGCCACCGCGGGAGACGTCGGCGAGGCATCTCTGCGCGAGGTCTCGTTCGATCTCTGGCCGGGCGAAGTGCTCGGCATTGCCGGCGTGGACGGCAACGGCCAGAAGCATCTCGCCGAAGTGCTCGCCGGTCAGCGCGCCGCGGCGCGGGGCCGGATCTCACTGGCGGGTCGCGACATTACCCGCGGCCGGGTACCCGACCGCCGCCGTCTCGGTATTCGCTACGTGACGGATGAACGGCTGGGCGAGGGCACGGTGGCCACGTTTTCCGTCGCGATCAATCTGGTGCTCAAAGAAATCGGTACGCTGCCCTACTGGCGGCATGGCCTCACGGACTGGAATCTCATCCAGGAGAGCGCCCGCGAGAAAATCCGCGCGCATGACATCCGCACGCCCTCGGAGCGCACCCCGGTGGGCAAGCTCTCCGGCGGCAACATCCAGAAGGTACTGCTGGCCCGCGAGCTCGGCGCCGAGGCGCGCGTGGCCATCCTGAATAAGCCCACCTACGGCCTCGATCTGCAGAACCAGCGACTCGCGCTGGAGCGGATCGACGCGGCCGCCAAGCGGGGCGTCGCCCTGATGGTCATCTCCACGGATCTCGATGAATTGCTCGAGATCAGCGACCGGATCGGTGTGATGTACCAGGGGCGGCTCGCAGGAATCGTCGACAATGGTCTTTCAACCGGCGCCGACGCGGAGCGCAAGGTCGCCGCGTTGATGACTGGGGCGGCCGCCGCGTGACCCAGTTGCGTGTAGCCGGTCGCACGCGCATCGCCGATGGGCCGGCCGCCGCCGTGCTGCGCGTGCTGATCCCGGTGGTGCTGGCGCTCGTCGTCGGCGGCATGGTCCTGTGGGCGCTCGGCAAGAATCCGCTCGATTATTATGGCTACGTGATCGAGCGCGGCCTCATGCGCCGAAGCGGGCTCCAGGAGACCTTCACGCGGATGGCGCCGCTCCTCTTGATCGCCGCCGGACTGATCGTGGCCTTCCGGGCGGGCATCTGGAACCTCGGAGGCGACGGCCAATTTCTGCTGGCGGCAGTGATCTCGGCGGCGCTCGCACCCGTGCTCATCGGCGTGTTGCCGCGCGCGGCGACCCTCGTGCTGTGCATGGCGGCGGGCGCGCTCGTGGGTGCGCTCTGGTCATTGCTCCCGGCGATGCTCAAAGCACGCTATGGCGTCAACGAGATCGTCACCACGCTCATGATGAGCTTCCTGGGCGTGAGTCTCAGCAACGTGCTCATCAAGCTGGCGTTCTTCGATCCCGACACCACCGTGCCGCAGACCCGCAGTCTCCCCGTCGATGAGCGCCTGCCGCGCCTGTTCGGTACGACCGTGCACGGCGGAGTTCTGATCGCGGTGGTCGTCCTGGTGCTGGTTCATCTGCTGATGACGCGCACGGCCTTTGGCCTCAAGCTGCAGGTGCTCGGGGCCAATCGGGCGGCCGCGATTCATGCGGGCGAGCGAGTGGGGCGCCTGACGGTGCTGGCCTTCGTCCTGAGCGCCGGCCTGATCGGACTCGCCGGCGCCGTGGAGGTGCTCGGCGTGTGGGGCACGGTGCGCGCGGACTGGAACCCCGCCTACGGGTTGCTGGTCGTTCCGCTGGTATTCCTCGCGCGCCTGAACGGCTACGCGGTGATCGGGTTCACCTTGTTCTTCTCCGCACTGATGGTGGGCGGGGAGAGCGCGGCACATCGGGTCGGCGTTCCTCAGAACTACGTGTTGGTGCTGGTCTCGCTGCTGCTGATATTCCTGGCGCTGGTCGAGTACCTGGACCAATCGCGCCGCAAGCGGCAGGCTGCTTGATGTCATGAACGCACTCCTCACCGAACCCTTCCTGGTCTCCTTGCTCTACGGCGCGGTCACCGCCGGCGTGCCGCTCCTGCTCGCGGGGCTCGGCGAGCAGATGTCGGAGAAGGCGGGCGTCCTGAACGTGGGCATCGAAGGCATGATGCTGTTCGGCGCCTACGCCGGCTTCGTCGCCGCCTGGTACGCGGGCTCGTTCTGGCTCGGCTTTCTGGCCGGGGCCATCGGGGGCGCAGCGGTCGCATTCATCGTGCTGCTGCTCTGCATCCGCCGGGGACTGAATCAAATTGTCGTCGGCATTGCCGTGACCATGGGATTTCAGGGGCTCACCTCCTTGCTGCATTTCGTGCAGTTCAGCCGCACCTATCCTCGGCTGGCCGCGGCGCCGGTGCTCGCGTTGCCGGGATTGAGCCGCATTCCCATCCTCGGCAAGGGACTCTTCGACCACAGTCCGCTGGTTTACCTGAGCGTTTTGCTGGTGATCGCACTGACCTGGGTGTACCGCGCCACCTACCTGGGATTGAGCCTCGAGGCAGCGGGCAACAAGCCCTCGGCGCTCGATGCCGCCGGCGTCGATGTGATCCGCACCCGCTCGTTCGCCGTGCTGTGCACGGGCTTTCTCGCCGGACTCGGCGGCGCCTACATGGCCATCGTCGGCGCAGGCCTGTTCGTGCCCTTCATGACCGGCGGCGCCGGCTTCATCGGCATCGTACTCGCGATGCTGGCCCGCGGCCGGCCCGTGTGGGTGCTGGTCGGCGCCGCGCTGTTCGGGGTCAGTCTGGCAATGACCACGGCGCTGCAGGTCGCCGGCCTCAACGTCCCGACGGACGTGGTGCAGATGCTGCCCTTCGCCGCAGTCATGGTGGTGCTGGTGCTGTTCGCGCGGCACAGTATGTTGCCGCCGGCGCTGGGTCTGCCGTACGTGCGCGGCGAGCGGTAAGGAGCGGTAAGGAGCGGGTAACGAGCGGTAACGGGCGGTAACGGGCGGTAACGGGCGGTAAAGTGCAATCAGGGGAGTAATCGAGTCATGACCGACACGAGCGTACATTTGCTGGAAGGCGGGACCCTGGTGATCGATGGATTCCACGCGTTCTGGAATCGCGGTCCCGGCGGCGAGGTGAGGTTTCCGTGTTACAGCGTGCTGATCGAGCACGCCGACGGCCGCTACATTTTCGACACCGGCTACGACTTCGATCACGTCATGCGCGTGCTGCCCTTCGAGAAGCCGATCCAGGATCCCGCGCAAACCATCCCGGGGCAGCTCGCGAAGCTGGGCCTCACGCCCAAGGACGTGAACTACGTAATCAACTCCCACTACCATTTCGATCATTGCGGCGGGAACAAGTACTTCCACACGGCCTGCACCCTGTGCCATGCCAAGGAGCTCGAAGCCGCGGGCAACTGCCAGCCGTTCGAGCATCTCGGATATTCGGACCTGAGCTTCGCACCCGGCATGGCCGCGAAGCGGGGCCTCAAACTCCCGCCCGATCCGGCGCTCGACATGTACACACCCAAGTTCCAGACCCTGACAGGGGATCAGGAAATCGCCAAGGGACTTTGGCTATTCGAGACGCCGGGCCACACGGCCGGCCACTATAGTTTGATGGTCGAGCTCAAGAACCGGCGCCCGATGCTGTTCACGGCGGATGCCTGCTACAGCAAGAAAAGCATGGACATGATGTGCATCTCGAGCTTTCACCTCGATCCGACCGCGAGCCTGAACTCGATGAAACGGCTGAAGGCGCTCGCCGAGAAACACGACGCCGAGCTCTTCTACTCGCACGACCTCGAGAGCTTCAAGACCTATAAGACCGGAGCCGACCACTACTCCTGATCGCGGAGCTTCTTCGGCTACCAGCGCGCCATCGATTGCCAGCGCGCTATCGGCTACCACGCACCTCGACTACCAGCGCAGCACGATCGGCTACCAGCGCACCATGCCCGCGTCGACGGCGAGCGCCTGCCCCGTGATCCAGTGCGCCTCCTCGGAGGCCAGGAAGGCGACCGCCGGTACCACATCTTTGGGGAGGCCCCGACCCTTGATGGCCTGGAGCATCTCGACGAACTCGAAAGCATCCTTGTGCGGCGTGGTTTGCACGCCCTCCGTGTCGATCAATCCCGGGCAGATGGAATTGGCAGTGATCTTGTAGGGGCCGAGCTCGGTGGCCAGCGCGCGGGTAAACGTAAGGACGCCGCCCTTGGAGGCGACGTAATGCGACATGTTCGGAGTGCCCGCGAAAATCGAGTTGGAGCTGAAGTTGACGATGCGGCCGTACCCGCCTTTGCGCATCAGGTCCGAGCCTGCCCGGCACATGAGATAAAGGCCATCCAGGTTGACACGCAGCACGCGCCGCCATTCGCTGAACGTGAGCTCGTCCCATTTCACGAACGGTACGATGGCAGCGGCATTGACCAGGATGTCCAGCTTGCCGAATTTGCCGCCGACCGTGTCGAAGAGCTTCGCGACGGCGGATTCGTCGCCGATGTCGCAGCCCGCGCCGATCGAGGCGCCGCCGAGGGTTTGCGCCGTGGCGGAGGCACCGGCGCCGTTGATGTCCACGGCTACCACGGTCGCGCCTTCCTCCCCGAGGCGCAGCGCCACCGCTTTGCCCATGCCCTGGGCGGCGCCGCTCACCAGTGCCACCCGGCCTTCGAATCTGCGCATTGGTTCGTCCCCGTGATTACGATTTTGACTTGCATGATATCCGGGCGCGGCGGAGCCTGCACCAATTGGTTCGGGAATCAGCCGCAGGCGGACGGCAACGAACCATCCCTACGAGCGCGAGCCGACTTGAAGCGGCAACAACCCTGACGGCTGCTGGAGGTAGTGCTGCGAACGTCGGGCGCGCCTGGCGCTGCAATGCGGCATTCAAACGGCGACAAATTGGGAACTTACGACGCGGTTCCCGCGTTGGGAACTTATATGTTAGGCTAGGGTCCAGCTAATAGTACGGATACCACCTATGCGGGTAGTCGGGCGCGAAACGCTCGACCGGTTCTGCTCAAGACACGCGGATGCGCGCAAGTGGATTACGAGCTGGCTCAGCGAAGTTGAGTCAAGTACCTGGGCGACGCCCCAGGCGATTAAGGACCGCTACGCGACCGCCAGCTTCGTCGGAGGCAACACGGTCATTGTCAATGTGAAGGGTAATGACTATCGGCTGGAGGTCACGGTGGCCTACAAGAATGCTGTTGTGGCGGTGACATGGATTGGTACTCATGCCGAGTACGACGAACGCAATGCGAGGCGTTAAGAGCGGAGAAGCAGTTTTGGAACCGCGAATCATCAAGACCGACGAGCAGTACCGCCGTTTTCTTTCGGAGGTAGAGAGGCTCGCTGCTGAGGATCCGGACCCGGAGTCGCAGGCTGGCACCCGACTGGAGCTTCTTGCAAAACTCGTCGAGGAGTACGAGAAGACTCGCTTTCCATTCGAAAAGCCGGACCCTATCGACGCCATCCTTTTCCGCATGGAACAGCGGGGGCTGCGACAAAAGGACATCGCGGAGCTGCTGGGTGGCAAGAATCGGGCCTCAGAGGTTCTGGCGCGCAAACGACCGCTGACTCTGTCCATGATCCGGTCGCTGTATGAGCAGTTGGAAATTCCCGCCGGTCTGCTCATCCGTGAGCCAGAGTCACCCTACGGTCCGTCGGCAAGCGATGTCGACCTGAGTGCGGTCCCAACTCGCGAGATCCTGCAGCGCCGATGGGTAAATAGTGCAACCGGTCTGAAAGATTGGATTCGGGGCGCACTGGCGCCTATCGGCAGCCCAGCATATCTAAAGCACACGCTCACCGTAGGGGCGACAGCGTCAACAAACAGAACGAAGATTTGGCTATGGCTCGCGCGCGCGCGCGAGGTCGCGGAATCCAGGACGTATCTGCATGGCCGATACACGCGTGAGTCGCTCAATGAGGAGTCACTGACGTATTTGGTCAAGCTCAGCTGGATGGAACGTGGTCCTCAACTGGCCCGCGAATTTCTAGAAGAAAGAGGCGTTGCTGTCGTCATTGAGCCTCACTTGAAAGGCTCAGCACTCGACGGCGCAGCTCTTCTCTCGCGGAGCGGTGCGCCGATCATCGGCTTGACCGTGCGTCACAATCGCCTGGACAACTTCTGGTTCACGCTACTACACGAATGTGCGCACGCGTGGAAGCATCTGAACGCTTCCGGGCTTCGTGCCATTGCGGATCTTGATATCGAGCGACCGGAAAGTGAGCCGAGCGACATCGAGAACGAGGCCAACTTCATTGCCGCGGAGGCGCTGCTACCACGAGGCGTATGGCGCAGAAGCGAGGCGTACAGAAATCCGTCCGCTGAAGCTATACACGAGCTCGCGAGTAAGCATCAGATTAGCCCAGCTATCGTTGCCGGACGTCTGCGGTTCGAGCGAAAGGACTACCGAGCTTTCAGCAGGCTCATTGGGAACGGTCAGGTTCGGCGAGTCTTCCCTGAGGTCGCCTGGGAGGTCCGCCAATCCGCGTGGGTCGAACGTCAGACCGACGCGCCGCAAGATTGACTCTCCGCAGAGCCCCTGCCTAGACTCCACTGCGGCATTTCATGGTCATCTAACACGGCGCTCGCTGCGGAGTTTGGCGAGTTCTGCGGCGCCGGAACCCAAGGCTTCGGGAGCCAACCATGCAGGACCTCAAGTTCGTCGCCTCGGTCCTCAATCTAGCCATCTTGATCTGGTTGACCCTCTCTTGCAGCAGCGCCCGACCCCCAGCCGGGTCGACAGACCTCCGTGCTGCGACACCCGGACAGACAAGGGCCATATGCCTTCCGGGCGCGGTGGCCAACGGCAACGCGGCGGTGACCGGTGCAGCGGATCCTCAGCAGACTCTGAGTCTGGCGCTCCATCTGCCGCTTCGGAATGAGGCTGAACTTACCAAACTGTTGCACGACCTGTATGACCCAAAGAGTCGAAAGTTTCACCAATACCTGAGCGTGTCCGAGTTCACCGAGCGCTTCAGCGCGACAGAGGCGGAGTACGGTGCCGTGGTTACTTGGGCGAAAGCGAATGGCCTCAGCGTGATCGCCACGACGCCCAACCGGCGGTTGGTCGCTCTCGCGGGCTCGGTGAATACGATCAACCGAGCCTTCCACGTATCCATGATGAATTACCGGCATCCGGCGGATGGACGCATTTTCTATTCGCCCGATCGAGAGCCGACCCTCCGCGGCTTGAAGGTCCCGCTGCTGCAGATCACGGGCATGGACAACTATGTTCTTCCGCATTCGATGCTGCAGCACAAGTCCGTGGCAAACCCCGCCGAGGGCTCCGGACGGTCCGGCGAGTATCTGCCGAGCGACATGCGAGCGGCTTACTATGGCATCGGTCCGCTCACCGGCGCAGGCCAATCGATCGGCATATTTTCGTTCGATGGATATCTGACGAGCGACCTGCAGCTTTACTACTCGATGACCGGCATGTCCTCCACCGTGCCGATCAAGAACGTTTTGGTGGGCGGATTCAGCGGTGCCTGCACAACAGTCACGTCCCCCACGAATTCCACCTGTGACGACGGCGAGCAGATACTCGATATCGTCAATGCGATCGGTATGGCCCCCGGTATCACGCAGATCTTGTTCTATGAAGGCTCGCGCAACACGGAGATCCTCAATCGAATGGCGACCGACAACGTCGCCAAGGTGCTCAGTGCCTCTTGGGGCTGGGATCCGATGGATGCCGCGAGCGATGAGCCGATATTCCTGGAGTTTGCCGCACAAGGCCAGACTTTCGTCAGCGCAAGCGGCGATCAGGGCGCGTTCAATGGCTCGACCTATGCCTTCCCCGAAGTAGATCCGTACGTCACCCAGGTCGGTGGCACCAATTTGAGGACGACGGGAGCGGGCGGAGCGTGGTGGGCCGAAATTGCCTGGTCGCAAAGCGGGGGTGGCTACGTCCAAGGCACGCCCATTCCGAGCTGGCAGCAACTGAAGGGCGTGATCAATTCATCGAATCGCGGCTCGAAGACGTTGCGCAATTCCCCCGATGTGGCCGCGGAAGCCGATTTCGACAATGCCACCGTCGTCAATGGCCGCTACGTGACCGGGTACGGCGGCACGAGCTTCGCCGCGCCCCGCTGGGCGGGCTTTTTGGCGCTGGTCAATCAGCAGGCCGTGGCGAACGGGCGGGGCACCGTGGGGTTCGTCAACCCCGCGCTCTACAGCATCGGCATCGGCAAGACTCACTCCGGCGCGTTTCACGACATTACCAGCGGCAGCAACCCACCCGCGGTGGGCACCGGCAGCGCCTTCAACGCCGTTCCCGGCTACGATCTGGTGACCGGTTGGGGTAGCCCTGCCGGGGCGGGTTTGATCAATCAGCTGGCAGGTGCGAGTGCGCAAGGCCGCGGACGTTGACGCCCGTGCTCCGCAATCCTGCAGTCCTCACGATATTCGCCGCCGCGACCATGTTCGCTGCCCCCTCCACGCGCGGGGCGCCGCCGTCCCCGCCGGCCGACGTGGCAGCCGCGGACAACGCGTTTGGCTTTCGCTTGCTCAACGCAGTCCAGAAGACTCTCCCCAAAGGCAATGTGGTGCTCTCGCCGATCAGCGCGGCACTGAACCTATCGATGGTGCTCAACGGCGCAGGCGGACAGACAAGAGAGGAGATTCTGGCCGCGCTGTCGCTCACCGGGTCGGAGCTTGCTGCAATCAATGCCGCCAACGCACAGCTGATCAAGGTCATCCGCACCCCCGCGAAAAGCATCCTGTTGTCGGTGGCGGATTCGATATGGGTCGACAATCGCCGCGCGACGCTTCGTCCCGACTACGTCAAGCAGATGCAAGCCGCCTACGATGCCCAAATGGCCGATCTGGATTTTTCTGACCCGGGTGCCGCGACTCGGATCAACAGCTGGGCGTCCCAAGAAACACACGGCAAGATTCCCAAGGTCATCGAGCGGATCGATCCGGCCGATCTCGTGCTGCTCCTCAACGCGGTTTATTTCAAGGGGCAGTGGACGCACCCATTCGACAAGGCGCAGACGCAGCAGCGCGACTTTTCGCTGGCCGGCGGTGCCGTCAAACAGGTGCCGCGCATGGCGCAATCGGGACGATTCGATTATTTCGAAAGCCCCGACATGCAGGCCATCCGTCTGCCATTCGGCGAGGGGGATCTCGTCATGGAAGTACTATTGCCGGCGAAATCATCGAGCTTGGGCGCGTTGGAAGCGGAGCTCACATCCGAGCATTGGAAGGGCTGGCAGGCGCAATATGCACCGCGCTCCGGAAAAATCGAGCTGCCGCGCTTCGAGCTCAAATCCAATTATCGATTGAATGAGCCGTTGCAAGCCCTCGGCATGACGCGCGCCTTCCGCTCCGAGGGTCCGGATGCAGCGCAATTGACGGGCATGTTCTCATCGGCAGCGGGTCAGGCGCGAGCCCAGGGCTTCGCCATTTCGTCGGTGCTGCAATCGACCTACTGGAAAGTGGACGAGGAAGGCTCCGAAGCCGCCGCCGTTACGACGACCGGTATCAGGGCCACGGCAGTCGCGCGCCCGGAGCGACCCTTTCAGATGATCGTCGATCGGCCATATTTCTGTGCAATCATAGACCGTCGCAACGGCGCTCTGCTGTTCGTTGGGGCGATCTACGATCCGGCGGTCTGACGGCGAATCGACAAGTCTTCATCGGGCGATACATGGCCGCGGCGACATCATCACCCGTCACAGCGCGCTGACGAGCAAAATCACGCCGGCACCGATCAACGCGATCGCCCACAGCCAATCGAGGTTGATCCAGCCCCGTCGTAGGAATGCAAGCCCCACCCACTCATACACCGACACGGCAATGGCGCCGGCAACCGCCAGCATCGCGCCGGTATGCACCGCCACGGCGGCAATCCCGGTCATGGCAGAGTTTCCAATCTCCGTGGCCGGCGCCATGTGGGCATGTGGAGGGACTCCCATGCCGATCGGCATCTGCAGCAGCACCGGTAGCAACATGAGACCCGCTCCATGCGCCGTTGCCATTAGAAATGACCATATCAGCAAGTCGCCACCGCTGACCTGCATGCCGACACGCGCCCGGTGTCGAGCGAGGAAACGCAACAGACCGAAGGCGATGAGTGTGATGGCCGCGCCGACCTGAAGCATCCTGAAGTCGACGAAGGCGCGCAGCATGCCCACGGCAACGACAATGAGAGCGATCGATAGCGCATGGCCAAGAGCTATCGGCAACAGTGACCAGAGCACGGCCGCGCGGCTGCGGCGCTGCAACCCCAGCCCCACCGCGAACAACCAACCCATCGCCGGGTTGAGGCCATGGAAGGCGCCCAGCGCGGCGAGCACCAGCCATGGCCATGCCGTTACCACCCGCGCCGCGACGCTTCATGGCTCACGGATAGCAGAACGTGTCCGACGAGGAGTCGCCGCCTTCCAGACGGATTTGATGGGCACGATAGCCCGGTTCTACCGGCAGAAAAAAGCTCGGATCGAGCTTGAGGCCGCCGCTCGGCTCCACGTCGCACTTCACCATCCACCACTCGATACCCTCCGGATAGAACTGACTGTCCCAGGCCCGATAGAGTCCATTGGTGAAGTAAACGCGGCGGCCGTCGCGGCTGACCTCCACCATCTGAGGTCCGCCGTTCACAGGCCCTGCCGCCGGATGAGCGGAGTGATTCACGATGCCGCCCAGACGTACCGAGCCGGTGAGCCGTGGATTATGCGGATCGGATACATCGTACTGACGCATCTCGCCCGTGCCCCAGCACGACACGTAGAGCAATCTATCGTCGAGCGACAGGTTGATGTCGGCGATCAGCGGCGGCACAGCCTTGAAGCCTTTGAGCAGCGGCGGTAGCTGATCCGGCTCGGCCGGCTCGGCCGGGATCTCGATGACCTTCTTTACCGCCCACTGTCCATTGGGCCTGTGCCACAGCCACACCGATGCGGAAAGATCCTTGAGGCTGATCACCACGCCGACGAAGCCATACGCTTTTGTCGGATCGCGCGCCTGCCGCAGCTCGAGAATCAGCTGCTGTTCGGCGCCGAGATCGATCGCTTGTAGATGTTTGCGCCGGCGCAAATCCCACACATGCAGATGGTGACCGTACTCCGAATTGAGCAGAAGCTCCGGCAGCAGGCCGTTCTCGATCATGTTGGGTGTGCCCCATTCGCTGGTGATCTGAACGTCATGACCCAGGTGCCAGGCGAAGTCATAGGCCAGATATTGCGGCCCGCGGTCGATCTCCCAGCGACCGAGTACATCGAACGAATCGTGGTCGAGGAGGAAAATGCCCCCGGGTCCCTCGCCGTTCGGTGCGCCCAGGGCGCTCACATAGATTCCCTCCGGTCCGCAGTGAAGGGTGTGCGGCCGCGAATATCCGGCGCGCCTATGTACCTCCTCGGGCTCGATCACCTTGACGATTTTCGGCGAGCGCGGATCGGGCTTGGTATCCAGAATGTGGATCCGCGATGAGCGCAGGCCCGGCACCACCAGATAACGTCGCTCGATATGCGGATGCGGCGCGTAGGGACAGAGCGCGGTGCTGCAAGCGTTCCAGCCGAAGTGATGCAATTCGTCGCCGGCGTTGGGCATCGCCGCGCGGTTGACGAGCGTGCCATAAGTGGCCGAAGCAGGATCGAGATCGACCACCCCCAAAGCATCCGGCTTGTCGCCCGCGACATTGAGGATTGCGAGATAAGCGAGCTGTTCGGGCGCCGCTTGCATGGCAAGACGCGCTGAAGGATAGAACGTCGGGTCGGGTTTCCAGGTTGCCATAGCGCCTCCTGTGGGGACTTTCGGATCGTTCCGGGACCCATTGTCGCATCGAGACAGGCTTGCGTGCACAGCGCGATGCAGCAAGTTGTGCCGCCGCAGCCTTCCCCCCTGGAAGCGGCTGACGCGACTGCGCTCCCATCCGGGATGAGAACGCCTTATCCGCGCATTCGGCTGCCGTCCGGGTCGAATAACGCGCGCCGCTGCAGGTGCGCGCTGTAGCGGCGGCCGAGAATCTCGATGGACCACCCTTCGGCATCGTCGGCGATGTCCTTCGGAACATATCCCAGCGCGACCGATGCCCCGGATGCATGAGCGAAGCCGCCCGAGGTCACCCAGCCGCACACGCTCTCGCCGTGCCAGATCGGCTCATCGCCCAGCACGTCCACATCGTCGGTACTGACGACGAAGCAGCGCAGGCGCAGACGCCCTCCGGCTCTGCTTTCGCGGATGGCGGCTTCCCGGCCGATGAAGTCGGATTCCTTGTCGAGGGCGACGAATCGATCCAGCCCCGCCTCGAGGGGCGAGTAAATGGGTCTGTATTCGCGTGCCCACGAGCCATACGCTTTTTCCAGGCGCAGCGAGTTCAAGGCGCGAGCCGCGAACAGCCGTATCCCGAATACGCTTCCGGCCTCCATCAGCCTTTCGAAGATAGGCACTTGATTGGCCGGATCGCACCAGATCTCGTAGCCCAGATCCCCGGTGTAGCTCACGCGGCCGACGAGGGCCGATGCAAGCCCCAGATCCAGGCGCCGGATGTCCATGAACTTGAATCTCTGGGCCGACACGTCCGCCGGCGTCACCGCGGAGAGCAGGTCCCGAGCCCGTGGCCCGGCGATCGCGAGACCCGAGACGGACATGCCGCGTGGCGTGATTTGAACCGATCCGTCTCGGGGCAGATGCTGCTGGAACCAGCGCATGTGGTAGTCCTCGGCAATGCCCGAGCCGAGCAGGAGAAATCCTTCTTCGCCGAGATTCGCGAGCGTGAAATCGCCGATGAGGCGGCCGTCATGCTTCAGCATCGGCGCGAGCGTCATGCGTCCGGGCACGGGAACACGACACGCCAGCAATCGATCGAGCCACGCCGCTGCTCCGGCGCCCTGCACGGCATACTTAGCGAAACTCGTCGTCTCCATGAGGCCCACGCGACCGCGAACCGCCCGTACCTCGGCGGCAACCGTGTCGAAGTCCGTGGACCGGCGCCAGCTGAGCTCCTCGGTCACTCCGGGCGGCGCGTACCAGAGCGGCAATTCCAGGCCTGCCACGGCGCCGAACTGGGCGCCCTGCGCCTTGAGGCGATCATAGAGAGGAGAGGTCTTGAGCGGCCGGCCGGCCGATAACTCCTCGTTAGGAAATCGGATCGAGAATCGGCGCGCATAGTTCTCGCGAACTTTGGCGTTGGTATACGCCTTGCCGGCCCAACTGCCGAAGCGGGCAACGTCCATGGCCCACACATCGAAGCCGGGATCGCCGTCGATCATCCACTGGGCCAGCGCCAGGCCGACGCCGCCGCCCTGACTGAACCCCGCCATGACGCCGCACGCACACCAATAGCCGGACAGTCCGGGCACGGGTCCTACCAGGGGATTGCCATCGGGCGCGAAAGTGAAGGGACCGTTGATGATCTTCTTGATGCCGGCCCGCTGAAATGCCGGAAAATGCTTGAATCCGACCTCCAGCGACGGGGCGATTCGATCGATGTCCGGCGTGAGCAGCTCGTGACCGAAACTCCACGGCGTTTCATGCTCCGACCATACCTTGCAGGCCTTTTCATAGGTGCCCATGAGCATTCCGCCGCGCTCCTGGCGAAGATAGAGCTCGCCGTCGAAGTCGATCGCATGCAGAACCTCTTTGCCGGTCGCCGCGTTGATTGCGGCAACCTCCGGCATGTCCTCCGTGATCAGGTACATGTGCTCCATCGCGAGCACCGGATGTTCACGGCCGACCATTCGGCCGACCTCCCGAGCCCATAGACCGCCGGCATTGATCACGTTCTCGGCACAAATCTCACCCTTGTTCGTGATCACCCGCCAGGACCGGTCGGGATTCTGAATTAACTGCTCGACTCGCGTGAACCGTTCCACGCTGGCGCCGAGCTTTCGTGCCGCCTTCGCATACGCGTGGGTGGTACCCGAGGGATCCAGATGGCCATCCACCACCGTTTCGAGTGCACCCACGAAGCAGCTGGGATCGAGCAGCGGCATGAGCTCGTGCGCGCGCTCCGGCGTGATGATCTTGGCCTCGATACCGAGATAGCGGCCTTTGGCGACGATGCTCTTCAGCCAGTCGAAGCGCGCTTGGGTCGCCGCCAGCATGACGCCCCCGGTCAGATGCAACCCGGTGGGCTGCTCCGAGAGCGACTCGATCTCCTTGTACAAATCGATCGTATATTTTTGCAGCTTGGCCACATTCGGATCACCATTGATCGTGTGCATACCGCCGGCCGCGTGCCAGGTGGATCCCGACGTCAGTTCGTCGCGCTCCAACAGCACCGAGTCCGTCCAACCGAGCTTCGCGAGGTGGTAGAGGACGGAACAACCGACCACTCCGCCGCCGATAACCACCGCCCGAGCGTGTGTTTTCATGGCTGCTCATACCCCATCAACGTGGGTACGCCTGCGCCTCGCCGATTCGTGTCCATGACCCATTTCTCCCACACCGGTTTCGATTCACCACCAGCTTTCTATAGTCTTATTAGTTGGGCGTGCGGTCGTGCCTGAATGCGACATGGCGATGACGGGTCGGGAAGAATTTTATCCAGACGGCGGGATATTAAAGTTTTTCGGCAATTAGTTTAATACGGCGAGTTGTCAATAGAACGAGAAGCGCGAGAGATCCGTCAGTGTTTGTGGTACGTGAATCCGGTAAAGAGCGTGCCGCTCTCCTTATCGGGGTTCGTCACCACGACGGTGACGCCACCTTGTTTATGCGGGGGCGTTGTCGCCGTGATCGTCGTACCGCTCACCACCGCGGAGGCCGCCGCCGCTCCGCCGAACGAGACCGTTGCGCCAGACAGGAAGTTGTTTCCGGTCACCGTCACCGACGTCCCACCTGCGGTTGGTCCCACGTCGGGCGAAACGCCGGTCACAGTCGGTAGGGGCGAGAGCCCGTAGACGGCCACATGGTTAGACCAGGTCGCGACGTAGACCCTCCCGTTCGCGATCAGCGGCGGCACGAACTTCGCGAAGTTGCCGAAGGCGTCGCGCGTTGCATTCATGGTCGAATTCCACAGTTCCGTGGCGACGTTGCCTGCATCGAAGGCGTACAGCGTACCCGGGACGGGGGGATAGTTCTCAGCGTCGCCGCTGGCCGCGACTGTCGCCCACAGCACACCACTACCGGGCTTTTCGCCATTCGCGGAGAGCGTCAGGATGCCCCCGGGAAAGATCTGGTTGGTGACGCTCCCCTGGGCGCTGGGAGTGGCCGCAAAGGTGGCGCCGTTGAAGGGGAACGCCTTGAGCCGATCGCTCACGCCCCAGTTGTAAAGCAGTGGTCCACCGTTCGCGGCGGAGCGCTGCCAGTACACCGTCCCACCCCGGAGCTCGGACGCAGAGATTTGTATCTTCTGAACGACCTGGCTGTCCGTCGTGGTGTACTTGCCGAGATTGGACGTGTTGAGCACGTACATGACGCCTGTCTTGCCACCGCCGGCGAGCAGACCTGTGCCCGGAACCAGCATCGGACCGGAACTGCTAAGGTCAAGATCCTGCGTGTCCAGATAGGACCAGTCGCTCGGTGTGAACCAGTCGAGGAGCTTGAGACCCTGGGCCGGATCGAGTTTGAGCACGCTCTCGCTGAAGTCCTCGACGCCGTCGTAGCCAGCCCCGTAGCCGTTGCCGGTGAATACGTACACATACCCCGCGCTGTCGACCAGCGGCGGTCGCCCGGACTGCCACACCCCGCCGCCACGATTACCGGTGACCACGGTCGCGAAAACGCCGCTCTGCGCAAGCGTGGTCTTGTTGTAGGCCATGACCCATCCAACGTAGCCGCCGGCATACTCCAGCTCGACGGCGGCGAACCCGAATACAACCTGGTTGCCGGAGACAACGAGCGACACTCTCTGCGTCTGGTAACGGCCGTCGAAGGTCGAACCGCCGTAACTGCCCGAGATCTTCACGCCGGAACCTGCCCGCGGCGTGCCGGTCGCGATGTCGACTGCGTGCAGTCGGTACACCATAGTGGAATTTTCCAACGTGCAGGCGACGGCATAAAGCGTGTTGGTGGACAGGTCAATCACCGGCGTGCTCAGAATGCCGAGATTGCCGACGATGTTGCGGTTGCCCGAGAACGCGAACTTGGCGATCGGCACGGGAGTCGCGCCGACGAGGCTTGCCAGGTTGAGCGTCCAGAGCGGCGCGCCGCCGGCGTCGGCATCGAACGCGTAGAGCGTGTCGCTCATGGTCGCGACGTACAGCACGTTGTGAGTGACCTGCTTGATCACGACGTTCGCTACGTAGAGCGGCTGCGCGAAGATGGCGTCGTCCACGGGCAGATTGAAGACGAGCCCGAAAGTGCTGGGAGCGACGTTGGAGGTGTTGAGCGTGGTCTCGCCGAGCGTCGCACCGGAGACACCGGCGTCGTATCCCCGCTGCAACACGGGCGGTTGAGCATGTCCACTGGGGGCATGCAGTAGTGCGAGCGCGATGACGCCGGGGAACGAAGCTCGGCCCAGCCGGCCCCGCAATCGGACGAGCCGAGTGATGACGCGGAAATTGCTCATCTGGTCTCCCCGTTATTTTGTTATCGATAAATGGACGAGCGTTCGGCCCCCGGAGTGGAAAATGACTGCCGGTCCAAGCTCGGCACTTGGCGGAGCGTAGCAGAACTGCCGGCGATAGATGATTATAACTGCGGGCGATAGATGAGCAGAAGCACGGTCGATAGATGACCTAGAATCACGGGCAATGGATGACGAGGCGGTCGGGACAAACGTACCCCTTGAGCGGCTTGTCGTGAGCAGCGCACCATACTGGCTTCAGGGGCGTGATTCGAGGCCGATTTGCCCCCATTTTGATGCCTGCAATGCATCATGCTTACGGCTATCGGGCGCCGGCATAATCGCTGCCACTGATGCGGCAACCGAGACCAGGGCGCTCATCGTCTCGGCTTTTCCCCTGAGCCTTGGGTAAGGGTCTCCCCAAGGCCATCAACCCAAAAGCAGGGCAACGCGCCCGTCGAAATCGCGTGCCGGCCATTGGCTGCTACAGGACGCCAAAGCGCGCTTCAGCGAGCTCGTGCGGAAAGTCCGAAGCGAAGGACCGCAGCACGTCACCGTGCACGGTCGCGATGAGGTCGTCGTCATTGCCGCCGAGGAGTTTCGCCGTCTCAAGGGTAATCTGACGGGAGAAGCGCTGATCGAGGCCATCCAGGCGTCCCCGTACCGTGACGCTGAAATCGAAACGAGGCGCAGCTCCCTGCCCGTGCGTGACGTGTCACTTTGACGGGATGGCTGCTCGACACCAACATCGTTTCTGAACTTCGGCGCCCGAGGCAAGAACCAAAAGTCGTCGCGTTCGTACGCGTCCTGCCGCTTGAAACACTTTTTATCAGCGTTGTGACGCTTGCTGAGATCCGTGTCGGCATCGAGCTCCTGCCTGACGCCACGCGCCGCGCGCAACTCAACGATTGGCTCGCGCATAAAGTGCGGCCAATGTTCGAGCAGCGGGTCTTGGAGATTTCGGAAGAGATCATGTTCAAGTGGCGTTTGCTGGTTGAGGACGGCCGCAAAGTCGGCTACACCTTTTCGCAGCCCGATCTGATCATTGCAGCCACCGGCCAACATCACGGCCTTACGATCGTTACCCGCGATACCGCCGATTACCTCAAGGCTCGCGCCGACGTGTTCAATCCGTGGCTTGACCCGCCCCCGACAGCTGCTTCACGGTAACAATCCGGCGGGGCTCGTCGAAGGCGGGGCTCGTCGAAGAAGAGCTTCCACCGAACACTTGTCTGATCCGCGCGATGCCGGGCGCGGTCTTGCATTGACCAGTGAGCCGGGCTCCAATTGAATAGTCGGAATCATTCGCGTGCCGCGCATCGCCATCGTCGGTCTCGCGGCAGCAAACCTCCGAGCGTTTCGCTCGCGACGCTTACTCGAATGGAGTGATATGACCAAGACTGCTCTCATCACCGGAGCGACCTCCGGCATCGGCGAGGCCGCGGCACGCGCGTTCGTAGCGGCCGGCTGGCGCGTCATCGCAACCGGCCGCCGGGCGGAGCGCCTGGACGCACTGCGCGCCTCGCTCGGCGGCGACATGCTGCGCGCCGCCCCCTTCGATGTGGGCGACGAGGCGGCACGCGATGCCGCGCTCGCATCGCTCCCGGCTAGCTTTCGCGATATCGATCTACTGATCAACAACGCAGGCCTGGCGCTCGGCACCAAGCCCGCCCAGCAAGCCGATCTCGCCCAGTGGAAGGCCATGATCGACACCAACGTCACGGCCCTCGTTTCGCTCACGCATAAACTGCTGCCCGCTTTGATTGCCCGACGCGGCGCGATCATCAATGTCTCATCCGTGGCCGCGACGTATCCGTACAGTGGCGGCAACGTCTACGCCGGCACCAAGGCGTTCGTCAAGCAGCTGTCGCTCGGTCTGCGCAGCGACCTGCACGGCACGGGCGTGCGCGTCACCTCGATCGAGCCCGGCATGGCGGAAACCGAGTTCACCTTGGTGCGCACCGGTGGTGACCAGGCCGCCTCCGACGCCCTCTACGGTGGCGCCCAACCGATGACCGGTGACGACATCGCCGCAGCGATGCTGTGGGTGGCCGAGCTGCCGCCGCATCTCAACGTCAACCGTCTCGAGGTCATGCCGGTCAGCCAATCATTCGCCGGCTTCCAGGTCGTGCGCGCGAACTAGCTGCGCGCGAACTAGCTCAGAACAGCGAATCCACGCCACTCCGGTACCACCTTCCGGTCACAACGTGTCGAGCGGGCGGCGCCGCGTGCAACACACGCGTGCAACACATATGACTCATCACTCCACCGTGGCCGCATGATAGGCTCCCGACCCACCTATTACCCGAGCAGTTCTCGTCCCCGGAGTCCCGACCATGGCAGTGCCTCACCATATCTTTCTCCATCGCAACGCTCGAGCCGAGGTTGCCCTGGACGCTCCGTGGCCGGGTACCCCGGTCTCGGGTAATCCGCAGACCGTGACCTTGAACGGTTACGAGTCCGATGACGGCAAGCGACTGATGGGCATCTGGGAATCGTCTCCCGGAGTATGGAAGGTCGATTACAAGGATTGGGAGTACTGCCATTTCCTCGAAGGCCGCTGCATCCTCACACCGGACGGCGGCAAGCCGATCGAGCTCAAGGCGGGCGATGTGTTCGTGATCGAGCCGGGATTCAAGGCCCTCTGGGAAGTCGTCGAGCGGGTACGCAAGTACTACGTGTTCGTCCTGTCGTAACGGCTCGTCCGACGCGATTCGCGCCCGCTCCGAAACGTGCTGAGGGCACGTTCACTGATTGCCTGATCGACGTCCGGCGGGACGTGTGAGACTCTCACACGATCGTCTTCGGGTCGCCCTGCGTTCCCGACGGGCGTGTGTCCGATTTATTTCAGCATTGTTGCAGCACCGATCTCGAGGATCGGCTGCAACGTCTGCCGCGGAAACTTTCGAGCGGATGCTGGGTCCACTGAACGACTTTGCTCTGGGGGCCGAGGTTGCCGATCAAGGTTTTTATCGTCAGCAATGTTCGGCTGTACCGCGAAGGACTTGCGGCGCTGCTTCGCGGGTGTCCCACGATCGACGTGCAGGGCGCGAAGAGTGTGCAAGAGACGCCGAATGCCCTGCGCACGACTTTCACCGATGTCGCGCTGATCGATGCGCGTTCGCCCAGCACGGCGCAGTCGGTCGCGGGACTTCGAAAAATGTATGCCTGCATGCGAATTCTCGCGATCGGAATTCGCGACACGGCCAGTGAGGTGATGGCCTGCGCGGCCGCCGGTATTGACGGTTATGTGCCGATGGAAGCCGCACTCGAGGATATGGTGACCGCCATCGAGAGCGTGGTCAGGGGCGAGCTGGCGTGCTCGCCCAAGGTCGCCGCATCGCTTTACCGTTCCGTCGGATTCTCGAAGACCTTCACTCCCGCATCCCTCACCACGCGTGAGCTGCAGGTCGCCGAGCTGATGAGCCGCGGCTACCCGACGAAGGAAATTGCGTGGCGCCTGGGCGTGCAGCCCTGCACTGCGAAAAATCACGTCAGGAACATTCTGCAAAAGCTGCAGGTGCATGGGCGCGGCCAGGCGGTGGCGAAGCTCAGCGGACTGATCGGCGGCCCGTTCGGCGGCTGACTCGCCCGGCGGCTGACACGCCCGGCTCACACCCACAAGCCCGCCGCCCGCCACTGAAGTATCGCGCTCATAGGGTTGCCCGGGTAAGGCCCCGGCTGTTGGTAGGGCGACGGCGCCGTATAGGGCGACGGCGCCGCGTAGGGCGAGGACGCCGCGTAGGGCGAGGGCGCCGCGCCGACCGTCGTCGGAGCCGAGCCGATTCCGGCGCCGAAGTAGATCGGACCGGCCGCGAGCCAGCCCGCCGCTTGCTGAAGATCCGGCAATCCTGCACCCACCCGCTGGGGATCGACGAGGGCATAGGGGATGGCCGCGGCGCGCAGCAAATCGAACAGCACCGCGACGCGCTGATCCGCGCGCGCCCCATAATGGATGCTTTGTAGCATCGGATGATGGGCGAGCAGGAGCGACGAGAAGCCGGTGACGTGGGACGCCGCCATCGCGCCACCGTCCCACGCCGCGTAACCGCCGCCGGGAACGGAGGACACGACGGCGACCCCGGGTGCGCAGACAGCCACCTGCGGTCCCCAGCAGCTGAAGTTGGTGGCATAGACGCCCGAATAGGAGAACTGTTGCGGCAGCGCCCGTTGCGCATGACGGGTGTCGTGCGGATATTCTCCGAGTTTACCAATCGCCGACACGGCGATGACGCCGGGCACGTTGCCTGGAAATTGCACGGCCGTGCCCGAGTTTCCGGAGCCGGCGATGCAGGCGATTCCGTTCCAGCTCGCTTCGGCGATCCTCTGCGCCACGAGCTCCGAAAATTGCTCGCCACTCACTCCGATCTGCACGATGTCGAGCTGCCGCTCGATGCAAAGGCCAAGCGCTTCGATGAGATCGCTGAAATGGCCGCCGGGGACTACCTTGAATATGTGCACCTCGGAGGCCGGAGCGCTGCCCATGATGCTGGACGAGGCTGCGGCGGAGGCGGCGACGATGCCGGCGCAGTGAGTGCCCTGTCCAAGCTCATCCAACTTCCAGCCCTCGAGGTCCTTGTCCCGGGTAAGGTCCACGCCGCGAACGATGTGGTGCAGCTGCGGGTGTGAGTGGTCGCAGCCCGAGTCGATGATGCCGATCTTGGTCCCGGCACCGTTCCACTCAGCCGGGACCCGGTCGAATTTCATGAGGCGCTGACCCCACCCGTAAGACCGCTCGCCCGGAAAGCTTCCGGCCCTTCGCTCCAGGGGGCTCAGACGAATGACGTTGACTTGCCCGGTCTCGAGCGGCGGATTCTGGATGTATCGCTCCCAGTGGTCAGCCGCGGGACGCACATAGATCGCATGAATGCCGGCGTCGTCTACCGCGTAGCTCTGCAAGCTCGCATTCCCCGAGGCGTCCGTGACGGTCTGAGTCGGAAAGCCCGGCCCATAAAGATTGACGACTGCATTCGCGAGCGGACGGTCGCCCGCGCCGAGAACGCGGAAGCGGAGCTCGCGCCGGGGTCTGGGAAACGGAATCGCGAGCACCGCCTGCCGCCAGAACATCGGCTCCGGCAGCATCATGTCTGAATAGCCCAGCGGGGCGTCGGGTTCGATGATGACATGGGGCGGCGCGTTCTGGCGGAGCGCCTCCCCGCGCTGCTCATCGATGCGCGCGACCAGGATGTGCTGCGACAAGAGCTGCTGCGACGGCATCTGCAGCATCTGCTGCGACATCTCCTGCGACTCCGACTCCCGCGAGGCCGCTCCCTGCATCGGAGCGAACGGACCTCGCAGACGGCGAATGATCTCCACGCCCTCCATCCGGGCGATTTTTTCCAAAAAGGCATCCCCCGGCATGGGGCCGCCTCCGGGTAGCGACCGCAGACCGATCAGATAGCGCTGCTTACGCCGCACAACCGTGGCAGAGAGCTTGTCGGAGTTCGAGACGCCGGCCGTCGATTCCGGCCGGTCGTCCCCCGCAGCCCGCTCCGGCCCGGCGTCCATCGCCGTCCCGGTTTGAGTCGTGCGTTTGGCGTTGCCAGCTTTTGACGGATGCCCCGGATCGTCTTTGTGCTCAGCCATGACATTTCCTCCTGCCCCGGTTGTGTACTCGCTTCATCTCTCTCTCGATGTCATCTATCTCTCGATGGCCTCATCCGTGAGGTCAATGCATTGTGATGCCCGGCAAGAAGCTGCCCTGCGCCTGTCCCGGGATGAACTGCTGCCCCGGCATGAACTGTTGTCCCGGCATGAACTGCTGCCCTGACGTGAACTGCTGTCCCGGGATGTATTGCTGTCCAGGCGCGAACTGTTGTCCCGGCATGAATTGCTGCCCCGGCGTGAATTGCTGCCCCTGTCCCTGCGTGAACTGTCCCGCGAAGGGGCCGCCGGCGGACGGGCTTGCGAACCCTTGAGTGCTCTGCTGTGCGGCAAGCTGCACCAGCTGCTGGGCAATCAAATAATGGTATTGGGCGAGCTGCTGTAGCAGGTGATGAGTCGGCTGCCAGAGGCCCGCATTGAGAAACTGCTCCGGGCGACTCTGTGACTGGGTCCACGCTCCTCCGTATTGGGCACCCGAGCCCAAGCCATTAAACGGCGACGAGGACTGCCCTCCTTGATGCTGCTGCCCTCCCTGCTGCCCTCCCTGCTGCGCCGCCAGTTGCTGTGCCAGAAGTTGCAGTGCCGCAGGCGGCGCAAGAGAGGCCTGGTGCTGCGAAGGATATTGCCAGTTCGTCAACGGCGCGAAATTTCCTTGCGGATACGATCCTTGCGGATACGCGAAATTCCCTTGCGGATAGATGCCTTGCGGGTACATGAATACCTCCAATGGATTGCCGAATTGCGAATGGGTGCCGACTTCAAATCAGGGTGAGACTGCTTCAACCTCGCGGGCAGCGTAGCTCCGCTCGCAAGTGCGCGACATGACCCGAAGGTGCGGGCCGTGTGCGCCCGGAGGGATCAGAAGGAGTGATCCCTTCGGCTCATTGCCCCAGAGGGATCAGCCGCTCGGCCAGCGGCACAGTCTGAGATCTGCGTCGACGATAGAGCCAGAGCGCCAGGGCGAGCAACGAGCCTCCCGGCAAAACCAGCTCGATGAGCGCGTAGGGCGCAAATTCACGACACCAGCCGATGGCGCGCACGACCCAGCGAAGCCAGGACAAAAATACCGGCCAGCTGCCCGGCATATCGCACCGGCGGACCCGATCAGCGGTTGATGCAAATGCAGTCGTTGGGGTCATGATCGCGGGCTCTCCGAAGTCGTCGCTCTTGAATCAATGACGTTCGAGCCGAGCCCGAACAGACATTGCGCCCGCCCGGCGTAGATTTTTTCGTGAGTGTGACCCTGGCTCGCTATTTTTTGATTCCCGGCGCTTCCAGCCGCTGCCGTTGCCGCTCCAGCCACGCCCGTTCCGCCGCGGTGCCGACCAGCCCGATCGCCCTATCGTAAGCCGCGCCCGCGGCCTCGGCCTGTCCCGCCCGGCGCAACAGGTCCGCGCGCACCGCATGGTAAGGCGCGAAATCTCGCAAGAGCTCGTCGTCCAGCGTGCCGAGTTCGCGGAGCGCCGCCTCCACGCCGCGCGTTTCGGCAACCGCCACCGCGCGATTCAGCCGCACCACGGGATCATCGCGCAGCGCGAGCAGCTCGTCGTAGCATCCCAGAACGATGTCCCAGGGCGGAGGTTCGGCGAGGCTCGCCCGCGAGCACCACGCCGCGTGAATCCGTGCCTGTACCACCCGTGCACGGTCGGGATCGAACGCGGCCGCGCGCTCCAGATGGCGCATCCCTTCCTCGATCAGCGGCCTGATCCATTGCGCTGGATTTTGCTCGGCGAGCGGCACCATACAGCCCTCCGCCTCGAGGCGCGCCGGACGCCGCGCCTCCGCGAATCTGACAAGCGCAGCGAGTGCCGCTACGTCGGGGTCGGCCGGCAAGAGCTCGGCGAGGGTGCGGCTGAGAACGATCATCTCAGCCGCATAATGGGCGTGCGGTCCCGACCCGGCGGCATCCTCGTGCGCCTTGGCATAGGCAACTTCGAGTGTCGAGAGCACGGCCGCCATGCGCTCGGGCCAGGCGTCCGGCGCGGGAACCTCGAACGGCACGCCGGCATCCGCGATTTTCTGCTTGGCGCGACTCAAGCGCTGCGCCATCGCCGCCTCAGAAACCAGGAAGGCACGGGCGATCTCGCGGGTCGACAGTCCGCACACCAGGCGCAGGGTGAGCGCCGCCCGCGAATCGACCGCCACCGCCGGGTGACAGCAGATGAAGATGAGCCGCAATCGCTCGTCCGGAATCACGCCGTCAACCTCCTGTTCGCAAGCCGCGCTTTCTTGCTCCGCGCCGAGCCAGGAGGCGAAGCGTTCCTGTGTGCGCCGGCGACGCAGCGCGTCGAGTGCTGCGCGCACCGCCACTTGATAGAGCCACGCGGCAGGATCCCGGGGCATTTCCTGCTGCGGCCACACCTCGAGCGCCCGCGTGCAGGCCTCCGAAAACGCGTCCTCGGCGGTCGCGAGATCGCGGAAGCGAGCGGCCAGCGCCGCGACGATGCGGCCGCTCGCTTCGCGAAAGATTCGATCGAGCGCAGCGCCGATCATCCGTGGACGATCAGCGGCCGCACCTCGATGGAGCCATCCTTTGACACCGGTACCCGCTTGGCGATGGCGATGGCCGCATCGAGATCCGGTGCCTCGATCAGATAGAGCCCCCCGAGTTGCTCCTTGGTCTCGGCGAAAGGCCCGTCGTGCAAGGTCTGCTTGCCGCTGGCCGTCCGGACGGTGGTCGCCGAGGAGGTGGCTTTCAGACCCGCGCCGCCGAGCCGGCTCGCACCGAGGTCACGGCTGAATTCCAGGTGCCGGGCGGCGATTTTTTGCGTCGCCTCCCCGCTCTTGCCCGGGCCGTAAACGGACTCATCTTCATAAATCAACAGCGCATATTGCATTTCAAGACTCCTGTGGTGTTGGACTCGAGGCCCTTGAGGGGCCGCCATCATGCAGACGTTTGAGCGGACCTGGCCATGACAGGCAGAGCCAGAGCTACCCCGGGTCGGCTTCGGCGCTGATGAAGTGCCGTATCGTCGGCGCACCGCTCAAGAGCTGGTGAATGTGCTCCTGTAACGCCCGGTCGGCTTTCGTCACGCGCTGGTGCTGGCGCAGGTGCTCGAGCCACGACTCGACCAGGAAGGTCTCGACAAATTTCCCGCGCTCGGCCGTATCCTCGAACACACCCCAGGCATACGCTCCATCCCTGCGGCGTTGATGCGACAAGCGTTCAGTGGCCTCGAGGAACGTCTGACGGTTTTTTTCCGACGCCAGGTGATATTCGATGGTGACCATCACCGGCCCCTGATCGGCCTCGATCTCGTGGCTGACGATCGGCGCCGGCCAGTGCATGGAAGGTGCAAAATCGACCTTGGCGCCGGTCTGCAATTTCCATCGCCGGGTCAGCAAAATACCAAGCGCTGCACCGGCCGCGGCGATGAAGTGGGCGAGCGGCAAACCGGCGATTCCCGCCACCTCTCCCCAGAGCGCACTGCCGAGCGTCATGGCGCCAAAGAACACCGTGACATACAGCGCGAGACCACGCCCCCGCACCCAGTCCGGCAGGGCCATCTGGGCCGATACATTGAGGTTGGCCAATACGCCGATCCAGGAAGCTCCGGCCAGCGCGCTCGCCACGACCGCGACGATCGGCTGTCGCGCGAGCCCAAACAGCACCAATGCGGCGGCGGTGCCGAGGGTGCCGGCGCGGACGGTCCCGTCGGGACCGAGCTTCGCCTTCAGCTTGGGCAGCAGGAACGCGCCGCCCAGCGCACCGGCACCGATCGTACCGAGCAGAATGCCGTAAATCTCGGGGCCTCCGGCAATCCGGGTGCGCGCCACCAGGGGCAGGAGTGCCCAGTAGGCGCTCGCGAACAGGAAGAAGGCCGCCGCCCGAATGAGCGTCGCCCGCACATGCCGGCTATGATGGGCATATCTCACTCCGGTGCGCATGGAGCTCAGCAGGCGTTCCGCCGGCAGACGCTCGGCGGCGCTGCGCGGAATGCGCCACCAGAGGAGCGCGCCGATGACCCCGAGGTTGCTCACGGCATCGAGCCAGAACGGCACCACGATGCCGAACAGCCCGATGAGCGCACCGCCGAGTGCAGGTCCGATCGCACGGCTGATGTTGATGCCGACGCTGTTGGCGGCCACCGCGGGGATGAGCTCCTGACGCGGCACGAGCTGCGGCACGATGGCCTGATACGCCGGCGCGGACAGCGCTGCCAGCGCGCCCTCCAGGAACATGAACAAGAGCAAGCTGACGGGCGTCACATGACCCGTGCCGACCAGCAGCGCGAAGATCGCGGCAATCACGGTGGTGGCGACCTCGATGACGATCAGCAACCGCCGCTTGTCGACGATGTCGGCGAGCGCACCGGCGGGCAGCGCCAGCAGAAATAGAGGCAGGCTGCTCGCGACCTGCACCAGGGACACGATCAAGGGCTGCGTGTCGAGGCTCATCATCAGCCAGGCGGTGGCCGCGTTGTACATCCAGTTGCCGATGTTCGACACCAAAGTCGCCACCCAGAGCACCGTGAACACAGGGTGCCGAAAGGGCGCCCGCGGCGAGGTGACGGCGGGGCTCTGCGGTCGAGGCGACTCGCCGGGCTTGGTCGCCTGCATGGGCGTTACCGGGTCCCGGCCACCGGTCCCACGCACAGTCGTCATGCTTTGATGTTAACGTTTCGCCTGCACGCATGATCTAATTCCTTTTAGTGCATCGCACTACTTGAGCCCGAGAGTGCCACGATGAACATCGACGTGATCGGGGACGTGCACGGACAGCACGACAAGCTGGTCGCACTGCTCGCGCGCCTCGGCTATCGCGAGACTCGGGGCGCGTGGCGCCACGCGGGTCGAACGGTGGTGTTTGTCGGCGATGTGATCGACCGCGGTCCTGCGCAGCTCGCGACCATCCGTCTCGTGCAGAACATGATGCACGCGGGCACCGCCCAGTGCGTGATGGGCAATCATGAATTCAATGCGATCGCCTGGGCGACACCCGACCCGGATCGGCCCGGCGAATACTTGAGGCCTCACGGCAAGCCCGGCAACCGGCAGCAGCATCAAGCTTTCCTGGACGAAATCGACAAGCCCGCGCTTTACCCGCAGGTCATCGGCTGGTTGAGAACGTTGCCGCTCTGGATCGACCTCGGCGCCCTTCGTATCGTGCATGCCTGCTGGCACCAGCCCTCCATAGATGCGCTCGGACCGTTGCTCGGTCCGGGCAATACCGTCACCGAAGAGCTCATGCTCGGTGCCAGCCGCCCCGGCCACTTCGCCTTTGATGCCGTCGAAACCATCTGCAAAGGACCCGAGGTCGTGTTGCCGCCCGGCATCGAGATCGCGGATAAGGAAGGCAAGATCCGCCACGAAGTGCGCGTGCGCTGGTGGATCTCCGATCTGTGCACCTACCGGCGCGCCGCCATCGTCCCTCCCGACCAGATCGATCAGCTGCCCGATCAGCCGCTGCCGCCGGAGTGGCGCTCCCATCCGTACGTGGGGCCGCCCGTGCTATTCGGTCATTACTGGTTCACCGGTACTCCGGAGGTCATATCCGGGCAATTTGCTTGCCTCGACTACAGCGCCGCCCGGAGCGGCCCGCTGGTCGCCTACCGCTGGGACGGAGAGCCCGAATTGTCGTCCGACAAGCTGGACTGGGCTTGAAATAATGCATCCATCGCGTCGAGCTCGCGAGGCGTAAGCTCGAATTCGAATATCGCCAGGTCTTCGCGCATGTGCGCCTCGGAGCGGGTTCCGGTGAGCGGCGTGACGCCGCGCTGAGTCAGGTATCGGAACAGAACCTGCGCCGATGTGCGCCGGTATCTCGCCGCCAAAGCGGTGACGCTGGCGTGGGTGAGAACCTGCGGATTGGCGGTCAGCGTCCAGAAGCTCTGATAGACGATCCGCTGCCGCCGGCAGAACGCACGGATCTCCTGATCGTAGCCGGTCTCGGCGTAGAAGCGGTTCTGCACGACGCACGGCTTGATGCGCGCCGCATCGTGCAGCACCTCGAGCTCATCGAGCAGATAGCAGTTGCTGATGCCGAGCGACCGGACGCCACCGCCGGCGACCAGGGATTCCATGGCGCGCCAGACGGTCAAGGTCTGCGTCGCGTTCGCGAGCGGCGAGTGCAGCACCAGGCAGTCCAGATAGGTCGTTTGAAGGTTGCGCAGCGAGGCATCGAAGGACTGCACGACCTGCTCGGGCAGCGGTGCCTTCGGGTCGTAAGGAATAGTCCTCGGGTCCTGGCCGGATGCGGGCGTGAATTTGGTTTGCAGGTACAGCTCAGCGCGACTCAGCCCTTCGCCCAATGACGAGGCCACTGCCGCACCCACGCCGGCTTCGTGGTAGTGCTTGGGTTGACATGCCGTATCGATGGCCCGAAACCCCAGCTCGAGCGCGGCCTTGACCAGGCGCTCCGTGTCTGCTTTCTTCCAGGCAGTCCCATAAATGATTCCGGGCATGCGCATACATTAGGCCGCCCGGAGCGATTCTAGGTTCGTTCTAACCACACTCAGCTAGCGGGCAAACGAGCGGTGCTCGAAATCGACCCGGATCTCCGCCGGCAGCAACCGCGCCATCCAGTGCAGCACCAGCGGTAATAGCAGAAAATCATCAATGACCCCGAACAGGGGCATGGCGAAATTGAGCGGCTCGAGCGCATAGAACGCCAGGAGCGCCGCCGCCGGAAACAGCCACATCGGCCGGCTCGGATGCCGCAGTGCATACCAGAGGAACCGGATGTCCCGGGCGCCCAGGCGCCACAGCCTCAGCAATCGAATCACGCCACCGCCTCCTGATCCGGCCATCGGTGTTGAATTGACCCTGGCCGACCGTGCAAAGTTCGCGTTGAGACCCCGAGTGGGCGGTCGAGCCAGCCGAAAAGACGCCAAGCCGGACAACGACTACTCGATGGCGGGTCGGCGGCTCCTGGAATTCAGGCAAGGGGCCAAATATCCTTTTCGCGCGTTAAATCACCCAAAGAGGCATGCTCATGAACTATCAGCATCGGAAGTCGTTGGCGCTCTCGGTCGTCGTATTCGCCTTGACGGCCGCCGGGCCATTCTCGCTGCATGCGCAAGACCGGTCCAACGATCAGAGAACGCAGGAGGAAAATCAAAAGGCAGACCACGCACCCGCAGACCACCGCGATAATCATGGCGATAATCATGGCGATGATCACGGCGACCAAAAAGCCGACCCCCAAATCGAGAAGTACCGCCATCAGCATCCGCAAGCGGCTGCCCGATGCCATGACGGCTTTTTTACCCGGACGACTAGCGATCGCGCCTGCACGAAGCATGGCGGCATCGACGTGCGGTTGCATTAGTAGTGGCAACGCGGCTCAGTCCAGCTCACGCGGGGGACGTTTCCGCGGAAACGTTGTCCGCAGCACGGACGCGCGATCCCCCGAGGAGGTTTCATGGGAAACGTCTGCATTGCTGACCTTCCCGGGGGTGCACCCTAAGAGCATCAATCACTTAGCGGCGCCGACGCCTCGAATCCGCGGCTAGCGTGTCGAAATGCGACTGCAAGCCTCGTCGTACAGGATGGGACACAATATCTGATCGAACCGAGATCAACGATCGCAAGGAGTAACGATGACCAGGATCGCGCCCTGCCTGTGGTTCAATGGCAATGCCGAGGAAGCGGCGAAATTCTACGCCCGGACCTTTCCCGACAGCCGCGTCGGGGCCGTCTACCTTGCCCCCGGCGACTACCCGGGCGGCAAGGCCGGCGACCCGCTGACTGTCGAGTTCACGGTCCTCGGCATGAATTTCCTCGGCCTGAACGGCGGGCCGAATTTCACCTTCGATGAAGCCGTCTCGTTCCAGGTGTACACCGAGAATCAAGCAGAGACCGATCGCTACTGGGACGCGATCACCGCGAACGGCGGCCAACCGGGTCCCTGCGGCTGGTGCAAGGACCGGTTTGGATTGTCCTGGCAAATCGTGCCCCGCCGGCTGCTCGAGCTGATGCATGAACCCGACAAAGAGCGCGCCAGCCGCGCCATGGCCGCGATGATGCAAATGCAGAAAATTGACATCGCCGCGCTCGAACGCGCGGCAATGGGTGGAAGTCACTGACCGGCGAATCACCGGTATCCTCGACGCGCTGGGCGAGCCAGGGGCTAGGCCCGCGGGCCTGACGCGCTAGTTCCGGCTGTTCCCCGACAGTACCGCGATGGCGCGCCGGTCGCCCATGCCGACGTAGGCATTCTCTCGATAGGCGACGGTGTCGCCCATCTTGACTTCCAGCGTATGCGTCCCGGGAGAGACTTCGATGATCCGGGCCCGATTGCTGCCGTCCGACGGCTGGTCGACCTGCACGCCGTCGACGAACAGGATCGAGCCCTTGGGCACGCCCGTCACCACCAGCTCGGGGGGCTGCGGCGGGGGCGGCTTGGTGCGGTGGAACCAGCTGCAGCCGGACAGGCAAACCAACAGGATCAGACCAGCGGCTCTCAAATCGACGTACCCGTGGTAATGCGACGGCTCAGAGCGTAGCACGCCGGCGAACCAAGACGTCGGTTGGCCGCAGACAGCACCGACATTACAAATGTCCTGAAATGATTTGCATCCGACATTAACCAGAAGAGCCCGCACGACCATTCTGAAATCCACGTGCGAGCACGGCCGCTTCGCTTGATACTATGCCCCGACATGATGGCCGAAATGATTGCGTCCACGCGCGCGCGCGTCGTGGTCTTCGCCGCCTGGGTACTGGTGGCGATCGCCACCTTCCCGTTCGCCGCGCACGTCAACGACGAGCTCGATGCCGCCGCGCGGCTCAAGAACAGCGAATCGGCGCGGGTCGAGGCGGCGCTGCAGGAGCGCTTCGAGTCGCCGTTCGCGAAGATCGCGCTGCTGCGGATCGGGGCGGCGCCTTCCCCCCGCACGGAGGCGGGCGCAGCCTTGCTCGAGAAGGTGTCGGCCACCATCCGCCACACCCCCGGCGTGCGAGGGGTCATGTCTTATCTGGACCGGCAGGACTCGCTGTTCCTCGGCGAGGACGGCAGCCCGATCCTCATCGTCGGGTTGAACGCTCCGAAGCGCACCGAGGATGCGTTGATGACCAAGCTCGGCGCGACCACCGAGGCGCTGCGCCTCGAGCTCGACAAGCAATACCCCGGCATCGCCTTCGGCTGGACCGGCGAGGCGGCCGTGAACGCCGACCTGCGCCGTATCAGCGCCGAGGAGACGCGCGCCGCCGAATGGCGTGTCTTCCCGCTCATCTTGGTGCTGTTGCTGATCGCTTTTCGGAGCCTCATCTCGGCGCTCTTGCCACTGCTGTGCGGCGCGCTGACCATCATCGTGTCGCTCGGCGCGGTGGCGGCAATAAATCACATCTGGCCCGCCTCGCTGCTGGTCGTCAGCATCGTGAGCATGGTGGGGCTCGGCTTGAGCATCGATTATGCCCTGCTGATCGTCAGCCGCTACCGCGACGAGCTCGAGCAGGGCGTGCCACGGGCCCAAGCGGTGGCCCGCGCAGCCGCGCACGGCGGCCGCACCGTGCTCGTGTCGGGCTCGGCGGTGGCGATCGGATTTACGGCGATGCTGCTGGTGCGGGTGAGCGAGATTCGCTCGATCGGCCTGGGAGGACTCCTGGTGACCACCGTGGCCGTGCTGGTGGCGAGCACCTTTCTGCCGGTCGCGCTCACCTGGATCGGTCCCTGGATCGATGCGGGCTCGCCCCGGTTCGTACGCAAGCGCGTGACCCGGCGCGCCTGGCGGCGCTGGGCGAGCTGGATCATGGACCATCCCTGGATAGTGCTGGCGGTGGCCGGCATCCCGCTCGTGCTGCTGGCCGCTCAGGCGGTGCGCCTCAGCATCGATCTGCCGCGCGGGCGCTGGCTGCCGGAGAGCGCCGAATCGGTCCGGGTGCTGCATGAGATAGACGGGGTGGCGCGCGGCAGCTTCGGCGAGATCATTCAAGTGGTCCTGTATCTTCCGCCGGGAAGTCCCGTCGAAAGCGAGGGCGGCTGGAGTGCCGAATCGCGGCTCGCGAGGCACTTCGCGCGCGACCCCCGCATTCAGCACGTGTGGGCGGTCACCACCTTGAGCACCGTGCCGCTCACCGGTCCCGAGATCCTCAAGCGCCTTCCCGACGCCGAGCGGCGCAGCCTGGTGAGCGCCGACGGCCGCGCCGTATTGCTTGCGCTGCTGCCGCGCAAGGGCCTGGCGGCGACCGACGCGGTGCATCTGGTGCGCGAGATCCGGGCCGGTAATCCTGAGCAGCTCACCGGACTTGCGGGCACGCGGCTGGAAGTGGGCGGCGTGCCGGGATTCAACGCCGATTATGCCGATGCCATTCGCAGCGCGCTCGCCCCGGTCATGGTGAGCGTGGTCGCCGCCACACTGCTGGTGCTGTCGTTCGCATTTCGCAGCGTGCTCATTCCCCTCAAGGCGGTGGCGCTGAATCTGCTCTCCGTGGCCGCCGCCTTTGGCGCCGTGGCCATCGTGTTTCAGCACGGCCTCGGATCACGGCTGGTCGGCTTGCCGGGCCCCATGCACGGCGGCTTTCCGATCTTGCCCGTGGTGGTCTTCTGCATCGTCTTCGGCTTGAGCATGGACTACGAGGTGTTCATCGTCGCGCGCATCGCCGACGGCCGGCGCGCCGGACTCGGCGAGGGCGCGGCGCTGGTGGAAGGACTCGCGAGCACCGGCCGCGTCATCACCTTCGCCGCGTCCATCATGGTGATGATCTTCGGCGCCTTCGTCGGCGGCAATTTCGTGCTGATCAAGATCCTCGGCTTCGCCCTCGGGGTGGCCGTG
>DATAYO010000094.1:0-23190 GCA_036272515.1 Steroidobacteraceae bacterium | reverse complement strand
TGCTGCTTGAACTTGCTGTAGGCCTCTTGGGTGCCGACGTACAAACATTTGCACACGGTCGGATCGGCATAGACGTAGTGCACGTTGTCGCCGTGCACGCGCTGCAAGATTTTGTTGGGCGGAAGCCGTGCCAGCATATCCTGCCGCTTCTCGGAATTGGCCGGTTTCACGACGAACCCCGCGGCCGCCAGATCGTCTTCGGTTTTGGAGATACGCTGCTGCTGAGTCGCGCACGCGGCAAGGGCCCCGGCGACGATCACGGTCAGTAGCGCAGCGGGACGGAACACTTTCGGTTTCATGGGCGGTCTCATTGGAATTCCTCCGGATGCGGGCGGGGGCCGTTGGGTACCCAATTTCATCCCGGATGTTCGCCTCGCGGTGTCGGACGAAAACCACACCTGCCGTAGGCCGGCGCTAAGGCGCCCGTGAGCGTCGCGCGGGGACCCACTCCTTATCTCGCTCCGGCCAGTCCCGCGCGCACTGCGGCAGCAATCGCCGCATGATCGGCTCCCGCGCGCAGATCGTAAGTGATCTCCAGTTGCACGCCTTTGGCGCTCGATCCGCGATTGCAGATGTTGAGCGGATGGCGCCCAGGATACCTCGCGCTCGGCCATTCGACCTTGAAGCCGGCCGCCCCAAGGGCGGCGCCGAGACGCGCACTCAACTCATCGTCCAGTCCGCCCACGTGGATGCGCGAATCGCCGAGGCATCCATGGATGGTCAGCACCCTCGCGACGCGCGAGGCCAGCTCGAGACACGCCGGATGGTCGAAGCGGTGACTGGTGATGTGCAGTGCGCGGTTCTCGCCGTACGGCTTGGTGCCCTCGAAGCTGAACAAATGGTAGTCCTCGCCCGCGATCAGCGCGGCGATCTCCGAGGTCCCCGCCTCGATCATCCCTCCGTGGGGCGCGGCGACGAGAATCGACGAGCCCGCCCGTTCGTGTACCCGGACCCGATAGTCCTTCCCCAGGGTCTCGTGGCGCGCGAGCTCCGCGAAGCACGCATATCGGGCGCGGGCGGGAACCGCGGACGGCGACCTCATCGCTCCTCCCGCGGCCTACAGACCCAGCGCGTCCAAGGTCCGATACGCCCAGACGGACGGCGCCAGGAACCATGGCGTGCCGCGATAATAGGGGCGCGTGGGAAAGGCAAGTCCATCGAGAGCGGTCCGTCCTTGCGCGAGTCCGGCCATCTGCTGACCGATCCTCATGCCGAAATACGGGGCGAGCGGCACGCCTTGCCCGCAATAGCCCATACAGTAATGGATGCCGTCCCGCTCGCCCAGATGCGGCATCGTATCGAAGGTGTAGGCGACCCACCCGACCCACGCGTGATCGATTCTCGCCGAGCTCAACTGCGGAAGGATTCGCGTCATCATCGCGTGCAGGCGTGCGACACATGCGAGCGGATTTTGCTCGGACAGCGCGGCCCGGCCGCCGAACACCATCCGCTCACCGTCGGCCGAGGGTCTGTAATAGACCACCACGCGCCTCGAATCGACGATATTGCGGCCGTTCGGGATGAGCGCGCGAATGCGATCGACCCCCAAAGGCTCGGTGCAAATCTGGTAGCTGCCGATCGGAATCACGCGCCGTCGATGCCAGGGAGATAGAGCACCGGAATATCCGTTGGTCGCGATCAGCACCTTGCGCGCAGTGACCATGCCGCGCGAGGTGAGGACCTCGAATCCGCCCGCCGTTTTACGGATGCTCAGAGCGCGGCATCGGTCCGCCACCGTCGCGCCCTCGTCGGTGGCGCGTTGCAGGAGCGCGAGCAGCAGCTTCATCGGGTCGACCGAGGCATCATCATGGTAGACGCAGCCGCCATGGTAGTAGTCGGTGGCGATCTCGCGCCGCTGCTCGGAGCGCGGCACGACGCTGATCCGTTGCTCCAATCCCTTCGGCTGATTCCCGGCATCGCGCGCCATGTGCTCGTAGTGGCGCGGCGTGTGCGCTCCGTAGAAACAGCCGCGCATCTGCCAGTCGCAATTCATGCCGCCGGTCGCGAGCGAGCGCAGGTAGGCGATCGCCTCGAAGCCTTCCCGACAGATCGCCAGCGCACGTTCTCGGCCGTGCGCCGCGCTCAAGCTGGCGAATGACGGCTTCAGGCTGTAGGCGATCTGTCCGCCGTTGCGGCCGGAGCAACCCGCGCCGATCGCGCCCGCCTCCAGCACCAGGGTCGACAATCCCGCTGCCGCCGTCTCTCGTGCCGCGGACAGGCCCGTGTAGCCGCCGCCGACGATGAGCGCGTCGACTCGAGCAGGCAGCGGATCCGGGGAAAGCGTTGGCACGACTCCCGCTTGCCAGAACGGCGCGGCGGTGACTGCGAAGGTCACGTTCCGCAAGAGGTCACGTTTCGCAAGAGGTCACGTTCCGCAAAATGTCTGTAGCACGCGCTCTTCGGGACGAGGCGGGCGCTCGTAGGCCTCGAATCGAGGCTGCGCGACGTAGGGGGCTGCGAGCACCTCGAGCAGCTCCTCGAACGGCGCAAAATCCGTCCGTTCGATCGCCGCCGAGATGGCCGACTCCACACGATGATTGCGCGGAATGTAGGCCGGGTTGACCATCCTCATCGCCGCGCCCCGGCCGCCGGACGGCGCCGGCTCGCGCGCGAGACGCGAGCGCCACAGGGCGGCCCACGCGTCGTACTCCGCCGGCCGTTCGAACAACGCTCGTACCGTGGCGTCCGCCTCCGCGACGCCGGGCGGCGTATCCGCCGCGTCGCACAACTTCCTGCACGTCAACGTGAAGTCGCAACGATTTCGCTCGAGAAGCTCGAGCCATCGGTGGATCAATGCGGGATCGTCCGGCTCCGCCGCGCGAAATCCGAGCTTTGCGCGCATGCCGTCGAGCCGCCGCTCCTCGAAGTCCGCGGAAAACTGCTCGACCACCGGCGCCGCGGCCTCCACCGCACGCTTCGGATCGGCATCGATCAGCGGCAGGAGGGTTTCGGCGAACCGGGCGAGGTTCCAGCGCGCGGCCAGGGGCTGGTTGGCGTAAGCATAGCGTCCCATCGAATCGATCGAGCTGAAGACGGTGGCCGGATCGTACGCATCCATGAACGCGCAGGGACCGAAGTCGATGGTCTCGCCGGAAATGGAGGTATTGTCGGTATTCATCACGCCATGGATGAATCCCACCTGCATCCAGCTCGCGATCAGGGCGGCCTGGCGCCGGCAGACCGCGCGCAGGAGCTCGAGGTATGGGCGGTCCGCTGATGCGAGGTGCGGAAAATGCCGCTCGATCACGTAGTCGGCCAGGCGTCGCACCGCGTTCCCGTCGCCCCGCGCGGCGAAATACTCGAACGTGCCCACACGCACGTGGCTGTTCGCGACGCGGGTCACCACCGCACCGGGAAGCCGGCCATCCCGCAATACGGTTTCCCCGGTGGTGACCGCGGCGAGCGCCCGGGTCGCCTCGATACCGAGCGCGTGCATGGCTTCACTGATCAGGTACTCGCGCAGCACGGGCCCGAGCGCCGCGCGGCCGTCGCCGAGACGCGAGAATGGCGTCCGGCCCGAGCCCTTCAGCTGAATGTCGCGCCGGACCCCGCGACGGTCGATCACTTCGCCCAGCAAGATCGCGCGGCCGTCGCCGAGACGCGGAACGAATTGTCCGAATTGATGGCCCGCGTAAGCCATCGCGATCGGTTCGGCGCCCTCCGGAACCGAATTTCCGGAGAAAATCTGCGCGAGCGTGCCGTCGTCGAGCTCCCGCCGCTCGAGGCCCAGTTCCGAGGCCAGCGCCTCGTTGAAGCGGATCAGCCGGGGATCGGCGACCGGAACGGGATCCAGCCGCACATAGAAATCTCCGGGCAGGGAGAGATAGCTATTGGAGAACTTCCATTCCGGCGTCCGCGATCGCGGGAGCCGGGAGGCTGTCTCTAGGGGACGCGGTTGGGCCATGACGGGATGTTACCAGCGATCCCGGCAGGAATTCGTCCCCCTGCGGCCCCTTCGCTCCCACCACGGAGGTCAAGGTCGGAACCCGCCCTGCCCGGCCCATCCGGGAGTAGAGTTTCAGATAGTTCTGCGCCATGTGCTGCGCGGTGAAGCGGCGCTCGAATTCCGCGCGGATGCGGTCGCGGTCGAGCGAGCCGATCCTGCTCACCGCATCGGCCGCCGCCTCTTCGCTGTGCACGATGAAGGCCGTCAGCTCATGCTCCAGGACCTCGGGTACCGAGCCGTTCTCGACGGCGATGACCGGCGTGCCGCACGCCATCGCCTCGATCATCACCAGCCCGAAAGGCTCGCGCCACGCGATCGGAAACAGAAGCCCCGCCGCATTGCCCAGGAACTCCTGTTTTTGATCCTCGCGGATCTCCCCGATGAATTCGACGTCGCCGAGCGATAGCAGGGGCTCGATCGTGGTCCGGAAATACTCCTCATCGACGCGGTCCACCTTCGCCGCGATCTTGAGCGGAACGCCGGCCCTGGCCGCGATTCGAATCGCGGCGTCCGGAGCTTTCTCCGGCGAGATGCGGCCGAGAAACGCCAGATACCCGCCGCGCCCCGCGCCCTTTGCCAGCAGGTTCTGCGGCAACCCGTGCAGGACCGTCGCCACGTAGTTGGCCTGCGGAAGCGGCACGCGCTGGGAGTCCGAGATGGAGACCACCGGTATGTCGCCGTACAACTCGTACAGCGCCGGAAGCTCCGCCAGGTCGAGCCGTCCGTGCAAGGTCGTGATGGACGGCGTGTCGAGCCGGCGCAGCAGCGAGAAGCCGAAGTAATCGAGATGGCAATGAATGAAGTCGAATTCGTGCGCACGTCGCGCCACGGTCTCCAGTTGCATGAACATCGGCACGAAGGGATCTCTCACATTCGGATCGAGCCGCAGCGCTCTGGGCCAGATCGGAGCGAGCGTCGCCTTGGTCTCGCTGTCCCCGGAGGCGAACAGCGTCACGTCGTGTCCGAGCTCGACCAGCGCATCCGTGAGATACGCGACCACCCGCTCGGTGCCACCATACATTTTCGGGGGCACCGCCTCGGTGAGCGGTGCGACTTGCGCAATTTTCATGTCTTCCCACCATGTCGAACGATCGATGACTCCATGTATCCTATCCACTCGAGCCTTTGTTGTCGCATTCATTATGGAACTGAACGTTGTCGGAAAACTCTTATGCTGCAGCGGAGCGCGTCGCCGATTCCATACGCATGCGGCTGCGCTATGGTGAAAAATTTACAAGCCATGCAGTGATCGAGGGCGAAGCGTGAACACATCATCTGTGCCGAATCCATCGCCCGCCACCCTTTCGGTCGACGAGGTGCCCGCCCCGCAATTCGCCATCGCGGTGAGCGCGACGTTGCAGCAGCGCGGTACGCGCACCCTCAAGCACGGAGACACCTTTGCGGTGTTCGATCATCGCGGTGACATCGGCGGCGAGCCGGGAAATTCCGAAGGGATCTATCACCGCGACACCCGCATGCTGTCGCAGCTGCAGCTGCTGCTCGAGGAGGCGCGGCCGTTGCTGTTGAGCTCCGTCACCCAGGACGACAACGCGGTGTTCACGGCGGATCTCAGCAATCCGGACTTTCTCGAGAATGGCGAGATCGGGCTGCGCAGGGAAAACGTGCATTTGAGCCGCATGAAGTTCATCTGGAACGGCGCATGCTACGAGCGCCTGGTGGTGCGAAACTTCAGCGACCGGCCGCTCATGCTGCGGCTGACCTATCGGTTTGCCTCCGATTTTGCCGATCTGTTCGAGGTGCGCGGCGAGCGCCGGGCCGCCCGCGGCGAGATCCGCGCCGCCCTGAAGAGCGACCACGGCGTGACGCTCGCGTACATGGGGCTCGACAAGATCGAGCGCGTGACCGAGATCCGTTTCCATCCCGCTCCGAAGACCCTGACCACCGCACGAGCAGCGTTCGACGTGGCGCTGAAACCGCGCGCGACGCGCAGGATCTTCGTTCGCTGCGGCCTCGATGAGTCGAGCGACAGCGATTGGAGCGGGCGCGTCTTCTATCAGCGGATGCGTGCCGCGCGGCATGCGCTGAGCGAATCCAGCAAGCGCGCCGCCAGCATCGAGAGCTCGAATTCGGTGTACAACGAGATCGTGCGCCGGTCCGTCTCGGATCTCTACATGCTGGTCACCGACACGCCGGTGGGACCCTACCCCTATGCCGGCATTCCCTGGTTCAGCACTCCCTTCGGACGGGATGGGCTCGTCACCGCGCTCATGACCCTCTGGCTCGATCCGGAGATCGCCAAAGGGGTCCTCGTATTCCTGGCGGCCACCCAGGCCACTGCGTCCGAGCCCGAGCGGGATGCGGAGCCCGGAAAGATCCTGCACGAGATGCGCCACGGCGAGATGGCGAACCTGCGCGAAGTTCCGTTCGGACGCTATTACGGCAGCATCGATGCGACACCGCTGTTCGTGTTGCTGCTGGGAGAGTATTTCCGGCGCACCGGCGATCTGGCGACGGTGCGCACCTTGTGGCCGCACGCCGAAGCGGCACTCGCCTGGATCGACCACTACGGCGACCGGGACGGCGACGGATTCGTCGAATATCACCGGCAGACCAAGGAAGGCCTCGCCAACCAAGGCTGGAAGGACTCGTTCGACGCCATCTTCCATCACGACGGCCGCCTGGCCGAGGGACCCATCGCGCTGTGCGAAGTGCAGGGTTACGTATACGGCGCCAAGCGCCATGCCGCGGTGCTCGCCGACGCCCTGGGCCATACCGCGCGCGCTTGCGCCCTCGCCGCCCAGGCGGATGCGCTTCGTCAGCTGTTCGAGGCGCGCTTCTGGTGCGAGGAGTTGTCGACCTACGCACTCGCGCTGGACGGCACCAAGACGCCGTGCCGCGTGGTGGCATCGAACGCCGGGCAATTGCTGTTCACCGGCATCGCCTCCGCGGAGCGCGCGCAACGCGTCGCGCGCACGCTCATCTCGCCCGCGAGCTTCAGCGGTTGGGGCATCCGCACGGTTTCCTCCTCCGAGGCCCGCTACAACCCGATGTCCTATCACAACGGCTCGGTCTGGCCTCACGATAACGGATTGATCGCGATGGGACTCGCGCGGTACGGGCTGCAAGGCGCCGCCGCACAGGTGTTCAGCGCTTTGTTCGACGCGGCCTCGTACATGGACTTGCGCCGTCTGCCGGAGTTGTATTGCGGTTTCCGGCGCCTCGAGCGCAACGCGCCCACCCAGTATCCCGTCGCCTGCTCGCCACAAGCGTGGGCCAGCGCCACCCCGCTCTGTCTGCTGCAGGCCTCGCTCGGTCTCGAGCTGCTCGAGCGCACCGGCGAGGTCAAGTTCTATCGGCCCATGCTTCCCGCCTTCCTGGACCAGGTGCATCTGCGCAACTTGCGCTTGTGCGGCGGCTCGGCCGACGTGCTGCTGCACCGGCAGGACGAAAACATCGCCGTGACGGTGACGCGACGTGAGGGCGACATCGTCGTCGTCGCGCGCTACTAGCGGAAAGACTTCTCTGTCGGACTGCTATGCCATCGTCGGCGTCGCGATTTCAGTCGTCCGAGACAGGCCGGGTCTCCGGCATCGCGAAACAGGCGAGAAGCACCGCCGCCAGTCCCGCCGCCGCGAGAAAATAGAATGCGAAGCGCATGCCGAAATGGTCGTAAACCCAGCCGGCCGCCGACGTGCTCACGGTGCTGCCGATGCCGATGGCGAAGCCGACCGCTCCGATAGCCATATTGAACCGCCCCGACCGGGCCGCCACGTCGCTGACGATCAGCGGCACCAGGATGCCGAAACCGGCGCCCGCGATGCCATCGAGCACTTGAACCGCGATGACGAGGTCCGGATTGGCCGTGGTGGCGAATATCAGCGCCCGCAGCGGCAGCATGGCGAAGCCGACGATCAGCACGAGTCTGCGCCCTCGACGGTCGGCGAAGCGCCCGACCGCAGGCGAGGCGAGCGCCACGACGATCTGCGGCAGCACGATGCAAGCGCCGATCAGCAGGCTCGGATTGCTGCCCTTCGCGGTCAGCGTGCCGCCGATCAGCATGAGAAGCGGAGCGTTGCCGAAGGTGAACAGCATCGCGCAGCCGCAGAAGATCAGCAGCCGGCGGTCGGCCAGAACCTTCAGGCTCTTCAACCCCGACGGCGCCTCGCGCGGCTTTTCGGCCGCAGCGGTGCGCGCCCTCGCGAATCGCCGCAGCGGCAACAGCGTCACCAGTGCCGGCAGCGTGAGCCCGGCGGTCAGGTAGAACACCGCGCGTTCCGACAGATACTGCCCGCATGCCCCCATCAAGGCCGCACCCACGCCGTTGCCCACCGCCAGATAACGCGCATTGCGGCCGAGCCGATGCGCCATTGCCATGCGGCCGGCGAGCATGAGACTCATGGCGGCGATCGCCGGACCCAGCGTGCAACTCGAGACCCCGTGGAGAATTTCGGCCAGGTATACGAACAGCGGAATCGGGTGGATCGCGAACATCAGCGCGCTGGCGGTGAACACCAGCACGCTGAACGCCGCGATCCGTGTCTTGTTCTTCATCACGTCCACCAGCGCACCGGCCGGTATCTGGCTGGCCATCGAGCTGATGGTACCGATGGACAGCGCCAGGCCGATCGCGGTCTGCGTCCATCGCTGACCGCTCAGGTACACCGCAATGAACGGGCCGAACCCGGTTTGAACGTTGGCTACGAACAGATTGAACCAGTCGAGCCCGCGGCCGGCCGCGGCCGTCGAGGCGTCAGCGCCCGGCGGGCTGGCACCGACGGGATCGCCGCCCCGGGGACCCGGGCCGGCCGGCTCTGGGCCCGGCGGCGCGCTCGGCGGCTCGTGCCCGGGCGCGGACGATGGGCGCTCACTTCTGGGCGCCGGCGCCTGGCTCATCGGAAACCGCCGCCGGCGGCATCAGTACTCGGGGATTGCTGGCATCCTTGTACTCCGGTGCCGACTGCAGCTTCTGCCGGGTCACCGTGAGAACCAGGGGCTTGTTCTTGTCTTCGGGACGGAAATGCAGCAACGGCCAATCCACCGCGATACGACGGGTCCCGACCCCGAGGAAACCGCCGAAGTCGATGATGGCCACCCGCACCCGGCCCTCGGGGTCCGAGAGCAGGTCGACCACCCGGCCGAGGTCCTCTCCTTTGGGACTCTGCACGTTCCTGCCGAGGATCGAGGTGAGCGGGCCCTCCATCCGCCCGACCTGCGCATCGATGACGGCGTTCGCCGGCGGAGGAGCGGGGCCGGCCGGCTCGGGCTCCTGCACCGGCTCTTTCGGCTTGGCCTTGTGCTGGACGTGAGGTTTGGGCGCAAGCTCGCTGCAGACGCACGGCAGCGGCGGCGGGCTCACCTTCGGCGGCGGCACGACCTCGACCGGCGGCAATGCAGGCGGCGTTACGGGCTCCCGCGCCTCGGACGGCGGCACGCGCTGCTCGGCGCTTCGCGCGGGCGACGTGCGCGTGGTGCTGCAGGCCGTGAGCCAGAGCGCGAGGCAGGACAGGAAGCTTGCCAGCACCGCCGCACGCGGCCGCATCCTCCGGCTCACCGGCGCGCCACCCATCGGCGCACTCATGGCGTCTGCTCGGCGCCGACGCGAATCTGCCGGCCGTACATGCGCTCGTAGACGCTTCCCTTGGTCTGCAACAGCCGACGCGGCGCTCCGTCCTCGACGATGTGGCCGCGATCCAGCACGACGATGCGATCGAAGGAATCGAGCGTGGACAGGCGGTGGGCGATGGCGATCACCGTGCGGCCCCTGAACAGCCGCGCCAGCGCCTCCTGGATCGACTGCTCGGACTCCGTGTCGAGCGCCGAGGTCGCTTCGTCGAGAATCACGATCGGAGCGTTCATCAGGAAGGCTCGCGCGATGGCCAGACGCTGGCGCTGGCCCCCGGAGAGCTTCATGCCGCGCTCGCCGACCGCGGTGTCGTATCCGTCCGGCAACCTCGCGATGAATTCGGTGCAACCGGCCGCCTCGACCGCGCGGAACACCTCCTCATCGGTCGCCTCCGGGCGCCCGTATCTCAAATTCTCGAGCAGCGAGCGGTGGAACAGAGATATGTCCTGCTGCACGACCGCAATCGAGCTGCGCAAGCTCGCCTGCGTGACGTGCGAGATGACTTGGCCGTCGATGAGCACCTCGCCGGCGTCCGGATCGTACAGCCGTTGAAGCAGGGCGATGATGGTCGACTTTCCTGCGCCCGACCGCCCCACCAGCCCGATCTTCTGGCCCCCCGGCACCGTGAGCGAGAAATGGCGCAGCACCGGCTGGCCGTTCGGATAGCTGAAGCTCAGCTCGCGAAATTCGATCGAGCCCTTCCTCACCTCGAGCGGCTTGGCGTCCGGAGCATCGCGCATCTCGTGGGGCAATCCGAGTACCTGCACCGCTTCGCGAAGCTTCGCGACCTGCTGCACCATGTCCACCATCGCCATCGCGAAATCGCGCGACGCATGCAGCACCGTGAAGCCCAGGGTGGTCGTGAGCACCACGTCGCCGGTCGTGATCTCGCCGCGATTCCACAACTCGACCGACCAGACCAGCACACCGGCGGTCACGCAGAATACGGTCACGGCATGGAACTGGCGCAACCGCTCGAGCGACCTCAAGCTCAGGCGCTGCGCCTGCATCTCGTCCTGGATCTTCATGGTGAGACGCTGCTGCTCGCGCTGCGCGGCGCCGAACGCCCGCACCAGGCCGATGTTGCTCACCACGTCGGTCAGATCGCCGCTCACGTGCGCCGCGTGTCCGGCGAAATTCTGGTGGAGTTCCCGGCCATGCGCCGCCCACCAGGCGATGATGGCTCCCAGCACGCATACCACCGCCATCAAGACCGCCGTCAGGTGCCAGTTGATCGTGCCGAGGACCAGAATGCTGGCGATGACCGCGATGCCCGGAGGAATCGTGGTCCAGGTCAGCGAGTTCTCGATCAACCACGCCGCATTGGCCGCCGCCGTGATTCTTCCGGCCAGAGCGCCCGGGAACTGCTCGACGAAATAGCGGGTTCCCTGACCGGAAAGATGATTGAACAGATCGAGGCGGATGTCGCCGCCGACGGCGACGAAGGCATGCGTGGATGCCCACCCCGCGACCCGCCAGAGAAGATTGTCGCCTGCCACGAGCCCCAGAAGAATCGCGACCGCACCCCACAGCAGCGCGGGAGGCGGATTGTGCGTTCCGAGCACGTCCACCAGCTGCTTGACGGCATATTGCGAGCCGACGTTGCACGCGACCGCCGCCAGAACCGCGACAAGCACGATGGTGTGGCTGAAGAATCGCCTCCGCACGTAGCGCCCGAGAAATCTGATCGCACCTTTCGACGCGTGGCGTGGCATCGACATGACGGAATAGCGCACCTCGAGACGGGAAGTCGACCTATTCTTGGTCAACTACCCCCGGCGCCCGGAAGGATATTGGTGCCAGTACTTGTCAGCATTCGCTTACAGTCCGGGCCGCCGTGCACCGTCGGACTTGCGGCAAACCATGAGGATCTCATCGACGCGGGAGGAGTCGATCAGGCCTGCGCCGAATATGAGACCTTTTTGGAATCGCAGACCGAGCGGCATGAACACGCGGTTGTACCACCACAGGGCTCTCGCTCGCTGATGCGTGAGCCACCACATGCCGAGGTCGAGTAGCCGCGAAGACTTCGGCTGCATCCCATAGGCCGCGCTTCGCTCGATGTCGAGTCCGTGGGGCGACAGCGTGGATACGAGCCGCTCCGGCTCGTATCGTCGGCAATGGCCGACGAAGTCGTCGAAGGCGGTCCATCGCGCGGGATGCAGCGGCACTGAAATGAGAATGGCCGCCCCGGGCTTGGCCACCCGCGAGATCTCGCCCAGCGCGGCGGCATCATCCTCGACGTGCTCGACGATGTCGAACGCACACACCATATCGAATATCGCGTCCGGGAACGGCAGCGAGGTCACCAGGCCGACCGCTACGGAAGCGCCACGCGAGCCCAATTTGGCGATGGCGGGTGCACTCAGGTCGACGAAATGCGTACCCTCGATCGGCAGCCTCGGTCGCAAGCCCGGCGCGATCTCGAGCCGCGACGCGCATGCCGGCAACAGCGACTGAACCAGGGGCCAGGTATTGAAGCGATGCGGTTCGACCAGGCGCGCACCGGACCATAGCGAGTCGTAGTAATGCCGGTTGGCATCGAACAGCGCACCGGGCCGCGTGAGAGCCGCTTGCATCGTAGCCGCACTGTATCAGACACTCTTGGCGCAGTATGTTCAAGCATCGCGATAACAGGCCGCAGTCCGTCCGGCTCGATACGAGTCTCGAGCTCTTGTCGGAGCACGCACCCGCCGGCGCGGCGCCGCGCGTGCTCGCCACCATCGTGGCCACCGCCGGCTCGACCTATCGCAAGCCGGGCGCCCGCATGCTCATCATGGCCGACGGCAGTTATCTCGGACTGCTGAGCGGGGGATGCCTGGAGGCCGATCTCAAGCTGCACGCCGAGGAGGTTCTGAGCGGCGCAACGGCCCGAGCGGTGGAGTACGACATGCGCGGACCGGACGATGTGCTGTTCGGCATCGGTGCCGGGTGTGAAGGCGCGATGCGCGTGCTGCTCGAGCCCGCCGCCGGCCCCGCTCCGGCGTCCAAAGCGTTGGCCGAGGCCGCCCGCATCACGTCCACCGGGGCATCGACCTGCCTGGTGTCGGTACACGAATCCGCCGTGGTACCCCTCGGGACCTACGAGACCGCGCAAAGCAGGTCGTGCCTTCCCCCGGCATTGGTGGCGGCCGCCGAAAGCGCGCTCGCCGGGAGATCCTCTCGAGAGTTCACGACCGGGCAGGGACTCTCGCGCATGCGCGCGTTCATCCACTTTCTCGCGCCGCCGCCGCATCTGCTCATCTGTGGCGCGGGACCGGACGCTCAGCCGGTAGCCGCCGCGGCCCGCGCCTTGGGATGGCGTGTATCCGTGGTCGACCATCGGCCGGCCTATGCGGACCCGCATCGATTTCCGGGCGTTCGGCTCGTGCTCGCGGAACCCGGCGCGCTCGCCGACAGCGTCGATCTGCAACGCTGTCATGCGGTGGTGGTGATGAGTCATCATCTTCCCTCGGACGTGGCCTACCTGCGTGTGTTGAGCGCGGTCCAGGCTCCCGGGTACATCGGCCTGCTCGGACCTTCGGCACGCCGCCGCCGCGTCGTGGAAGAGCTCGGTCGTACGGCCAAAGGATGGGCATCGCGCCTGCAAGGACCAGCCGGCTTTGATATCGGCGCCAGCACCCCCGAGGCCATTGCGCTGGCCATCGTCGCTCAAGTGCACGCCTGGCTCGCCGATCGACCCGTCGCGCACCCGCAACAGCTGGCCGGGGAAGCACAGCCGCCGTTGCCGCCAAGCATGGCCCTTCCTTCGACAAGCACGTAGAATTCCCGCAGGCTGGTATCGACGACACAACAACTAAGCTGCGCACGCCGCCATCTGTGGCGCTTTTGCGGCAGCATGGAGATAGGGAATGTTCAAGTTAGTGAAACCAATCGCTGCTGCGATCGCGGCCGCGTGCGTGGCCGCCTGCGGCTCGAGCACGCAGACCGGTGCTGAGAATCCCTCGACCGCCCCGGGGAGCTTGTCGCAGACGCCGCCGTTCCGCATTGCCTCGCTGAATGCCGCGACCTTCAAGAGCGAGCTCGCGGCCAGCTCCTCGGGAGCGCAGCTGCTGCAGATCACGGGCGATCCGGCCTGCGGGGTCGATTTCTACTACATCCGCTTCTGGACCGTGGGCGGCGCCGGTGAGACCACCGAGTCCTCGGGCGCGCTGATGGTGCCGACCGGCGCCGCGCCCGGCTGCTCGGGACCGAGACCGATCCTGGAGTACGCACACGGCACGCAGACCAATAAGGCCCTGAACATTGCGGACATCACCAACACGTCGAACACCGAGGGCGCCCTCATTGCGGCGATGTTCGCCGCGCAGGGCTACATCGTGGTCGCACCGAACTATGCCGGCTACGACATCTCGACCCTGGGCTATCACCCCTTCCTGAACGCCGCCCAGCAATCTGGGGAGATGATGGACATCCTGACGGCCGCGCGCACCGCGCTGCCCGCCACGCTGTCCGCGTCCACCAGCGACAATGGCCAGCTCTTCATCACCGGCTATTCCGAGGGCGGCCACGTCGCGATGGCCACCCTGCGGGCGATGCAGGCCGCGGGCAAGACCGTGACGGCGGCCGCGCCGATGTCCGGTCCCTACGCGCTCGAGGCGTTCGGCGACCTCATTTTCTTCGGCGGGGTCGACATCGGATCGACCGAATTTGGGCCACTCCTGGTCAACAGCTATCAGCACGCCTACGGCAATGTCGACTCGAGCGCGAACCCCGTATTCTCCTCCTCCTACCCCGACGCCGAGACGCTGCTTCCGAGCACCACGCCGATCGACACCATTTTCGAGGAAGGCCTGCTGCCGGAGACCGCGCTGTTCGACAGCACCACACCGGTGGTCAGCATTCCCGGGCAGACGGCGTTATCCGGCGAGCTCACCGCCCTGCTCGCGGTACCGCCGACACCCGGACTGCCCGCGGGCGCGCAGACACCGATCTTTCAGCTCGGATTCGGCAATCCGTACCTCGTCAACAATGACTATCGGGTGAGCTACGCGGAGGATGCCGCGACCAATCCCGACGGCGCCATACCGACGGCGAAGCCCGGCGTGCCGCTGGCCGCCACCAAGCCCTCGCAGGGCCTGCGGCAGGACTTTTACGTGAACGACATGCGCACCGGCTGGTATCCCAAGGTGCCGACCCTGCTCTGCGGCGGCGGTCAGGACCCCACCGTATTCTTCAGCGTCAATACCGGCACCATGGAAGCGTACTGGAGCGCCTTGCCGGCCGGCGCCGTCACCGTGCTCGATGTGAACGGTACGCCGAGCGGACCGTTCGAGGCGGTGCAGGCGGGCTTCCAGGAGAGCGAGGCGGCGGAGCTCGCCTATCTCCAGACCGCCGCCGGCGGCGGTCTGTCGGCATCCGCCGCCGAGAAGCAGATCATCGAGAACTACCACACCTCGGTCGCCCCCTTCTGCGCGGTCGCCGCGCGCTCGTTCTTCAGCCAGTTTTGAAAGGATCGCTTCATGAAAACAATTAAATTCGGCGTGACTGCCGTGGCCGCGGTGCTGGCGATCTCGCATGCCGCATCCGCCGGCGCGGATGATTTCCTGGCGAACGATGTGCGGCTCGGGTCGTACACGGTGCTCTATCACACCAACGCGGACAATCTGTCCGGCCCCTACGTCCCTGCCGGCGTGAACCTCTCGGCGGAGAATCTCGAGACCCTGTACGTCGGCTACGTGCGCTGGTTCACCCCGAACATCGATGCGGAGCTCGCCCTCGGCTACCCTCCGCTCGCGAAGGTCAAGGGGACGGGACCTCAGGCGCTCGGCTCCGTGCCCTATGACGGGCAGGTGATCTCGAGCGCCCGCTGGATCTCGCCGACCTTGCTCTTCGAATACAACTTCTTCAGCCCGAATTCACCGTTCCGGCCGTACATCGGCGCCGGCGTCAACTACACCACGTTCTACGATCGCGACTCGACCGCGGCGGGCGATGCGGCGAGCGGCGGTCCGACCAAGATCTCCCTCACCGCCTCGGTGAGCGCGGCGTTCGTGGCCGGATTGACCTATCGGCTCACCGACCGGTGGCATCTCCACGGCTCCTTCGGGTTCTCCCAGATCAAGTCGCATCTCACCACCGATACCGATGGAATCATCCGCACCTCGAACGTCAGCTTTGCGCCGACGGCGATCATAGTCTCCATCGGCTACTCGTTCGGGCACTAGGGGGCGTGCTAACCTAATCGTGCCTCGGTCGCAAGGAGCGGGCGTGAGATCCGTCGCGGCTGGGGGCGTACTTGGCACCGTCGACGAGGTGGATCGATGAGACGATTGTTGCTCCCGTGCCTGGCGCTCGCGCTGGCTTGCCTTTGCGGGCTCGCTCGGGCCGATGGCCAGAAGCTTCGCATCATCACCTGGGCCGACTATGTGCCCCCCGACCTCGTTGCCGCATTCACCAAGGAAACGGGCATCGAAGTCGAAGTTACGCTCTCCAACAACGAGGAGATGATCTCGAAGCTGCGCGCCACGGGCGGTGCCGGCTACGATCTCGCCCAGCCCTCGCAGGATCGCATCACATCGGTCGAGCGCGATTTCGGCATCTACAAACCGTTCGATCTCAGCAAGATCAAGCTCGACGAGTTCCAGCCTTCGCTCCTCGGGATTGTCAGGCGCAATGCCACGATCGACGGCAAGCTGTACGCGCTGCCCTATCTCTGGGGCACGGACGGCCTGGTCGTCAACACCAAGCGGGCGGCGGGAGTCACGGACTTTCCCGATCTTTGCCGCGCCGACCTCAAGGGCAAGACATCCATCCGGCTCAGGCGTCCGATACTCATGGCATTCGCCTTCGCATCGGGCAAGGATCCGTTCGCGCTGTACGGAGATCCCAAAGCCTATGCCGCACTCATGGACCGGGTCGGCGACACGCTGATCGCGTGCAAACCGAATTTCCTGTTCTTCTTCGATAACAAGGACCAGCTCCTCAACGGCTTTCGTTCCGGCGAGATCTGGGCCGCCGCCATGTGGGACACCGGCGGCTGGACGCTCAATCGGGAAAATCCGGACATCCGCTACGTCGTACCGAAGTCCGGCGCGCTCGGCTGGATCGACACGTTCGCGCTGCCCGCGCGCGGCCGCAACGACGCGGCGGCCTACGCCTGGATCAATTTCGCCATGCGCCCGGAGAATGCCGCTCGAGTGATCAAGTCCGTCGGCAACTTCTCCGCGGCCAAAGGCACGGCGCCGTTCGTCGATCCGCACCTCAAGGCACAGTTCGTGGCATCGTTTCCGCAAAGCGCCTTCGAGAACATCCACTGGTATCCCGCCATTCCGCCGGGCCTGGAAGAGATCGACGGGCGTGTTCTGGATCGCATCAAGGCCGCCGATTGAGCAACGCCGCGGACCTCGTCGCCGACGCCGTCGTCAAGCGCTTCGCCGAGCACGTCGCGGTCGACTCGTTGTCGTTCAGCGTCGAGCACGGCAGCTTCTTCTCGATCCTGGGACCCTCCGGCTGCGGCAAGACCACGCTCCTGCGCATGATCGCGGGGTTCATCTCTCCGGACAGTGGCGACATCTCGATCGGCGGCAAGAGCATGCGCGGCATCTCGCCGAACCGCCGGCCGGTGAACATGGTATTCCAGCAGCTCGCGCTTTTTCCGATGATGAACGTCGGCGAGAACGTGGCGTACGGCATGGCCCGCCGCGGGGTGCCGCGCGCCGAGCGGATGCGCAAGAGCCACGCCATGCTGGAGCGTGTCGGCCTCGGAGCGGCGGCATCGAAGCGGGTCGAGGAGCTGTCCGGCGGTCAGCGCCAGCGCGTCGCCATCGCCCGGAGCCTCGTGCTCGAGCCGACGCTGCTGTTGCTCGATGAGCCGCTCGGAGCACTCGATCTCAAGCTGCGCGAGCACATGAAGATCGAGCTCAAGCAGCTTCAGGCCGCATTCGGCACGACCTTCGTCTACATCACGCACGATCAATCCGAGGCGCTGGTGCTGTCCGACCGCGTCGGGGTCATGAGCCAGGGACGCTTCGAGCAGCTCGGCACCCCCCAGGATCTGTACTACAGGCCGCGCACCCCCTTCGTCGCGGCCTTCGTCGGCGCCAACAATCGCATCGTCGGCCGGGTCACCCAGGTCGAGGGACCGATGGTGGAGCTGACCACCCGGGACGGCTGGGCGATTCGCGCGCTCGCCGAGCATGCCGTCAAGGCCGGTGATGCGGTGGAAGGTTTCGTTCGGCCGGAAGTCGCGAGCCTCGGGCGCACCGAGGCCGATCTTCCGCCCGGCCAGCCCGCGCACCGGGGCCATGTCGAGAGTCTGCTGTTCGACGGCGCCAACTCGGCCGTTCTGCTCAAGGAGCAGCGCACCCGTCGCGAATTTCGCATCGCGCTTCCGCAGACCGGCCGGTTCTCGGATTTGCGCCCCGAGGAGCCGGTGCTGTTCAGCTTCGATCCGCAGCGCGCCGTGTGTTTTCCCGCCCGCCCGGGCGCGATCGAAAACTGATGTCCGGCGCGGCGCTCGAGCCTAAGTGGCAGTCGCGCCTGGGACTCGGGCTCCTGCTCGCGCCCGCGATGCTGTGGCTGGGCGCGCTCATCATCCTGCCGCACGTCGATCTGGCGGTGCTGTCGTTTCGCGAGCGGGTCGGTCCGCGGCACTACGTCCCGAGCCTCGCGCAATACCGCACCTTCTTCGTCGAGCCGCTCTACTGGCACGTCTTCGTGCGCACGGCCGTGATGTCGGTCATCGCCACCTTCTTCACGCTGCTGCTGGCGTTTCCGGTCGCCTGGTATATCGCGAAGCTCGCCAAGGGACGCACCGGATCGCTGCTGTTCATCGTGTGCCTCATTCCCTTCTGGGTGAGCGAGACGGTGCGTACCTTGGGATGGATGATTCTGCTGCGCGAGTCCGGTGTGCTGCCCTCGGTCCTGGTCAAGCTCGGCATCACCACGGTGCGGCCCGAGCTTCTGTACCACGATGCGACCATCATGGTGGGCCTCGTGTACACGTCGATGCTTTTCATGCTCATTCCGCTGGTGTCGAGCCTGGAGAGTCTGGACAACTCGCTGATTGAGGCCGCCTACGATCTCGGTGCCGGCGGCCTCACGACGCTGCGGACCATCGTCATTCCGCACGCCGCGCCCGGCATCACCGCCGGCTGCATCGTCGTGTTCATGCTGACGCTCGGCAATTACCTGACCCCGACTCTGCTCGGCGGCAAGAGCTCGCAGTGGTTCACCGAGCAGATCTACAACCAGTTCATCACCCGCTTCAACTGGGAGCAGGGCGCGGCCCTGGGATTTCTGCTGCTCGGACTGTCGACGGCCCTGGTGATGATCGGCTTGCGGCTCGCCGGCCAGCGCTTCGGCGACGTGATGCGGCGCACGTGATTCCCTCGCTGCCACGGGCTCGCTGGCTCACGACCGCCACCGCGGGCTATCTCGCCGCCTTTCTCGCGTTTCTGTTCCTGCCGCTGATCGTCGTTGCCGTGTTCGCGTTCAACGATGCCCCCTACCCGGCTCCGCCGTGGCACGGCTTTACCTGGGACTGGTTTCTCGGCAACTCCAGAACCGGCCGCGTCGGCCTGTTCGGCGATGCGGAACTGCTCGGCAGCATCTGGACCAGCGTCGTGGTCGCCGCATGGGTGACGGCCCTGTCGGTGCTCGTCGGCGTTTGCAATGCCTTCCTGATCGAGCGCCGGAATTTTCCGGGCAAGCAGGCCCTTTCCATCCTGATGCTGGCGCCGCTGGTGATACCCGGAGTCATCCTCGGAATTTCGATCCTCGCGTTTGCGAGCCGCGTCGCCGAATTCGCCGAGGACGTGCTCGGGGCCGACTGGGACTTCCTGCGCCCCGGACTGCCGCTGGTGGTGCTCGGCCAGTTCTCTTATGTCGCCACCATCGCGACGCTGACCGTCAGCGCGCGGCTGCGCCGCTTCGACCGGACACTCGAGGAGGCCGCGCTGAACCTGGGCGCGAGCAAGCCGGCGGTATTTCGCACCATCGTGCTGCCCTACCTCCGGCCCGCCCTGATCGGATCGGCGGCGATCGCCTTTCTCATGTCCTTCGCCGACTTCAACACCACGCTCATGCTGGTGGGCGCCGATGCACCGCTGACGGTGGAAATGTACGGACGCATGCGTGAAGGAGCGACGCCGGTGCTCAATGCGGTAAGCCTGTTCTTGATGCTGGCCTCGGCGTTGCTGGCGCTCGGGCTGATGCGCGGGGGATCGCGCGCCAAGCGCAACGCGGCGAGCTCATGAAGCTCGAGCATGGCGCGGCAAGTGCGTCCGTCCGCCTGTCAGCGTCCGTCCGCCTGTCAGCCTTCGTCCACTATCCGCCGGGGGGAGCGCCTGCACCGGCACCATAGACGGCGCGCAACGCCTTCTTGTCGACCTTGCCGGTCGGACCCAAGGGTATCCGATCGACGAACAGCACCTCGTCGGGAAGCCACCATTTGGCGACGCGGCTCTCGAGAAAGCCGAGCATCTCGGCCGCCGTCGCGGTCTCGCCGTCCTTCAGCCGCAGCAACAGCAGGGGACGCTCGCCCCACTTCGGATGCGGCCGGCCGATGACGGCGGCGAGCGCCGTTTTCGGATGGCCGGCCGCGATGTTTTCGATTTCGATCGAGCTGATCCACTCGCCGCCGGACTTGATCAGATCCTTGGCGCGGTCGGTGACCTGCATGCAGCCGTGCGCATCGATGGTCCCGATGTCGCCCGTGTCGAACCAGCCGTCGGCATCGAGGATGGCGTCGTCGCGCTTGAAATAGGCCGCCGCCACCGCGGGACCGCGCACCAGCAGCCGTCCGTAGGCGGCGCCGTCGTGCGCCACCGGCAGGCCGGCATCGTCCACCAGCTTCATATCGACGCCGAGCGGCACGCGGCCCTGCTTGAGACGCTGCGGCAGCTGAGACTCGAAGGACAGCGGCGCGAACTCGGCGGTCGGTGAGCCGACCGTCCCGAGCGGCGACATTTCGGTCATGCCCCAGCCGTGTACGACCTCGACCCCGAATCGCTCGTGAAATCCGCGTATCAGGCTCTCCGGGCAGGCGGCGCCGCCGATCACCACCCGCTTGAGCGTCGTCAGCGTGGCCCGGGTCGCGATCAAGTGCTCGAGCAGCATCTGCCAGACCGTCGGCACCGCCGCCGAGAATGTGACGCCTTCGGTCTCGATCAGTTCGTGAATGGCGGCGCCGTCCATGCGCGCGCCGGGCATCACCAGCTTTGCGCCGGCCGCCGGCGCCGAAAAGGCGAGACCCCAGGCATTGGCGTGGAACATGGGCACGATGGGCAGCACGACATCGCGCGCCGACAGACCGATGATGTCGTGCTGCAGGGTCAGGAATGTGTGGATGAAATTCGCGCGATGCGAATAGAGCACGCCCTTGGGCGCGCCGGTCGTGCCGCTGGTGTAGCACAGGCCGGCCGCGGTGTTCTCATCGAAGCCGCCCCACGCGGCGGGCGAGTGCGAGTCGAGCAGCGGCTCATAGGCCATCAGCCGCTTGATGCGGGCCGGCGGCAGATCGGCGCCGTCGCCCATCAATATCACGTGCTCGACGGTCGGACAGGCGGCGAGCAAGGCTTCGAGCAACGGCAGAAAAGTCGCGTCGACGAAGATCACCCGGTCTTCGGCGTGATTGATGATGTAGGCGAGTTGCTCGGGGTGCAGTCGGGGGTTCAAGGTGTGGCATATCGCACCGATGCCCATGACGGCGTACCACGTCTCCATGTGCCGCGCGGTGTTCCAGGCCAGCGTCGCGACACGCTCGCCCCGCCGCACGGCGAGCGCCGACAACGCGCCGGACAGCCGCCGCGCACGCTCATGCAATTGCGCGTAGGAAGTGCGCACGATGGGCCCGGCGATCGAACGCGTGACGACCTCGCGTTTGCCGTGCCAGCGGCTCGCGTGATCGAGGATACGGTCCACCGTCAGCGGCCACGCCTGCATCAGCCCTTGCATCAGAGTTTACCCTTGATGCCGATGGTGAAGTACCGGCCGACGACATCGTACAGAGACGTATTAGTCGGAAAAAAGATCAGATTGCCGGACGGAATGATGGGCGGGTCTCGATTGAAGAGATTATTGATCGTGAGAAACATCTGGTAATTCGCCTTCTTGCCCATCACGTAGCCCAGCGTCATGTCGGTGTAGTAGATGGCTTCGACGTTGTTGTCGTCGATGGTGACATTCTGCACTTGCGTCACGTCGTACCTGCCCGACCCGATCACCCGCTCCTGCAAGAAGCCCCGGAAAGGACCGGCCTCATAAGTCGCGTTGACGTTGCCCGACCAGCGCGGATTGGAAGTCAGGCCGACTTCGCCGGCATAGTTGATGGTCGGCGCACCCGGGACCTCCGATATGAACGTGTCGAGATAGCTCGCGATCGCGCGCAGGCGCAGCGTGCCGGCCGACAGCGGCGCGAGGTAGTTCGCCTCGAAGTCGACGCCGCTGGTTTTGATTGCGTCGAGATTGAGGTTGGGCAGATCGATGCGGCTGATGGCGCCGGCGCTGTTGCGCTCGACATCGGCGCAGACGCTCGCGGAGCCGGCCGCGCACTCATCGACGGTCTGCTGCGCGGTCAACGACGAGATGGCACCCTTCAAATCGATGTTGTAATAGTCCATCGAAGCGGAGAAGCCGGACAGCCACGACGGCTGGTAGACGAACCCGCCGGTGAACGTATCGGCGATCTCGGGCTTGAGGCCGGGGTTGCCCACCTGATTGGTGACGACGGGCGTGCTCGCGTTGTTGTTCTGCCGGTCGAACACCACGGTCTGTCCTTCCATGGAGCCCGCATACAATTCGGCGATGTTGGGCGCACGGATGTCGCGCGAGCGGGTCGCACGCAGCCGCAGATCGTCGATCGGTTTCCAGCTCAAGCCCCCCTTCCAGCTCGTCACGCCGCCGCTGGTGCTGTAGTCGGCGTAGCGCACGGCGGCATTCAGGTCCAGCGCCCGGGCACCCGGCAGACCCTTGGCCAACGGCACCAGAAATTCGAAGAAGGTCTCCTTGATATCGTAGCTGCCGCTCACCGGCTGCGCGTTGGTCAGCATCCAGCCGCCCAAACCTCCCGCGAGCGTGGAGGGAAAGCCCGGGATGCCGGTGGCGCTGTTGACCTGCTGCGAAACCGGGTCGGAGGTCTGATCGACCGCCTCGCGGCGGTATTCCGCACCGCCGCCGAGAGATACCGGACCCGCCCAGGTGGAGAACGGCTCGCCGCGGACGCTGGCGGATCCGACATCCTGATGGAGCCTGGTGATGTACCACGACGTGCCGAGCACATAATCCGCGGCGGCCTTCGAGGGCGAGCCCTGGCCGAAAAGATTGATGGGAACGCAGCCCGGGTAGAGGCCGGGATTGGTCAGCGTGACGCGGCAGACGGGGGAGCCGGTGGCCGGATCGGTCACGGCGTCCGCCGCCGCATACAGATGCCCGTAGTCGACGTTGTTCAAGGTATCGATGCGCTGCCGATTGTCGCCGTGCTCGTAGTAGGCATCGACCGTCCAGCCGCCACCCGCATCGAACTTGAGGCCCGCGACGACGTTGTACGTATCGTTCAGCGCATCGGCGGTCGCCGGCGGGCCCAGGTCGGTATCGAGACGTCCCATCAGAAAGGCCGGAACGCCGAGGGCCGTCATCTGCTGCTGCAGGGCCGCGGGTATGTAGGGATTGCCGCTGAACATGGTCAGGCCGTTCAACCCGACGATCTGATACTGCTGGA
>DATAYO010000093.1:0-27550 GCA_036272515.1 Steroidobacteraceae bacterium | reverse complement strand
GCGGACGAACAGCTGGAGACCGCGCAGCTGTATTCCGACCCCGCCTGGAACTGGGGCGCCTGGGGACCCTGGGGACCGGGCCTCGGATTCGCTTACGGCCCTTACGGCTGGTAGCGGTGCGCGCGGGTTGCCGCGGCCTTGCGCCCCGCCGCCGCCCGCGATGCCGGTGAGCGAGCCCGAGCGGCGCGCCGTGTCTGGGCGGCGAGGGCGGAATGACCAGCCGCAGCGCGGCCCTCGCGCTTCAAGGCGTTTTCGGACGCTCGCGCACGCTTGGCGGTGGGCTTGCGCCGGGGAGCGGCGCCATGCCCGAGCTGATACGCGCGTTCCGCACTCTTGCGCGTCCTGGTCGAGGTCGTGCCGGGCTTGGGAGGCCGCAGACCCACGCCGGCGCGTCGCGCCTTCGACAAACCGATCGCGATGGCTTGCTTGGTCGAGCGCGCGCCGTGCTTGCCCTCGCGTATGTGATGCATTTCCTCGCGAATGAATTCGCCGGCCTGGGTGCTCGGCGCTTTCCCTTCCCGCTTGTCGCGTCTGGCCCGTTGCAGTGTGGCTTTCTCCGGCATAAGTCCCTCGCAGTTGAAGAGCGAACGTGACGGAGCCTAAACATGGACGGTGGCGCGTGGCCATCCTCCCGCTGCCCCCGACAACGGTCGGCGCGCTCCTACGGCGCGGCCGCGCTACAATCTGATTCTCTGCACGCGGGACCAACATACACACGGGGATGAACGTATGAGTGCTCGAATGATCGCCATTTGCGCAGCCGTCTGCGCGTTTGCGTTCGGTCCCTGCGGTTACGCGGCGGATCCCCCGAAAACCACGTTGACCGTATTTGGAGCGGCCTCGTTGACGAATGTGCTGCAGGATCTCGGTGACGCCTTCACCCGGCAGACTTCGGTGGCCGTCAAGTTCTCGTTCGCGGGAAGTTCCACCTTGGCCCGGCAGATCGAACAAGGCGCGCCGGCGGATGTATTCATGTCCGCCGACGTCGAATGGATGGATTACCTCGAGGCCCGCCATCTGATTCGAGAGTCGACCCGCCGCGACGTGGTCGGCAATCGTCTGGTGCTGATCGCGCCGGCGGACAGTACGCTCAAGCTCAAGATAATGCCGGGCTTTGCGCTGGCGGCCGCTTTGGGCGAGGGGCATCTCGCGACCGGAGATCCCGCTTCGGTGCCCGTCGGCCGCTACGCCGAGGCTGCATTGAAAAAGCTCGGGGTGTGGACCGAGGTTTCGGGTCGGATCGTGCGCGCGGAGAGCGTGCGGTCGGCGCTGGAGTTCGTGGACCGCGGAGAGGCGCCGCTGGGCATCGTTTACAAGACGGACGCGCTGATCGACCGGAATGTCCGGATCATCGACGTGTTTCCCGCCGACAGCCATTCGCCGATCGTCTACCCGGTCGCGCTCACCCGCGCGGCCCAACCCGAAGCGGCCGGCTTCATCGCATTCATCACCAATCCGGCGGCAAACGCCACCTTCAAGTCTTACGGTTTCCTGCCCCTGCATTGAGATGTCGGGGAGATGTAGGCGCATTCCGGCAGCCGCGCTCTCCGTTCGATGACAGCGGCGTCTTCTCGAATCGGTATACAACCGACACCCAACTGCAAAGAAGTGCGGCTCTTTTTCCTTGAAGTGTCGATGAGCGCCGAGCGCCGCTAGCCGGTACCGGATGCGGCCGCTCGCGCGCAGAGCTTGCGCGCGGTGTCGAGGACTCGTTATGGCGTCTGAGGATGGGGGATCGCGCAAGGCGGATGGCGATCGCAAGGATGCGGGCGGTCGTGAGGACGACGAGGGCTCGGGCAAGCCCCGCAGCAAGAAGCCGCTGATCATCGTCGCCGCGGTGGTGGCGGTTCTGGGCATCGCCGGATTCTTCGTCTGGTTCGCGAGGCGCAACCAGGTCAGCACGGACGACGCTTACACCGACGGTAATGTCGTCACCATGGCGCCGCAGGTATCCGGCTACGTGGTCGAGCTCGCCATCAACGACAACATGCGCGTCAAGAAGGGCGATCTGCTGCTGCGCATCGACCCGCGCGACTACTTGGCGGCGCAGTCCCAGGACGAGGCGGCTCTCGAGCTGGCGAACGCTCAGCTCAAGTCGGCGCAGGACGCGTTGAGCATCGCCCGGGTCCAATATCCCGCGCAGCTCGAGAGCGCCCAGGCGCAGCTGCAGTCGGCCGATGCCGTATTCCGGCAGGCCGAGCGGCAGTACCTGCGCCAACACCAGGTCGACAGGCGAGCGACCACGCAGGAAACCATCGATGCATCCACCAGCCAGCAGCTGAGCTCGGCAGCGAGTCTCAGGAGCGCGAAAGCGCAGGTCGAGGTGGCGAGATTGGTGCCGGAGCAGATCCGCCTGGCGGAGCACACGGTGCATGAGCGCGAGGCGCAGGTGAAGCAGGCGCAAGCCCAGCTCGCCCAGGCAAATCTGAATCTGGGCTACACGGAAGTTCGCGCGCCCCAGGACGGCTTCGTGACCCAGCGCAGCGTGCAGCTGGGCAATTACCTGAGTCCGGGGGTCGCGATGTTCCTGATCGTCACCACGGACGTCTGGGTCACGGCAAACTTCAAGGAGACGCAACTCGGACGCATGCGCCCGGGCGACCGGGTCGACCTCGAGATCGACGCTTACTCGGGTTACAGGCTTTCCGGTCACGTCCAGAGCATTCAATACGGGAGCGGATCGCGGTTCTCGGCATTTCCGGCGGAGAACGCCACGGGCAATTTCGTCAAGATCGTGCAGCGCGTGCCCGTGAAAATCATCATCGATCGGGGCCTCGATCCGGATCGACCGCTGCCGCTCGGGCTGTCGGTCGATCCGGTGGTGCATTTCCCGTGAGCGAGTCCGACTGGCGACCCTCTTCGAATCCGTGGCTGATCGCCGTGACGGTGACCATGGCGGCCTTCATGGAGATTCTCGATACCACCATCGTCAACGTGTCGCTGCCGCACATCGCCGGGACGCTGTCCGCGAGCTACGACGAGGCGACATGGACGCTCACCTCGTACCTGGTCTCCAACAGCATCGTGCTCCCCATCTCGGCCTTCTTCGGGCGGCTGATCGGACGCAAGCGCTATTTCGTGATCTGCATCGCCGCGTTCACCGTCTGCTCGTTCCTGTGCGGCATCGCCACCAACCTCAGCGAGCTGGTGGTTTTCCGGGTGCTTCAGGGCTTCTTCGGTGGGGGCCTGCAGCCCAATCAACAATCGATCATCCTCGATACCTTTCCGGCATCGCAACGCGCCAAGGCTTTTTCCCTGACTGCCGTAGCCACGGTGGTGGCGCCCGTGCTCGGACCCACGATCGGCGGCTGGATCACCGACAACTTCAGCTGGCGCTGGGTGTTCTTCATCAATATTCCCGTCGGGATACTCACGACCTTCGCCGTCATGGCGCTGGTCGAGGACCCGCCCTGGGCCAGGGCGAAATCGCAGGTGTCGATCGATTACGTCGGCATCGGCCTCATCGCCATCACGTTCGGCACTTTTCAGGTCATGCTGGACCGGGGCGAGGATGCGGACTGGTTTGCCTCGCCGTTCATCCGCACCCTTGCGGCGTGCGCCGCGGTGGGAGCGGCGACCGCCTGCGCGTGGCTGTTGTACACGCCGAAGCCCGTGGTCGATCTGCGCGCGCTCAAGGACCGGAACTTCCTGTTGGGCTCCATCGCCATCGCTTGCTTTGCGGCAATTCTGTATGGCAGCGCCGTGCTCATCCCGCAGCTTGCCCAGGTGCATCTGGGATACACAGCGTTGCTGGCGGGTCTGGTGCTGAGCCCGGGCGCCTTCTGCGTGATTTTTCTGATCCCGGTGCTGTCGTTCGTGATGCCGCACGTACAGACGCGGTTTATCGTGACCGCCGGATTCCTGGTCCTCGGCTGGTCATTGCTGTACTCGCGCAACATCGCCCCGGACATCGATTTCACGCACCTGGTCCTGATACGCGTCAGTCAAACCCTCGGCATCGGCTTCCTGTTCGTGCCGTTGAGCGTGCTCAGTTACCAAACGATACCGCACCGTCTGCAGCAAGACGCGACGGCGCTCTACACCATGTTCCGCAACGTCGCCGGCTCCATCGGCATTTCCGTGTCGACGGCGGCGATCACGTCGCGGACGCAGACCCATATGGCCTATCTGGCCTATCACATGACCAACACCAATCCGAATTTCCGCGGCACCGTCGCGCAGATCTCGCGCGCGATCCAGAATCTCGGATCGACCGCGGCGGTCTCGACCCAAAGAGCGCTGGGGCAGACCTATCAAATGCTGATCGGACAGGCCGGATTTCTGGCTTACATGGACGTGTTCCTGTACTGCGCCCTGGCGGCTTTTGCCTTCGTTCCGCTGACTTTTTTCTTCTCACCGGGGAAGCAGGCGGGCGGTCCCGCGGCGGCGGCTCACTGATGGGCGCGCTTCGTGCCATCGGCTCCTGCGCGCTGACCGCTCTGTTGATGCAGGGCTGCACCGCGGTGGGGCCGGATTACAAGCCCCCGCACGAGCCGGTACCGCGGCAGTATTCGGGAGCGGCACGCGCGCAGGCCGCGCAACCGCCGGGTTCGCCGCGGATCTCGACCCAGGAAGAGCCGGTCTCGTTCTGGTGGCAAGAGTTCCACGACGCCGAGCTCGACAAGCTGATCGAGCAGGCGACGGCGGGCAATCTCAACCTGAAGGCGGCCTACCTCAGGATCGCCGAGGCGCGGATCCAGGTGCTGTCGGCACGCGCCCAAGGGCTTCCGAGCTTGAACGCATCGGCGTCGTATACACGCGAGCAGCTGGGATTGGCGGGCATACTCAAAAGCAAGGGCATCGGCACCACCGGTCCGACGGCCTCGAGCTCCGCGCAAGCGCTGATCGGCGCACTCGAGCAGCCGGTGAATCTCTATCAGCTGGGATTCGACGCCTCCTGGGAAATCGACCTGTTCGGGAAGGTACGCCGGGAGGTCGAGGCGGCCGGCGCTCAAAGCGCCGGGGCGGTCGAGTCGCGCAACGATCTGCTGTTGTCGCTCGAGGCCGAGGTCGCGCAGACCTATCTGCAGCTGCGGACAGGCCAGGCACTGACGCAGGTCACGCTCGATCTCATCGCTGCGCAGCGCGGGGTCGCCGAACTGACCCAGGACCGGCACGAGCACGGTCTGGCCGGCGAGCCCGACGTGGATGCCGCGCGGGCACAGCTCACCAATCTCGAGTCGCAGCTCCCGCCCTATGAGCAAATGGTGTCGACCTCCAAGCACGCGCTCGCGGTGCTGATCGGCCAAAGCCCCGAGGTGCTCGATGCCGAGTTCGGCACGACCGGAGCGCTGCCGCCCATTCCGGGCGACATTCCGGTCGGCGTACCCTCGACGCTCGCACGCCGCAGGCCCGACATTCGCAATGCCGAGACCGCGCTGCATGCCGCCACGGCCGAAGTCGGTGTGTCGGTCGCTTCGCTGTTCCCCGACGTGTCGCTGGCCGGGAGCTACGGCTTGCGCAACATCGGCACCCGCTACCTGTTCGACTGGCAAAGCCATTTCTATACTATCGGTCCCAGCGTCTCCATCCCCCTCTTCCACGGCGGCGCGCTGACTGCGAGCGTGCGCTTGTCGCGCGCGCAAGCGGCGGAGGCGGCGCTCAACTATCGCCAGACGGTGCTCGGCGCATTGCAGGAAGTGGAGGATGGCCTCGACAGCCTGACCCAGGATGCGGCGCGTATCGGCTCGCTCAAGGACACGGTCGGCGCCGATCAGCGGGCGGTCGACGTTCAACTGGATGCCTACAAGCACGGAGTGATTTCCTACATCACGCTCCTGACCGTGCAGCTGCAGGCGGCGCAGGCGCGCCAGCAACTGGTGCAGGCCCAGTCGAGCGAGGCCACCGACGTGGTGAAGCTCTACAAGGCGCTCGGCGGCGGGTGGGAGGGGGCGCCCCGGGTGACCTCGGCGGTACAGTGAGGCACCGCTCCGAGTGAGGCGGCGCCCCCGAGTGAGGCGGCGCCCCCGAGTGAGGCGGCGCACCGGCGGTATCCCGGGCGCGCCGATTTAGGGTACCGTTAGCGCCCTTCAAGGTACGTACCGGGAGCGATGGCGGGATGAAGTGGGGGGCGATCCTCGGCCCGGGTCTCGACATCGCCGCGTATCTGATCGCTGCGGAACTCGGCGTGTCTCCCGGTCGCGCTCAGCTCTGCTCCTTTGGAGCCGCGCTCGCGCTCGGTTACCTGCCCTCGTTGTGGCTGCGTGCGGATGCCCGAAGCCATCGCGGCGCCGCCTTTGGGCTGCACGTGATCGTCGTGACCGTGCTGGCGTTTTGCCTGCGCAGCGGATTGCTGTCACTGTCGATGAAGTGCTGGGGGTGGCCCGGGTCCGGCGCCATCGTGCTCGCAGCCCTTGCCACCGCGCCGGTCATCCGTTCCGGCTACCGATACTGCGCATCGTATCGGGCGTGGGGAATCGGGAGCGCCGGGTGGCGGACGGCGGCAATCGGCATGGTGGTGATGGCCGTCGCGTTTCGCCTGGTCTATGGCGGACAAGTCGAGCTGATGCCCGAGGAGGCGTATTACTGGAATTACGCCCGACATCTCGACATCGGCTATCTCGATCATCCGCCCATGGTGGCCTGGCTCATCAGCGCCGGAATCCGGGTGTTCGGCGACGGCGAGTTCGGCGTGCGCAGCGGTGCGCTGTGCTCGGCGGCGATCGCAACGTTCTTCGTCTACCGGCTGACGCGGAACCTGTTCGGGAGCCCGAGCGCGCTCGTCTCGATCGTGCTCGTGCAGATGCTGCCGTTTTTCTTTCTCGCCGGCATGCTGATGACACCGGATGCGCCGCTGACTGCCGCGTGGGCGGCTTCGCTGTATTTCCTGGAGCGCGCACTGATCGAGAACCGCCGGGCGGCCTGGTGGGGCGTGGGCCTCAGCCTGGGAGCGGGATTGCTGTCGAAATACACCATCGCGCTCGTGGGCGTGGCGGGGCTCATATTCGCGGTGATCGACCCGGCTTCCAGGCGCTGGCTGCGCCGGCCGGAACCCTACGCGGCCGTTCTGCTGGCATTGGCGGTGTTCTCGCCGGTGATCTGGTGGAACGCGCACCACGAGTGGGTGTCGTTTCTGTTCCAAACCTCGCGACGCCTCGCGGACCGGCCGCAGTTCGCGCTGCACAAGCTGATCGGGTCCGCCATCGTGCTGCTGACGCCGACTGGCTTCGCAGCCGCGGCGCTCGTGCTCCGCCGCAGGGCGCCCGAAAGCGTGCCGCCTGCCGTCGATGAGGCGGATGTCCGGCGGCGCGCGTGGTCATTCCTCCGGGTGGCGACGTTGACTCCCCTGGGGATATTCGTGGTCTTCAGCCTGCGGCACGAAGTGAAGCTCGATTGGACCGGCGCGCCCTGGCTCGCCACGGTGCCCTTGCTCGCGTGCGCCGCCGTTCAATGGGCCGGGAGCGCTGCCGGCTTTCGGGCGATGCTCGCACGCGCCTGGAGTCCTACGCTCCTCGTGCTGCTGCTGCTCTACGGCGGCGGACTCTACGATCTGACCTGGGGGATTCCGGGAGTGGGATACGGCAAGCATGCCGAGCTCGTTCCCGTCGGGTGGCGCGACCTCGGCGGCCAGGTCAGCCGTGTTGCCGACGGCATCGGTCAGCGCAGTGGAAAAGCTCCGCTCGTCGTCGGTATGGACCGATATGCGATCGCGAGCGAGCTGGCGTTCTATGCGCCGGACCAGGCACGGGGGGTGGCCGAAACCTCGAGCGGACACCTGTTCGGGCAGGTGGGCCTGATGTACGAGCGCTGGTTCCCACCGGCGGAGGAAAAGGGCAGGACCCTATTGCTGGTTGCCTGGGATCCGGCGGACCTGGCGACCCCCGACGTCATCTCCGCCGTCGAGCGCCTGGGTCCCATCCAAAACGGTGTGCTGACGCGGGCCGGCCGGATCATCCGGCATTATTACTATCGGGTCGCCTATGGCTACGGGGAGCAACCGGTTAAAGTGAGCCGATAGAACGACAAAAATAGGAGTTGGACGCATGCGAACCGATCATGTGACGCTGACACCGGCGCAGGTGCGGGGGTTCTGGGCTGCATGGCTCGGGTGGACGCTCGACGGGATGGACTCGTTCATCTTTGCGCTGGTGTTGGCTCCGGCGCTGACCGAGCTCCTGCCCAGGTCGGGGCTGGACGGCTCGCCGAGCCACGTGGCGTTCGCGGGCTCGGTGTTGTTCGCCGTGTTTCTGGCGGGCTGGGGATCTTCCCTGATTTGGGGACCGCTCGCCGACCGTTGGGGCAGGACTCGAACCCTGGCCGCCTCGGTGGCGTGCTATGCGCTGTTCACCGGCGCTGCCGCGCTTTCGCAAAACGTCTGGCAGCTCGGGGTGTTTCGCTTTTTCGCCGGTGTCGGCATCGGCGGAGAATGGGCGCTCGCCGGCACCTATGTGGCCGAGGTGTGGCCCGAGTCCCGGCGCAAGATGGGGGCGGGCTACCTGCAGACCGGCTACTACGCCGGCTTCTTCATCGCGGCCGCGCTGAACTTCACCGTCGGCGCGAGCTACGGATGGCGGGTCATGTTCCTGTGCGGAGGCGCGCCCGTGCTGCTCGCTCTCTACATGCTGTCGAAGCTGCGCGAGCCGGATCGATGGATGAAGGCCGCGGAACGGGCCCCGGCACGTGCGCCGATGTGGGAGATTTTCCGTGGAGCCTACCGCCGCCGCACGCTGGTCAACGCCGCGCTGGTCACCATCTCCATCATCGGACTCTGGGCCGGAGCGGTCTACGAGCCGTCGGCCATCATCCATCTCGCGAAGACTGCGGGGTACGATGCGCGGGCGGCGGTGCGGTTCGCCTCGTTCGGGACCGGCCTCCTGTCGATCGGGACCTGCCTCGGCTGCATCGCCGTGCCTCCGCTCGCCGAGCGCATCGGCCGACGGGCGACGCTCGCGCTTTTCTTCGCCGGCATGGCGATATGCATCTGGGAGTGCTTCGGATGGGCATTCTACGCACCGCGCAATGCCCTCGGGCTGTTCGTCGGGAGCCTTTTCTTCCTGGGATTCTTCGGCGGCAATTTCGCGATCTACAGTCTCTGGCTGCCGGAGCAGTATTCGACGGCGGTGAGAGCCACGGCGTTCGCGTTCGTGACCTCATTCGGCCGTTTCATCGGCGCCGGCGTCAACTTTCTGATCGGCGCCGGCGTGCACGCCTACGGCAGCATGGGCATTCCCGTCGCCGCAACCGCCGTGGCGTTCGTCCTGGGACTTGTGGTGCTGCCGTTCGGGCAGGAGACGCGCGGTGCGCCGCTGCCGGACTGAGCGGGCGCTCAAGGCTTCGACTCCGCGGCGCGTGTGGATGATGCTCCTGGGCATCGCGGCCGCCGCGTGGTGGGCGACGCCGGCAGCTGCGTGGGGAGAGGAGGGCCATGAGGTCATCGCGCTCGTGGCCGAGCACTACCTGACGCCCGAGGTCCATGGCCGCGTGGATGCCCTGCTCGCGGGCGACGATAGCGGCTTGTGCGAGCGGGACATCGCGCACGAGGCCACCTGGGCCGACGCGTACCGGGACTCGGACCGCGACGGAACGAAGCTGCGCTACTACGGCACGCGTGAGTGGCACTACGTCGACCTCGAATTGCACTCTCCGGACCTGAACGCCGCCTGCCACGGCCGGCCGGCGTTGCCGCGCGGCACGCCGGCCTCGAGCGGGCCGGCGGATGATTGCATCGTCGACAAGATCGAGCAGTTCGAGGCGGAGCTGCGCGATTCGGGCACCGAGCCGCGAGAACGGCTTCTCGCGCTGCAATTTCTCCTGCATTTGATCGGCGACCTGCATCAACCGCTGCACGCCTCGGACGACCACGATCAGGGCGGCAATCGCGAGAGGGTGAGCGCGCCCGGAATCGGCAGCGGGAATTTGCACCACGATTGGGACACGGAATTCGTGGCCCGCCTCGGCGCGGGGCCGGCAGACATCGCCGAGCGGCTGATTGCGCGGATCTCGGACGAGCAGCGGCGGCGATGGTCGCGCGGCACGCCCGAGGATTGGGCTCTGGAGTCGTTCTCGGCGGCGAAGACGCATGCCTACGGCTTGCTGCCGCCGCGCAGCGGAAAACATCGCTATGAGCTGCCCGAGAGCTACGTGCTCGATGCGACCCAGGTGACGGCGGCGCAGCTCTCCAAAGCCGGCGTGCGACTGGCATTCGTCCTGAACCAGGCGCTCCGTTAACAATGGTATGTTACGCGACCCCCGGCGGCGGCCATGCCGCCCGGGGTTCGAGCGTCTAATGGGGGGCGGAACATTACGATGATGATGAGTGCACATATTTCGGCGGGCCCGGTCGAGGGGTTGTGGCTGGGGCTCGACACCGGCGGTACGTTCACCGACGCGGTGGTGCTGGCGGGCGGCCGCCGCGTCATTGCGAGCGCCAAGGCGCTCACCACCCCGTGGAATCTGGCGATCGGAATCGGCAAGGCCATCCGCGCGGTACTCGCACAGTTGCCGCCGAGCTCGAGTCACGGCGACGTGACCCTGGTGTCGGTATCGACGACGCTCGCGACCAATGCGGTCGTCGAGAATCGCTTCAGTCCGGTATGCACGCTGCTGATCGGCTTCGATGACGCGATGACCGAGCGCTCGGGGATCGCCCTACGCGGCACGGGCGCGGTGGTCAGAATCGAGGGCGGGCATTCCGCCACCGGTGAGGAGTGGCGCGGGCTCGACGTGACGGCGATCGAAGCCGCCGTGGCCGCGCACGAGACTCGGGTCGAAGCGTTCGCAGTGGCCGCAAATTTCTCGGTGCGCAATCCGGCCCACGAGATCCATGCCAGGCAGATCATCCGAAGGCTGTCGAGAAAGCCGGTGACCTGCGCGCACGAGCTGAGCTCGAAGCTCGATGCGCCGCGCCGCGCGCTCACCGCCGTGCTCAATGCCCGCCTCACGCCGCAGATCCGGCATCTCATCGAGGCGCTGTCGCGCGTGCTGGTCGAGGAGTCGATCGATGCGCCGCTCATGATCGTCAAGGGCGACGGATCTCTGATGAGGGCGGATGTCGCGCTGGAATGCCCGGTCGAGACCATTCTGTCCGGCCCGGCGGCGAGCGTGGTCGGCGCCGGATTTCTCACCGGCATCGAGGACTTCATCGTCTCCGACATGGGCGGTACCACCACCGACATCGCCGTGGTATCGAACGGCCGGCCGGCAGTGCGTGCGGAAGGTGCCCTGGTCGGCGGCTGGCGGACGATGGTGGAGGCGGTCGACGTGCACACCAGCGGCCTCGGCGGGGATAGCGAGGTATACTTCGACCGCCGGCTGCGGCTCCATGTCGGGCCCCGCAAGGCGATGCCGTTGAGCTTGCTGGCGCATACCTTTCCCGACACGCTGCAGGCGCTGCGCTCGCTGGCGGAGGTTTTGCACCCGCCGGAATTCGCGACCCAATTCGCGTTTCGCAATCCCGAGCGGGAGGCGCCGGCGCATCTCTCGTCGACGGAGAAGCGGATCTGGGAGGCGCTCGGCCCGGAACCGCGCCAGGTTTCCGGCATCGTGCGCAACGCCGTCGGCCTCGAGGCCTTGCGGCGTCTGGCGGATGCAGGGCTCGCGACGATCGCCGCGTTCACGCCGAGCGATGCCATGCACGTTCTCGGCCGCCAGAGCGGTTGGAGTCGCGAGGCGGCGGAATGCGGCGCGCGGATCCTCGCAACCGAGGAGCGCAACGCACGGGCCGGCGCGGCCGCGGCATCGCCCATCGAGATGTGCGAGCGCACTCATGAGCATGTGGTTCGCGAGACGGCACGGGCGCTGCTCGGCGCCGCCCTGGCGAACGATCCCGGAGTGGAGCCCGGCCCGGCCGGCTGGGGCATGCTCGGGGATCGGCTGCTGGAGGCCGCTTGCGCCGGCCGGCGGTTCTCGAGCCTGATGCAATCGGGTATCGGTCTCGCACGGCCGCTGGTTGCGATCGGCGCGCCGGTGGGTGCGTATTACCCCGAGGTCGCGCGCAGGCTCGGCTCTGCGCTCTCGATCCCCGAGCACGCGGCGGTCTGCAATGCCGTGGGAGCGGTCGCGGGCGTGGTGTCGCAAACGGTGGAGATCCTGGTGAACCAACCGACGTTCAAGGTGTTTCGGGTCCATGATCCGGTGGGCAGCCGCGACTACTCGGAGCCCGAGCCTGCACTCGAGCATGCCCATCGAGCCTCGCGCGCGCTCGCGCTCGAGGCCGCGCGCCGCGCCGGTGCCGCCGATCCGCACGTCGACAGCGAGGTGCTCGAGAAGCGCGCGCAGGTGGGCCCCGGGACCGACTATCTCGCCGAGGCGCTGGTCCGCTCCACCGCCGTGGGCAGGCCGGTCGTATCGCATTAACGCATGCCGCCCGGGGCTGCATATCGAAAAAAAGTATCGCGCGGCAAGCGGAATCGCGACGCATGACGGCACGGCACGGAGCGCGGAGCCCTATAATCCCACACGACCTCAAGGCATCGGCGACATCAGGAAGAGCCACTCCGTCATGAAACAGCCCGACGAAACCCTCGCACCACGACGTAGTCGCCGCCGGCCGGGTGCCGCGGACGTGAGCCACGCGGTGTTCGACCGCACGCTTCCCTATCGCCACCTGCGAAATCCGTTCACGCCGATGAAGGTGTTCTCGGACGACCAGGTCGCGGCAATTCACGAGGCGGCGCTGTCGATCCTGGAGACGCAGGGCATGAAGGTGTTGTCGCCGGACGCCCGCGTGCGCTACGCCAAGGCCGGTGCCGCGGTCGATGAGACGACGCAAATGGTACGGCTCGATCGAGGGCTGGTCGCCGCCTCGCTCGCCACCACGCCGCGCGAGGTGACCCTGCACGCGGTCGATCCCGAGCGTCACGTGCCCCTGTCGGACGGCTGCGTCGCGTTCGCGCCCACCTCCGGACCGCCGAACATCATGGATACGGCGCGCGGCCGGCGCGCGGGCACGTTCGAGGATTTCTGCAACCTGGTCAAGCTGTGCCAGAGCTTCGAGGTGATCCACGTGCTCGGCGGCGCGACCGAGCCGCAGGATCTGCCCGTGCAATTCCGGCATCTGCACGTCACGCGCGCGCAGCTCATGCTTTGCGACAAGATCCCGTTCATCTTTTCACGCGGCCACGGCCAGATCGCGGACAACTTCGAGCTCATCCGTCTGGCGCACGGGATTTCGCCCGAGGAGTTCCGTTCGCGCCCGTACGTTTACACCATCATCAACACCAATTCGCCGCTGCAGCTCGACGTGCCCATGGCGGACGGCATCATGGATTTCGCCGCCGCCGGCCAGATATCGATCATCACGCCGTTCACCCTCGCGGGCGCGATGGCGCCGGTGACCGTGGCGGGAGCGCTGACCCTGGCTCACGCGGAGGCGCTTGCGGGCCTGACGCTCGCGCAAATCGTCCGGCCGGGAGCCCCGATCGTATACGGCAGCTTCACCTCGAACGTCGACATGAAATCGGGGTCGCCCGCGTTCGGAACGCCCGAATACGTGAAGGCGGCGTTCGGCGCCGGCCAGATGGCGCGCTTCCTCGGTCTGCCCTGGCGCTCATCGAACGCCACGGCCTCGAACACACCCGATGCCCAGTCCGCCTACGAATCGCAGATGAGCCTGTGGGGCGCGCTGTTCGGCGGCTGCAATTTCGTGCTGCACGCGGCCGGGTGGCTGGAAAGCGGCCTCACCACCTCGTACGAGAAATTCATTCTCGACATCGAGATGCTGCAGATGTTCGCCGAGGTGTTCCAGCCGGTCGGGGCGACACCAGCCGATCTCGCCATGGAGGCCGTCGCCGAAGTGGGCGCGGGCGGACATTTCTTCGGCTGCGCACACACCATGGAGCGCTACCGGAGCGCGTTCTACGCGCCGCTGGTGTCCGACTGGCGCAATTTCGGCCAGTGGACCGAAGATGGCGGCAAGACCGCCACCGAGCGCGCGTCCGTCATCTGGCAGGACACGCTGGCGCGTTATGTCGCACCCAAGCGCGATCCGGCGGTGGTTGAGGCGCTCGATGCCTACGTCGCCCGGCGGACCGACGAGGGCGGCTCTGCTCCGATCACTTGAGGGCCGATCACTTGAAGCCGCTTGCGCCCCTGTCCCCGTCCCACCGATCATGTCGCGTCCGGACATGCCGCCGTCGCGATATCACAAGTCCCCGGGACAGCGGGGACTTAACATGGCGCGCTGTCAGAGCGCCTAAGCTACCGTTGCTGCTGGTAAAAACTGGAGTTACTTAGATGTCGGAGCCGAGCGAAGCCGAGTTCGACCTGAATTCTCTCAATGACGATGAGCTCACGGAGCAGGTGCACGACGACCTGTACAACGGCCTCAAGCCCGAGGTCGAAGAGGCAACGCACATTCTTCTCAAGCGCGGGTGGTCGGCCGAGAAGGTTTTGAACGACGCTCTCGTGGAGGGCATGCGCATCGTCGGCATCGACTTTCGCGACGGCATCCTGTTCGTCCCGGAGGTGCTGCTCGCCGCCAACTCGATGAAGGGCGGCATGGAGATCCTGCGCCCGCTGCTGGCAGAGACCGGCGTGGAGCCCATCGGCAAGATCGTGATCGGCACGGTCAAGGGCGACATCCATGACATCGGCAAGAACCTGGTCTCGATGATGCTCGAGGGCGCGGGATTCGAGGTCATCGACCTCGGCATCAACAATCCGGTCGAGAAGTATCTCGCCGCGCTCGAGCAGCACAAGCCGGACATTCTCGGCATGTCGGCGCTGCTCACCACCACCATGCCGTACATGAAAGTGGTGATCGACACCCTGAAGGAGCGCGGCATCCGCAACGACTTTATCGTGCTGGTCGGCGGCGCGCCCCTCAACGAGGAGTTCGGCAAGGCGGTGGGCGCCGATGCCTACTGCCGCGATGCCGCGGTGGCCGTGGAAACCGCGAAAGGGTTGCTGGCCGCCAAGCGCACTGCCGCGGCGGTTCACCGAGTGCGGTGAGCGCCGTGCCGCAGAAGGGTCAGGGCTTGCTGATCATCGCCTGCGGCGCACTGGCTCACGAGATCACCGCGCTCAGGCGCGCGAACGGCTGGGAGCACGTGGACATCCGCTGCCTGCCGGCCGAGCTGCACAACCGGCCCGAGCGCATTCCGGCGGCGGTGCGGGCGCTGATTCAATCCTCGCGCTGCCATTACCGCTCGATATTCGTGGCGTATGCGGATTGCGGGACCGGCGGCCTCTTGGATGCGGTGCTGAAAGAAGAGGGTGTGGAGCGCATTCCCGGCGCACATTGCTACGAGTTTTTCGCGACCGGGCCGGTGTTTGCGGCGCTCGCCGAAGCCGAGCTCGGAACCTTCTACCTGACCGACTTCCTGTTGCGGCATTTCGAGCGCCTGGTGATCGAAGGTCTGGGGCTCGACCGCCATCCGGAGCTGTTTCCGAGCTACTTCGGGCACTACAAGAAGCTGGTCTATCTGGCTCAATCACCCAAACCCGGCGCCATCGAGCAGGCCAGGGCCGTCGCGATCCGCATGGGCCTCGAGTTCGAGTATCGACAGACGGGATACGGAAACCTGGAAACATCGCTCAAATCCGCCGTCGAGCGCGCCGATGCCCGGCGCGACGAGACGCAGCGCGACGCGGAGGCACTCTCTTGGCATCGTTGATCATCATCTCCTGGCGCGACATCCCCGCACAGGTCATCGCCAAGCGCGGCCGCGAGACCGCGAAGGTGCAGCTGTCGCAGCGTTTTCAGGAGGCCGTGGACCGCGCGGCGATGCGCGCCGGCAAGGGCAGCTCGGACGCCTATCTCGCGGACTGGCAGCGCAGCGCGCCGCGTCCATGCGGAGAGGATCTGCAGGCCGAGGCGGCCGCGGAGGCGGCGAAAATCGAGGCGAAATTCACCGACGCGGATCTGGAGCGCCTGATCCGCGCCAAAGGTCTCGAGGCGCCCGCCCCCGACGCGGGGAGTGCCTAATGTACGCCGTGCGCCTTTGGTCCGTGCGCCATGCGCGCGGCTTGAACGCGTTCTATCGTGGTTTCGAGGGCGTGCTCAAGCGCATGCACGGCGTGTTCAAGACGCTCGGCTATGAGCGCGTCGAGCGCCCGGTCGCCGCGATCGAGCGCACCGTCAAGGGTGCCTTGTTCGATTGCCAGATGTGCGGCCAGTGTGTGCTGAGCTCGACCGGCATGTCCTGTCCGATGAACTGTCCGAAGAACCTGCGCAACGGGCCCTGCGGGGGCGTACGCGACAACGGCCATTGCGAGGTCAAGCCCGAGATGCGCTGCGTCTGGGTCGAGGCCTATCGCGGCAGCCAGCGCATCCCGAACGGCGTCGAGGCGATGAGCAAGATTCAGTTCGCCGTCGATCAGCGCCTGAAGGGCCGGTCCTCGTGGCTCAAGGTGGTGCGCGAGGCCAATCCCGAGCCGGTGGTGGAGCTCCCGAAGCCCGCCGCGAAGGCCGCGGCGGATGCCAGGCCCGCCGACGGCAAGGGCGGAGCCGCCGCATGAGATTCGAGGACGAGCCGGTTCCGGGATATCCGCTGCCGATCCTTCCGGGGCATACCTCTCCCGGGCGCTTCGAGCGGGTGCTGCGCGCCGGCGGTTTTGCCGTCACCACCGAGCTCGCGCCGCCGGACTCCGCCGATCCGGAGGACGTGTATAAACGCGCGCGAACTTTCGACGGCTACGTCGATGCAATCAACGCCACCGACGGAAGCGGCGCCAACTGCCACATGTCGAGCATCGCGGTGTGCGCGCTGCTGACGCGTGTGGGCTATGCGCCCATCATGCAGATCTCCTGCCGCGACAAGAATCGCATCGCCATTCAGGGAGATATCCTCGGCGGCGCGGCCATGGGCGTGTGCAACATGCTTTGCCTCACCGGGGACGGCGTGCAGGCGGGCGATCACCCGCAAGCCAAGCCCGTGTTCGATCTGGACTGCGTGTCGCTGCTCGAGATCGCGCGGACCTTGCGCGACGAGCACCGCTTCCAGAGCGGCCGCAAGATCACGTTCGCGCCGCGGGTCTTCTTCGGCGCCGCCGAGAATCCATCCGGATTGCCGCACGAGTGGCGCGCCCGCCGCCTGGCGAAGAAGGTCGCCGCGGGGGCGCAGTTCATTCAGACGCAGTACTGCTACGACATTCCGCTGCTCAAGGCCTTCATGGATCAGGTGGAAGCGCTCGGCGTCCTCGGCCGGGTATTCGTCCTCGTCGGCGTCGGACCCTTGAGGTCCGCGAAGACGGCGGAATGGATGCGCAAGAACGTTCCCGGCATGCATGTGCCGGATTCCGTGATTGCCCGGCTCGCGGGCGCCAAGGACCAGGCGCGCGAAGGACGCGAGATCTGCATCGATCTGATCCAGGAAATTCGCGAGATCCGCGGCGTTCACGGCGTGCACATCATGGCGTACCGGCAGGAAGAAGCGGTCGCCGAAATCGTCGATCGGTCGAAAATACTCCAAGGTCGATTGCCCTGGTACCCCGGGCGCGACGACGCCCCTCCAGCCTCTCAAAGGACCGCCTAAATGACCGATACCGTAATCAGCTCCGCGACCAAGGAAGTCGTCATCGGCTTCGATCGCCCGTTCGTCATCATCGGCGAGCGCATCAATCCGACCGGTCGCAAGATACTGGCCGCCGAGATGGCCGCCGGCGACTTCAGCCGCGTCGAGGCCGACGCGCGCGCGCAAGTCGAGGCGGGCGCGCACATGCTGGATGTGAATGCGGGAATTCCGCTGGCGGATGAGCCCGCAATCCTCGCCCGTGCCGTGCAGCTGGTCCAATCCATCACCGACGTGCCGCTGTCCATCGACTCGTCCATCGTCGCCGCACTCGAAGCCGGGCTCTCCGTTTACAAGGGCAAGGCGCTGGTCAATTCCGTCACCGGCGAGGACGAGCGGCTCGAGGCCGTGTTGCCGCTGGTGAAGAAGCACGGCGCCGCGGTGATCGCCATTTCGAACGACGAGACCGGCATCTCCGAGGATCCGGACGTGCGCTTCGCCGTGGCGAAGAAGATAGTCGAGCGCGCCATGGACCATGGAATTCCCGCGAGCGATGTCGTCGTGGACCCGCTGGTGATGCCGATCGGCGCCATCAACCAGGCCGGCGTGCAGGTGATGCGGCTGGTGCGCCGGCTGCGCCAGGAGCTCAAGGTGAACACTTCTTGCGGAGCCTCGAACGTGAGCTTCGGTCTGCCGAACCGCGACGGCATCAACAGCGCATTTCTGACCATGGCGATGGCCGCGGGGCTCACCTCGGCGATCACCAATCCGATGCACATCGAGGTCATCAAGGCGATCATGGGCGCCGATGTCATGCTCGGCCACGATCCCGATTGCGCGCGCTGGATCCGGCGTTTCCGCGAGGCGCCGCCGGCGGCCGCGCCCGGTACCGCCGGTGCCGGCGAGGCGCCGCGCGGCCGACGCGAAGGCGGCCATCGCCGCCGGCCGGCTTGAGGCAACGACCCGGCGCTCCCCAATGGTAACTCGCGATCCGCTCGTAGTGTTCATGCCCTCGGGAAAACGGGGTAATTTCCCCGTGGGCACACCGCTCCTGCAGGCCGCCAGGAGTCTGGGCGTCGACGTGGATTCGGTGTGCGGCGGCCGCGGGCTCTGCGGCCGCTGCCAGGTTCTGGTCGCGGAAGGGGAGTTCGCCAAGCACGGTGTGTCCTCCTCGAGCGCAAGTCTCTCGCCGTTCTCGGAGCCGGAAAGCCGGTATTCGCGGCGCCAGCCGCTCGCGGCCGGCAGGCGCCTGTCGTGCTCGGCCCGGGTGCTCGCCGATGTCGTGATCGACGTGCCGGCGAGCAGCCAGGTGCATCGACAGGTGGTGCGCAAGGAGGCCGATGCACGCTCGATCGAGCTCAATCCGGTCGTGCGGCTGCATTACGTGCAGGTCAAGGAACCGGATATGCACGACCCGTCGGGGGATCTGCGCCGGCTGTTCGAGGCGCTGGAGGAGGAATGGAGTCTCCGCGATCTGACCTGCGATCTGTCCGTGCTGCAGATACTGCAGCCGGCTTTGCGCACCGGACACTGGCAGGTGACGGTGGCGGTGCATGGCGAGAAGCAGATCATCGGCGTCTGGCCGGGATTGCACGAGACCGCCCTGGGACTCGCGGTGGACATCGGCTCGACCACCATCGCGGCGCACCTGTGCGATCTCACCAGCGGCGAGGTGGTCGCCTCGGCCGGAGTGATGAATCCGCAGATCCGCTTCGGCGAGGACCTGATGAGCCGGGTGTCCTACTCCATGATGAATCCGGGCGGCGCGGCGCTGATGACGGCGGCGGTGCGCGAGGCGCTCAACGGCCTTGCGGCAGACGTGGCCAAGAGTGCCGGCGTCACACATGAGGATATCCTGGAAGCCACGCTGGTCGGCAACCCGATCATGCATCACCTGCTATTGGGGATCGATCCGGTCGAGCTCGGCGGCGCCCCTTTCGCGCTCGCCGTGGATCACTCGCTGACTTTGCGCGCGAATGTGCTCGACTTGAAATTGCATCGTAACGCCCGCGCCTACGTGCTGCCGTGCATCGCCGGCCACGTCGGCGCGGACGCCGCCGGCGTGGTGCTGTCCGAACGGCCGGACCTCGGGCCGGAAATGACCCTTCTGGTGGACGTCGGCACCAACGCCGAGATCGTGCTCGGCAACGATCAACGGCTGGTCGCCTGCTCGAGCCCGACCGGCCCCGCCTTCGAGGGCGCCCAGATCAGCTGTGGACAGCGGGCGGCGCCGGGAGCGATCGAGCGGGTGCGCATCGACCGCGAGACGCTCGAGCCGCGCTTCAAGGTGATCGGCTCGGAGCTGTGGTCGGATGACCCGGGATTCGAGAAGTCGGTCGCGGGCATCGGCATCACCGGAGTCTGCGGCTCGGGGATCATCGAAGTGGTCGCCGAGATGTATCTCGCCGGTGTGATCAACCAGGACGGCGTGGTCGACGGGCGTCTCGCTGCGCGCTCCTCGCGCATCGTCGAGAACGGCCGAACTTTCGCGTACGTCCTGCACCGCCAGGCCGCGGACTCCGAGGTTCTGGAGATGAAGATCACGCAGAACGACGTGCGCGCGATCCAGCTGGCGAAGGCCGCGCTGTACGCGGGCGTCGCACTCCTCATGGAACGCCTCGGCATCGAGCAGGTCGATCGCATCCGGCTCGCGGGCGCGTTCGGCAGTCACATCGACGTGAAGTATGCGACGGTGCTCGGCATGCTGCCGGATTGCGACCTGGCGCAGGTTCGCTCGGCGGGCAATGCCGCCGGTACCGGTGCGCGCATTGCGCTGCTCGACGCCAAGTCGCGCCCGGTCATCGAGAATCTGGTGCGCCGGATCGAGAAAGTGGAGACGGCGATCGAGCCGCGCTTCCAGCATCATTTCGTCGAGGCGATGGCGATACCGCACAAAAGCGCGCCGTACTCGAATCTGCGCAAGGTGGTCGAGCTGCCCGCTCCGAAGGAATCCTCGAGCCAGACCGAGACCCGCGGCCGCCGCGCGCGACGCGATCCGCCGAAGGCCGGCTGAACCCTCGAGCCGCGGCGCGGCACGGACTGCGGTGCATCAACGGGCTCGAATGCCCAGAGGCTGCCCCCGTGCGGTCCAGCGCTTCCGGCAGTAAACTTCGCTCCCACAGGCGCCACCTCCGCAAGCGACGTCACGCAGGGGAGAGAACGATGCCAAACATCCGCAGTCCCGTCCGCTTGGTTCCCCTCGTCTCTTGGCTGGGATGCGTGCTCGCGCTCGCCGCGAGGGCGGATGTCACCATCGAAGAGCAGTCCGTTTTCGACTTCAGCATCATCAAGGCTCACGGCAACTCCACCGAGCTCACCACCTCCGACAAGCAGCGCCGCGACAGCTCCATGCATTGCGAAGGATTCATGTCGCTGCTGTGTGGTAACGCCCAGAGCGGCGAGATCATCAGACTCGACCGCGACGTTGAATGGACTCTCGAGCCCAAGAAGCAGGAATACCGCGAGATGCCGCTGCCGACTCCCGCGCAGCGCCAGGCCGCCATGCTGGAAGCGCAAGCGGCGCTGGAGAAAATGAAGCAGTGTCCCGCCGCGCCGCAGAGCACGGCGCCCGCCCCCAATACCGCGAACTGCCAGATGTCGCCGCCGAAGTTCGACGCGAATCAGACCGATCAGCACGCCATGGTCGCGGGTCACGATGTACGGCTCACCCAGATCACGATGACGCAGAGCTGCGCCAATCCACAAACCGGTGACACCTGCGACCTGGTCGTCGGCATGGACGCGTGGTTGACGCAGGAGCAGATTGCCGGCCTGGACGATCGTCGCGCCTTTCAACAGGCGTACCTGCACAAGCTGGGGCTCGAGGATGCGAATCCAATGATCCAGAAGTCGATTCGGCAGTTCCTGGCGCCGTATGCGGACAGCCTGAAGGAACTCGCCGGCAAGGCAGGCGGCCTCAAAGGCTATCCGCTCAAATCCTCGGTGCGCATCGCCTTCGGCGGGGAGCATTGCGCGGCCGCGCAAAATCAGCAAAAGGCTGCGCCGAGCGCCGACGGCGCGAGTTCCGCACAGACCCCGGGGAGCATGCCGGGAGATTCGAGCCTCAAGTCGGTCGCGAGCAACTTGGGCACCAAGCTGGTCGGAGGATTGTTCGCCAAGAAGAAGCAGCAACCGGCGCCGGCCTCCACTGCACTGCCCCCGGACATGGTGCAGGCCGCCCAATTCACGGTAGAAACGACCTCGATCACCTACGCTCCGATCCCACCGGCGCAGTTCGATATTCCAGCCGGATGGAAATTGATATCGCCGCCCGCGAAGGCGCCTGCGAAGGAGTTTACCTGCCCGAAAACCGGCTGAGGGTGAGCCGGCGGCGCCCCGGAGGGAGTGACCTCCACGGCGCCGGCGACTTCAGAGCGGGCGGGCGGGCCGCGGCGTCAATTGGCGCGGCATGAGGTGGCTTGCTCGTGGGTCGCAACCGGCGCACCGGGAGTCGTATCGACGTACATCATCCCGCCGGGGCCGCCGGGGCTCAAGCCCGTGACGATCGGCGTGATGATCCCCGTGGTCATGTCGAGCGTGCCCACGAAAGGTCCGCCGTCGGCGGCAGTGAATGCGCTGCCGGGGACGAAGCCGTGTCTGCTCAGCTTGAACACCTTGTTCAACCCTTTGTCGGCAAACAAGATGAAACCCTGGGTCGAGGTGACAAAGGCGGTGTCGTCCACTTCCACGCGCGTGAGGCTCGAGCCGGTCCGGTAGCTCAGCGGCAGGCGAAGTACCCGTTGCGAGGGTCCGGGATGGCTGACGATGATCAGTTCCTGGTCGGCCTGGCTGTCCAATACGAGGTCGCCCTCGGGGTCGAGCGTCATGGAATCCGGATCTTGCAGATTCAGCTTGATGGTCGAATCCGTGGGGACATCGATGGCAGCAGCTTCTCCCGCGAGCACCGGCGCCACCTCGACGTAGTTGCCGGCCGTGTAGGCGCGCACGATCGCCGGGCCGGTATTCGGATTGTTCGCAGGGTTCGAGGCACTGATGTACACGGTGCCGCACGGGTCGAAGACGATGTCATCGTATCCGCCGCCGTGCGGTGTGGGACCGAAGGTGTAGAGCGTCTGCTCCTGATTGACCGGATTGATGACGACCAGGCTCGGGTTCGCATCCTCGTTCTGCAGTGCCCAAAGATGATGAGTCGACGGGTTCACCTTCAGGCCGTCATTGTGGCCCTTCACCGTGTAAGTGTGGACGACACTGCCGTCCATCGCGTACTCGACGATCTGCGTGCTCTTCCCGTCGGATCCATCCGGAAGATTCCCGTCGCCGTACCCGACATAGACGTGGGCATCGAGCACGGCAATCGAATCGGGTGCGCTCGAGCCTTTCGGCGCCTGCGCGAAGACGGAAAGCTCATACGGAGCGGCGGCCGTCTGGGCGAGTGCGGGTCCGGCGGCCAATCCGGCGACAGCGCCGAGCGCCATCAGGGAAACGTAGGCAGTTTTCATGGTCGGCTCCTGAAATTTTTACAATTGTGGGGATCATGGAGGAGCTCCATAACTAGTACTTTTTTGTGAAGAAAAGGTGACGATGCGGCGACGGGAATGAGGCGCGTCGCAGCATCAAAAAGGCGAGAAGCAGCCCTGAAGACCGGAGTTATCACGGCGAAGGGCGGCGTTGTTGCGGCGAAGGGGACGCTATTGCGGGGAAGGGGCGCTATTGCGGCGAAGGTCGGAGTTATTGCGGCGTCTTCGGCGTGCCATATTTGTAGGCCGGGTCGCCGTCGTAGCGGGAGCGGACGAAGGCGAGTATTTTCCAAAGATCATCCGAGTTCTTGACAAGCGGCCCCATCGGCGGCATCGGCCCGGCGTTGGTCAAGCTCTGGCGCGTGTAGCCCAGTTTCTGCAGCTGGTCGCTCCCCAGAGTCACGAGCCTGAACAGCGTATCGTCGTCTCCCCCGTAGATCCAGTTGGCCGTCGTCAGCGGTGGGCACATGCCGCCACCGGCGTCGCCGCCGTGGCAGCCGGAGCACGGGTAGCTGCGAAACAGAGTCTGTCCTTGAGCGACGATATCTTTCTGGGTGTCTTTGTAGGGATTATGCAGCTGGCCTTTGGGTGTCTTGTCGGCCAGATCGATGGCGGAGACCTTGCTGTAATCGGTCGAAGGCGCTGCCGCGGCATCGCGAAGCAGTGCGCCGATGCTGAGAATTCCAAGCGCGGCGATCAGGCCCAGCGCGGCCATGTTGTTCTTCACGATAAATTTCTCCACGACAACGAGATGCCTGGTAGCTCGGCGGATGATAGTGGTCGGGCGCCGAGGTGGCGTTAGTCTTTAACCAGGTTTCGACGTCAGAGCCGGCTTACAGCCCCGCCGCGCGCGGCTCAGCGGCTCTTCAGCGTGGCATCAAGGAGCGCGATCAGACTGTGCCAATGCCGCTCGGCCGCATCGGGGTCGTACACCGGGGTGTCGCGGAACACCCAGCCATGCTTGGCCGGATAAGTCTCGATCTGATAATCGACGTGGGCGGCTCGCAGCGCTGCGTCCAGACGCGCCTTCATGTCGTCGGGAAAGGATGCATCGTCGATGGCTCCCGCGATGTAGACCCGCGACTTGATCTTGGGCGCGAGCAGGTGCGGGCTGTCGGGTGCGTCGGTCGCGAGGCGCCCTCCATGATAGGAGGCCGTTGCGGCAATCCGATCGGGGTAGGTGCCCGCTGCCGTCAGCGACATGAGGCCGCCCATGCAATAACCGGTGGTGCCGATCTTGCCCGGCTTCACATCGGGCAGGCGTGCAAGATAATCGAGAAACGCGCCGGTATCGGACATGATGTTCGCAGGGGTCGCCGGAGCAAAATACTTCTCCATGAGCACCTTGCGCTTGACAGGGTCGGAGAAAACCGTGTGCGGGTCCATCGGCTCGTAGGGACCCGAGCGGTAGAACAGGTCGGGCAAGAGCACGACGTAGCCGTAGTCGACCAGACGCTTGCCCAGATCGAGCATCGCGGGCCGGATGCCGAGTCCGTCCATGTAGACGAGGACCGCGGGCCAGGGGCCGCCGATGACCGGGCGGTAGACGTAGGCCGGGCACATGCCGTCGCGCGTCTTGATGTCGACTTTGTTCATAGAGGTGTTTTGTAGCACAGAGCCGGCCGGCCGGGCCAGGCGGGCGGACCTGGACGTCCCTCAGACGTTCGAGTCGGGGAACGACGCCTTGCGCCGGACAATGTAGTCGAGGAGCGCCTCGTCGATCGAGGGATCCATCGGCGGCTCGACGTACTCGGCCAGCATCTTCTTCCACAGTGCGTTGGCGCGCTTAGACATATTGGTCGCGCCCTCGGCCTCCCATTGCTCGTAGCTGTTGTTGTCCGCCAGGGGCGAGCGATAGAAGGCGGTTTCGAAGTTGGCCTGGGTGTGGGCGCAGCCGAGGAAGTGCTTGCCGGGTCCGACCTCGCGCATGGCGTCGAGCGCCTGGCCGTTCGAGGTGAGATCGACGCCTGCCAGGAGCGTGTGCATCATTCCGGCCTGGTCGGCATCCATCACGAACTTCTCGTATCCCATCGCGAGGCCGCCCTCGAGCCAGCCGGCCGTATGCAGCACGAAATTGACGCCGGCGAGGCAGGTCGGCAGCAGCGTGTTCGCCGACTCGAAAGCCGCCTGGGCGTCCGGAATCTTCGAGGCGCAAAGGCTGCCGCCCGAGCGAAACGGAATGCCGAGGCGACGGGCGAGAGCCGCCATCGTATAGAGAACCAGGGCGGGCTCCGGCGTTCCGAACGTCGGCGCGCCCGATTGCATGGAGATCGAGGAGGCGAAGCTGCCCAGCACCACCGGCGCGCCGGGATTGACCAATTGTACGAACGCGAGGCCCGCGAGCGCCTCGGCCAAGGTCTGTGCCACGGTACCGGCCACGGTCACCGGCGACATGGCGCCGGCGAGAATGAACGGCGTGATGATGAGCGCCTGATTGGCGCGCGCATAAACCTTCGCCGCGCCGAGCATGGTCGCATCGTAGGTCATCGGTGAATTGACGTTGATCAGGTTGATGATGGTCGTCTTCGGCCGTCCGGTGGCCGGATCGGTGAGCTCCGAGCCGAACACGACATTGGCCAGCGCGACGGAGTCCGCCGCGCGCTCGGGCGCCGTCACCGAGCCCATGAAGGCCTTGTCGCTGTATTTGAGGTGGCTGTACACCATGTCGAGGTGCCGCTTGTTGACGGGCAGATCGACCGGCTCGCAGATCGTTCCGCCCGAGTGATGCAGCGAAGTCGACATGTACGCGAGCTTGACGAAATTTCGGAAGTCCTCGATCTTCGCGTAGCGCCTGCCCTCGTCGAGATTGCGCACGAACGGGGAGCCGTACGCCGGCGCGAACACCGTGTTCGATCCGCCGATGACCACGGAGCGCGCGGGGTTGCGCGCATGCTGCGTGAACTGGCGCGGCGCGCTCTTTTGCACGATCGAGCGGCACATCCCGCGCGCAAAGTGCACGCGCTCGCCCTTCACGTCGGCTCCGGCCGCCTTCCAGATCTCGAGAGCCTCCGGATCGTCGCGGAAGTCGATTCCGATCTCCTCGAGGATCGTGTCCGCGTTCTGTTCCATCAACGACAGTCCTTCCTCGCCGAGAACTTCGTAGCAGGGAATTTTCCGCGTGATGTACGGGATCGAGGAAGTCGCGCGGGCCGCGCGGGAGGCGCGCTTGGCCTCGCGGCCGCTGGGACGTCGGGCGTGGGTGGTTGGCGCTTGCTGCTCGTCCATTCGTCGCTCTCCGAGTTCGTTTATTAGAGCCGCCTGACGCGACGGCGCAATAGGTGTTATTGGGGCAGTATGGTCACTGTCGGTGCGCGCGGCTGATCAATTTGCGTCATCGGCTTGCCTCGATGCGCCATTCGAGGCACCTAAATGCGAGCGCCTTCAGGCCTGAACGTAAGACAAGAGGGTCCGCCGTTCGAAACGTTCCTCGACCAGGTCCGCGAGCCCTTCCATCACGTCATCGAGCGTCGGCGCCTCGGCGCCGAACAGGGCCTTGAGCACCCGTGCATTTTCAAACAGCCCGTGCGGATACAAGGCGAGTAGTCCGGCGCGCTGCCAGCCGCCACCGGCCTCAAGCGCCTCCTGCATCCCGGCGGCGGCGGGGGGCCCGGTCGAGGTGATGCCATGGTGAATTTCGTAGCCCTCGAATTCCACCCCGCTCAAGGGCTGCCAGAACCCCTGCAAACGACCCAGCGAGTAGCGGCCGTGCCGGTAGGTCTTCGCCGGCAGAAATTCCGTGCGGTAAGGCATGAGGCCGAGCCCCTCGGCGCGGCCCTCGACACCGTGCGGATCGTCCAGCCGCTCGCCGAGCAATTGCAGGCCGCCGCATATCGCGAGCGTCGGCTTGCCGGCCGCGACGCGCCCGGCGATCGCGCCGTCCAGACCGCACCGGCGCAGCCACTCGAGGTCTGCGGCCACGTGCTTGGATCCCGGAAGCACCAGCACGTCGGCCGAGGCGACGGTCTGTGCCTCGCGCGTCCATGAGAGCGACAGTCCGGGCACCCGCCGCAACGGAGTGAATTCATCCAGGTTGCTGATATAGGGGTAGGCAAGCACGGCGACCGACAACCCGGTGCCCGACAACCCCGTGCCCGACGGCCGGGCATCGTATACGCCGTCCTCCTCGGGCAGGCCGTGATCGCGCCACAGCGGCAGCACGGCCACCGTCGGAATGCCCGTGAGCTGTTCGAGCATCCGGGGACCGGGCGCCAGCAGCCGTTCGTCGCCGCGAAACTTGTTGAGCACGAAGCCCCGTACCAGGGCGCGCTGCCCGGCGGGCAGGAGCTCGACCGTTCCGTAGAGATGCGCGAAGGCGCCGCCTCGGTCGATGTCGCAGACGATGAGCGTTGCGGCGGCGCAGGCTTCGGCCACGCGCATGTTGACGATATCCGTCGATTGAAGATTGATCTCCGCAGGCGAGCCGGCGCCCTCGATCACCACCACGTCGTGGCTCGCCAGAAGCTCATCGAGGCATCCTTTCACCGTCGGCCAGAGATGAGCGGCGCGTGCACGCCATTCCATGTGCGTCAGATCGTCGCGCCGCTGACCGAGCAGAACGACCTGGGACTGCGTGTCGCGCTCGGGCTTGAGCAGCACCGGATTCATGCGTACCTCCGGCACCACCCGGGCGGCGATCGCTTGCAGATACTGCGCGCTGCCCATCTCGCCGCCGGCCGCGACACG
>DATAYO010000092.1:0-3592 GCA_036272515.1 Steroidobacteraceae bacterium | reverse complement strand
ATCGTCGAGGAGAGCAGCCTGCCCGTCCAGATCTCGGCTCTGCGCAACGCCTTAGGGGTGGATCGCAACCTGATCCGCACGATTTCCGGACGAGGCTACCAGTTCACCGGGGAGATCCGCACGCTCGCGGCCAGCCCTCACACGCAGGCGGTTGTAGGGACGGCCGTGCCGGTGCCCGCGCCGGGCTGCCCACCAACCAATCTGCCGGAGCCCGTTTCCGAGCTGATCGGCCGGGACGAAGAGCTGCGCGAAATCGTGAACCTTGCCGCCGCGCAGCGGCTCGTGACCCTGACCGGCGCCGGCGGCATTGGCAAGACGCGGCTGACTCTCGCGGCTGCGCATCAGCTGCGGCCGCTATTTGCTGACGGTGTATGGTTGGCCGAGTTCTCACCGCTCGCCGATCCCGCTCTGGTTCCTGCCACGGTTGCCGCTGCGGTCGGGCTAGAGCTAAGCGGCGGCGAGGCCTCGGCAGAACGTGTGGCGCAGGCGCTCGCCGAGCGGCCGCTATTGCTGGTGCTGGACACCTGCGAGCACGTGATCGACACCGCCGCGGCCATGGCCGAGGCTCTGTTGCGAGCTGGTTCGGGAGTGCGCATCCTCGCCACCAGCCGCGAGCCGCTCCGGGCGGAGGGGGAGCAGATCTACCCGGTGCCGCCGCTCGCCGTACCGGCCGAGGATGCAGAGGCTGAGGACGACCCCTTGCGATACGGCGCCGTTCGGCTGTTTGTCGACCGGGCGCGGGCGGCGAAGCCGCATTTCGCGCCGGACCAGCGCAGCGCGGTGATGATCGCGACGATCTGCCGGCGGCTCGACGGCATACCGTTGGCGATCGAGCTGGCGGCAGCGCGGACCGCCGCCCTGAGCATCGAGGAGCTCTCGGCTCGCCTCGACGATCGCTTCCGGCTGTTGACCGGCGGACGGCGGACGGCATTGCCGCGACACCAGACGTTGCGGGCGACGCTCGACTGGAGCTACGAGCTGCTGCTCGAGCCCGAACGCGTGGTTCTGCGCCGCCTGGCGGTCTTCGCCGGCGGCTTCAGCCTGGAGGCGGCCGGTGCGGTCGTCGCGAGTGTCGAGCTCGCGCCGGGGGAAGTCGTCGACGAAGTTTTAGATCTGGTGACGAAATCGCTGGTCGTGACGGAGACCGACGGCACAGTAGCGCGCTACCGCCTGCTCAACACGACGCGAGCTTACGCGCTTGAGAAGCTCGACGAGAGCGGCGAGGGCGAAGCGGTCGCGCGTCGTCACGCCGAGTATGGCCGGGACCTCTTCGAGCGGGCCGAAACCGAGGCGGAGACACGGCCGAGAGCCGAATGGCTGGCCGACTACGGACGCTGGATCGGCAACATGCGCGCGGCGCTCGACTGGGCTTTTTCGCCGGCCGGCGATGCCTCGATTGGCGTGGCGCTCACTGCCGCCGCGGTGCCCCTGTGGATGCACACGTCGCTATTGGACGAGTGTCGCACGCGGGTTGAACGAGCGCTTGCCACGATTGAAGGAGAAGAAAGGGCGGACTTACGCCGCGAGATGAAGCTCCATGCCGCACTCGGCGCCTCGCTGCTGTACACCAGAGGCGCCGTTCCCGAGAGCGGCGCGGCCTGGACAAAGGCCCTCGAGCTTGCGGAGAGCCTTGACAATGCCGAGTACCAGCTACGATCGCTCTGGGGCCTGTGCTCGTTTCACATCACCGGCGGTCACTATCGCGTCGCTCTGACGCTGGCGCAAAGGTTCCGCACCCTGGCGGCGAACCGGTCCGACCCGAACGATCGGCTGGTCGGCGACCGACTGATCGGTGTGTCGGAACATCTTCTGGGCGACCAGCCCAGCGCGCGGCGTCACCTTGAACACATGCTCGCTCACTACGTCCCTCCTGCCCGAAAGTCGCATCTCATTCTCTTTCAGTTCGATCAGCGGGTGGCGGCGCGTGCCTACCTTGCGCGGGTCCTGTGGTTGCAAGGGTTTCCGGATCAGGCGATGCGCACCGCCGAAAGCAGCATCGAGGACGCTCGCGCGGCCAATCACGTAACATCATTGTGTCACGCACTTGCCCTGGCAGCGTGCCCGATCGCGCTGTTGGTCGGCGACTTGGCCGGGGTGGAACATTACGCCGGGATGCTGCTCGAGCATTCGACACGGCATGCGCTGGCGATCTGGCACGACTTTGGCCTTTGCCATCAGGGGGCGCTCGCCATCAAGCGCGGCGATCTTAACACTGGATTGCGGCTGCTGCGCGCCGGCCTCGACGACCTCGGCGAGGCCAACACCGCGTATCGCTTCATCCCCTTTATGAGTGAGATGGCGGAAGCCTTGGGCCGCCCCGGGCAGGTCGCCGACAGGATCGCCGCGATCGATGAGGCGATCGAGCGCTGCGAGTGGACCGAAGTACATTGGGTAATATCGGAGTTGCTGCGCGTCAAGGGCGAGCTTCTGCTGTTGCAGCGCGCGCCCGGAGCCGGAGCGGCGGCCGAGGACCACTTCCGGCAAGCGCTCGACTGGGCGCGCCGGCAAGGCGCCCTCTCTTTCGAACTGCGCGCCGCCACGAGCCTTGCTCGGCTGCTGCGCGATCAGGGCCGTTCCGCCGATGCCTTGGCGCCCCTCCAGCCGGTCTATGGCAGGTTTACCGAAGGGTTCGAAACGGCCGATCTCAAAGCGGCAAAGGTCCTTCTCGATGCTCTCCGATAGTGGACGTCGCGGCGTCCGCCTTCGGCGCAAGCAAACGCCAGGACGCAGACCGGGATCGGTCCCTTCCACCCAGACCTTCCGATGCGTTTGGCGCGAACTCGCCATAGCCGTCCAGGATCGATCGGGGAGCCAGATGCCAAGGGAGAAAGCTCTTGCCCATGACATGAATGAATCACCAACATAGCTACGCCGCCAGCTTTAGCAGGACAGGCTCCTATCAGTACTCTGGGCATAAATTTCGTCCAGACCGCAACCTTGCCCGCGTGGGGGACTGGCGCGTGCCCCCCGCGGCACTTGAGCGGATCACGCCGGTAAATCGATAGCCGCGGCCGAATTCGGTGCGGATGACATCGCGATCCGCGCCGAGTGCTTTGCGCAATATCGAGACCTGAACCTTGAGGTTTTCTTCCGATACCACGATGCCACACCATACGCGGGTGAGGAGCTCCTCCTTCGTGACGAGTAAGCCGTCCGCCTCCAAGAGGACCAGAAGCAGATCGAAGGCGCGCGTGCCGAGCTCGACCGGGACGCTGTCGGCGAGGAGCTGCCGGCGGCGCAGCAGCACGTGGAAACGTCCGAATTCGACAGCTGCGTCGGCGGTTGGCGAGCTCCACGTGTTGACGCTGTGCCGCAGCGGGTTCTCGCGCAAGAGCGCGGGCTCTGGATCAGCATCCCTGTTCATTGCAGCCGATCGCCTGGGTTTGCAAAGGGTTGCAATTTGGGGCGGATGGATGCGCCGATCGCGTCCTTGCATGAGGGTCTCCAGCAAGTGTCGGGCGACAGATGAAAGTGGACCGGTAGCGACATTGAGAAGTGGACCCCCTCACTGAGGAGGAGGTCTGATAATGAAGGAATCGGTGCAGCCTGCTTCGCGGGGGGAGTTACCGCGGAGAGAGGTGATGCAAGCGCC
>DATAYO010000091.1:0-46454 GCA_036272515.1 Steroidobacteraceae bacterium | reverse complement strand
CTCCCCGGGGCGCAAGGCCTGCCGGTGCAATTCGTGCTCAAGACCACCGAGCCCGCGCTGCGTCTGAACGACGTGTCGACCAATTTTCTCGCCGAGGCGCAGAAGAGCGGCATGTTCATGTTCATCGATACGGATCTGAAGTACGACCTGCCGCAATCGGTCATCGAGATCGACCGCGACAAGGCGGCGCAGATCGGGCTCAACATGACCCAGATCGGCCAGTCGCTCGGCAGTCTGCTCGGCGGCGGCTACGTCAACTACTTCAGCATGCAGACGCGCTCGTACAAGGTGATACCGCAGGTCGAGCGGACCGAGCGGCTCAACGTCGCCCAGCTGCTCGATTATCCGATCTCCAGCATAGGCGGCGAACCGGTTCCACTCTCGACCGTGGCTCACATACGCACCGAGACCGTCCCCGAGACCCTCAATCACTTTCAGCAGCTGAACTCCGCCACCCTTTCCGGCGTGGCCTCGCCGGGCGTGTCGCAGGCCGATGCGCTCGACTTCTTGAGGGGCCTCGCCGCGCGCACGCTGCCGGCGGGATATACGATCGACTATGCCGGCCCGTCGCGGCAGTTCGTCCAGGAATCCACGGGGGTCATGGGCACCTTCGGCTTCGCCATCATCATCGCCTTCCTGACGCTCGCGGCGCTCTATGAAAGCTTCCGCGATCCCTTGGTCATTCTGATCTCGGTCCCGCTGTCGATCGCGGGGGCGCTGATCTTCATCGCGCTCGGTGTGCACGGCGCATCGCTCAACATCTACACCCAGGTCGGATTGGTGACGTTGATCGGACTCATCAGCAAGCACGGCATCCTCATCGTGGAGGTCGCGAACGAGCAGCAGCAGAGCGGGAAATCCAAGCGCGACGCCATCATTGCGGCGGCCAGCGTGCGGCTGCGGCCGATCCTCATGACCACGGCCGCCATGGTGCTGGGCGTGATTCCCCTGGTATTCGCGCAAGGGGCCGGCGGCGCGTCCCGCTATGCGATCGGCCTGGTCATCTCCACCGGACTCGGCATCGGCACGATGTTCACATTGTTCGTGGTGCCTGCGGTGTATATGCTGATCGGCGCGACTCATTCGCAGGATCAGTTCGACGTGGAGCCACCGGCGGTCCGTGCCGGCCCACGTTGACCGTCGAGGTCTGAGGGGATTCAGGTTTCAAGAGCACGGCCGAGCGGTCGTTGTCGACACGGGTTCGCGGTGTCGGGAAACGGATCACGGCCCATTCCTCAAAACCTTGACAAAGTCCGCGTTGCGTTTTGTCGATTGTCTTGTATATTCCACCCGCAGAATATTGATTTAACAAGATTACGAGGCGTGATAAATCCTCGAAATCACTTTAAGTCGTTGAATTCGCGGCGGAGTTAACATGGTCAGCGCCTGGCAAAGCTTGCACTCTGCGACTCTGGAGCTGGTCCGCTCCGCACCCATCAAACAGCGCCTGATCGCCGCCTACCGGCGATATCTGTCCCTCATCCGGGAGGATCAGCTCCCGGCGGAAGCACGCGGCTCGTTCGCGCAAATGATGCGCAATCTCGCCGGCGTCGAGCCCCTGCGGGGCGAAGACGCCGTCAGTGCGTCGGTGCGCAAGATGTCCATCCAGGAAGCGGACGACTGTGCCGCGCTGGTGGTGGAGCTTCTGGGCATGGTATCCCGCGGACTCGAGGCCGGCGGTGCGCAGCGCCAGCCCGCCGCGGTGGTCCAGCTGCGGAGCGTCGAGTGCGCACCGGCGGAGTTCGAGTCCGGCGCATTGATCGCCGCCAACTGAGCCGCCGGTTCAGCGGCGGCGGCTCAATCGAGCTTGAACTCGATGCTGTCCCATCGCGTGGTTTCTTCATGCCGCGCCTGGCGCTTCAGTGCATCAATCAGGCTGCGCTCGTTCCAGCCGCTGACCTCATCCGCCAGATCCGCAACGGCCTTCGCGAGCGGCGCCGTGGAACCGAAATTCTCCATCGCCACGATCGGGCGGTCCGCCGCCTTGGCGAAATTCATCTGAAATAACACCAGGTCCGGAGCCGCCCGATAGGCGGCCGGTACCACGATCATGACTTCGCACGGCGCGATCTGACGGCGCAATTCCTCGCGCTCGCTTTCCTTGTCGATCGGCCGCTTGCCCTGCGGTTGGCCGGTGCTGTGGTAATAGAAGGTTCCCGGTGCCTCCAGGTATTCGAAAATACGCGCGTAGTCGTCATTCTCCTCCCACGTGTGGGTCACGAACAGGCGAATAGGGTTCGCGCGCGGCGGCATGCGCCTAGTGTATCGCGCCGATGGGCAAGCGCGAAGCACTGGCCGTGGATAGAATGGGGGACGTGCGTTTGATCATCTATAACATCCGCTATGCCACGGGAACGGGCCCTGCCTTTCACCTTCCACTGCCGGGCGCGGGCTACTTGAGGTCGAGCCGGCACGTTCTGTCGCAAATCACCGACTTCATCAAACGCCAGGACCCGGACGTGGTGGGGCTGATCGAAGTGGACACGGGCTCGATCCGCACCGGCATGGTGAACCAAGCGGACTTCATCGCCCGCTCGCTCGGCCATTATTCGACCTTCGAGTGCAAATACGGCCAGACATCTGTCAACCAGCTGGTGCCCATCGTCCGCAAACAGGCGAACGCGTTCCTTGCGGCACCGCGGGTGCGCGGCGAGCGGTTCCATTACTTCGACACCGGCATCAAGCGGCTGATCATCGAGCTCGAGCTCGACGACATCGCCATTTTCCTGGTGCATCTGTCGCTCAAGTTCCGGCATCGGCAGTACCAGTTGCGGTACCTGTACGATCTGCTGCGCAAGACCCAGAAGCCGGTGATCGTCGCGGGTGATTTCAACACCTACTGGGGAGATCACGAGATCTACCTGTTCATGCAGGCGGCCGGCCTGGCGAACGCCAATGCCCGGGGGTTGCCGTCCTATCCGAGCTCGAGCCCCCGCAAGGAGCTGGACTTCATCTTGCACAGCCGCGAAATCGAGGTGACCCGCTTCGAGATTCCCGACATCCAGCTCTCCGACCACCTGCCGCTGGTCTGCGATTTCACCATCCGCGAATCCAAACGGGCGGCGGCCTGAGGACCATGCAGGGGAGCAGCTGGACGGTCGAGATCGATGCCGAGCGCATCGCTTGGCTCACCTGCGATACGCCCGGCGCCTCGACCAACGTTCTCTCCGCGGCCGTGCTGCAGGAGCTCTCGGGGGCGCTGTCGCAGATCGCCGCGACCAAGCCGATCGGCGTGGTGGTGCGCTCCGGAAAGCGCAGCGGTTTCGTCGCAGGAGCCGACATCAAGGAATTCCTGAATCTTCGCACCCCCGAGGAGGCGTACGCGCTCATCCGCTCGGGCCAGCGCGTGCTCGATCAGCTCGAGAACCTACCCTGCCCCAGTGTTGCCGCCATTCACGGCTTCGCTCTCGGCGGCGGCCTCGAGCTCGCACTCGCCGCCACTTACCGGATCGGGGTGGACGATGCCAGCCTCTCGCTCGGGCTGCCCGAGGTGCAGCTCGGTATCCATCCCGGATTCGGCGGCACCGTCAGGACCGTGCGGCTCATCGGCGTGCGGCCGGCGTTCGAGCTCATGCTCAGCGGCAAGCCCTTCAGGGGCGCGCGCGCCCTCGAGGTGGGCCTGCTCGATCAAGTGGTACCGGCTGCCCGGCTCGAGGAGGCCGCCCGGCAGCTGCTGCATCAGGCACCGCCGCGAAAATCGGCCCCCTTCGTCGAGAAGCTGCTGAATATGCGGGCGATGCGGCCGTTCATCGCGCGGCAGGCGGCGGCCGGCGTCGCCGCGAAGGTGGCGCGCGAGCACTACCCCGCCCCGTATGCCATCGTCGATCTGTGGCATCAATACGGCGCGACCGGTGCAGAGAGCTACGAGGCCGAGGCGCGCTCCATCGCCCGGTTGATGTGCACGCCCACCTCGCGAAATCTGGTGCGTGTGTTCTTGCTGCAGACTCGCCTCAAGAGCCTGGGAGGAAAACCCGGCAGCGAATTCCACCACGTCCACGTCATCGGCGCTGGCGTCATGGGCGGCGACATCGCCGCCTGGTGTGCGCTTCGCGGCATGACGGTCACGCTCCAGGATCGTAGCATCGAGCTGATCGCACCGGCCCTGGCCCGCGCCCGAGCGTTGTTCGACAAACGCCTGCGGGAGCCCGGGGCGGCCGCCGCCGCCGCGGCGCGGCTGAGCGCCGATGTGGCCGGAGAGGGAGTCGCCTCGGCCGACGCGGTGATCGAAGCCATCGTGGAGAACGTGGACGCCAAGCGCGCCCTGTATGCCGAGATCGAGCCGAGGCTGCGGGCGGGGGCGGTGCTCGCCACCAATACCTCCAGCATCCGTCTCGAGGTGCTTGCCGAGAAGCTGCGCGATGCCGGGCGCCTGGTCGGGATTCATTTCTTCAACCCGGTGCCGCAGATGCAGCTGGTGGAGATCGTCCGGGGTGCGGCCACCGACCCCGAGTCGCTGCACAAGGCGCTCTGGTTCACGCGCAAGCTCGACAAGCTACCGCTGCCCTGCAAAAGCTCTCCCGGATTCGTCGTGAACCGCATTCTCATGCCGTATCTCAATGAGGCGCTGTTCGCACTTTCGGAAGGCATTCCCGCGGCGGTGATCGACGAGGCCGGTACGCGCTTCGGGATGCCGGTCGGCCCCATCGAGCTCGCCGATGTGGTCGGGCTGGACGTGACCCTGCACGTCGGCCGCGTGCTGGCGGAAGGCTTCGAGCGGCGCGTTCCGGAGATCCTCGTGCAGCGGGTGGCGGCGCAGAAGCTCGGCCGCAAGAGTGGCGAGGGTTTCTACGTCTGGCGCGACGGCCAGGTGGTCCGAACCCCGACCGAGGGCGCCAAAATCCCGGCCGACCTGGAGGACCGGTTGATCCTGCCGATGGTGAATGAAGCCGTGGCGGTCCTTCGAGAAGGCGTCGTCGAGGATGCGGACCTCCTGGATGCCGGTGCGATTTTCGCGACCGGCTTTGCACCCTTTCGCGGCGGCCCATTGCAATACGCCAGAACCCGGGGTATTGCTGAGATCGTCGAGCGCCTGAATCAGCTGTCCACGCGCTACGGGGAGCGGTTCAGACCGGATGGCGGATGGAGCCGGATCGAGCGCGAACCGGCGCCGTTGTGACTTAATCGGACGTATCTTCAGTCACCTGTGATAGCCTTCCCGGGCAAAATCATAGGCTTGCCCGACGGAGTTGGCGAATTTTCGATGGATGAACGACCGGTCGAACTCTCGGTATTGAAGAACTTTTCCCCGCTCGACGGACTCAAGGCGGAGAATTTGCTGGCGCTTGCGCGCAAGACCCACATCCGGGACCTCGGCGCCGGACGCGTGCTGTTCAAGGAAGGCGATACGGACAAGCGCACGTTCTACCTGGTCGCGGGAAGCGTGGAGCTGCGCACCGATGAACGGGTGATGGCGACGGTGCGCGCCGGCACTCCGGAGGCTCGTGCCGCGCTCACGCCCGGACTGCCGCGCAAATTCACCGCGCGCGCCGCCACGGATCTGTCCTACATCATGATCGACAGCGATCTGCTCGACGTGCTGCTGACCTGGGATCAGACCGGCCAATACGAGGTCGCCGAGCTCCACGGCGACGGCCTCGACGTGACCGGCGATTGGATGACCACCCTGCTGCAGACCAAGGCCTTCCATCGAATCCCGCCGGCCAACATCCAGGCGATTTTCATGCGCATGCAGCGGATCAACTTCCGCGAGCGCGACGTGGTCATCAAGCAAGGCACCGAGGGCGACTATTTCTACGTGGTGGTCGCCGGCAAGTGCGTGGTGACGCGCGAGACGCCGCTCAACAAGGAGGGCATCAAGCTGGCCGAGCTCGGCCCGGGCGACAGTTTCGGCGAAGAGGCGCTGATCGCCGAGGCCAAACGCAATGCCACCGTCACGATGTCGACCGACGGGACGCTGATGCGGCTGGGCAAGAGCGATTTCCAGACCCTGCTGAACGAGCCGCTGTTGCAATGGGTCTCGCAAGACCGGGCCAAGGAAATCGTCGCCGGCGGCGGCAAATGGCTCGACGTGCGGCTGCCGAGTGAATTCCAGAATTTCCGCATCGAAGGCGCGGTGAACATTCCGCTGTACTTCATCCGCCTGAAGATCAACGCGCTCGACCGGAACATCCCGTACGTCGTGTGTTGCGATACCGGCCGGCGCAGCTCCGCGGCCGCCTACATCCTGAGCGAACGTGGCTTCGATGCGTATGTGCTGAAGGGCGGTCTGGCCGCCACGGAATCCGCTCGCGCGCGCGGCGAGTAGGAGTCCGGTGCCCGGGTGTTGGAAAGACGCCCGGGCGCACGGCGCTACATCGTATGCGTCGGTTTGTCCCCGCCGAGCGCGCCGGCGAGATAATTTTCGATCTTTTTCTGGGTGTTGCCGCGGTCCTGGTCGCTGAATTGCACGCCGATGCCGGCGGTGCGCTTGCCCTGGGCCCCCTTGGGCGTCATCCAGATGACGCGGCCGGCGACCGGCAGCTTTTCCTCCTCACCCATCAGATTGAGGAGCATGAAGACCTCATCCCCGAGACGGTAATTGCTGTTGGTGGGGATGAACAGCCCACCGTTCTTCACGAACGGCATATAGGCGAGATAGAGCGCGCTCTTGTCCTTGATCGTGAGCGTGAGTAAACCGGGTTTGTTACTGGGGCTTCGCAATCTATGTATTCCGCAATGAACCCGATTCGCCTACTCCGCCAATCGCTCGAGAAAAAGCCGCCCGGCCGCCGAGCAGCATGGCTTCCAGCGCCAATTGTTGATTCAGCCCGGTCGAGGCGAGGCGCCCCAACTCCCGGACGGCGTCCAGCAGCTCGAATAGGGCTCTTATGTTGGGCTTAAGTAAAGCGCCAGGCAAGCGGACGGGTTCCGCAGTTTGAAGTGAAGGGGTGCCCGCGATGCCCGCTCGTACGCGTTGTGTGATCCAGTTCTCGAGCCAGATCAGCCGCAGCGAGAGCTCGGACTTGACCCACGCGTCGGCGAGCACCGTGACATCGACACTGCCTGCTTCGAGCCGCTTGAGGCCCTCGCGCATGTCCTTCTCGAGCCCCGCCATGTCCGCGGCGGCAAGCTCGAGTGCACGCAGCGGTGCCCCGGCGGCGAGATCGAGCGCGGCGTCCCAGCTCTTGACGGTCGGGTCCCTGGCGGCCAGCCAGGCGACCGCCGTGTCCCGCGGCGGCGGCCGCAATCGAATCCTCACGCAGCGGCTCGCGATCGTGGCAGGCAATCGATGACTGGGCTTGGCGATGAGGATCAACAGCGTCTCGCCGCTCGGTTCCTCCAGAGTCTTCAGGAAGGCGTTGGCGCCGTTGGCATTGAGCGCCTCCGCATTCTCCACCACCGCCGTCTTGAAGCCGCCTCGAAAGCTCGACAGCGACAGGGCGTCGATGAGCTCGCGGATCTGATCGACCTTGATCTGCTGAGCATCGTCGAGCAGGCGCACCGCGTGGAAGTCCGGGTGATTGTCGGCGCGAATCAATACGCACCCGCCGCAGACACCGCAGGGCGCGCCCGCTGCCGCTTCGCACAGCGCCAGCGCGCAGACCCAGCCGGCGAGCTGTTCGGCGCCGAGTCCCGGCGGGCTCAGGATCAGCAGCGACTGCGGCAGCCGGCGGGCGGCCTTCGCGGCGCGAATACGCTCGAGCGCCGGGCCGAGCCAGGGCAGGGAATCGGCGCTCAGGATATCCACGAGCGGCCCCCCAGCGCGCCGATAATCTGCGCGGCCACCTCCTCTTCGCCGCGGCCCGCGTCGACGATGGCGATACGGGCAGGCTCCGCGCGTGCGCGCGCAAGATAACCGGTGCGGACGCGCTCGAAGAATTCCACCCGCTCCCGCTCGAAGCGATCTGCCGCCGAAGCCGTGCCCGCATGGCGCATCCGGGCGCGCGCAAGGCCGACCGCCACCGGCAGGTCGAGCAGGAAGGTGAGGTCCGGACGGAGCGATTCCTGCACCAGCTGCTCCAATCGCGAGATCACGTCCTGCGCCATGCCGCGGCCCGCCCCTTGATAGGCATAGGTCGCATCCGTGAAGCGATCGCAGAGCACCCACCGGCCCGCGGCGAGCGCCGGCTCGATCAAGTTTTCCAAGTGCACCGAACGCGCCGCGAACATGAGCAGCAACTCCGCCGCATCCGGGACGCGCTCCGCTCCGGCCGTCAGCACGAGCTCGCGCACCCGCTCGGCGAGTGCCGTGCCGCCGGGCTCGCGGGTGACGACATGCGGGATGCCATGCCGGGTGAGCACCTGGGCGAGTCGGGCCACCTGGGTGGTCTTGCCGACGCCTTCGATGCCCTCGAAGGTCAGAAAACGACCTCGAGCGCCTGCGCCCGGCGAGCCGGTTCCGTGGGCAGCGCCCTGCCCGCTCATTTGGGAAGCGTCCTGCCCGCTCATTTGGAAGCCCCCGCCGCCTTTTCTCGCACATGCGCCACGTAGCGCGCGACCGCCGCATTCTGCTCCTCGAGCGTTGCGGAAAATACGTGACTGCCGTCGTCCCGCGGAGAGGCCACGAAGTAAAGCGCGTCGGTCGATTCCGGATGCGCCGTGGCTTCGATGGCCGGCGCGCCCGCCAGGGCGATGGGCGTCGGCGGCAGACCGGTGCGGGTGTAGGTGTTGTAGGGGCCGTCGGTGCGCAGCTCGACCGTGTGCAGCTCGCCGTCATAGCGCTCGCCGAGCCCGTAGATCACCGTGGGGTCGGCCTGCAGGCGCATGCCGACGCGCAGCCGATGCAGATACAGGCCGGCGATGATCGGCAGCTCGCGCGGCAGGCCGCTTTCCTTCTGGACGATGGAGGCGACGATCAGCATCTCGTCCGCGCTCTTCAGCGGGACGCCGGGATCGCGGCTCGCCCACGCCGATTGCAGCTCGCGCACGAGTGCCGCGTGCGCCTGCTTGAGTATCTCCGCGTCGGCGGTGCCGCTCGGAAAGCGGTACGTTTCGGGCAGGAACTGCCCCTCGGGATCGACCCCCGGGGAGCCGAGCTTGTCCATCAGATGTTGCGGTGAATCGGGCAAGGTGGATGCGACGTCGGGGTTTCGCTTGAGCGCGGCCAGCATGTCCTGCACGCGCCAGCCGTCGACGATGGTAAACGAATGCAGCAGCACCTGCCCATTGACCATTTTCGACAGCAGCGACCGCGGCGTGGCTCCGGGCTCGATCTCGTACTCTCCCGCCTTGATCCTCGACGCCAGACCTTTCCAGCGTGCGTACAGCGTCCAGAACCGCGGCTCGGCGATCACGCCTTGCTGCCCGAGATCGGCGGCGACCCGCGCGAACCGCGTTCCGGGCAGGATCTTGAATCGAACCGGGCCCGACACCCTGAGGGGCTCATCCATGCTCTTGAGACCCGCCGCGACCAGGGCGACGGCCATGGCCACCGCCGCCAGCAGCAGCACGATCGCACCGAGGATCCCGCGCCCTTTCACAGCCGCTCCAGGCGCTCGCGCAGCCGCTCGGCCGTGTCGAAGGATTCGAGGGCCAGACGGGCTCTGCCGTGCTCGATGAGCCGCACCGACACGACACCGGCAACCGCGTTGGTCAAGAACACTTCCTCGGCGGCGCGCAGGTGGCCCATCGCGAGGCGTCCCTCGCGCGCGCGCAAGCCGACGGACTCAGCCTCCCCGAGCACCCAGCGACGCATCACGCCGGCGATACCACAGCGATCGAGCGTCGGAGTCGTCAGCACGGAACCGCGTCTCACGAACAGATTCGACATGGTTCCGCAAATCAAGTTGCCGTCGCCGTCGCGCATCAGACCTTCCCAGACGCGCTCGTCCCGCCACTCGGAACGGGCCAGCACCGACTCGAGCCGGTTCAGCGTCTTCAAGCCGGCGAGCGCCGGATTCGTGCCGAGCGGAGTTGCGCAGATCCGCACCCGCCGGGGAGTCTGCGCCGGCGCCGGCGGCCCCACGGACAGGAACAGCACCCGCGTGCAGCGCTCGCTGCCGCTCGGCCGATAGCCCCGCCCGCCCGGGCCGCGGGTCAGTATCAGCTTCAGGACGGCGTCCGCGTGCGGTTTGGCGCGCGCGCCGAGCTCGGCTCGCAATGCCGCGCGGCGCGGCGCCCCGATCGCCAGCCGGCGGCAGGCGTCGAACAACCGGTCCAGATGGTACTCGAGCAGCCTCACGCGCCCATCGCGGACCCGCATGGTCTCGAACAGTCCGTCGCCGTATTGCAAACCGCGATCGAGACAATCGATCCGTCGCCCGGGGCTGCCGTTGATCCAAATGCCCGCCGGCGCCGCGGCCGACTGCGCGCCGGACGGACTCACTGCGTCGCCCTGAGCGCACGCAGCATGCCTTCCGCCTTGGCACGCGTCTCGGCGAGCTCGTGCGACGGATTCGAGTCCGCGACGATGCCGGCGCCGGCTCGAAACCCGAAGACACCGCCGTGCGCGGTGATGGTACGAATCAGGATATTGAAATCGCAGCTGCCGTCGCGGTTGATATAGCCGATCGCGCCGGTATAGGCGCCCCGCCCCACCCCCTCGAGCTCGGCGATGATCTGCATGCATCGGACCTTGGGACAGCCGGTGATGGTGCCGCCCGGAAACATCGCCCGTAGGGTTTGAACCGGTGAGACGGAATCGAGCTTGAGGCCGCTCACGTTGGACACGATGTGGTGGACGTGCGCGTAGCTCTCGACGGTCATGTACTCATCGACCCTTACCGAGCCGCCCACACAGATGCGCCCGAGATCATTGCGCTCGAGATCGATGAGCATGACGTGTTCGGCCCGCTCCTTTTCGTTGCCGAGGAGCGATTCGATCAGCGCGGCATCGCGTTCGGGCGATGTCCCGCGCGGCCGGGTCCCCGCGATCGGCCGGGTCGAGACGATGCCGCCGTGGACCGACACCAGCCGCTCCGGCGAGGAGCTGATCACCGCGAAATCGCCGTCGCGAAGCAAGGCGGCGAAGGGGCTGGGATTGGCGGCGCGCAGCGCCCGGTAAAGTGCGGCCGGGTCGACCGGCGAGGTGGCGCGACCATGCCAGCCTCTCGACAGGTTCGCCTGATAGACATCACCCGCGGCGATGTACTCCAGCGCCCGCCGCACCGAGTCGGTAAAGCGGTCCGGCTCCTCCTCATCGACCTCGAACGGGGTCGTGCGGGATGCCTGCAGCCGCCCGCGACGGCTCACGTCTTCCTCGAAACGCTCCAGCAGCGGCTCGAACCCGGGTTCCGCAACCACCCACGCATGACCGCTGCGCCGATCGCGGATCCAGGCGGCGGGTGCCCGGATGGCGAGCGCCCCGACGGGATCCACGCTCGGCGGCAGGGACAGCGACGGCTCGATCTCGCGGGCGGTCTCGTAGGAGAGGTACACCAGCCAGCCGCCGCTGAATGGCACGGCGGCATCCTCCGCGGGGATGCGCAACGACTGCCACCAGTCTTCCAGCGCGGCGAGGAACCCGCCGGCCCCGGGCGAATGGGGGCCGGACACCTCGCTGCCGGCGCGCTGGCGCAGAATCTCGCCGCTCGAGATCGGGAGCAGATCGAAGCGGCCGCCGGCAGCAGGACCTATGGGCGCGCTGCTCTCGAGCAATCCCGGATAGCGGTCGGGATGACTCGCCACCAGCCCTAAGGGCTCAAATTCGGCGGAAAATGAGCGAACCGTTGGTGCCACCGAAGCCAAACGAGTTGGACAAGGCGGTATCGATCTTCATCTGGCGGGCGTGCTTGGGCACGTAGTCGAGATCGCAGCCCTCGCCGGGCTGATCCAAATTGATGGTGGGAGGCGCGACCTGATCGCGCAGGGCGAGCACGGAGAATATGGCCTCCACGGCGCCCGCCGCCCCGAGCAGATGTCCGGTCATCGACTTCGTCGAGCTCACCGCGAGCCGTTTCGCGGCGTCTCCGAACGCCCGATGGATCGCGGTGGTCTCCGCCCGGTCGCCGAGCTCGGTCGAGGTGGCATGGGCATTGATGTACTGGATCTGGTCGGGAACGACCTTGGCATCCGCCAGCGCGTTGACCATGGATTTGCGCGCGCCCTCCCCGTCCTCCGGCGGAGCGGTGACATGAAAGGCGTCTCCGCTCATTCCGAATCCGATGACCTCGGCGTAGATTCTGGCGCCGCGCGTCTTCGCGTGCTCGTACTCCTCCAGCATCATGGCGCCGGCGCCGTCGCCCATGACGAATCCGTCGCGATCCTTGTCCCAGGGACGGCTGGCGGCCTGCGGGTCGTCGTTGCGCTGTGACAGCGCCTTGGCCTGCGCGAACCCGCTCATGCCGGTCGCGCAGGTGGCCATCTCCGAGCCGCCGGCGAGCATGGCATCCGCATCGCCGAACTGAATCAATCTGAGCGCCATGCCGATGGCATGCGTGGAGGTGGTGCACGCCGTTGCGATCGCGAGATTCGGTCCGGTCAGGTTGAAGGCGATCGACAAGTGACCGCTCACCAGATTGATGATGCTGGCGGGAATGAAGAACGGCGAGACCTTCTTCGGGGAATGCGTCTCGAGATACTTGTCGTAAGTCACCTCGATGGACTCGAGGCCCCCCATCCCCGAACCCATCAGCACGCCGACACGGCCCGAATTGCTCTCCGTGACCACGAAGCCGGAGTCGCGCATGGCCTGCATGCCGGCCACCACGCCGTATTGCATGAAGGCGTCCATGCGGCGCGCATCCTTGGTGGTGATGTAAGCCTCGAGATCCAGATTGCGTATCTCGCCGCCGAAATGCGTGGGAAAGCTCGCGGCCTCGAAGCGCGTCACGGCTCCGATGCCGCTGCGGCCGGCGACAATCGAGCTCCAAGCCCCGGGAACGTCGTTCCCGACCGGGGAGACGATCCCGAGACCCGTCACTACCACGCGTCTTTTGCTCAACCGCGACTCCTCAAAGGCATGCTTGAACAGCGGACAAGCGTTGCGGCGGGCTCAGGCCTTGCCTTTGTGCGAATTGATGTAATCGATGGCCTGCTGAACCGTCGTGATCTTCTCGGCATCCTCGTCCGGGATCTCGGTCTCGAATTCCTCTTCGAGCGCCATCACCAGCTCGACCGTATCCAGCGAGTCCGCGCCGAGGTCGTCAACGAACGAGGCGTCATTGGTGACTTCTTCTTCTTTCACGCCCAGCTGTTCGGCCACGATCTTCTTAACCTGCTGCTCAACAGTACTCATCGTTATGGTGTCCTTTCGGGAAAGCCCGTTCGGGAAAACCCCTTCTCGGGAAAAATATTAAATCACACGCCGCATTTCGTTGGGGCCTGCGGCCCCACCATTTCGACGGGCCCGCAGCCCACCATCTCGTTGGGCCCGCAGCCAGCCTCTTGTCGGCAGGGCGCGTATTTTATGTGAACACAAGGGCGGCGGCTACCACAGCGCTTGGGTGCGCCCGGAGGACGTACAAATCCTTGACAAACGCCGGCCGTTGGTATGGGCCTCACGCCATCAACATCCCACCGTTCACGTGCAGCGTCTCCCCGGTGATGTATCCGGCCTCCGCGGAGGCGAGAAATGCCGCGGCCGCAGCGATGTCGGCCGGAAGCCCCATCCGCCCCAGCGGAATCTGCGTGCTGAGCGCGGCGCGCTGCGTCTCGTTCAAGGCACGCGTCATGTCCGTGTCGATGAAGCCGGGGGCGATCACGTTCGCGGTGATGTTGCGCGATCCGACCTCGCGCGCCAGGGACTTGGTGAAGGCGATCATGCCGGCCTTGGCCGCCGCATAGTTGGCCTGTCCGGGATTGCCGGTGAGTCCGACGATGGAGGCAATGCTGATGATGCGGCCTTTTCGAGCCTTCATCATCCCGCGCAGCACCGCCTTGGACAGGCGGAACACCGAGGCGAGGTTGGTGTCGATCACCGCGTCCCAGTCCTCCTGTTTCATGCGCAGGAGCAGCATGTCCCGCGTGATCCCCGCATTGTTGCAGAGGATGGAGACCGCCCCCTCGCGGGATTCGATGTCGGCAAGCAGCGCATCGATCGACGGCTGGCTCGTCACCTGCAGCACCGCTCCACGGCCGCCATGCGTCTTCAATGCCTCGCCGATGCGCGCCGCGCCCTCGGGCGTGGTGGCGGTGCCGATGACCCGAGCTCCGTCGGCGCCCAGACGCGCGGCGATGGCCGCTCCGATTCCCCGCGAAGCGCCGGTCACCAGCGCGACTTCCCCGTTCAGCATTGGATTTCCTTCGCCTGCGTGAGCGCTTCCTCGAGCGAGACCGGGTCTTCGAGAGCCAGCATCTTCAAATCGCGGTTCTTGTCGACGCGCCGATTCAGCGAGGTCAGCACCTTGCCCGGACCGCATTCGACCAGATGAGTCGCACCCGCGGCAATCAGGGTACGCACCGTGGCCGCCCAATACACCGGAGTATGCAGCTGTTTGACCACCGCGGCCTGAATTTCCGCCGTGGTGCGATGGATCTTCACGTCCACCCCGTAGACCGCGATGCCCCTCGACGGCGCGCTCAGTGTCAGGGTCGCGAGCCGCTCGCGCAGTCGCTCGGCGGCGGGCCTCATCAGCGAGCTATGCGCCGGCACGCTGATCGGCAACGCCATGGCGCGGCGCGCACCCCGGGCGGTCGCGGCCTCGATGGCGCGCGCGACGGCCGGGACGGTTCCCGCGATCACCACCTGGCCCGGCGAGTTGAAATTGACCGCCTCCACCACCTCGCCCTGGCCGGCCTCGGCGCATGCCGCTTCGACATCGCTATCCTCCAACCCGAGAATGGCGGCCATCGCCCCCTGTCCGGGCGGCACCGCGGCCTGCATGGCCTCGGCGCGAAATTTCACCAGATCCACCGCGGCGCGAAAATCGAGGCATCCGGCAGCGGTGAGCGCGCTGAATTCCCCCAGGCTGTGTCCGGCCATGAGCGCCGGCAGCGGCCCACCGCGCTCGCCCCACAAGCGAAACGTGGCCACTCCCGCGGTCAACATCAGAGGCTGGGTGCATTCGGTGGCGTTCAATGCCTCCGCCGGGCCTTCCTGACAGAGCTTCCATAGATCGTAGCCGAGCACCTCCGAGGCTTGCGCGAAGGTGTCCTCGATGATCGGGGAGGTCTGTGCCAGGCCGGCCATCATGCCGACGGATTGCGAGCCCTGGCCCGGAAATACGAACGCTATAGACATGCTTAAACCCCTCTCCCGGGCCGCCCCGTACGCAATCGGAGGCGGATTATAGCCAGCCGCCACGAGAGTGCAGCTCCGATCACGAAGCCGCTCGCGGCGCCATAGAGATGTGCATCCACGACGACCAGCGCAGGTTCGTGACCACCGAGCTGCTCGTAGGCCAGTTTGCCGGCCACGCAAACGAATAGCAGCCACCGGTCCCACTCGCCCGCGAACAGGTGGCGCGCCACGCCGGCGGCCATGATCGTATGCAGCAGTCCCGAGGCGCCGACATACCAGCCCACCGCCGGGCTCAGCCACCAGAGTCCCGAACTGATCACCAGAGCTCCCATGCAAACGATCACGCACCATTCGAGCGGATCGTAGTCGTCGGCGAACAGCGCCCACACCAGCACCAAGCCAAGCTCGTTCAGCACCAGATGATGCAGGTTCAGGTGCACGATGTGGGCCGTAAGCAACCGCCACCATCCGCCGGCGGCGATGGCCCCGCGATCGTAGCGCAGCATGGCGTCGATGTTGTCGCCAAGACCCAACACGAGATCGAGGAACAGCACGATCGCGAGCAGCCAGATCCACCGGCCGCGATCCCATTGCAGTGCCTCGGCGATCCGTGCGAAGCGTTTCGCACCTTCAGCCGGCATCGTTGTCCTGTAGTTTGGTATTATCGACGGAATGTCCGAGGTCACTATGCATCAGCGTCAACGCGGTTTCACCCTCATCGAGATCATGGTCGTGGTCGTCATTCTCGCAGTGCTGGGCGCACTCGTCGTGCCCAAGATTCTGGAGAACGTCGACAAGGCCCGGGTCACCCGGGCGCAAAGCGATATCCGCGCCATCCAGACGGCGCTCGACTTGTACCGGCTGGATAATTTTAAATACCCGACCACCGAACAAGGCCTGCAGGCGCTGGTGACCCAGCCATCGGACCCTACCATCACCAACTACCGGTCGGGCGGCTATCTGCCCTCGCTCCCCAAGGATCCGTGGAACAATGTTTATCAGTACGTGAGTCCCGGTGCCAACGGTCGTGACTACGACATCATCAGCTACGGACGCGATGGCAAGCCCGGCGGCGAGGGTTACGACGCCGACATCAGCACCTCGACGCTCGAGCAGCGATAGGAGCCTGGCTCCCGGCGGCTGCATCGCAATGCGGGGTGCGCGGGGCAGCCGCGGGTTCACGCTCGTCGAAATTCTGGTGGTGGTTGTGATCATGGCCGTCGTGATCGCGCTCGCGGTTCTCTCCATGGGTACCACGGGACGCGACTCTCAGCTCGATGAGGAAAGCCGGCGCATCGAGGGGCTGGTCGACATTCTGCACGAACGGGCACTCCTCGAAGGGCGAGATTTCGGCTTGCGCATCGAGCCGACGGCCTACGAATTCGCGGTATACGACACTTATCGCGATCGCTGGCTCACCATGAACGATGAAGGCGAGTTCCGCCGCCGGAACCTCCCGAAGGGAGTGACCTTCGAGCTGCAGCTCGACTCGGTCAACGTGGTGTTGAAGCCGGTCGACACCAATTTGAACGGCGGTCCGCCCCCTTCTCCCCAGATTGCGATTGCGGCCAGCGGCGAGGGTACCCCGTTTCGCCTCACCTTGCTGCGGGACGCGACTCGAACCCACGCCTCGGTGGACGGCGATGCCTTCGGCAAGACCACCCATGAGAGCTCCGATCATCCTCCGGAAAAGCGCTCGTGAGGCATCGGCCGCACGACGACGGCTTCACCCTGGTCGAAGTCCTGGTGGCGCTGGTGGTGGTGGCGATCGGGCTGATGGCGCTCATGATGACCGTCTCGGGTACGGCGCGCACCAGCGGCTATCTGCGCGACAAGACGCTCGCCGAGTGGATCGCGCTGAACCGTCTCGCGGAGGTGCGCCTGACGGTCAGCAAATTGGCCACGAGCACGACCTCGAGCTCGACCTTGTCCTCGAGCGGGACCACCGGCACCCTGCCGACCTCCAACTCCGCCTTGAGCAACAGCGATACCGGAGAGGTTCAGTTCGCCGGCCGCACGTGGCATTACGACACCCGTTATTTCAACACCACATTCCAGAGCACCAAGCGCATCGTGGTGCGCGTGTGGGCGGGTAATGCAAAAACCAAGGGCAATCCGCTGGCCGAGGTCACGGGCTTTTACGGCGCGGCATTGAGCACGGCCGGCAATTCGAACGCCCTGGACTGGACTTCCGGCACGACCGTCTCGTCCGCGGGGTGCCAGCCGCCGGGCTCGCCAATCGTCGGCGGCCTCAACACATCCACGAATGGCACGCCGAACTGCAACCCGACCAACACCCCGGGCGTTAACCCGGGCGTCGCCCCGGGCGTCAACCCGAATCCCGCGACGACCGTTCCATGAGCGGCTCACGCACGCGCCCGGTGAGCACGCGCCGGCCGGCCACGTCCCCGCGCACCGCCCCCAGAGGCTTCACGCTCATCGAGATGCTGGTGGCGCTGTTGATCCTGGGGATCATGTCCGCCCTCGGCTACGAGACTTACCGCGCGGCGCGCATTTCCGCCGAGCGCACCGAGGAGTCCCTCAAGCGCTCGCGCGAGATCGAGTTCGGCATGCGCATCCTGGTCATGGATTTCGCCCAGATCGTGCCGCGCCCGGTGCGCGACCCGCTCGGCCAGACGCGCCTCCCGGCGCTGCACGGACTTTCCGGCAACGGCACGAGCGCCACCTCTAATTCGCTGGGCGGCAGCTCGACCGCGCTGGGGGCCAACAGCACCATGCACTTCAACTCGGATGCGGGGTTCAAGTCGAGCTTCGCCGATTCCAGCTCCTCGACCCTCGAGCTGGCCGAGCTGACGCGCGCAGGATGGTCGAACACCGCGGGACAGCAGCGTGGCACTTTGCAGCGCGTGTCGTACGTCCTGGTGAACGATGTGCTCAAGCGCAGCTACACCACTGCGCTCGATACGGTCCAGGGGGCCAAGCCGCAGGTGCAGGATCTGTTCAGCGGTGTGAAGACCGTGCAGCTGCGCTACCTGGACGGCAATCAAACCTGGCAAAACCAATGGCCGCCCACCTCCAGCTCCTTGTCGACCGACACCTTCTGGACTCGACCGATCGCCGTCGAGATCACCATCGAGTTCAAGGATTGGGGCACCGTGCGCCGGCTGATCGAGGTGGCGGGATGAGGCGACGCCGGGCAAGGCTCGCGGCTCCGCGGCGCCAGCGCGGCGTGGCCCTCATCATCGCGCTCATTCTCGTGGCGCTGGCCACGATCCTCGCGACCAAGCTGAGCTTCGACGGCTGGCTCGAGCGGCGGCGCACGATCGGCATCATCGCCACCGAGCAGGCGTATCAGTTCGGTACCGGCGCCGAGGCACTGGCCGCGGATGTGCTGAGTCAGATCGGGCAGACTCCGCAGACGCCGCAAAACGGCACCGGCCAGCCGCAGAACCCAATAACGCCCGGCCAGAACGCCAATCAGGTCACCCTCGCCCAGCCCTGGGCGCAGCCCACGCAACCCATGCCCATCACGTCCCCGGACGACCCGGAGGCTGAGCCCATCGGCAGCCTTCAGGGCGTCATCGAGGACATGCAGGGTCGGTTCAATCTCAACAATCTCGCGCACATGATCATGCAGAACAACCAGGCCGTCGAGGATCCTCAGCCGCTGGAGCAGTTTCAGCGCCTGCTGGTTTCCGTCGGTCTCGAGGCCAAGTGGGCCGGAATTGCGCGCGACTGGATCGATGCGGACGATCAACCGGGGCAGCCGGACGGCGCCGAGGACAGTGTCTACACCATGCAGAATCCTCCGTACCGCACCGGCAACTGGCCGATGATGAGTCCGGCGGAGCTCATGAATTTGCCCGGCTTCGGCGCGGATCGCTACCGCAAGATCGCCCCTTACGTGACCGCCCTGCCGTCGGCGGTCACCAAGATCAACATCTGCACGGCGCCCGGTCCGGTGCTGGAAAGCCTCGCCGAGACTCTGAGCGGCGAGTATTCGAGCCAGGTGCTGGCGAACGGCCGCCAGACCGGATGCTTTCCGGACATCGCGACGCTCACTGCGGTGCTCGGCCCGAATGCCCCCAGTGTCGCGAATCGGTTCACAGACACCAGCCAGTTTTTCCGTCTCACTACGCGCGTCACCCTTGGCACTACGGAGTTCACCTTGTACAGTCTTTTGTATCGAGGCCCCGGCGGCAAGGTGACGCCGCTGCTGCGCTCATTTGGAACACCCTAGAACGACATGCCTCAGACCCTGCTGCTTCGCATTCCACCCCCCGGCCAGGAGGAGACCGAATGGCTGAGTCTCGATGAGACGGGGACGGGCATCACGGCAAAGCAGAGCGGACCTTTGGCGCTCGCGGCGGTGCTGGCGCGCATCTCCAAGGTGATCGCGCTCGCGCCGGCGACGCAGATACTGCTCGCCGATCCGGAGCTGCCCCCCGGGAGCGGCGTCAAGCTCGCACGGGCGGTGCCCTTCGCGCTGGAAGAGCAGCTCACCGAAGACATCGATGAGCTGTGCTTCGCCATCGGGCGCCGTCAATCGAGCGGCCGCACGCCGGTCGCCGTGGTGTCGCGCAAGGTGCTCCGAATGTGGCTCGATGCGCTCGGCGCGGCGGGCATCGCGCCCGACGCCGTCTACGCCGATATTTCGCTCATTCCCGACAATCCGGGACAGACCATCCTCTGGCTGGAGAAGTCGCGCCTGGCCGTGCGCCGCCCCGGTATGCTGCCCTTCGCGGTGGAGCTCACGCCGGTCGTGGAGGCCTTGGTGGTCGCGGGCGTCATCCCCGATCCCCTCGCTCCGCCTCCCGAGGAGGGCGAAGAGCCCCGGCCGCTCGAGAGCGCCGTACTGTACGTCACCCGGGAGGACTGGTCGGGCGTTCAGGATGAGTTCGAGGCGGTGGCCGACAAATTCGCCTCGTTCAAGGTGCAGCTGCTCACCGACGGGGCGTTGCCGTGGCTTGCACGACATGTCCGCGAGACCGACGCCGTCAACCTTCTGCAGGGCGAGTTCGCCCGCACCACCGACTACGGCGAACGCTGGCAGCGCTGGCGGACCGCTGCGATGCTCGCGGGCGGCCTGGCTTTCGCGCACGTCGCCGCGACGGCGCTCAAGATTCATCAGGCCAATCACGAGACCCGGTTGCTGGACGGGGAGATCGCGCAGATTTTCGCCCAGGTGATGCCGAACGAGACACCGCAGAATGCGCGGCGGCAGATGGAGTCGCGCCTCGACCGCATCCGCCATTCCGGACCCGGTCCCCAGTATTTCCTGCGCACCCTGGAAGTGCTGAGCGGCGCGGTGTCCGCGGTTCCCAAGGCGACGATCGACTCGCTGAGCTATCGAGAGCAGTCCCTCGACATGAAAGTGTCCGCGCCGAGCCTCGCGGCACTTTCCCAGCTGTCGCAGCTGGTCTCCAAACAGGGCCTGCAAGCCAAGATCCAGTCCTCGCAGCCGGTCGATTCCGGGGTCGAGGCGCAGATGCAGGTGCGCGCTCCGGGCGCGAAGGCGGCGCGATGAACCGGCACGTCGAGAAAGTGCGCGCCTGGTATTCGCACCTGCAGGAGCGCGAGCGGCGCATCGTGCTGCTGGGCTCGGTGGCGCTCGCGGTATTGATCCTGGTCGGCGGAGTGCTGTTGCCGCTGCAGTCCGCCGTGTCGAGCGCCCAGAAGCGCGCCGATACGAGGCGGGAGGATCTGGACTGGATGCACCTCAACGCCGCGGAGATCGCCTCCGCGGGGCCCGCGCTCGCCAAGGACACGGGTGAAGCCCCGGTGGTGATCGTCGATCGGGTCGGCCGCGAGGCCGGACTCGGCCCGGCACTCAAGGGCTCTCAGCCCACCGACAGCGGAGTGCGTGTACAGCTCGAAGCAGCGCCGTTCGATACGCTGGTGACCTGGATTGCGGGTCTCGACCAGCGCTATGGCCTGTCGATCGAGTCCATCACGGTCGACCGCGGCGCTCGTCCCGGAGTGGTGAATGCCAACATCACCTTCGCCGCGACGCGGCGTTAAGGCATCCCGGCCGGCCTCGCCGCCGCCGCTCTCCCCTCGCTCCCTCTGGCCCCGTCTCCTGCTGATCGGCGTCGCGGCGGTCGTCGCGGTGGTGGTCTGCGTGCTGCCGGCATCGCTGGTCACGCGCCTTTTGCCGCCGGCGGTGCGGGCCGACGACTTTTCGGGCAGCGTATGGCATGGGTCGGCCGGACGCATCACCGCCCTGGGCCGGCCGGCCGGCGCGATCGAATGGAACATTCACCCGCTGGCGCTGCTGCGCCGTCACCTGGTCGTGGATCTTCACTGGGTGAAGGGCGGCTTCGTGCTCGACGGCTCGGCCGATCTCACCCGCACGCACATCGGCGCATCGAAGATCTTGGGCGGCGGTCCGCTCGCCGATCTCTCGGACCTGGGGATCGGCGCCGGGTGGCGCGGCACCGCCAGCGTACGCGTCGCGGAGCTGACGGCGGACCTGTCGGGTGCGCGTCCCGCGCTCAGCTCGGCGATCGGCGACGTGGCGGTGGCGGACGTCTCGGCGGCGCAAATAGCCTCGGGTGCGAATCTCGGCGGCTACGATCTCAATTTCAACGACCCCGTGTCCGCCTCCGGCGACGACATGAGCGCGACGCTCACGGACACGGGCGGTCCCTTGCAAGTGAATGCCGTGATCCATCTCTCGACGAAGACCGGAAGCGCAATCTTCTCGGGGACCGTGAAGGAGCGCCCGGATACCCCCGCGGAGCTGCGCCGTCAACTGGACGATCTCGCGCAGCTGCATGCGCGCGACGCCCAGGGACGCCTGCCGGTCGATTTGGAGTTCACATTTTGACGAATGTGAACCCGGTCACTCTTTTGGCCGGCAGTCCGTTTATCTTCACCCCCCACGATACGAGGTTCTATGCTGCTGCCCGCCGTCATTTCGCACCTGATTCCCGTCCGCGCGCAACAGCCTGATCAGGGTCCCGGATACCTCAATCCCGCTCTCGGCCATCTGGGTCTGACCATCATCGCGCTGGTGTACGTACTCATCTCGATCTGGCAAAACTAGCCCGCAGCGGCCGGCCGACGATCTCTCCCCGGGGCATCTTGCAGCGCGTGCCTCTATAATGCAGAGTACTTGACGGTGCAGCATCCGCGCCTTAAATTTGCCCCTCTCAAGGGCAACAACGCGTGGCCGCAGCCGATGCAGTCCGAGATTCCGATCCCTATCGAAGACCGCGCGCTCGGCACGCTGGCCTACATCCGCAGGTCCATCGAGACATCCGGTTCTCTGGCGGTGCCGGGAATGGCCGGTGTCGTCATGGGAAGCATCGGTGTGCTCGCCGCGCTGACCGCCTCGGCGCCCCGCTGGGCGCCCTCCTGGCTCGCCATCTGGATGTTCGCAGGCGCGACGGCATTCCTGGTCGGCGGCGCCCTCATGGCGCGCGAGGCCGCACAGTCCGGCCACGCGCGTTACCTGGGTCCCGTGCGCAAGTTTCTTCTTTGCCTCTGCCCCGCGCTGTTCGCCGGCGCGGTGCTGACCGGGGTGTTGTGGCATGCGCGACTGATTGGACTGCTCCCCGGCACGTGGCTCCTGATGTACGGCTGCGCGGTGCTCTCGGCGAGCACCGTGACCATCCCGAGCACGATGCGCCTGATCTGCATCATGGGCGCCCTGTTCGTGGCTCTGGGCTCGCTCGCCTTCGTGCTGCCCCCGCAGACCCACACATTGATCCTGGGAGTGGGCTTCGGCGCGCTGCACATCATTTTCGGCATTCTCGTGGGGCGCCTGAGCCGTGCCGGCTAGGACGGCCATGAGTGGCAGGGCCGGCGCGGTCAAGCGCCAGGATGCGCACGGCTCGAGCTCGGCCAAGAACGCCTCGAAACCGTCCGCCATCCCGCACGGCACGGCGGACGGCGGCCAGCGGGGCTTCGACCGTCTCATCTACGAGCGCGTGCGCCTCGGCATCATGAGTGCCCTCGCCACGAACGAAGAGCTCACCTTCAATGAGCTCAAGTCGCTGTTCAACGCGAGCGACGGCAACCTCGGGGCTCACGCCCGCAAGCTCGAGGAGGCGGGCTACGTGGCGTGCACCAAATCCTTCGAGGCGCGCCGCCCGAAATCGATTTACCGAATCACGGCGGCCGGCCGCAAGGCGCTGCTGCGCTATCTCGAACACATCGAGGCGGTGATCAAGGCAACCCGGCGTGTCTGATACCTGGCCGTAGACCATGCACGTCGCCATCATTATGGACGGAAATGGCCGCTGGGCCACCGAGCGCGGCTTGCCGCGCAGCGCCGGACACATCGAAGGCGCAAAGGCCGTGCGTGCCACGGTCGAGACCGCCGCGCGCTCGCACGTCGACACGCTGACCATCTATGCCTTCTCGGCCGCCAACTGGGCGCGCCCGTCGAGCGAGGTGTCGGCATTGATGCGCCTGTTCGGACAGTATCTGTTCACCGAGACGCGCCGCTGCGTGGAGCAATCCATCCGCATCAACGTGATCGGTCGCCGCGACCGGCTGAGCGACAGCCTGCTGCGCTCGATCGATCAAAGCGAGCGCCTGAGCGCCGGCGGCGGCGGCATGAATCTTCGCATCGCGGTCGATTATTCGGCTCAGTACAGCATCCTCGAGGCTGCGCGGCGCGCCGGAGGCGATTCCAATCTCTCCTCCGAGACCTTCAGCCGCCTGCTGCACGAGGTCGATCACTGCTCCGTCCCGGCGGGCGATGTCGACCTGTTGATCCGCACCGGCTCGGAGCAGCGACTCAGCGATTTCCTGCTATGGGAATGCGCTTATGCAGAGCTGTACTTCGCCCACTGCCTATGGCCGGATTTCGACGAAAGACATTTCCGACAGGCACTCGATGCATTTGCCGGACGGCAGCGCCGATTCGGCGCGCTGGGCGGCGATAACCGCTGAATGCGCCGACGCGCTAGAATTACTCCATGACCATCCATCTCCGGCGCCTGCTTCGGCACGTGCACACCCTGTTCGTGCCCGCGATTGCCTGTCTGGCGTTCATGCCCGTCGCCTTGGGCGACGCATCCGCAGCCACCTCCCCGGCCGCTCCGGCCTCGGCAGCCGCTGCCGCGGCCACTCCCGCGCCCACAGCCGCTCCCGAACGCGCATCGACGCTCAAAGCCGTGCTGAACAACGGCATGCGCGTGATCATCGTGCGAAACTCGCTCGCTCCGGTCGTCACCGTGGAGATGAACTTCCTGGTCGGCGGCGACGAGACGCCGCCGGGCTTTCCCGGCATGGCGCACGCGCAGGAGCATATGGCGTTCCGCGGCTGCAGCGGCATGACGGCCGATCAGACCGCCGCCATCTACGCCGAGCTCGGCGGGCGCAACAACGCGGACACGCAGCAGAACATCACTCAGTACTTCGCCACCGTGCCCGCCTCCGATCTGGATGTCGCGCTCACGGCCCAGGCGGCATGCCTCAAGGGCATCGACGACTCGCCGGCCGAGTGGACCCAAGAACGCGGCGCGATCGAGCAAGAGGTCGCCCGCGATCTGTCCAACCCCACGTACAAGTTCATCGATCGCCTGAACCGGGATCTGTTCGCGGGCACTCCGTACGCACACGATCCGCTCGGCACGAAAGCCTCCTTCGACGCCACCACGGGCGAGATGCTGCGATCCTTCTACCGCAAATGGTATGCGCCCGGAAATGCGATTCTGGTCATCGTCGGCGACGTGGATCCGGCGGCCTCCATGGCCAAGGTGCGGCGCCTGTTCGGCGACATCCCGAATCATCCGGTCCCGGCGCATCCGCCGGTGGATCTGCAGCCCGTGAAGTCGGAGAGCTTCACCCTGGACAGCAACCTGCCCTATGTTCTCGGCTTCATCGCCTATCGATTCCCGGGGACGAGCTCCCCGGACTACGCCGCGAGCGTGATACTCGCCGACGTTCTGAACAGCCAACGAGCGGATCTCTACGGGATGGTCCCCGCCGGGAAGGCGCTTGCGGCCGAGTTTGGAGTTGCCGAGGCCTACCCCAAGGCGAGCGTGGGCTTTGGGGTCGTGGCGCTGCCGGCCGGGACGGACGCCGACGGCGCCATCAAGGAAATGCGCAGCATCCTCAAGCGCTACGCCGGGAGCGGCGTGCCGGAGGATCTGGTCGCCGCCGCCAAGCGGCACGAATTGTCGGACGCGGAGCTGGAGCGCACCTCGATCCCGGGTCTTGCCAACGTCTGGTCGAATGCGGTGGCCGCCGAGGGCCGCTCGAGTCCCGATGAGGACATCGAGGCCATCAAACGGGTCACCGTCGCCGATGTGAATCTCGCGGCCAAGCGCTATTTGGGCGATCAGAGCTCGATCACCGCCATCCTGAAACCGGTGCCTACCGGGCAACCCGTCGCCACCAAGGGATTCGGCGGAGCGGAACAGGTGACGGCGGCCCCGACCAAGCCGGTGCAACTGCCGTCCTGGGCCGCCGCGGAGCTCGAGCAGCTCAAGCTGCCGTCGGACTTCATCAAGGTATCCGACATGAAGCTGCCGAACGGGATCCGGCTCATCGTCCGGAGCGACCCCACGACACCCACCGTCTCCGTGTATGGCGGCGTGAAGCATGATTTCGGGCTGCAGACCCCGGCCGGACAGGAGGGGATTTCCGACGTGCTGGGCGAGCTGTTCTCCTACGGCAGCGAAACTCACGACCGGCTCGCGTTCCGCAAGGCGCTGGACGACGTCGCGGCGAACGAGAGTGCGGGCTACCAGTTTTCGTTATCGGTGCTGACCGCGAATTTCTCGCGCGGCGTCGAGCTGCTGGCGGAGAACGAGCTGCATCCGGCGCTGCCGGAGAAGGCATTCGAGGTGGTCAAGCGGCAGACCGCGGAGTTCACCGTCGGCAACCTCAAGAGCCCGGAGTACCGCACGTTGCGCGCGATCGACAGCGCGCTGTTGCCGGCCGGTGATCCGGTCCTGCGCCAAGTCACGCCCGCCACCGTGAACAGCCTCACCCTTCAGGACGTGCGCCGCTTCTACGCCGCAACCTTCCGGCCGGATCTCACCACCATCGTCGTCATCGGCAACCTGTCGGCGGACGAGGCGAAGTCCGTGATCGAGAAATGGTTCGGCGGCTGGCAGGCCAGCGGACCGACACCCGACACCACGCTCCCGCCGGTCGGGCTCAACAAACCCACGTCGGTATCCGTCGCGGATCCCCAGGCGGTGCAGGATTCGGTGTATCTCGCCGAGGCGTTGAAGCTCAACCGATTCGATCCCGATTACTATCCGATACAGCTCGGCACACATGTGCTCGGCGGCGGCTTTTACGCGACTCGCCTCTACCACGATCTGCGCCAGGTCACGGGCTACGTCTACAACGTCGATGTCCGCCTGGAGGCCACGAAAACCCGCGCGCGCTATGCGGTGGTGTATGGCTGCGACCCTGTCAACGTATCCAAGGCGCGCACGCTGATCGAGCGCGACCTGGATGAGATGCGAACGCACGACGTGAGCACGGGCGAGCTGCATCAGGCGAAGGCGCTGCTGCTGCGGCAGATCGTGCTGAACGAATCGAGCGAGGCAGCGGTGGCTCAGGGCCTCTTGAGGCGCGCCGAGACCGATCTGCCGCTCGACGAGCCCATCGTCGCGTCGAAAAAGTACTACGCGATCGATGCAGCGCAGATCCGCGAGGCGTTCGCCAAGCACGTCAAGACCGGCGACCTCGTGCAGGTGGTCCGGGGGCCGCCGCCGCACTGAGGCGAAGCGCCACCCCCCGGCGCACCTGTCTCCCTTGAAGCCCGACGAGGCAGCCCCTATATGCTTCCTGGGGTCGGCGGCCCCATCGGCACGTCGACCTCCAGGACATTCAAAAACTTTGGAGGGCGCTTCGATGGCAACTTTACGTTACGAGCCTTGGGCGGTGGTCTCCCAGTTGCAAAATGAGATCAATCGCGTCTTCGGCAATTTGAACGACAGCGAGAGCAGCAGCGCGACCGCCGAATGGCATCCCGCGGTCGATGTGAGCGAGTACGAGGACCGCTTCGAGCTCCTGGTCGATCTACCGGGGGTGGATCCGCAAGCGGTGGAAATCACCTTGGACAACGGCGTATTGACGTTGGCGGGCGAGCGGCACGATGAGAAGCGGGCGGCCGATGCGTCGTCGAACGGTGCACAGCAGCAGCGCCGTGAGCGCCACCAGGGCCGCTTTCACCGGCGATTCATCCTGCCGGATACCGCCGACGCGGAAAAGGTCCAGGCCACCGGGCGAAACGGAGTCCTCGAGATATCGATCGCCAAACACGCGAAGGCGAAGCCGCGACGCATTCCCGTTAGCGCTTGAGACAGCTCGGCACGGGGAGACGGTCTCCCCGTGCCGACGGCCGTCAGCGTCCGGTGTCGATCGGTGCGCAATTGGTGCGTCCTTCCATCACGCAATCCTGCAGCTCGGACATGGCCCGGAGCTTGTGCACCAGCAATAGAGCGCCGCCCACCAGCACGAGGCAGATGATCAGACCGACGACGGCTGCGCGGTTCGACTGGGTGGAGTCGCTGCGCACGTCCTCCGATCCGTTGCGCCCGTCCTGTCTGGAGTCCTTATCTTCCACGCGGAGGAAGCTAGACGTTCCAGCGGCACCGGTCAACCAGTAGTCCGGCAAATAAGTTTTCCGCATACCTGCGGCCTGACCGTGCGCTCCCCAGTGCGGAAAACCGTATTTGCCGGACTACTAGCTTTGCCCCGGCTCCCACTCCCGCCACGCCCTCATCAGCGGGAAATACAATCCGACACGCACCGGTTCGGGACCGAGTCTTCGCGCCAGCTCGGCGTAGCGCTCGAGCTGCGGGCGGTAGCGCTCGACTTCGCGCTCGAGAAACTCCTCGAGCCCGCTGCCGGCGTGGCGGCTGGTCTTGTAGTCGATCACCCAGCGCACGCCGTGCTCATCGATGAAGCTGCGATCGAACACCGCGCGCATGACCTCGCCGCGCCAGTAACCCGAGACGGCGTGTTCCCGGAAGTCGTCGCGATGGCGCTGCTCCAGGATCCACCGGCCGCGCGGGTCGGCGCGCACGGCGATGAGTGCCGCGATCGCCCGTTCGCTCGCCTCCCGCAGGTGCTCGCGCGGCACCCCGTTGAGCGCAAGCCAGCGCGCGAAATGCGGACCTCGCGCAGCCGCGTCGTAGTGGATCTCGAGATCCATGGATTGAAGCTCGGCGTGAACCAGGCTGCCCACGCGCCGCGCGGTCTCGCCCACCCAATCGAAAATCGGCGCCTCCTCTCGCAGGTCCGCCGCCCGCAGCATCACCGCCGGCTGTCCGTCGGCCACCGGCGGCGGCGCCCAACCGGCGGGCACCCGGCGCAGCGGGCCGCCGCGCAGCGCCGGCGTGTCGAGATTGCCGGAGGCGCCCTGCGCTTCGATGACGAATTGGCCGCCCACCGTGGGCCAGAGCACCGCGAGCAGACTTCCCGCACGCGGCGCGCGCACGTCGGGCGACTCCTCGGAATTCTCGCCGGGCGCGGCATCCGGATCTTCGTGCAAGCCCACCGCGGCATACAGATGCAGCTCCGCCTTCGCGCGCGTACAGGCGACGTACAGCAACCGCTGCGCTTCCAGGGCGCTCGCATCGCGCGCCTGCGTCCGCAGGAATTCGAACAACCGATCGGTTCCGGCACCGACGGCCGGCCGCGCCGCCATGATCATCCCGTCCCTCCCCGTCCGGGCGAACTGATGGGTCAGGAGCAACTGGCTCGCATCCTGCCTCGCGTGCCGGTCGAGCCCCGGCACGACCACCAGGTCGAATTCCAGACCCTTGGCCTTGTGGATCGTCATGATCTCGACGGCGCCGGCCGCGCCGCCGTCCGCGTACAGATCGGCGAAGTGTCGCTCGAGCTCGGCTGCGTCCGGCAGGCCCTGCTCGCCGAGCTCGCGCAGGCGCGCGAATACCGTGCGGACATGAGCCAGACCGCGCTCGTCGGTGGCGCAGGCCGGCCCCCCGAGTGCGAGCCAGCTGCGCTCCACCCAGCGCACCAGGCTCGTATGGGTCTGAACCCGAAATGCATCCTCGAAGATCTTCCTCAAGCGCCGGCAACGCTCGGCCCCCTCCGCGCTCAGCGCCCGGAGCACGGCCTCGTCGCAAACCGAATCCCAGACGATCGAGCCCGAACGAGCGATGGTGAGCAGCTCCGACAACGGCAGTCCCGACCAGGGTGCGCGCAGCACGGCGAGCCAGGCCGTCCGGTCCCCGAGGTGAATGAGCGCACGGATCAGCATGACCAGATCGCGCACGACGGCACGATCTTGCAGCGGTTCGATGTCGACCGCACGGAATGGGATCCCACGTCCGCGCAAGGCAAGGGCGATGTCGCGGGCGTGCGCGCGCGCGCGGACCAGGATGGCGATGCGCCACTCGGGGTGCTCCGTGCGCCGCGATTCGATCAGCTCGGCGACCGCTTTCGCCTCGGCGGCGGCGCTCATGAACCCGCGCAGGCTCACCGCGCGCGCGACGTCGAAGGAGGCCTCCACCTCGGAGTCGCTCGGGCGGAATGCGATCGCACCGCGTTGCCGGTCGTCGACCTGCGGCATGATGCGCTCGAAGCAGGCGTTGACCCACTGCACCAGCGCCGGGCTCGAGCGGAAGTTGCTCGACAGGCGCCGCACGTCGAGCTCGAGGTCGCCGATGCCGGTCTCGGCCAGCTCCAGGAAGGCCCGGACTTCCGCCTGCCGAAAACCGTATATCGATTGCATCGGGTCGCCGACACAAAACACGCTGCGTCCGTCGCCACGCTGCCATCCCAAGGTCAGCATGCGCACGAGCTCCAGTTGCGCTCCCGAGGTGTCCTGAAATTCATCGAGTAACAGGTGCTGCAACCGGTAATCGAGCCGCAACGCCAGATCCGTGGGCGAGCCTTCCGCGCCCAACGCACGCAGCCCCGCCAGCGACACCGCGGCGAAGTCCACGGTGGCGCGCTCGCGGAACACTTCGTCCAGTTCCGCCGCGGCCAGCACCAGCACCTGCGCCACATCGCGCACCCGGATCCAGTCCTCGTCGCGATATCTTGGCTCCGGCAGAGCGCGAACCGCCTGGAGCGCCGCGGCCGCCCCCGGCCGGCGCTCGAATTGTGCCGACAGGTCGATCATCGCATCGCGCTCCGGGCACTGCGGGGGGAATCCCTCCGTCCTGGTGAAGCGCTTGCGCAGCTGGCCGCCCTTGGTGAGGAACGTGTCCGCGACGGTGCGCCAGCGTTCCAGATCGGTGGCGTCCGCGGCAAGCGCGCCCGGGCGGGCGAGCCATGCCGCAAGCTCCGGTCGCTCCGCACCGAGCCGTCGGGCCGCGGCCCGCATCAGCGGCGGCAGACTCGCGAGCCCCTCGCCTCCCAGCGCGTCGCGCGCGGCTTGCAGCCCGCGTGTGACCAGTAACGCGAGGTCCTCATCGAAGTGTTCCCTCACCCGATCGAGCTGCGCCGCATCGAGCGCAGCCGCTGCCTCCAGGCGGCCCGCCAACAGCGGCAGCCAGCGATCGCGGCCGGCGAGCATGCCGGCGATCAAACCAACCAGCTGCCGCCAGCGCTGATCGCCGACCGCGAGCGTGCGCTCGACGGCCGCGGCGAACAAGTCCGTTCCCTCGTGCGCGAGCGCCCGCCTTGCCGCCTCCTCGTAGAAGGAACGCGCAACGCCCACGACATTGAGCCTGCCGCCGACGCCCGAGACGATGGGCAATTGGGAGGCCAGCCAAAAATTGAAGGAATCGATGGTCTCGATCCGCAGGCGCGACGGTTGGCGCTGCACATCGATCCCGAGCGTGCCCAGGCGCTCGCGCGCGCCGACCGCCAACCTCCAGGTCTCGGCATTGAAGCCCGGGGGGCACTCCGCGAGCGCCGCGGCGGCGAGCGCGGCGATGACGCGCTGGCGCATCTCTTCGGCCGCGCGCCGCGTGAAGGTCAGCGCCAGGATGCGCTCCGGTGCGTCGACGCTCGCGAGCAGCCGCAGATAGCGCTGGGTCAGCAGGGTGGTCTTGCCGCTGCCCGCCGGCGCCTGCACCAGCACCGAGGCGTCGTCGTGGACGGCGTGCGTGCGCGCCTCCGAGTCTCTCGGCAGCGACCGGCTCACGGCTCCTCCGCCGGCTCTTCGAGCGCCTCGGAAAGATCCATCGTCGAGGGAATCCGGCACAGGCCATGCAAATGACAGGTGCGGCAGGCCGTCGGCGTCGGATCGACCGCCGCGCGCCCGGAGCGAAACTCCTCGGCGAGCCGCTCGATGCGCCCGGCCCATACATCGAGCAACGCCGCCAAGCTTCCCATCCCTTCCATGCGAGTGGCGCGCTTTCCCGGAAAGATCTGGCTGCGCTCCGATTCCGACACGAACGCGCACCCCGCCGCATTGATCTTGCCGTAGGCGACGGCAATCAAAGAGGCGCTGTGCAACAGTGCATACAGTGGCAGCTGCGGATTGTCGGGACGCTCGCCCTGCCAGTCCCGGTTGGCCGCACCGGTCTTGTAGTCGATCAGCACGCGCGAGCCGTCGGGCAGACGGTCGATGCGGTCGATGCGCACCGAGAAATCGAGCTGCGCGTGCCTGGCCGTCTCGGTATCCGCTTCCAGGCGCTCGACGTCGAACTCACCGCGTGCACTCTCGAGTTCGAGCCATTTGCCGAGCAGCTTCGCGAGTCTCTCCGCTTCGCGTTCGCGCCAGCGTCTGCCGGGATCGCGGCGGGCGGCTTGCTTGAGGATCGCTCGATGGACGGCGTCGGCCGTCAGGCGCGCGAGCTCCTCCGGTCTCGCCAGCGCCTGCGCAAGTCCCGCCGAGCCGCCGAGCCCGGCCCAGAGGTGCTGCAGCGACTCGTGGACCAGCTCACCGCGCTCACGCTCGTTGAAGCCCGGCACCGGTTGCTCCAGGGGCTGCGCCCGCAGGCGCGTTTCCGCGTAACCTCGAAACGCGCAGCGCGACTGCGCCTTGAGAGTCGCCACGCCTCGGGTCCTTTCATCGGCACCGAACGGCGGTGCCCACTCGTCCGGCCGTCGGTCGATCGCCGGCGCGCACTCGAGCTGCGCCAGCCAAAGCGGGTGCGAGAGCACCGCCGGCTGAGCGCCGGCGTCCACCGTCACCGGGATGAGCGGGCTCGGCGCCGCGGGTCGCCCCTCCGCCGAATCCGCGCAGCTGAATACACAGCCGCTTGCCCGTTCGAGCCAGCGACCTTGGAGATCTTCGGCGAAGCGCAGCTGCGACTCCATTCCCGCGGCAATCACTCCATACTGCCGCTGCAAACGCACCGGCAGGAGCGGAATCGGGTCCACCGGGGCCGGCCAGTGCGCCTCGTCGCAGGAGGCCACCCAGAGTCCGTCATAGGCGAGCCAGGGGTCCATCCATTGCCCGCTCACCCAGATGGGCGGAACTCCGGTCTGCGCCTGGAACGGCGTGTCGAGCAGCGCGCGGCGCAGCAGGGCATGGGCTGCGGCCCTGCTTCGGGTGCCGAAGCAGGCATCGCCCTGCGCGAGCGTCCCCAGCAGCTCTCGAAAACGCTCGGCCGACTGGTACTCGGTGCTCGACCAGCGACGCCGCAGATTCCAGGGACCGGCCTCGAAGCCTGCGATCCAGACGGCCAGCCAGCGACTCAGGGGATGGCTGCCCGTCAGCTCGACCAGCGACTTCCAGGCCGCCGCCAGGCGGCGGAGCGCGGCGGTGGGACGCAGCTCTGCGTTACTCTCGACCGCTTCGGCAAGGGCGAGCCACTGGCTCAACGGCGCCTCCGCGGGTGCGCGCGAGCGCAACTCAAGGTCCAGGCATGCGGCGGCGCTCGCCTCCGCGGCTGATTCGCTGAGCTCGGGCGCGCGCAGCAAGGCGCTGAACTGCGGGAACGGGATGCTGCCGTCCACCGCGGCCAGCAGGTCGAGCGCGGCCCTGACCGGCGCATAGTCGGCCAGCGGCGTACCACCGGCGATGGCGTACGGCGCACCCGCAGGCGCCTCGAGCAGCGCGAACCGATGCGGCACGAGAACCGCGTCGAACGCATCCTCGAGCTCGTTCCGGCGCCGCGCAAGGTCGGGCATGCAGATCCAGGCACGAAACTCGGGCCGCTCGGCGAGCCGGGTGCCGGCCCAGCGGGCGATGGCCGCAAGCTCCGCGTCCGGTGACTGCGCGCCGACGAATCGCACCGGCGCCTCCGCGCGGTGCGCCGCTCGGACCGGCATCAACGGCGCGCCGCCATAATGCTCGAGCCAGCGTCTGGCGACCGGGCGCCAGAGCGGACTTTCGATCCAGGCCACGCGCTCGGTCTCGACGCGCGGGGCGGCATCGGCTGAGCCCAGCAACTGGGCCGCATCCACGCAGCCGAGCTCGCGGCAGCGTGCGGCGAATCGGCCGCTCCATTCGGTGAACATCGCCGACTCTTCTCCGCCGTCGGCGGCGACGGCGGCCATCGGAATGCCGTACTCCTGAATCGCGCGGCGCGCGCGCCGCGCCGCGCTTGCGGCACCGGACGGCTCCAGCAGCCGGTCTCCCGATTCACCGGCGAGCACCGCTTCGCGCCACAGCTCGCGCTCCTCGATGTCGCTCAGACAGCGCGCAGCCGTCGAATCGGCGAGCTGCGCGCGCGTGTACCGATCCTTGAGCCATCCGCCGAAATCACGGATGCGCGGCGTCGGCCACACCTCGCGGCCCGACCGGCGGTGCGAGCGCTCGATGGCGTCGCCGAGGGCCGCCGCAAGCTCGGTATTGGGCACGAGCACGGTGCGTCCCGCATCCGCAGCCTCGATCAGCCGGTCGAGGCCGGGCGCCGGATCGGACTTCAAGAAGCGCTGCTCGTCGCGGCCGGCACGCGACCCGGCGGCACGGGCACCGCCGCGAGAAGCGAGCGTGTGTGGGCGTGAAGCGGCGCGGCGAACAGCGCATCGCAGTCCCCCGTTTCGACCAGATTGCCCGCTTGGATCACCATGACACGATGACAGATGTGGCGCACCACGGCGAGGTTATGGCTGATGAACAGCATGGCGGTGCCGAGCTCGCGCTGCAGATCGATCAACAGATTCACGATCTGCCCTTGCATGGAGACATCGAGCGAGCTCACCGGCTCATCGCACACCAGGAGTTTCGGCTGCAGCATCATCGATCGCGCAATGGCGACGCGCTGGCACTGCCCGCCGCTCAGCTCGGAGGGATGGCGGTCGAGCGTCGATTCTGCGAGTCCGACGCGATCCAGCATCCGGGCCATCCGCACCCGCCGTGCAGCTGCCGGCACATGGCGCTCGAACACGCGCAGGGGCTCGGCGAGCGCCCCGGCCACGGTCATCCTCGGATCGAGACTCGCCACCGGGTCCTGAAAAATCATCTGCAGGTCCCGCCGCTGCCGGCGCAGCGCCGCCGCCCCGCATTGAAGAAGATCGACGCCGCGCCACAATACCTCGCCGCGCGCGGCGGGAATCAAGCGCAGCAACGCGCGCGCCAGCGTGGTCTTCCCCGATCCGGATTCGCCCACCAATCCGAGCGTCTCACCCTCGCGGAGCTCGAAACTCACCTCGCCGAGCGCGCGGAAGCCGCGAAAATCCACACCGAGACGGCGCACCTCGAGCAAGCTCATGCGAGCGGGTGATGACATGCAACCTGCGCCGCGAGGCCCACGAGCTTGAGTTGCGGACGCTCGGCGGCGCAGCGCTGGGTCGACCTCGGACAGCGCGGCGCGAAGGCGCAACCGTGCTCCGGCTCGGAGGCGCCGGGGGCCTGTCCTGCGATGAACGGCATCCGCGCACTGCGGGCCTCGCGCAGATCGGATACACATTGCAGCAGCAGCGCGGTGTAGGGATGACGGGCTCCGCGTACCAGCTGCGCGGTCGGGGCGCTCTCGACGATTCTGCCCGCGTACATCACGGCGATCCGGTCCGCGAGACAGGCGACCACGGCGATATCGTGGCTGATCAGCACGATGGAGACCCCGGTCTCGGCCCGCACCTCGCTCAACAGCTCGAGGATTCGTGCCTGCACGCTCACATCGAGCGCGCTCGTCGGCTCGTCGGCGATCAGCAGCGAGGGCTCGCACAACAGGCTCATGCCGATCATGACCCGCTGGCGCATCCCGCCGGAGAGCTCGTGAGGGTACTGCCGCAGACGGCGCTGCGGATCCGGAATGCGCACGCGATCGAGTGCTCTGTGCGCCGCAAGCTCCGCATCCCGCCAGGACATGCCGCGATGATGCACCAGCACCTCCGCCAGCTGCACGCCGATTTTGAGGTGCGGCGTCAGCGACGACATCGGATCCTGAAATACCATCGTCAGCCTCGAGCCACGGACCCGGTTGAGCGCCTGCGGCCTCAACCCGAGGATCTCCTCGCTTTCGAACGTGACGCTGCCGGCGATCCGCGCCTTGGGCGGCAACAGGCCCATCACCGCCATGAACAGCTGAGTCTTGCCCGAACCGGACTCGCCGACGACGCCCAGACATTCATTCGCGGCCACGCCGAGAGAAACGTCGCGCACGGCGGCGACCGTGCCTCCGTCGATCGGATATTCGACGCGCAGCTCCTGCGTGCGCAAGGTCGGCGGCACCGTCGAATCCGCCGTCATCGGCGCGCCCCCGGCTCCAGCGAATCGCGCAAGCGGTCACCGAATACACCCAGGCTCAGCAGCAGAAGCGTCAGGAACAGGCCGGGTGCCAGCAAGATCCAGGGTGCGGCCTCCATCTCGCCGGCGCCTTCCGCGATCAACGTACCGAGGCTCGCGCGCGGCTCCCGGATACCGAGGCCCAGGAAGCTCAAGAAGCTTTCCAGCAAGATGATCTGTGGAATCGCGAGCGTCGCATAGACGATCACGGGGCCGATGACATTCGGCAGCACGTGCTTGCGGATGATGCGCACGCTCCCGGCCCCGGTCGCTATGGCCGCCTCGATGTATGCCTGGCGGCGGATGCTCAAGGCCTGGCCGCGCACGATCCGCGCGAGCGTCAGCCAGCCGATGGCGCCGATCGAGACGAACAGCAGGTACTCGTTGCGGCCGAACACGACCGTCAAGAAGATGACGAAGAAAATCAGCGGCAGACCGCCGATAATCTCGATCGTCCGCATCATCACGTCGTCCGTGCGTCCACCCGCGTACCCCGCGACGGCGCCGTAGAGCAGACCCAGGCTGAGGCTCACCATGCCCGCGACGAGTCCCACCATCATGGAAACGCGCGCACCTTCCAGGGTGCGCACGAACAGATCACGCCCGAGGCGGTCGGTGCCGAACCAATGCGCATGCGCGAGCGCCGGATGCGCGGCCACGCGCGACCAGTCCAGGGTCTGCGCTCCGTTGGGGTTCAACCACGGCCCGATCACCGCCAGCACCGCGAGTGCCGCCACCACGCCGAGCGACACGCGGGCGCCGGCGTTCGCGAGCAATCCGCGCCCCACATCGCCCCGGAGCGACCCCATCACCGTTCGTACCTGACGCGCGGATCGAGCCACACGTACAGCAGATCCACCACCAGGCCCATGCCGATGAGAATGGCCGAGTAGAGAATCACCATGCCGAGCACCAGCGTGTAATCTCGATTGAGCGCCCCCTGCACCAGATAGCGCCCGACACCGGGCAGCCCCGCGATCGACTCCACCACCAGCGAGCCGGTCATGATCGAGGCGACGGCCGGGGCCAGATAACCCGCCACCGGAATGAGCGCCGGGCGCAGCGCATGGCGCAAGAGCACCGTGCGCAGCGGCAACCCTTTCGAAAATGCCGTTCGGATGAAGGGCCGCTGCATCACCTCCAGGAGGCTCGCCCGAGTGAGCCGAGCGACATAGGCGAGCGGCGCCAGGGTCAGCGCGACGACCGGCAGAATCAAATGGCGCACCGATCCGGGCTGCCACCCCGCCACCGGCAACCAATGGACATAGATCCCGAACACGAGTCCGAGCAGCGGCAGCACCACGAACGACGGCACGGCAATGCCGGCGCCCACGAGGGTCATGAAGGTATGATCCGCGGCGCGGTTCTGCCGGAGCGCGGCGGTGACTCCTATGCCTAAGCCGAGCGCGAGGGCGAGAGACAAGGCCGCGATGCCGATTTGCGCCGTGACGGGCAATCCTTCTCCGATGAGCTCGGTCACGGTGAAATCCTTGTAACGGAACGAAGGGCCGAAATCTCCGTGCAGAAGCGCGCGCAGATAGCGCCCGTATTGCACCCACAGCGGTTGGTCGAGACCGTAGGCGGCCTCGAGGTTGGCGAGAATCTCCGGCGGCAGCGATTTTTCCTCGTCGAACGGGCCGCCGGGAGCGATCCGGACCAGCAGAAACGACAACGTAACGATGATGAACAGCGTCGGAATCGCGCCCCCCAAGCGCTTGATGAAATAGCGGAGCATCGGCGCGAGTCTATCGGCTGACCGCAAGGTGGACAAGTAAACCGGCGCCCCCTAAAATACGAAGTTCACCCTGTTCGAGGTTACATGGAATCGACACGCCCCATCCGTGCGCTCATTCGCGGCCTAGACGCGTTGACGGTGCTCAATTCGCGCGACGGAGCGACCGTGTCCGAGGTCGCGCAGGAGATTCACCTGCCACGGACGACCGTGTACCGGATTCTCGAGACACTCTGCGGCGCCGGGTTCGTGTTCCGGGACTCGAGCGATGACCGCTATCGATTGACCGTCACGGTGCGCTCGCTGAGCGGCGGTTTCGATGACGAAGCCTGGGTCACTTCGATCGCGAAGCCGCTGATCGGCGATCTGGGACACGAGATCGCGTGGCCCGTCTCGATCTCCACCCTGCTCGGAACGACGATGGTGGTGCGCGAGACGAGCTCGAGTCTTTTGGTTCCCGAGCACCACTCCGCCGGCCATCGTATGCCGATCCTGACCACGGCGACGGGGCGCGTTTACCTGAGCTTCTGTACGGCTCCGCAGCGCGAGGCTCTGATCGACATCCTGGCGCGATCCAACAAGGAAGAAGACCGCCTCGCCCGCCCGCCGCGCACGGATCTGCAACGCATTCTCACGGAGACGCGGTCCCATGGCTGCTCCGCCACCTCGCGCACGCGGCGCCTGGTCGAGGAAATTGCCATCAGCGTTCCGGTGATGTCCGAGGATCGGATCCTCGCCTGCCTGACCGTTCGGTTCACCGCCGCGGCCATGACGCAAAAGACCGGAATCGAGCGCTTCTTGCCGAAGCTCAGGCAGTGCGCGTCCAGAATAAGTCATACATTCGTTGAACAACAAGCCGAGGCGCCAGCCAAGGGTGCGCCGGAAAGGGCCGCTTAAGGAGTTTCAAATGCAGAAGATCATGGTTTGTATCAAGCGCGTGGTGGACTACAACGTGCGCGTGCGCGTCAAGCCCGACGGCAGCGGGGTGATGCTCGACGGCGTCAAGATGAGCGTCAATCCTTTCGATGAGATCGCGCTCGAGGAGGCCCTGCGCATCAAGGAGCGCGTGGGCAATGTGGAAGTGCTGGCCGTCAGCATCGGCGTCGCCGACACTCAACAGCAGCTGCGTACCGCGCTGGCAATGGGCGCCGACCGCGCGGTCCTGGTCCAGACCGACGCAGCGGTCGAGCCGTTGACCGCGGCCCAGACCTTCCTCGCGCTGGCCAAGAAGGAAAATCCGGATCTGATCTTCCTCGGCAAGCAGGCGATCGACGACGACGCCAACCAGACCGGACAGATGCTTGCCGCGATCTGGGAGCGTCCGCAGGCAACCTATGCCTCCAAAGTGGAGATCGACGGAGCCACGGCGCGAGTGACCCGCGAGGTGGACGCCGGCCTCGAGACCATCGAGGTGGATCTGCCGGCGGTGATCACCGTCGACCTGCGTCTCAACGAGCCGCGCTACGTGAAATTGCCGGACATCATGAAGGCCAAGAAAAAGCCCCTCGACATCACCAGCCTCGATGCGCTCGGTGTCGGCACGGGCCAGCTGATCAAGGTCGTAAAGACCGATCCGCCGCCCCAGCGGCAGAAGGGCGTCATGGTGAAGGACGTGTCGGAATTGGTCGACGTACTCAAGAAGAAGGGTTTGATCTAATGAGCAAGATACTCATCATCGGTGAACATGACGGCAAGGCGCTGAATCCCGCCACGGCCAAGTGCGTTACTTGCGCCAAGTCCATTCCGGATGCCGACATCACCGTAGCGGTCCTCGGTGCCGATACCGCCTCGGTGGCGGCACAAGCCGCGGCGCTGTCAGGGGTGAAATCCGTGATGCGCGTCGATCGTCCGGAGAATGCGCATCCGCTGGCGGCTACGTTCGCGCCTCAGATCGTCGCGCTGGCCGCGGACTACTCCCACCTGCTGGGCCCCTCCACCAGCTTCGGCAAGGACCTCATGCCGCGCGTCGCCGCCCTGCTCGGCGTCCCGCAAATCAGCGACCTGATGGCGGTGGAAAGCGCGTATCGCTTTCGGCGGCCGATTTATGCCGGCAATGCCATCGTGACCGTGGACGCCGATCCCGGCCGCAAGCTCGTGGCCACCGTGCGCGTCGCCTCCTTCGAGGCCGCCGGCACCGGCGGCACGGCGGCGGTGGAATCCAAGAGCCTCAACGTCACGCTGCCGACGCACACGCGCTACGTCGGCGCCAGATCCGGTTCGACCGACCGACCCGATCTGCAAACCGCCTCCAAGGTCGTGTCGGGCGGCCGCGCCCTGGGCAGCGCCGAGAATTTCAAGATCCTGTTCAGCTTCGCCGACAAGATAGGCGCAGCCGTCGGCGCGTCGCGCGCAGCCGTCGACGCCGGCTACGCCCCCAACGAGATGCAGGTCGGCCAGACCGGCAAGATCATCGCCCCCGAAATGTACATCGCCATCGGCATCTCCGGCGCCATCCAGCACCTCACCGGCATCAAGGATGCACGCACCATCGTCGCGATCAACAAGGATGGCGAAGCCCCGATCTTCGAAGTCGCCGACGTGGGTCTGGTAGGCGACCTTTTCCAGATCGTTCCCGAGCTCGAGCGGCTGGTCAGCACCTGACCGATTTGCCCGCGCCAAGGAATGAATCCACTCGTCACCAAGGCTCATGGCAGGGAAAAGCGCTGGAGCGCCGAATATGCCGCGCTCCGCCGGCTCTGCCTTGCGTCGGGCCTCAGTGAAGAGCTGAAATGGGGCCAAGCTTGCTACGATCTAGGGGGTAGCAACGTAGTTTTGATCCATGGCTTCAAGGATTATTGCGCTTTGCTTTTCATGAAGGGCGCTTTGCTCAAGGATCCCAAGAGAATCCTCATTCAGCAAACCAAGAATGTGCAGGTTGCAAGGCAAATCAGGTTTGCCTCTCTTGCGGATATCAACCGGCAGAAAGCGGCGGTCAAGGCCTATATCAGGGAGGCCATTGCCGTCGAGAAGGCCGGCGTCAAGGTGCAGATGAAAAGCGTGGCGCAATTCGATGTGCCCGAGGAATTTAAGAAGCGCTTGGAAGACGACCCCAAGCTGGCCGAAGCCTTTCATGCGCTCACTCCCGGAAGGCAGAAGGGCTATTTGCTGCATTTCGCCGGGGCGAAACAATCGGCGACTCGTACCGCGCGCGTGGAGAAACATGCGCCCAGGATTTTGAAAGGGCTGGGACTCGACGATTGAGCTCTGCGAGCGGCCGCTTACTCCCGGGCGCCAACCCGGGCCGCCGCGAGATCAATCGCCTCGACGAGTCGATCCGCGTGCTCTGCCTGAAACACCATCGGTGGCCGCATCTTCAGGATGTCGACGTTCGGTCCTTCGTACCCGATCAGCACCCGCGCCTCCGCCGCCAGGATATTGATGATCCGCTTCGTGCACTGACGCGCGCTCTGCCCGCCGACTGCGTGCACCTGCAAGCCGAGTAAAAGCCCCGCGCCGCGCAATTCGCCGAGGCAGGCATGCCTCGCGGACACCGTCTCCAATTGCCGCCGCAGATGGTCCCCCATCGCGGCCGCGTTCGACACCAGATCCTCGCGCTCGAGCACGTCGAGCACGGCGAGCCCCGCCGCAGCCGCGACGGCGTTGCCGCCGAAGGTCGAGAACAGGCCGAACTTCGCCTGGAATGCCTCGATCAAATCGCGGTTGGCGATGACCACGCCCATCGGATAGCCGTTGGCGACCGGCTTGCCCAGGGTCACGATATCGGGCTCGAGCCCGCGGCGTTCGAAGCCCCAGAAATTCGAGCCGGGACGGCCCATGCCGTACTGCACCTCGTCGGCCACGATGAGCGCACCGGCGCGGCGTATTGCCGCCGTCACCGCTTGTGCCCAGGCCGGCGGCGGGTCGTAGACCCCCGAGCTGGTCAATGCCGTGTCGATGTAGAAGGCTGCCGGCTTGAAGCCGCGCTCCTCCAGCATGCGGACCGCCCCGTCCGCATCATCGCGGGCCGCAGAAACCTGCTCGGTGCCGGCCGAGTCATGAGTTTGCAGCCCCGGCCGGGGAGCCGCGAGCGTCACGACGTGCGGATCGCGCGGCTGACCGGTGCTCGGCGTGAGTGCGGCCACGGCGTCGGTGATGCCGTGATAGGCATGCTCCATGACCAGTGCGCCCCCGTGGCCCGTCGCGAACTTGGCGATGCGCCAGGCCACATCGTTCGCCTCGCTGCCGGAATTCACGAAAATGCAGGTGTCGAGACGCGCGGGAAGCTTGGCCGTCAGCCGCTCCGCATAGTCGAGGATCGCGGAGTGCAGATAGCGCGTGTGGGTGGCGAGCATCGCCGCCTGGCTTTGCACCGCTCGCACCACCCGCGGATGCGCGTGTCCCACATGCGGCACGTTGTTATACACGTCCAGGTAAGCGTGGCCTTGGCTGTCGAACAACCACACACCGGAGCCGCGCACCAGGTGAAGCGGCTTCTCGTAGAACAGCTCGGAGCCTTTGCCCATCAGCCGCCGGCGCCGTGTCAAATCGGCGGCGCCGGGGGCCGCCCAGAGCTCGCTTCGGGTCCCTGCGGCCTCGTGCCAGCGCCGGGTCAATGATGCGCGGCCGGTCTCGAGCAATGTATCGAGAGACCGGGCGGCGTGCACTGTGGCGGCCTGGTCGAGCAGGCGCGCTCCCGCCGGGTCGTGCCGGCTGCGCCACGCATGAACGAGTATGGTGACGGCGTGGCGCGCCGCAATCAGATCGTAGAGCCAGTCGATCTCGGCGCCGTCGAGCGGCTGCTCGCGAGCATAGCCCTCGAGCACGGACGCCATCGCCGTGAGGGGCGCGAGATTTTCCGTCATGAGCTCCGACATCGTCACCGCGGGCTCGAGTACCCGCGGCGCGTGGATCATGTCGCCGAAGTCCAGTATGCCGCTGACGGTTCCGGCGCTCGCGTCGATCAGCAGGTTGTAACCGTGCCCGTCGCCGTGAATCGCCTGACTGCGCATGGCGGACAGTCCCGCCGCGCGCGCGGAGAATGCGGTGACCACGGCCTCCACGGCGCCGCGAGCCGCCGCCGATTCGATGTAGCGCGCATGCTCGGCCAGCTCCGGCAGCCGGCGCACGTCCCAGGCGATGCGCTGACCCAGCGCGGGATGGAAAAACCCCTGCAGTGCCCGATCGAGCCGCGCGAGGGTGGCGCCGACGCTTTCGAGCGTTCGCGCCTCGAGCGGGCTCTCGGCGAGCAGCCGCCCCGGCAGAAATCCGACCAGGCAGGTGGTGTACTTGGTGCCATTCAGGCCGACGACCGTGCCGGTCTCCTCGCCGAGGATGGTCGGGAAGATCCGTGGCACGGGGAGCGAAGGATCCTGCTCCGCCACGTGCCGCAACACCTTCAACTGGCAATCGATGGTCTCGGGGCCGGCCTCGAGATCGATGATCTTCAGCACCACCTCGCGCCGGTCGGCGGTGGCGACATGAAAGTTGCAATCGCGCTCGCCGGGCAGCGCGCGCACCGCCCCCATCAGGCCATAAGTGTCGCGCGCCACCCGCTCGGCCTGAGCAGCCGAGAATACCGGCGGCGTGGTCCGAAGAGCTAGCAAGGCGGCCGCGGAGACGCTAGAGCTGCTTCAGCACGAAATCCGCCGCGGAAACCTTGAATTCGCCCGGTGCTTCGACGTTGACCTGGGTTGCGACACCGTCCTTGACGATGACGGCGAACCGCTGTCCGCGCGTGCCCATGCCGAAACCCTTGGCATCGAGCTCGAGGCCGAGTGCCTTGACGTAATCGCCGTTGCCGTCCGCCAGCATCAGGATCTTGTCGTCGACGCCACCGGCCTTGCCCCAAGCGTTCATCACGAACACATCGTTTACGGCGGTGCAGGCGATGGTATCGACCCCCTTCGCCTTGATCTGGTCCGCCATCTGCACGAATCCGGGCAAATGCTTAGCATCGCACGTCGGGGTGAACGCTCCGGGCACCGAGAACAGCACCACGGTCTTGCCCTTGAAGAGCTCGTCCGTGGTGATCTTCTTCGGTCCGTCGCCCGTCATGCGGGTGAACTTGCCTTCGGGCATCTTGTCGCCAGCTTTGATGGTCATTGAAATCTCCTGACTATTTCCGCTCTCAGCCGTTACCCATACCGAGTGTGGTCCCATACAGCAGCCACAGCTTCAACACCCGGGGACTGATGTTCGGCACGTCCTTCAGCTTCGCGAAGGCCTTCTTGGCCTCGGCGGTGTTCTTGAGCTGAACCTGCGACTCGCCGAGGTACACGTACGCCTCGTCCAGGTGCTTGACCTGGCCCTTCTGCAGGCCCTGGTTGATGGCATCGGCGGCCTTCTGATAGTCGCCCAAGCCATAGTAGACCTCGCCGAGCTTGACGAGGAGCTCGCCGGCCGGGCTCTTGTTCGCCTCCGCCACCTGCTGCGGCAGGTTTTTCTTGTCCGCGTCCGCGCGTGTCTTGAAAGCCGCCAACAAGCGGTTGGTACGCTCCTTGTGCTCGTCCTTGATGACGCCGTTCGCCATGGCCTTTTCGAGTACCGCGGCAGCTTCCTCCGGCAGGGCTGAATCGCCCAGCAACTGGGACATCTCGATGTAATCGGTATCGGCATTCATCGAGTTGGTGTCGTACATGATGCGATAGATCATCAAGGTGTTGTGATCGTCGCGCTCATCCTGCCGCTCGATACGCAGCAGCGTGTTCCAGTACGTGGTCTTGTTGTTCAGCTTGATGAGATCCATCAACACCGCGTCCATGGCGGGCGTGTCCCCCGCGTCCGAGGCGCACTGCAGCTTGAACAGGAACAGATTCTCCTTCGGAGTCTCGCCGGCCTTGCGCGCGGCCGCGATGGCCTTGTCCGCCCAGACGCCCGAGTCCTTGCAATCCTTCAACAGGTAGTAGCTCTGCGCGATGATCCCGAGCGTATCGTTGCCCGCCGTGCCGTTGTCGACCATCTGTTTGCCGTAGTCGATGGTCTTCTGGTACTGACCCGTGCTCGCGGCTATGCCGAACAGGGTGCGCGTCCAGCTGGTCTTCTCCTCCGCAGTCGCCGCGCCCGTCTGCAGCGCCTTCTCGTACTCGACCTGCGCCGCCTTGAAATCCTTGAGCTTCACGTCCGCGAAGGCCTTGAAGCTGTAGATGGTCTTCTTGTCGAACGGCGTCAGGCCCGATTTCGTCTCGGCCTCGCTCAAGTTCTTGAGCGCCTCCTGGAATTGGTTGGCCTGCAACTCCTTCTGCGCCGCCGTCATCTCCTTGGCGATGACGCGGCTGATCTCCTCCTTCTTCTCCGCCGCCGGCGACGGACCCGCGCAAAGCGCGAAGCAGGCGGCCGCGAGCATCGCTGCGAGGGCGGTGCGCGGCATTCTGCGGACGCCGTCCTCGGAGAGCGCCCCGGAATTGGCATTGTTGTTGATCGAATGAATCATGAGCACACCTTCACAATTTGCGAGTTCAAATATCGTTTCAAATTCGTATTTCGGCGGGCTTTCAAACGAACGGCGCGTCAACCCGCTGCTGGTTCGGGTTGACGCGCCGTAATACCCGCGGAATCCTTGTTCAGTAGTAGTCGTTGTTGACGAAGCCGATCTTCTTCAGACCCCGATGCTGCAAATCGGCCAAGGTCTGCGCCACGATCTCGTATTTCGCGAACTTGTCGACGGTGATGTGCACCTCCGGCTGCGGACTCTTGGTCGCCTCCTCCGAGATGTACCCGTCCATCTGTTCCCGAGTCACCGGCTGCTTGTTCCAGAGCAGCGTGCCGTCGAAGTCGATCGACAGGTCGATCACCTCGGGCGGCGTCGGCGGCGGCTGATTCTGGTTGGGCTGCGGATTGTCGATCTTCACCGCGTGCGTCTGTGTGGGAATCGTGATGATGAAGATGATGAGGAGCACCAGCATGACGTCGATCAACGGCGTCATGTTGATATCCGAATAGGAATTGCCCTCGTTACCGCCTACTGCCATCGCCATCGTGATCTCTCCTACGTACCGGGGCCGAAATGATCCGGGGTGGTGATGAATGCCACCTTACGGATACCGATCTGCTGAGTGGCGACCAGCACCTGGCCCACGAACTGATAACGCACGGCCGCGTCGCCGCGGATATGCACCTCGGGCTGCGGCTCTTCGCGCGCCGCCACGCGCAGCTTTTGCTTCAGCTCGTCGGTGCCGCCCGTCAGCTTCTGGGTATTCCAGAAGAGGTCCCCGTCCTTGTCGATCGCGATGGTGATGTTCTCAGGCTTGGTCTGCGTCGGCAGATTGGTCGCCTTCGGCAGCTGCACGGGCACCTGCTGAATGATGACCCTGATCGTGATGATGAAGATGATGAGGAGCACCAACATCACGTCCACGAGGGGCGTGACGTTGATGTCGGCCATCGCTTCGGCTTCGTCAGTCCCGCCGACGTTGATCGCCATGGCGAATTTCCTCAGCGAGCCGCGACGGGCGCGGGCTTCACGGCGGGCATCGCGCTCTTATCCATGCCGAGACCCATCTTCGCGCCGGCAATCAGATATGCATGCAGCTCGTGCGTGAAATGGCTCACGCGCTCCTGAACCTGCTTGTTGCGGCGAAGCAGGATGTTGTACCCCAGCACCGCCGGTACCGCGACGAACAGACCGATGGCGGTCATGATCAAGGCCTCGCCGACGGGTCCCGCCACCTTGTCGATGGAAGCCTGTCCCGCGACGCCGATCGCGATCAGCGCATTGTAGATACCGATCACGGTGCCCAGCAGGCCGATGAACGGGGCGGTGGCGCCGACCGACGCGAGCACCGGCAAGCCCGCTTGCATGCGGCTCACCACCATGTCCGCGGTTCGCTGCAGCGACTCCGTGATCCACTCGCTGGTGCCGATCGCACCGGACAGGCGGCTCTTGTTGGTCTCGTGATACTCGTACGCCTGCTTGCCGGTCTCGGCGAGCGCACGGAACGGGTTCGAGTTGCCTTTGAGCTTGGAGATCGCGTCAGTGAGGCTCGACGATGACCAGAACTCCCTCTCCGCCGCGATCGCCTGGAGGCGCGTGCGCCGCTGGTCGAAGAACTTGGTGATCATGATGAACCACGTGAGCAGCGACATGATCAGCAGAATGGCGAGAATCGATCTGGAAACGATATTGCCATTCGCGATCAGGGCACCAAGGCCATACGGGTTTTCAACAGCTGTCTCTTGCATTGACCGATTCCCTCTACATTAGATTAAGCGTAGTAAGTAGTGACGAGCGAGATTCATACCAGAGT
>DATAYO010000090.1:0-2851 GCA_036272515.1 Steroidobacteraceae bacterium | reverse complement strand
GCCGGACGTGATCGAGTGGCTTACGAGCCTGGTCGCAAAATCGCTCGTTGTGACGGGGGGCGAGGGCGCCGTCGCGCGCTACCGGCTGCTAGGCACGACGCGTGCCTATGCGCTCGAAAAGCTCGAGGAAAGCGGCGAACGCGAGCGGCTTTCGCATCACCACGCAGAATACTATCGGCACCTGTTCGAACAGGCGGAAGTCGGATGGGAAACGCGGCCTACCGTCGAATGGCTCAACGATTACGGTTGGTGCACCGACAATCTGCGTGCGGCGCTCGACTGGGCCTTTTCGCCGGACGGTGATGCATCGCTCGGCGTCGCGCTGACGGCCGCGGCGGTGCCTCTGTGGATGCACTTGTCGCTGATGGAGGAATGCCGCGGCCGGGTCGAACAGGCGCTCGCCGCACTCGGGCCCGGAGCGAGCCGGGATGAGCGCCGTGAGATGAGGCTGCACGCCGCGCTTGCGCTATCGCTGAGATACACCAGAGGTGCCGTTCCCGAGATGGGCGCGGCCTGGACACGGGTCCTTGAGCTTGCGGAGAGCCTTGATGACGCCGAGTATCAGTTGCGCTCGCTCTTGGGCTTATGTTTTTTTCAAACCGCCAGTGGTGGGCACCGTGCCGTTATAGCATTGGCGAAAAGATTCGGTACTCTGGCAGAGAAGCAGCCGGATCAGAACGATCTGCTGATTGGCGACCGATTGATTGGGGTCTCGCAGCATTATCTCGGCGACCAGTCCGGCGCGCGGCTTCATCTCGAGCATATGCTCGCTCACTACCACCCTGCTGCTCGAAGGTCGGATATCATTTCCTTTCCGCTCGACCAGCGGGTGATGGCGCGCACCATCCTTGCGCGGATCCTGTGGGTGCAAGGATTTCCGGATCAGGCGATGCGCACCGCCGAAAGCAGTGTCGAGGACGCTCGCGCGACCCATCACGGACTCTCATTTTGTTACGCCCTGGCCCTAGGCGCATGTCTGATCGCGCTGTGGATCGGCGATCTGACCGCGGCGGAGCATCACGTGGGAATACTGCTCGACCATTCGACAAGGCATTCGCTGGCGAACTGGCACGCCTATGGCTGCTGCCACCAGGGAGCGCTCGCTATCAAGCGCGGCGATCTCAACACCGGATTGCGGCTGCTGCACGCTGGCTTCGACGAACTCGGCGGCTCTAGGCCCGCCCTGCGGGTCAACACCTTGCTGATGATAGAAGCCTTGGGCCGTGCTGGGCAGATCGCCGACGGACTCGCCGAGGTCGAGAAGGCGATCGCGCAATCCAAGCAGACCGAAGAACACTGGCAAATTGCCGAGCTACTGCGCGTAAAGGGCGAGCTTCTGCTGTTGCAAGATGAAGCCGCAGCCTCAGCGGCGGCCGAGGATCACTTCCGACAAGCGCTCGACTGGGCGCGCCGACAAGGCGCCCTTTCCTGGGAACTGCGCGCCGCCACCGGCCTCGCCCGCCTTTGGCGCGATCAGGGTCGTTCGGTCGACGCGACGGCGTCATTGCAGCCGGTCTACGACCGGTTCACCGAGGGTTTCGACACGGCTGATCTGCAAGCCGCGAAGGCCCTTCTGGACGCGCTCGCAGGGCCGAACGTCTTACGAATCCGGAGCTCTTGACCCGATGCCGCTTCCGGCATGGTTGGCCCGAGCTACTCCGGCTCATCACGCGAGCCGCGTGCTCGTCGCATATCGACTTCGCCAAGATGCGTTCTACAGGCGCATCCGATGAATTTCACATCCGATCCATCATTGGGGGTGACGTTCGGTCGCTTCGAGGTGTTGCCAGACCGTCGCGACGTGCTCGCCGACGGCCGGCCGGTCAAGCTCGGCGGGCGCGCCTTTGACGTGCTGATGGCGCTGATCGAAGCGCGCGGAGCCGTTGTCAGCAAACAAGCGCTGCTGGCGCGTGTGTGGCCGGGTCGGGTCATCGAAGAAAATAGTCTGGCAGCCCAGATTGCAGCCTTGCGCGCCGCCTTCGGGGCGGAGCGCGCGTTGATCCGAACGGTTTCCGGGCGCGGCTATCAGTTCACCGGCGATATTCGCGTGGTGCCCGCGAGCCCTGGCGAGCCCGTCGGCGCGGTCGCGGCGCCGCCCGCATCGGTCCTGCCGCCGACCAACGTACCAGAGCCGGCTTCCGAGTTGATCGGCAGGGAGGAGGAACTCGGCGAGATCCTGAATCTCGTCGCCACGCATGGGCTCGTCACTCTGACCGGTGCCGGCGGCATCGGGAAGACAACACTGGGTCTCGCACTTGCGCGCGAGCTGCGGCCGCACTTTGCCGACGGCGTGTGGCTGGCCGAGTTCTCGGCCCTCGCCGATCCCGGGCTGGTCCCTGCCACGGTGGCTGCCGCTGTCGGGCTGGAGCTGAGTGGCGGGGAAGTTTTGGCGCAGCGCGTGGCGCAGGCGCTCGCCGATCGGCGGGTGTTGCTGGTGCTGGATACCTGCGAGCATGTGATCGCCGCCACCGCGACAATGGCCGAGGCTATGCTGGGTGCCAGCTCGGCGCCGCATATCATCGCGACCAGCCGCGAGCCGCTCCGAGCACGGGGCGAATGGGTCTATCCGGTACAACCGCTCGCCGTGCCGGCGGTGGATCTCGCCGCTGACGACGATCCTCTGCGATACGGCGCCGTTCGGCTGTTCATAGAGCGGGCACGGGCGGCAGAGCCGCATTTCGCGCCGGACCGGCGCCTTATAGTGATGATTGCGTCGATCTGCCGGCGGCTCGACGGCATCCCACTGGCGATCGAGCTGGCGGCCGCGCGCGCCTCGGCGCTCGGCATCGAGACGCTGGCCGCCCGTCTCGACGATCGCTTCCGTCTGCTCACCGGCGGGCGGCGGATGGCC
>DATAYO010000089.1:0-13254 GCA_036272515.1 Steroidobacteraceae bacterium | reverse complement strand
CAGCAAATATTGCGCCGCGTTGTGTCAGGAGCGCCACTGTTGCGCTGCAGCCGATGGTTGGGGGCGGAGGGCATCCTACGGGCACCGGGATGCCATGGCATCTTCGCAACACGCGGGCCTTCATGGCCCAGGTCCCGGCGGCCGTCTAGCGGGAGTTGTCTATCGTGAGCAGATTCTCAACCTCGGTCACGCCCGGGGCCTGTCGGGCCAGAGCGCCCGCGGTCTCGATCTGAGAGGGGGCCGATACGATTCCCCTGAGGTAAACGACGCCGTTCACGGTTTGTATGCTGATCAGGTTCGGTGCTCCGAGCGCCGGGCTTTGGGCCAGGAGACTTCGCACTTGCGTGGTGATCCGGGCATCGGCCGGGCATTCGCCGAAACCGCACTTGCCAAGACCGGCGCACCCGGTCGACAAGAACAGCGCGAGCATCATCGCGGCCGATGCGCAGGCCCTCGATGCCGATGTCGTCCTCGATGCCGATGTCGTCCTCGATGCCGATGTCCGCCGATCAGCGCAGTCCGCATTCATGCCGCCCAGCCTATTTTTGATCATTAGTAAGTAGCCCGTCTGCATCGGCCAGATTAAAACCGTGCTCGTGATAGATTAAGAATACCCATTTCGTGAATCGTTCCTGGCGGCCGGAAATCCCGGCGTCCTCGATGATCAGAATACGCACGGCGGTCCCGACCCGCGGCCGCGCAAAACCGTTGCGTTTCGTTACAAAAAACCACCGAACGGCCGCCCCTTCTGACCTATAAAGCAACCATGGAGCAGACCCCGCATATCCTGTTCGTCGAGGACGACGCCGATATCCGCACCCTGGTGGCCGATTTCCTGGCGCAAAACGGCTATCGAGTCAGTGTCGCACGCGAGGGCCGCGAGCTCGACCGGGTGTTCGAGGTCAGCCGCATCGATCTGATCATTCTCGACATCATGCTGCCCAAGGAAGACGGCCTCTCGCTGTGCCGTCGGATTCGAGTCTCGAGCGACGTGCCCATCATCATGCTCACCGCCCGCGGCAGCGAGATCGACCGGGTGGTGGGCTTGGAAATGGGTGCCGACGACTACCTGACCAAGCCATTCAGCACCCATGAGCTGCTGGCGCGCATCCGCGCGGTGCTCAGACGGGCCAATCTCATGGCGCGGGCGCCGCGCGAGCAGCGCCCCGCTTCGCTGTCGTTCTCCGGCTGGAGGCTCGATCTCGGCTCGCGGCGCCTGCAGTCCGCGGACGGCGCGGCGGTGCCGCTCACCGGCGGTGAATTTGAGCTTTTGTTGGCATTTTGCGAGCATCCTCGGCGCATCCTGACACGCGAGCAATTGCTCGATTTGACCCGCGGCCGCGCCGCGGCCTTGTTCGACCGCAGCATCGACATCCAGGTGAGCCGCTTGCGCCGCAAAATCGAAGAGAACCCCAAGGATCCGGTCCTCATACAAACGGTCCGGGCGGGCGGCTATATTTTTGCGGCGGAGGTGGTGGCTACTTGATTTCCCTGCTGCGCCGGCTGTTCCCGGCCGGCATGCGCGGTCAGGTCGCCGGTATTCTGCTGCTCGGTCTGGTGTTGTCCCAGGCCATGGCCGCCGTGCTGTACATGGTGTTGCTGCCGCACTGGCAGAAGGTGCTGCGCCCCGAGTTCGCGGTCAGCAAGGTGGCGATGGTGGTACGGCTGGTCGAGTCGGTGCCGGAACGTGACCGCTCGCGCTTCGCCGGGCTGTGGAGCGACCCGGGCTTCCGCGTACTTTATTCCGGGCCCCGCGATCCGGCGATCGAGTCCGTGGACGGAAACGGCACGCCGGATGCGCCGTTGCGCGCCCAGATGCAGAACGTGCTGCGCAACTTCGGCGATACCGTCGAGGTGCAATCGCGCTCGCGCGCCGGCTCCGCGGACTGGAAACGCATCCTGGTACACCTCAAGGACGGCGGTACGCTGGAGGTCATGACACCGGTCGGCCTCGAGAGCCGGCTCGGTTATCTCGAGCAATGGGCCATCGTCGCCTTCATGGTGTTCGCCATCGCCGGCCTCTGGGTGTGGCTCACCTGGACCGTCAACCATCCGCTGACTGCGTTCGCGCGCGCCGCCGAGCGGGTCGGCGTCGACGTGAACGCCCCGGTGCTGCCGGAACAGGGACCGGCGCAGCTGAAGCGGGTGATCCGCGCATTCAACGAGATGCAAAGCCGCCTGCAGCGCTTTCTATCGGACCGCACGCGGATGCTCGGCGCCATCAGCCACGACCTGCGCACTCCGCTCACGCGGCTGCGCCTCAGAATCGAGACCGACCGGGCCGCGGAAGAGAAATCGAAGGTGCTGGCGGACATCGAGATCATGGAGTCGATGCTCACTTCGACGCTGTCCTTCATCCGCGGCGTCGATGACGTCGAGGCGGCGGAGATCGTGGATCTCGATTCGCTGCTGCAGACGGTCTGCGACCTGGTCTCCGATACCGTGGGCGATGTCGCCTACTCGGGCCCGGGAAGGAGCCGCTACTACTGCAAGGCGCAATCGATGATGCGCGCGCTCACCAACGTGGTATCGAACGCGGCGAAATACGCCGAACGCGCCGAGGTGTCCCTCGAGCGCCTGCCGCAAGGCGGATTCATCATCGAGATCGCCGACGACGGGCCGGGGATTCCGGCGGCCGAGAAGGACAAGGTGTTCGAGCCGTTCTACCGCACGGCGGTCGCGCGGGAGACGGATCGGCAGGGCATGGGGCTCGGATTGTCGATCGCGAGGTCGGTCATCCTCGCGCACGGTGGCTCCATCGAGCTTCGCGATCGAGTGCCGCGCGGGCTCGTGGTCACCGTCTCGCTCCCGGAGGTCGCCACCGACTCGCCGCACCCCTAGACCGCATCGTGACCCCCTAGACCGCATCGTGACCTGAGCTGGGGCGGCTCCGCCTGAACTCGCTAACGCCCGCCTTAAGTTTTGTAACACAACGTAACGGCCGCCCACATCGACATCGAGCGGTTCAATTCGAGGCAGTGCCCGATTCGGGTGGCAGGCATGATGAAACTACGGCATCACGCCGGTCGTTCAGCCCCTTTTTGTCAGGAAAGCACCCGGAATGTGGATCGTACGAATTGCGCTCAGTCGTCCTTACACCTTCGTCGTATTGGCGCTGCTCATCGCCTTGTTCGGCTTGCGCGCGGCGTTTCTGACCCCCACGGACATCTTTCCCAACATCAACATTCCGGTGGTCAGCGTCGTATGGAGCTATAACGGCCTCCTGCCGAACGACATGTCCGGCCGCGTCATCTACTACTACGAGCGCACGCTCACCTCGCAGGTCGGAGACATCGAGCATCTCGAGTCGCAGTCGCTCGACGGTTACGGCGTGGTCAAGGTCTTCTTCCAGAAGTCCGTCAACATCGCCGTCGCCATGGCCCAGGTCACGGCGGCGTCGCAAACGGTCCTCAAGCTCCTGCCGCCCGGCATCAACCCGCCGTACGTTCTGAGCTACAACGCCTCGAGCGTCCCGATCTTGCAGCTCGCGCTCTCCAGCAAAAGCCTGCCCGAAATGCAGCTGTTCGATCAGGGCCAGAACTTCATCCGGCCGCAGCTGACGACGGTCGCCGGAGCAGCGATCCCCTCCCCGTACGGCGGCAAGGTGCTCGACGTGCAAGTCGACCTCGATCAGCGCGCCCTGCAGGAGCACGGCCTCTCGGCGGCGGATGTGGTCGACGCGATCTCGGTGCAGAACCTGATTCTGCCTGCGGGCGACGAAAAAGTGGGCAAGTTCGATTGGAACGTCGCGCTCAACGCGAGCCCCGTGATGCTCGAGCACATCAACGACCTGCCCGTGAAGAAGATCAACGGCACGGTGATCTACGTGCGCGACGTGGCCTACGTGCATCAGGGCTCTCCGCCGCAGACCAACCTGGTGCGGGTCAACGGTTCCCGCGCGGTGCTCATGACCATCTTGAAGGCCGGATCCGCCTCGACGCTCGACATCATCTCCGGCATCAAGAAGCTGCTGCCGCGGGTCGAGGAGAGCCTGCCGTCGAGCCTGCAGCTGCACGCGGTGGGCGATCAATCCGTGTTCGTCAAGGCGGCCGTTTTCGGCGTGGTGCGCGAGGCCGTGCTGGCCGCCGCCCTCGTGGGCGTCATGATCCTCCTGTTTCTCGGCAGCTGGCGCTCGACCGTGATCATTCTCATCGAGATTCCGCTCGCCATCCTGTTCTCGCTCACCGCCCTGTCCTGGCTCGGCGAGACCATCAACGTCATGACGCTCGGGGGACTCGCGCTCGCCGTGGGAATCCTGGTCGATGACGGCACCGTGACCATCGAGAACATCAACTATCACCTCGAGCAGGGCAAGCCGATCCAGACGGCCATTCTCGACGGCGCGCAGCAGATCGTCATCCCCGCCTTCGTGACCCTGCTGTGCCTGTGCATCGTATTCGTACCGATGTTTCAGCTCGGCGGCGTCGCCGGCTATCTGTTCCGGCCGATGGCCGAAGCGGTGGTCTTCGCGCTGATGGGCTCGTTCATCCTGTCCCGCACTCTCGTGCCGACGATGGCCAACTACCTGATGCGCAACGCGCATCACCCGGGCCACGGCGAGCCCGAGCACTTTGGCGAGCCCGACCTCGAGCATCCTCCGACGATGCCCGTGGCTCCTTCGCGCAATCCGCTGGTACTGTTCCAGCGCGGATTCGAGCGCCGCTTCGAGCGTTTCCGCCAGCGCTATCGCTCGCTTCTGTCGTTCGCCCTCGAGCGTCCGAAGGCGTTCATCGTCGGATTCCTCGCCTGCGTGGTCATCTCGTTCGTGCTCACGCCGTTTCTCGGCGAGAATTTCTTCCCGGCGGTGGACTCCGGCCAGATCCTGATGCACGTGCGCGCGCAGCCCGGCACCCGCATCGAGGAGACGGCGCGCCTGTTCGAGAACGTCGAGGACACGGTACGAAGCGTCATTCCGCCGAAAGAGCTCGTCAGCATCGTCGACAACATCGGCCTGCCGTTCAGCGGCATCAACATGGCGTATCAGAACACCGGCACCATCGGACCCGGCGACGGCGATGCGCTGATCGCCTTGAGCGAGGATCACGCGCCGACCGATTCCTACATCAAGCGACTGCGCGCCATCCTGCCGGAGAAATTCCCGGGGGCGACGTTTTCCTTCCTTCCCGCCGACATCGTCTCGCAGATCCTGAACTTCGGTCTGCCGGCGCCGATCGACCTGCAGGTGGTCGGCAACCATCAGCGGGCCAATTACGAGTACGCCAACCTGCTGATGAAGCGGATGCGCTCCGTTCCCGGCATCGCGGACCTGCGCATCCAGCAGGTGTTCAATTATCCTCAGATCAACGTCGCCGTGGACCGCACGCTGGCTGCGGACGTGGGACTCACCCAGCGCGATGTCGCCAACAGCCTCATCGTCACCCTGTCCGGGAGCGCCCAGGTGCATCCGAACTTCTGGTTGAACCCCAAGAACGGCGTGTCCTACCCCATCGTGGCGCAGATGCCGCAGTACCGCGTCGACAGCCTCTCGGACCTGGCGAACATCCCGGTCACCTCCGGTACCACCGAATCTCCGCAATATCTCGGAGGACTCGCCCGAATCTCACCGGGCCCGAGCCCCGGCGTGGTCTCGCATTACAATGTGCAGCCGGTGATCGATGTCTACGGCGCGACCCAGGAGCGGGACCTGGGTTCGGTGGCGAGCGACATCGAGCGCATCGTCAAGGAGACGCGGCGCGATCTCCCGCGCGGCTCGTACGTCGAGCTGCGCGGCCAGGTGCAGACCATGACGAATGCCTACCGGCAGCTCTACATCGGCCTCATCGGGGCCATCGTTCTGGTCTATCTCGTCATCGTGGTGAATTTCCAGTCCTGGGTCGATCCGTTCATCATCATCACGGCGTTGCCGGCGGCCCTTGCGGGGATCGTGTGGATGCTGTTCGTCAGCGGCACGACGCTCTCGGTGCCGGCCCTCACGGGCGCCATCATGTGCATGGGCATCGCCACCGCCAACAGCATCCTCTTGGTGAGTTTCGCGCGCGAGGGCCTGGAGAGCGGCCTGGATGCGAAGAGCGCGGCGCTCGAATCGGGCTTCACGCGCTTTCGCCCGGTACTGATGACCGCGCTCGCCATGATCATCGGCATGGTGCCGATGGCGCTCGCGCTCGGCGAAGGCGGCGAACAAAACGCTCCGCTCGGACGGGCCGTCATCGGCGGTCTGGCGGTGGCAACCATCGCCACGCTGTTCTTCGTTCCCGTGGTATTCAGCGTCCTGCACCGAAAGGTGCGGGGGCAGACCGAGGGGCAACCACAGCCCGCACCCGCCTTGCCGGCGGCGTAATATTTGGAGAAGTTCTTGACCGACAACCGTCAAACCGAGCCTGTGGCCCCGCATCGAGCTTCGAGCGCCGACATCCCGCCGCCGCGAAACTTGAGGCGCGTCGGCATCATCGCTGCCATCGTGGCGGGCGTGGTCGCGCTCTCCGGGATCGGCATCCGCTGGGCGCACGATCGCGAGGTGAGACAGTGGACGGCGGCCCGCGCGATTCCCGCCGTCACGGTGATCGTCCCCGCCCACGGGGTCGCGGGCCAGCAGACGGTGCTTCCCGGCAATATCCAGGCCTGGTACGAGGCGCCCCTCTACGCCCGGATCAGCGGCTATCTGAAGAAGTGGTATCAAGACTTCGGCGCGCACGTCAAAAAGGGCCAGCTGCTCGCGGAGATCGACGCGCCGGACGTCGATGCCGAGCTGGCGGCAGCCGAGGCCGTCCTGAAGTCGGGCGAGGCGCAGGTCAAGGTACGCGAGGCCGAGATGGAGTTCGCCCGCACCACCTATGACCGGTGGAGGGATTCGCCGAGAGGCGTCGTGTCGGAACAGGAGCGCGAGTCCAAGAAGGCGGACTTCGCGAGCGCGTCCGCGCGCTACAACGCGGCCATCGCCGATACGAGGTCCGATCAGGGTGCGGTCGACCGCCTGTTGGCGCTCGAGCAATTCAAGCGCATCGTGGCTCCTTTCGATGGCGTCGTGACCGCCCGCAACACCGATATCGGCGCCTTGATCAACGCGGGAAGCGGCGCCGGCGGCGGCAGCGCGCCGCAGCTCTTCCGGGTCGCCGACGTGCACGAAATGCGGGTGTTCGTGCAAGTCCCGCAGGAGATGTCGGCCGACATCCATGCCGGACAGACCGCGGATCTGGCCTTGCCTCAGTACCCCGATCGCGTGTTCAAGGCGACGGTCGCGACCACGGCCGAGGCGATCAGCGAATCCTCTCGCACCATGCTGGTGGAATTGCACGCCGACAATCCCGATGACCTGCTGCAGCCGGGCACCTTCACCGAAGTACATTTCGAGCTGACGGGCAATGCCCGCACGGTGCGCATCCCGACGGGTGCACTGATCTTTCGTGAGCAGGGCGTTCAGGTCGCGGTGGTCGACAAGCACGACCGCGTGAAGCTCGAGCCGGTGACGCTCGGCCGCAACCTCGGCACCGACATGGAAGTGCTCGCTGGACTCGGACCGGCAGATCGGGTGATCGACAGTCCCTCCGATTCGCTCAGCGACGGGGATGTGGTGCGTGTCGTCGGCGGCACGGCGGCGTCCTCCGACGGTGAGCGTCTCGCCTCCAAGGCAGTGCCGAAAGAGGATCCATGAGCCACCGGCGAGTCGCGATTCGCGCAAGTCTGCTGGCCTCGTCGGCGGTCCTGGCGGCCTGTGCCGTGGGTCCTTCCTATCGCACGCCCAAGCCCGATGTCCCGAACCAATATGCGGCGGCGAGCAGCCGCCGCTCGGCGACGACCGCACCTGCCGCGGGTGCCGCGCCGGCCTCGGTGGTGGATCTCGCGGCGTGGTGGAAAACGCTCGACGATCCCGAGCTCAATTCTCTGGTGGATCGGGCGGTCAAGAACAATCTCGACATCGAGGTGGCACTGGTCAGGTTGCAGCAGGCGCGTACCTACGAAGCCGAGGTGATCGGCCATGCGCTGCCCGAAGTGGATGCCAGCGTTGGTGAAGGTCGTGGGACCGGCAGCGACCTGGCCCGCGCGCGGGCCGCTCAATCGCTGGTATCCGCCGAAACCGGCAACGGGTTCACCACCGTCAACACGCTGGCGGGATTCGACGCCGCGTGGGAGCTCGATCTGTTCGGCGGTTACCGCCGCGCCTTCCAGGCGGCGCGCTTCAGCGCGCAGGCCGCCGCCCAGGCGCGCTACGGCGTCATCACCGCGGTGATCGCCGACGTGGTACGCGGCTACATCGACTTGCGCGGCGCGCAGCTGCAGCTCGCCGTCTTGAATCAGGCGAGCTCCGTGCTGCGGCAGGACCTGAGCATCGTCAGCCAGCGCTATCAGCGCGGTATCACCAACGCGCTCGACGTGGCGCTGGCGACCCGCGAGCTCGACGCGGTCAATGCCGAGATCGCGCCGGCCACGGCCCAGGTGAAGGCGGCGCAGTACACCCTCGCCGTGCTGATCGGCGTCTTCCCGGAAAGCATGGTCGGTGAGCTCGCCGCGCCCGGCATGATTCCCTCCATGCCGGGCGCCGTGGCGGCGGGTGCGCCGCTCGATCTGCTGAAGCGGCGCCCGGACATTCAGCAGGCCGAGCGGACGCTGGCGGCGAACACGGCGCGCATCGGGGTGGCCACGGCCGGGCTGTTCCCGCAGGTCGCACTGGTCGGCTCGCTCGGCGCGCAACAGGGACAGATCGCGGGCTCGACCCAGCAGGTCGGCCAGCACATCTGGTCCTTCGGTCCCGGGGCCATCTGGCCGCTACTCGACTTCGGCGCCATCGACGCCCAAGTCGACATCGCGGACCTCGAGGCGCGGGCCAGCCTGGCGACGTATCGTCAGACCATCCTCAGGGCGGTTCAGGAGGTGGATAGCGCGCTCGATTCCTACTCGGCGGAGGAGTCTCGAGTCACGAATCTCCAAGAGGCAATGGCGGCGGCTCAGCGCGCCGTCGATCTTGCGACCGCGCGCTACAACCGCGGCCTCACCGACTACTTGAACGTGGTCGATGCCGAGCGCCAGTTCTATCAGATCGAGCAATCGGACATCGCCGCGCAAACCGGCGCCGGTGAGCAGTTCGTCCGGCTCTACCGAAGCCTCGGCGGCGGTTGGCAGAATTATCAGTCAGTCCCGGGCATCCGCCAGCCGCAGCCCGCGGTCGTGGCCGCGTTTCGCCGCCTGCTGACGAGCAATCGTGCCTACCCGACGACAGCACCCGCGGAGACTGCGGCGCCCTCGGCGGGCGCTCCGCCGCCGTGAGTGCGACCCCGTGAGGTACCGCTCAGGGCAGCAGCGGCAGCGGCTTGTCCGTGAGCGTCGGCGCCGGCGCGCTCGAGGACGGCGACTTGTTGGGATCGGCAGCACTCGTGTCGGAAGGAGCCGAGCGCAGATCGTCGATTCGCGACTCATCGCCGAGGTGGTGCGCGGGCGGCCCGACCAGATAACTCGCACCCCACGGACGCGAGTTGTCGTACATGTCGTAAATATTGAGGCGGTCGCCGAGCCGAATTTCGCGGTCCGGGGACGGGGGCTGGGTCGCACAGCCGGCGAGAATTGCCGCACACAGGGCGAGACCCCACACTCGGTGAAAACTGCCGTTACTCATTCCTTCGCTCATTCCTTTGCTCATGACGGCCTCCTTAAGCGTGAACGTTGGTTGTAATACGACGGTTTTCAAGTGCAGGTTACGTTTCAACTGCAGCTTAGGGTGGCCCGGGGGGCAAAGCAGTGACCCGGCGGCGCAAAGCAGTGGCCGGGCGGCGTAATGCAGAGGCGGCCGCCGGCGGCCCGTCAGAGTAGAACTACAATGCAGTATGCTTAGGGAGCGGGCCTGCGAGGCCGGGGGAGCCCCATGAACTCAGCGCTGATGCACCTGCCGATGGCGATCGCCGCCTCGCTCCTGCTCGCCCTGCCGTCGTCGGCCGGTGCCGGGCAGCCGGCCGCCGGCAGCGATCCGTGCGCGGGATTCAAGTGGGACGTGACGCGAGAGCGAGCCCTGTTCTCGGGCCCGGCGGCACCGCTCGATGCTGCGACCCGCGGCAGCGCGCCGGCGCTGGCAATGCCCGGCCGGCTGTATCGGCTGCAGCTCGCTCCCACTGCGAAGATAGTCTTTCCGGCGGCGCCGGGGCGACCTGCCCCTGCGAATACTTACGCAGGCGTGTTGCGGCTGGCGGTGCCCGGACCCGGCTTTTATCGGATCGCGGTCGATGCCCCGCTGTGGATCGACCTCCTGGCGGACGGTCAATTGCTTCCGCCCACCGACTACGAAGGCCAGCGTGATTGCAGCGGCCCGCGCAAGATCGTCGAATTCGATCTGGAGGGCGCGCATCGGTGGACCCTTCAGCTGAGCGCCGCGGCGCAGGCGAACGTGCGGCTGGCGATCGTCGCCGCCTCCGTGCCGCCCTAGGCGAGAGCGCCGGCGGTTGAGCCCGACGGTCGACCCGGTGAGCGCCCGGCCGTTGAACTGACGTCGCAATTTGCAGTCAAATCAGTGACGAACGAAAGGGTGATCGGCACCCGCTCTGCTTCGTCAACCTTAGAGTAGTCTGTGCGTTGATATTTTTTATTTGAGCGGTGACGTTATGCAAAGTCCAAGCGTGCTTCGAAAGCTCTCCGTGATTCTCGGCGCCTGCGCCGTGGCGGCTGTGATGTCGACCAGCGCATTCGCTCAGCATGGCGGTGGTGGTGGCCATGGCGGCGGCGGTGGCGGCGGCGGTCACTTCGGCGGTGGCGGCGGCGGTCACTTCGGCGGCGGCGGTGGCGGTCACTTTGGCGGCGGCGGTCATTTCGGCGGCGGCGGACATTTTGCCGGCGGCCACGTCGGAGCTTACGGCGGCGGTTACCACGGTGGCTACGGCGGCTACCGTGGCGGCTATGGCGGATGGCACGGCGGCTACGGTGGATGGCATGGCGGCTACGGATGGCGCGGCGGCTGGGGATGCTGCGGCTGGGGCTGGGGTTGGGGCGGACTTGGTCTCGGCCTGTATTTCGCCTCCTTGCCGCTCTACTACCAGACGTACTGGTGGGACGGCGTGCCCTACTACTACGCCGACGACACCTACTACACGTATGACCCGAACATGAAACAGTACCAGACCGTGGCGCCGCCGGACGGCCTTGCGGCCCAGAACGGCAACGCGACGGGAGCGGCGGGAGCGGCCGGCCCCGGCCCCGGCGAGGGCACCGAGCTGATGGCCTACCCGAAGAACGGACAGAGCGCCCAGCAGCAGGCGACCGACAAGTTCGAGTGCCATAAGTGGGCGGCTGCGCAATCGGGGTACGACCCCACGACCGGAACTGCGGCACCGGCTAACAAGCGATCCGACTACATGCGCGCTCAAGCGGCCTGTTTGGAAGGCCGCGGCTACAGCGTCGACTGACGCCTGAGGATCCGCTAACCGGCGGAGCGAGCGGTAACCTCGCAGGCAGAGCGAGGCGGCGCGACGGGCAGCGCGCCGGGGCGGCGCACGGGGCAGCGCAAGGTTACTCCACGAGCAGCAGCTCGAGTGTCCTCAGATAAGCGCGGTGCAGCCGCTCGATGTCCTCGATCTTCACGCACTCGTTCGCCTTGTGAATGGTCGAATTGACCACGCCCAGCTCGATCACCTGCGCGCCCATGGGGGCGATGAATCGTCCATCGGAGGTCCCGCCGCCCGTCGACAAGGTCGGGGTCACGCCGAGCTCCTCCTGCAGCGCCCGGGTCGCCGCCTGCGACAAGGTGCCGGGCTCGGTCAGGAACGGATGTCCGGAGATGAACCAGTCGAGCGAGAATTTGACCCGGTGCGCGCGCAGAATGCTCTCTACTGTTTCCTTGAGCTTGTCGATGGTCTGCTCGGTCGAGAATCGCAGGTTGAAGCGCGCCTTGAGCTCGCCGGGAATCACGTTCGGCGCTCCGGTGCCCGAGGCGATGTTGGAGACCTGAAAGCTGGTCGGCTGAAAGTGCCGATTGCCCTGATCCCAGGTGCGCGCGATGAGCTCGGCGAGCGCGGGGGTCAGTGCATGGATCGGGTTGTCCGCCAGTTGCGGGTAGGCGATGTGACCCTGCACTCCATGCACGGTGAGCCGTCCGCTCAAGCTGCCGCGCCGGCCGATCTTGATGGTGTCGCCGAGCACGCTCTCGCTCGAGGGCTCCCCCACCAGGCACCAATCGATGCTCTCGCCGCGGCTCTTGAGCACCTCCACGACCCGGCGCGTGCCGTCCACCGACGGTCCTTCCTCATCGCTGGTGATCAAGAACGCGACGCTGCCGCGATGGCGTGGGTGGCGCGCGATGAACTCCTCGCAGGCCGTCAGCATGGCGGCCAGGCCGCTCTTCATGTCCGCGGCGCCACGCCCGTACAGCATTCCGCCGCGCACCGTGGGCTCGAACGGATCGCTCTGCCATTCCTCGAGCGGGCCCGGCGGCACCACGTCGGTATGGCCGGCAAAGCACAGGACCGGACCCCCGGAGCCGCGCCTTGCCCAGAAATTGTCGACGTCGCCAAAGCGCAGGTTCTCGACGGCAAAGCCGAGCGCGTCGAGCCGCTCGCTCATCAACGCCTGACAGCCGCCGTCGTCCGGGCTGACCGAAGGACGCGACATCAGCTCGCGGGTGAGGTCCAGGGTTTTTTGCATCAGCTATTGTGCATCAGAACCGCAGCACCGGCGGACGGTGCCGAAGATTGGCCCACAGCCCCCACGCACCGAGCGCCATCGCGGCGATCAGCACCCAGGCGGGCATCGTCAGGCCGAGGAAACGCCAGGTGATCTTCGCGCACTCGCCCGAGCCGGTGAGCACCTTCACCAGCACGTCGCTGAGCGGAAACACCTTCAGCATGAAGTCGAGCGAAGCTCCGCAGGCCGGTACGCTCCCGGGCGGGAGGCTTTGAATGTAGAGGTGCCGCGCGGCCACGCCGAGGGTTACGAGGGCGGCGGCTCCGATCAGGGCCGCGTAAACCCGCCGGCCCCACCCGGTGGGGTCCTGCAGAGCCGCGAGGCCGAAGGCGATCCCCACGGCAAATACCCCGAGGCGCTGGAAGATGCACAGCGGACAGGGCTCGAGGTGCATCACGAACTGCGCGTAATAGGCATAGGCCAAAAGCGCCGCGCAGGCCAGGAAACCCAGGGTGTTCGCCTTGCGCGCCGTCATCAGCGGCGGGCTACGGAATGCGCGGCGTCGATCTGCTTGGCCACATCCTCGAGCGAGGAGTGGCGGATGTCCTTCCCATGAACCATGTAGATCACGTACTCACAGATGTTCTTCGCATGATCCCCGATGCGCTCGAGGGCGCGCACGATCCACATGATCTCGAGCGC
>DATAYO010000088.1:0-148354 GCA_036272515.1 Steroidobacteraceae bacterium | reverse complement strand
CGGTCCGGCGCTGGGTATCCGAGCAGCAGCCGGGCGTGCTGTTCATGCCTTACAAGGCGGGGCAGATTGCCGGCCTGCGCTCGGCCATTTCGGGATGGATGCGGCTAGCGGTGTTCGAGACCATGGACGGCCCAGCCGAGGCTACCTCGCAAGCCCCCGACGAGGAGCGCCGCCTCTGGTTCGTGGTCGACGAACTGGATGCGCTCGGCCAGATCGACGGACTGAAAGATGCGCTGGCGCGGCTGCGCAAATTCGGCGGCCGCTGCGTCCTCGGATTCCAGTCGATCGCGCAGGTCTCGAGTACTTACGGGCAGGGCGATGCGCATACGATTGTCGAAAATTGCGGCAACACCTTGATCCTACGGTGCTCGGCAAGCGAGGGCGGCGGCACCGCGCGCTTCGCGTCGCAGCTCATCGGGGACCGCGAGGTGATTCGAACCACGGTGTCCAGGACTCGACGCGCGACGGAAATCCTCAGTTCGACGTCGCATAGTCAGCAGTACAGCGTCGAGCCGGCGATGCTCGCCTCGCAAATCGAGCAATTGCCGGATCTGACGGGCTACGCGAAGCACGCCTCGGATCCCGAATGGCGTCGAGTACGGCTCGAGGTGATGAAGCACTGGGACCGGCAGAGGACGGACGCGGCCTCCCACGCTCCACCGGCGAGCGTCGCCGACAGGATCAGGACTCGCGAGGACTACGGCCGTGAGTGACCCGGCGATGCCGATCGACGATACCACCATGCAGTTCGGTCTCCTGATGGAGAGTGCGCAAGCGCATCAAAAGCTCGCCGAAACCCACCTGGAGCGACTGCGTGCGCACACCGAAGACCTGGACGACGTGGTTCGCGACGAGATACGCCGCACGTTGGTCGAGGAGCTCAGAGAGCTGACCGCAGAAAGCGCTCAGGCGGCGGCCGCTCTGCGGCGCATGAAACGCGCGGCGGACTTACGGGGACTGCTGTGGACGGCAGCGCTTGCGGTGCTCGCCACCACCATACCGGCGGTGTTCATGCGTTGGATCCTGCCTTCCGGCGCCGAGATCGATGGCCTGCGGGTTCGCCGGGATCGGATGCTCGCGAGCGTGCAGAAGCTCGAGCTGGTGGGCGGCCGCGCCGACTTGAGGCACTGCGGTGATGGCGCGCGCCTTTGCATTCGGATCGACAAGTCCTCGCCCGCGTATGGGGAGAAAGGCGATTTCTTCGTCATCAAGGGCTATTGAGATGCTCGAGCCTGCTGCGCTGGACTCGTTGATCGGCCGCACCGGGGTACTGGCCGCGGCGGTGATCGTGCTGGCCGCGGCGCTCTGCGCTAAAGCCATCGGCAGACGCCGCCCGGAAGTTCACAAGCGCGGCGTGATCCTGCGCGATACCGCCGCGCGGCGGTATCGCCTTCCCCTGCGCATAAGCGCCGCACCCGCGGAGAACGGCGTGACTCTCGCCGGCATACCGATACCGGGTCGCGACGAGACCAAGCACTTCAAGATCATCGGCACGACCGGCACGGGGAAGTCCACGGTGATCCGCGAAATCTTGAGCGCAGCTCTGGCGCGCGGTGACCGCGCCGTTATCGCGGACCCCGACGGTGGCTACCACGCGCGATTTTTTCGGCGCTATCGCGGAGATGTCCTCTTGAATCCCTTCGACGCAGCATCCGTCAAATGGGACCCATTTTCGGAAATCAGCGAAATCTACGACGCCGACCAGCTGGCGAGCGGGCTCATTCCCCCGAGTGCCGATCCGTCCGCCAACGAGTGGCGCGCTTATGCGCGTACCTTTCTCGCCGCCGTCCTGCGCCGCAACCACAGCCTCGGTTGCCGCAGCTCGAGCGAACTCTGGCGGCTCCTGTCGGCCGCGTCTCTCGAGGAACTGCGGCCGATGGTCGCGGCAACTCCAGCGCAGCCTTTTCTGGATGGCGAGAACGCCCGCATGTTCGGTTCCATCCGCTCCGTCATGGTCTCCGCCATGGCCGCGTTCGAGTACGTGCAGCGTCAGAGAGCCGCTCCCTTTTCGATCCGGCAATGGGTGAGGCGATCGGTCCCAGGCGTGCTGTTCATGACCTACAAGGCGGGGCAGATCTCGGCGCTCAGATCCATGATCGCGACTTGGATGCGGCTCGCCATCTTCGAAGCGATGGGCGCCGAGGAAGATCGCGATCAGCGCCTGTGGATAGTGATCGACGAGCTGGATGCATTGGGAGCCATCGATGGGCTCAAGGATGCTCTCGCGCGCTTGCGAAAATTCGGCGGTCGATGCGTGCTCGGATTCCAATCAATCGCCCAGGTCTCCGGCACCTACGGATCGGGAGATGCCCAAACGATCACAGAAAATTGCGGGAATACGCTGATTCTGCGCTGCTCCGGCAGCGAGCACGGCGGTACCTCGCAATTCGCCTCGCGCTTGATCGGCGAGCGCGAAGTTCTGCGCCGCCAGATCTCGCGCGGGAGCGACCGCGATGGCCTATGGCCGCGACAGGCAGCGCGGCGGTCAAAAAATGTCAGCGAGCAGCACGTGACCGAGGCAGCGGTGATGGCCTCCGAGATCGAACAATTGCCGGACTTAACCGGCTACCTGAAGCCGGCTTCCTCGCGGGAGTGGGTCAAGGTGGCTTTCGGCCGTCCTTCATCCCACCGAGGAGCGGCAGCATGATCGAAGCTAACGAGCCCAACGTCCGCGCGGACGGCTATTTGATCGCGCGGACCAAGGCTTCCTGTCCGCATTGCCGAGGCGCAACCTGCCTGGTGGCGCTGGTGGTACCGCCGGGGCACCAAGCGTTGTCGACGGATGACGGGGCCTGGGAGGACGCCCCCCGTCATGCTTTTCTGTTCTATGTGGAACTGCTGGCGGAAGCCGTCCAACGACGCCTGCAAACGCTGGCGCCGGCTTATCGCAGGGCACGCGATTCCGCAACGCAGGGATGGTATTGGGCCAACCATTGCGAGCAATGCGACGGGCCCCAGGGCGATCATGATCTTTTCTGCGAGCCCGGAGGCGCCTTCCTGCCGGTGAGCGCGCAGGCTGCCGCGGCGATCGAGCTCATGTCGATCGGGGAGCCCCTTCGAGCAGGGGCAGCCGGCTACGCGCTCGATCCCGAGTTCCTCGAATTTGCTGTCCACCTCTGAACGATCGTGGCGCTCTACTTCCTCAATATCAAGGCCTTCGGACGCTCGAACGGGAGCAGCGCGCCGAGTGCCGCTGCCTACCGCGCCGGGGAGCGGATTCGAGACGAACGCACCGGGCGCACCTACGATCACAGCGACCGTCGAGATGTGCTGCACAAGGAAATACTGGTGCCGACCCCGCTTGCGAACGTCGACATGAGCTGGGCGAAAGAGCGCTCCAATCTATGGAATTCCGCGGAGGCTGCGGAGACGCGCAAGAATTCGCGTGTGGCGCGCGAGTATCTGGTGGCGCTGCCGAGCGAGATCGATCTCGGCGGCCGCGTGCAGCTGGCCAGAGGCTTTGCGCAGGAGCTCGCCGATCGCTACCGATTCGCGGTCGACGTGACGGTGCACGCGCCGCGAGACTTCCCCGGCAGTGATCCCAGGAACTTTCATGCGCACCTGCTCGCGACGACGCGCGAGGTCGGCAGCGGCGGGCTCGGAGCGAAGACCCAATTCGAGCTCAACGAGAGCACCCGAAGGGCGCTCGGGCTCGGACCGTCGATCGAGGAGCTGCTGCACGTCAGGGAGCGCTGGGCGACGGTAACCAACGAGGCGCTACGCGAGGCAAATGTCGCGGCACGGGTCGATCATCGGACGCTGCGCGCCCAGGGCATCGAGCGCGAGCCGCGGATGTGGATTCCGAGGGTGCCGTACGAGGTGGAGCGTCGCGGCTATCATAGCCCGGTGGCCGAGCGTATTCGCGCGGATTACGCGGCGCGGGCGCACCCCGGCCGGGAGCGGGAGAGCGAACAACCGGCGAAGAGCAATTCGATCCCGCCCCCAAGCCTTGAGGAGGCGCGACGGCAGGCTGTGGAGAATTGGCTTCGATACCGGCAGGAGATGGAGATGGCGGAGAAGTCTCAGTCTCATGAGCTCGCGACAGGCGCGGATGCCGGCAAGGCATCACATGGTCTCGACGATGATTTCAGCCTATGACGACGCGTCGCGTTCCACAGGCGAGTGTTCGCGTGTCATACTGCTGCCATATCTACCCCCAACAAGGACGTTGCCATGATTGCTTCCCGCCCTGCGAGCCGGAGTCTTGCGATGATCGTGGCGGGGATGCTGCTCGCCTCCTGCGGTGGCGGTGGCGGAAGCTCCGGCGGCGACCCGGCCGGGACCGGCTCCGGCGCTCCACCGAACACCACCTGGATACAAGGCCATTTCTCTCCCGAGTCGAATTTCGCCGCCCTGTGCGTGGCGCCTCGGACCGGCACCGATCCGGTGACCCAGCAACCCTATCCGGACAAGCAGGGTAGCCTGCTCGACGAGCTGAACTGGCTGCGTTCCTGGACCAACGACCTGTATCTCTGGTTCGGCGAGGTCGTCGATCAGAACCCCGCCAATTTCAGCTCCGATGCGAGCTATTTCGCCGTGCTCAAGACCACGGCGACCACGGCCTCCGGCGCCCCGAAGGACAAATTCCATTTCACCTACCCGACGGCCACCTGGGAGTCGCTCTCGCAGACGGGTGTCGACGTGGGGTATGGCGCCGATTTCGACATCATCGCGGGTACACCGCCGCGCGATGTGGTGGTGGCCTATACCGAGCCGGGATCACCGGCCGCCGTCGCTCCGGCGAGTCTCACTCGCGGCGCCGAGATCCTCACCATCGACGGCGTCGACCTGGTCAATGCCGACGATCAGGCGAGCGTCAATACGCTGAACGCGGGACTCGCTCCGCAAACCGTCGGCGAAAGCCATGTCTTTTCGATCCTCGATCCCGGTGCCAGCACCCCGCGCACCGTGACCCTGGCGGCGATCAACGTCACCTCGACGCCGGTGCAGGACGTGCATACCATCATCACGGCGGACGGTGGTCTGGTCGGCTATATGCTGTTCAACGACCATATCGCGACCGCGGAGGAGGAGCTGGTCACTGCCTTCTCCCAGCTGAAGAGCGCCGGCGTCACGGACCTGGTGCTCGACATCCGCTACAACGGCGGAGGCTATCTCGATATCGCGAGCGAGGTGGCCTACATGATCGCGGGGGCCGCCCCCACGACCGGGCAGACCTTCGATCTCCAGCAATTCAACAGCAAGTACCCCACCGCCGACCCGGTGACGGGCCAAACGATCACGCCGGTCGGCTTTCACTCGACCACCCAGGGGTATTCGACCACCGCTGGCCTGGCGTTGCCGACCCTCAACCTCCCGCGGGTGTTCGTGCTCACGACCGCGAGTACCTGCTCGGCGAGCGAGGCCATCATCAACAGCCTGCAGGGCGTGAACGTCCAGATCATTCAGATCGGCTCGACCACCTGCGGCAAGCCCTACGGCTTTTACCCCCAGGACAACTGCGGAACGACCTATTTCTCGATCGAGTTCCAGGGCGTCAATGCCAAGGGCTTCGGCGACTATCCGGATGGTTTCACGCCGCAGAATACCGTGGGCACCCAAGGCATTCCGGTGCCCGGCTGCTCGGTGGCGGATGATTTCACGCACGCCCTGGGGGACAGCTCCGAGGGGCTCCTGTCGTCGGCGCTCGGCTATCGATTGACCAGCGCGTGCCCGGCGCCAACCGGCATCGCACCCGTGCCGCCGCTCGCCGCGGGCGCTTACCTGCCCCCGAGAGCGAACGGCACGGTGGTCAAATCCATCTGGCAGCAGAACCGCATCCAGCGCCCGGCCACCGCACGGTGAGCACAACCCCCCTTTAAACCTTTCCGCACGCACTCTCCTCTAAGCCTGCACGAACGGATCAACGGGAAGTGCGGTGGGCTCGGTACATCAGCTGCAACTTGCGAACGTGGACGAGGACGCCGAGCCGGCGCCGCTCATCGCTGCGGCGGTCGAGGGTGACCTCGCCGCGTTCGAGGAGCTCTATCGCCGCTTCGCGCCGCGCCTCTACGGCATGTGCCTGCGCCTCACCGGGCAGCGCGAGGCGGCGGAGGATTGCGTGCAGGAGTCCTTCGTGGCGGCCTGGCGCGGCCTCGGCCGCTTCGAGAAGCGCAGCCGCTTTTCCACTTGGCTGCAGCGCATCGCCATCCGCACCGTGATCGCGCGCCGGCGCGGTCTGCGGACCGTGAACGAGGTCTCCGAGCCCGCCTCGGGGCTGCCGGATCGGGCCGATCCGGGTAGCGGCGCACCGCCGCTCGATCTCGAGCGTGCGATCGATGCGCTCCCCGAGGGCGCGCGGGATGTGCTGGTGCTGGTGGGTCTCTACGGCTTCAGCCACGCAGAGGCGGCCACCACGCTCGGCGTGGCGGAAGGCACCTGCAAGGCGCAATTACACCGTGCGCGCGGCTTGCTCAGCGCGGCGCTCGGACTGGAGGAGGAGTCATGAAGGACGGTACGCCTGCATCCCTGGACGCGGAGCTCGCCAAGCTCGCGCGCGATGTGTCTCCGCCGCGGGATTTGTGGCCCGGGGTGCTCAGCGGCATCGTGCGCACCCCGCGCGCGGCGCCGTCGCAGCATCGCACGGCGATCTGGATGGCCTACGCGGCCTCCGCGGCCGGCCTGTGCCTGGCGGCCGCGCTGGCCTGGGTGATCGTGCAGCGCGGTGCGCCGCTCTCCGCCGGCGGCCCGACCGCCGCCCACTTCGCCCCGAAGCTCGCCCCGGGCCTCGCCCCGAGCTTCGGCGACCCGCGCGATCCCAAGTACGTTGCCGCGCGGGCCGAGCTCGAAAGCACCTTCCAGCAGCGCCTGGCCCAGCTCGATCCGGCCACCCGTGCCCAGATCGAGGCCGATCTGGCCACCATCCGGAAGGCGCGCGAGGACATCAGCAAGGCGCTCGCCGCGCAGCCGGACTGCCCGGTGCTGGAGCAACTTCTGGCGAGCGCCCTGCACGATGAGTTCGATCTGTACCAGAACGTCGTACGTACCACCCAACCCTCGACTGCGAGAATCTAGCCATGTCGACCATGACCCAGCGATGGATGACCCGGGTGACCACCGGTGCCCTGTGCGCGAGCCTGGCACCCTGGTCCGCCGTGCACGCCGACTACCACCAGGCGCTCTCGGCCGGCCCTCGAGGCTCGGTCGAGATCGTGAGCGTCGCGGGCTCGGTCGAGATCGACGGTTGGGACCGTCCCGAGGTCGAGGTGACCGGCACGCCCGACGACCTCGCGAAGCGCGTACGCATGTCCCATTCCGGCGATATGACCACGATCAACGTCGAGCCGGCCGGGGTCATGAGCAGCCTGTCGGGCAACGACGTTCATCTCGTCGTGCACGTGCCGGCGAAGAGCAGCGTCACCACTTCCCTGGTCAGTGCGAGCCTCAAGGTCAAGGGTCTTCAGGGCGATGCGGATCTGCGTTCCATCAGCGGGGATATCGGCGGCGATGTCGGCGGCAACCTTCGGGTCAACACAGTGACCGGGACGGTGCGCATGTCGGCGCCCACCGCCAAGTGGATCGAGGTCCAGACCGTCAGCGGTGGCGTGCAGCTCTCCGGGGGGTCGGGCGAGGCGGAGCTCGGCACGGTCTCGGGCACCGTGAAGGCTGACCTCGGCACCCTGACCCGCGGCCGCTTCAAGAGCATCTCGGGCAATGTGACGGCGAATTTTTCGATGGCGCCGGATGCCGAGATCGAGGCCGAGTCGGTGAGCGGCACGATCAAATTTGCATTCGCCTCGATTCCCGCGGCAAACGTCGACGTCCAGTCCTTCAGCGGCCGCATCGACAATTGCTTCGGACCGAAACCCTGGGAGCCCCAGTACGGGCCCGGCACCAAGCTCAGCTTCAGGAGCGGCGATGGCCGCGGCAGCGTGCGGATCGCGACCAAGAGCGGCGACGTGCAGCTCTGCACGGGCGGCACGCGCACCGCGCCCGCCGCCATGGCAATGCCCAAGCTCAGCTGCTGGCAGGATCTGCTGTACGTCATCTAAAGTATGCGCTCTGGCCAAATCCTTACCACAAACGGCGCCCACCAACCGGCCCTTCGCGCGGCTCGAGCGCGACGAGATCGCCGCGCGGCTCGAGCGTGCGCTCGCCGCCGGGGACGGCGCGACCGCGGCGCATTGCGTGCACGAATGGTGGATGCGCGGCGAGATGTCCATGACCGTCGAGCGCGCCCTCGAGCGACTCTGGACCTGCGCGGCCGCGAGCATTCCGGAATGGGTGCCGATGCGCTACATCGACTGGCTGCCGCGCGCCTACGAGATCGCGCTCGGCTTTCGCGGCTCGTCCAGGGGACGCGCTAATATCTATCTGGTGCTGCTCGACTATCGCGACCGGCGCGCGCAGCCGTACGGCGTCTATGTGGGCATGAGCAAATACTCGCCGACCGAGCGCTTCGACCAGCACAAAGCGGGAATTCGCGCCGCCGGCAGCGTCCTGAAACGCGGCCTGGAGGTCCTCACCGGGCCGACGCTGCATTTGCAGCGGATCAGGCGGGCGGACGCCGAGCGGATCGAGGTCGAGCTCGCCGAGGCATTGAGCGCGGCGGGAATCGCGGTGAGGGGTGGCCATTGACGGGAGGGCACATGATATTGATTGGAATGTTCGATTCACCGTTCGTGCGGCGGGCGGCCGTGAGCATGAACCTGCTCGAGATGCCGTTCGAGCATCGCAACTGGTCGGTGGGCAAGGATTTCGAGCTCATTCGCCAGTTCAATCCGCTCGGGCGCGTGCCGGTGCTGGTGCTGCCCGACGGCGAATCGCTGATCGACTCCAGCGCGATCCTCGAGTTCCTGGACGAATGCGCGGGACCCGCGCGCGCGCTCCTGCCGAAGTCCGGCAAGGAGCGGCGCGATACGTTGAAGGCCATGGCGATCGCGCTCGGAGCGGCCGACAAGGGGCTGCAGCAGCTCTACGAGATCATCTTCAAGCCCGAGGCCAAGCGCCACGAGCCCTGGATGGACCGCTGCCGCCACCAGATGCATGGCGGCCTTGCCGAGCTCGACCGGCTGGTGCAGGCCCGCTCGGGCGAATGGATGATCGGCAATCGCCTGACGCAAGCCGACATCACCGCGACCTGTGTGTACGGCTACTTGTGCGATGCCTTGAATGCCGGCCAGTCCTGGCCCAGTTATCCCGGGCTTTTGGCGCTCGCGTCACGCTGCGAGGCGCTGCCCGCATTCGCACGGGTACGGGCCAGGTTCCAGCCGCCCACTCCGCAAGCGCGGCGGGACGTGTCCTAGCCTCCGAGACGACGAATGGCCTATGATCTGTCCCTGAGCTGACGAATACCCGCCTCGAATTCGAATCTCGAATAACTACAAAGGGGGATCTCATGGCCTTGTCGAGAATCATCGCGATGCTGCCGCTGGCATTGCTGGCCTTCCTCGCCGGTTGCAATCAATCTTCGAAATCGCCCAGGGCGCCGGTCGAGCGGCCGCCGTCCCAGGCGAGCCTGGACTGGCAGGAAGCCGCCAACGGGTTCATGCAAAGCTATTTCGCCGCCCAGCCTTTCTTCGCCGCACAGGAGGGCAAGCACGAATACGACGGCCAGTTGCCCGACCTGAGCGAGCATGGACTGAAGCGCGAGATCGCACGGCTGCACGCGGAGCGTGACCGTATCGCGGGTATCGATCCGAAGCCCCTGCTGCCCAAGGAGCGCTTCGATCGCGAGTATCTGCTGAGCGTCGCGAACAATGACCTGTTCTGGCTCGAAAAGACGCGCTACCCCTACTCGAACCCCTACTGGTATGTGGGAAACATCGATCCCGACGTGTATCTGAGCCGCAACTACGCACCGCTCAATGTGCGCATGAAGGCCTACATCAAGTACGCGCGGGGGATCCCGCAGCTCGCCAAGGACATTCAAGAGAACCTGAAAGGACCGTTGCCAAAATCCTATGTCGAGCTCGGCATCGCCAACTTCGGCGGCTACGTCGATTTCTACAAGAACGACGTGACACCGGTGTTTGCCTCGGTCGACGATCCGGCCATGCAGAAGGATCTGGCCGATGCGGACGCGAACGCCGCGCAGGCGATGGCGAATCTGCGCGACTACCTGACCGGTCTGCGCAAGACCGCGAACGACAACTTCGCGCTCGGCAAGGATCTTTATGCCGAGATGGTCAAGGACACCGACCAGGTCGATGTTCCGATCGAACAGATCGAGGCGGCCGGCCGCGCCGACCTCACGCGCAATACCGACATGCTGAAGAGCGCATGCGAGAGCTATCTGCCGAAGGGCTCGCTCGCGGCGTGCCTGGCCAAGATGGACGCGAACAAGCCGCCGCAAGGAACACTGGAGGCCGCGCGCTCCCAGCTCACGCTGCTTCGAGACTTCGTGCAGAAGCACAACGTCGTCAGCATTCCGGGCGACCAGCAGGCGCTGGTCGCGGAGGCGCCGCCCTACAACCGCGAGAATGCGGCCTTCATCCAGGTCCCGGGACCTTACGATAAAGGCGTCACCGCGGTCTACAACATCGCTCCTCCAAACCCGAAATGGAGCAAGCGTGAACAGGCCGAGTACATCCCCAGCGTGGCGACGCTCATGTTCACTTCCGTGCACGAAGTGTGGCCGGGTCACTTCCTGCAGTTCCTGCACTCCAATTCCAATCCGGACAAGCTCGAGGCGCTCTGGATCGGCTATGCCTACGCCGAGGGGTGGGCGCACTACTGCGAGGAGATGATGTACGACGAGGGCGTCGGCAAGGACGACCCCGAGATGCACATCGGGCAGCTGAAGGAGGCGCTGCTGCGCGACGTGCGGCTGCTTTCGTCCATCGGCATGCAGACCGAGGGCATGACCGTGGCGCAATCGGAGAAGATGTTCCGCGAGCAGGCCTTCCAGGATCCGGGCGACGCGCGTCAGCAGGCCGCCCGCGGCACGTACGATCCCGCCTATCTCAACTACACTCTGGGCAAGCTCATGATCAAGAAGCTCCGCGCCGATTGGATCGCCAAGATGCGCGCTTCCGGCGGCGCTCAAGCGGCGGGCATCCCGGCCGGCGACGATCAGGCGATGTGGAAGAGCTTTCACGACCAGTTCCTGTCGTACGGCGGTCCGCCGATTCCGCTGGTGCGCAAGGAGATGATGGGCGAGACGGGCAACCTTCTTTAAGAAGGCTGGGAGCTCTCCTGAGAATGCTGGGGCCCTCCTCAGAAGGTCGGGAGCTCTCGTCAGAAGGCCGGGAGCTCTCGTCGAAGGCTACGGGCTCAACGAGGCGATGATTCCGCTGTTCACCCACGTCGCCGCGAGCGTGGCGGCCCGCAGCGGGATCTCTTCCTCGGGCAGAAGCGCGCCGAGCGTCTCGCAGATCTCGACGAAGCTGCCGCCGGCCGCCGCGGCGTCCAGTGCCGCGCACTCGACCGCGTCCATCGAGCGGAAGTAATTCCGGAAGTTCTGGCGCCACAGCAGCCAGGGCACCGGCTCGGCAGATCGCTCGGCGCCGGGCGGCTCCGCCTCCCCGCTCACCGCCTGCCATACGGCGACGCTGTTCCACTCGAGCACGAGGCGCCGGAGCGAGGGATGAAAGCGAAAGCGCAAGGTCGCCCAGTGCTCCGGATCGACCGCCGCCAGCGCCGTCCGATCGATCGCCTCGGCATCGGCCGAATCGAACACTTCCGACAAGGTCCACTCCAGACACCCGATCTCCGACAGGATGGGGTGCTCGGCAAAGCCCGGCGTCGTCCGGAGGAACCCGGCGAGCTCCCCCCCGTACCAGCGAATCGATCGGTGCTCCGACGGATACGCGTCGATGAACGAGCTGCACAAGCCCTCGAAAGGCTCGTCGCCGAGCAGCCGGTGCAGCATCGGGTAGAGCTCGTCGAGCGCCTCGATCAGGCGGGCCCGGTAGGCATGGCGATAAATGTCGAGGCGCGCTTCCACCGGCAGGGGTGGCGCATCGACGATAGCCGCCGCGATCGCGCTCTCGCCGCCCAGCAAGCTTGATTGCAGCTGCCGCTGCAGCTCGCGCAGCCGCATCAGGCCGCCTCGAGCGCGTTGCCGGATGCCACGGCGCGCGCCACGTCGAGCTCCGCGACGAGCTCGTGCAGCTCCGGGATGTTGTCGTCGCGCTCGATCATGGTCGGCACGGCCCCGAAGTGATTCACCGCCTCGCGGTACAGCTTCCACACCGCGGGAGCGATGGGATGATCGTGAGTGTCGATGAGGTGGCCATCCATGTCGCTGTGTCCGGCCAGATGAAATTGCCGCACGCGCTCCTTCGGCACTGCACGTAGATAGCGCAGGGCGTCGAACCCATGATTGACCGCGCTCACATAGATGTTGTTGATGTCGAGGAGAATCGCGCAATCGGCACGCCGTGCGACCTCGCTCAGGAATTCCCACTCCGTCATGTCGGAGTCGCGATAGCTGAGATAGCTCGAGACGTTCTCGAGAAGAATCTGCCGGCCGAGCAGATCCTGCACCTCACCGACCCGCGCGCTCACGATGTCGAGGGCCTCTTCGGTGTAGGGCAGCGGCAGAAGGTCATGGACATTGCGTCCTTCCACTCCCGTCCAGCACAAATGATCGGAGATCCAGGCCGGCTCCACGCGGCGCGCCAGCAGCTTGAGCTCGGCGAGATAGCGCCGGTCGAGCGGATCGGTGCTGCCGATGGAAAGCGATACGCCGTGCATCACCACCGGGAAAGTCGCGCGTATCCGCTCCAGATAGGCGAGCGGCTGGCCGCCCGGCACCAGGTAGTTCTCGCTGATGATCTCGAGCCAGTCGATCGGGTGGGCCTCGCCCAGCAAAGCCTCGTAATGAACGGGGCGCAGGCCGAGGCCGAATCCTTCGAGTTTCATGAGAGCCGGGAGCTGTGCGAGCGCCGTGAGCTGTGCAGGCCAAATCGAGGGCCGGCTGCGTATGCGCCGATGGCGGTACGCGCAGCCGGCCCGTGGCCCTGATCCGGAATCAGCCGCCGGACTTCATCTTGTCCTTCGCGGCAGTGCAATCGGCCTTGGACATTTCCTTGAATCCCTTGCCTTTGCAGCTGTTCTGACCCTTGCAGCTGTTGTGCGAGGACTTGCAGTCCGACATGCCCTTGCAGGAATTCACTCCGGTGCATTTGACCGTGCCGGTGTCCGCCGCCACCGAGACTCCCGCCAACCCGGACGTGAACAGCAGCGCGGCCGCGGCCGCCAATGCAGCACCCGATACCTTATTCATTTGCATGGCTTCATTCCTCTGTTGTAATTTGCTGGCAGCGACATTGCCGCCTTGCACTACCTTAGACCGGGGTAGTGTCCTCAATATTACGCCAAGCGACGGAATTTGGATTTGCGGAAGCCGCCCGCCGGCGTATCCCGCAGGACGCATGATGCCCGAGCGGTGCACCGAGACGGCCAGATATATTGGGATGTGCGACGCCTGCAGCTATGCTGCTGCGCACTAGATGGGCTTTTCTTAAGTATTACGACGAGACGAGCACTCCCCTGCGGGCGAGAAAGAGAGTGTGAGACTCGACGATCGCCGACGATCGCCAGAAAAAAGAGGGGGACCTTTTCGGTCCCCCTCAAATCGCTTATTCGCGCAGGAATTTAGAACAATTTGTATTCCACATTGATGTAGAAGTTCCGCAACAGGGGATCCCCAGTGAGCGCGTTGTACCCGGAGGCGAAGTTGCTCTGGTAGGAGTTGGTGTACGGCGGAGACCGGTCGAGCAGATTCTTGATGCCGAGTATCACGGTCATCTGGTCCAAAGGCTTGTAGCTCGCGTAAGCATCGAAGAGCGTATAAGTGCCCACTTCGCGCTGATTGCCGGCGCCATCGGGGAATTGGTCGACGTATCGCGAGTAGAGGCGGTTGTCGATTCCACCACCCCACGATTTACCCGGGCTCGTCCAGTCCACCCTCAGTAAATGCGACCACTTGTACGCCACATTCAAGGCAGTGCCACTCTGCGGAATTTCGTTCCACCAGCCCGCAATGTTCAGTTCCGGGCCGCCGTCGTACTGTTGCAGCAGATACTTCGTGACCGCGGTCCCCTCCAGATCCTCGCGGAACATTCCGATCGAGGTGCGCTGCTGGTACTGAACGCTAAGGTCGACGCCGGCGGTCGTGATCCGGCCGGTATTCTCCGAAGTCTGCAGAATATATCCGCAAGTCGGTGACGTGTAGGGAGTGCAATTCGCACCCTCCTGGATCGACGGAGTCAGTCCGCCCGTGTTGTTCAGCACGTAAGAGCTCGCGAAACCCGCAGGATTGCCGTAAATGGCCTGCACCGGAATGGTTCCAATGGTGTTCTTCACGAGAATCCGGTAGTAGTCCAACGTAATGCCCATATCCTCGATGGGCGAGACGATGAAACCGATATCGAAGTTTTGTGATGTCTCGGGCGTCAGTTTCCTGTTTCCGCCGGCCAACGCCAGTCCTTGCGTGCCGCAGGTTGCTGCCGTGAACGGCGCGATGGCGGCGCCGCCGACCGGGCAGTCCGGATTCCCGGTGCCCATGGTGCCGCTGCTCGATGCCGCCAGATAATTCGACGAGTACAGATTGTAGAGCGTGGGCGCCCGGAAGCCGGTGGAGGCGCTCCCCCGGAAGGTGAGGAAGTCGAAAGGCTGATAGCGGATTTTGAGCTTCCCGTTGTTGGTCCTGCCGAAATCGCTGTATCGGTCCTCACGATCCGACAGATCGACATCGACGTTCTTGGCCATCGGCATGTCCAGCTCCATGAACAGCGCCTGGGTCTGGCGGCTGCCTTCGGCGGAACTCTGCGTGAGTCCGGTGGCGGCCTGCACGAGTTGGTTGTAAGGCGTGGTCGCGTACTGGAAGCGCTCGCCACCCACATCGAAGCCGAGCGCCACCGTCGTCGGAATGCCCGAATTGAACGCATCGCCGAGCTCGTGGGTGGCGTCGCCGTCGGCGCTCCAGCGGGTATCCTTGCCGACCTGGTAGACGCCGCTGACATACGAGGAATTGATCAGGGCCTGCCCCGCCGCGCTCTGGGGACCGAAAGGGTTGATCAGATTGCTGAGAGTGCCGCCGGGCGCCAGCGCGCCCACATTGGGAACGCCCGTGGTGTATTCATTGGGGTAGCCTGAGACATTGCGATCGTCATTGTTGTTGGTGCTGTAGTTGAAGTAGGTGTCGTAGTCCCAACCTCCGTTGCTGCCGGAGAACTTCAACAGAATCCTCTGCTCGACATTGAGGTTGCCGGTGTAGCGGTTGTTGTAGGGGTCGGTCCAGACCGCATCGCCCCCGTCGGCGAGATCCGGTGTCGCGGTGCTGCAGTTCGCCGGGCCTCCGGCGCACGTCAGCTGAGATGCCTTCGGGTAGTACGGACTCGATGTGCTGATCGGGAAGAAATAGAACATGGGACCGGACCAGTCGGTCACCTGGCTCTGGGTGTAGAAGTACTGCAGCTGTATCTGGTTGTTCGCCGGGAGGGCCTTGGTCACGGACACCATTCCGGACGCCTCCCAGGACTTCGGCAGCAGATCCGTCGCGGAGGAATATCGGTAGGAGCACTCGCCGAAATACCTCGTCAAATAGTTATTGCCCGCACAAGCCGGATAACCCGATTGCCAACTGTTACCGTTCGCATCGACGAAGGACGCCGGCCACGTTCCCGGATTGTTCGTCGAGGTATAGCCGCCTCCGGGGGAAAAGCCCGCGGCGGAAAAGTCGCGATACGTCGCGCGCAGCTCGTTTTGCCTGGTGTAACTTCCCGTGACCATGACGTTATAGCCGTCGCTCGCCAGATCGCCGTGACCCAAGGTGAATTGCGCCTGCCCCGAGCTGCCGCCGTTGTGCTGCGGGCGGTCGAAATTGACCTGGACATCGGCCCCCTGATAATTCTTCTTGGTCTTGAAGTTGATCACACCCGCGATCGCGTCAGAGCCGTAGAGCGCCGAGGCGCCCTCCCGAAGCACCTCGATCGAGTCGATGGCCGAGAACGGAATACCGCTCAGGTCGACCGCATTGCCGGTGTTGGCATTGTTGGCCAACCGCTGGCCATCGAGGAGAATCAGGGTGCGGGGGCTGCCGAGGTCGCGCAGGTTGGCGTAAGTGCCGCCTCCGGAAAACGACCCTACGGATGAGGCGACGTTGATGGCCGGAGCGTTGGCGGTCAGCTGATTCAGCGCATCCTGAACAGTCGTAATGCCCAAGTCCTTGAGGGCGTCTGACTTGAGGATTGTGATGGCCTCCGCGGTTTCGGCGTTGGGCCGCTTGATCAAGCTGCCGGTGACGACGATCTCTTGCAGCTCCGTATCGCTGCTCGCGGAACTGGCCGGCGCCTGCTGTGCGTTTGCGGGCAAGCTGAGCAGCGTGACTGCCGCGGCACCCGCCACGATAGTGCCCTGGATCGCCCGGCGTAAAACGCCGCGCGACGGCACTCGCAAATTGAAGGGGACTCTATCTAAGATCTTTTTCATCACGTATCTCCCTGTGTCGTCCTGATCATTTAAGTTACGACGGCCAATAGCCGCTGCGCTGGCGCTGTTGGCAATGCCAAGCGCCAGGGATCTCGTGCGACCTTTTGGTGCGTCCCTAACCCAAGCGTTGCGTTACAGCCGCACGCCTGGACTTGTAAGTAGCTAAACAATAGCACTCTCGCATCAAAAAGCGCTAGCTTCCCGCGAGAAAGTTGTGGTTTAAGCGCGACGGTCGGGTGCCAAGATGACGGTCGGGCGGCAGATTAAGGCGCCGGATTAAGGCGCCAAGATAAAAAAAGGCGGTGGGGGCACCCCCCCACCGCCTCTGCGGCCTCAAGTGAGGCGGTTCAGCCGCCGCTTTCCACGTGCAAGACCACGCGTCGATTGGCCAGTCGTCCCTCCTCCGTCGCGTTGCTGTCGATCGGGTCGGCCTTGCCAAAGCCCTTGGCCGTCATCTGATTGGTCACGCCGTGGTCCTGCAGATAGCGCATCACGGCCTCCGCGCGCTTTTGCGACAGCTTCAGGTTGTACGCGGCCGAGCCCGTGCTGTCGGTGTATCCGCGCACCTCGATCGCCAGGTTGGGATACGGCTTGAGCGAAGCTGCCGTGGTGTCGAGAACCGTGTCGGATTCCGGGTTGAGAGTCGCCGAGTTGGTGGCAAACGTCACACCCTGCAGCCGGATATCACCCTTCGGCGGCGGGGGGGGAGGCGGCGGAGGAGGCGGCGGAGGAGGGGGCGGCGGCGGAGCCGGAGCCGGTACCTCTCTCACCACCTCCTTGATGACCGGCGGACGATCGTCAGGTTCGCCGAAGTTCATCTGCACACCGATGCCCAGCATCACCCCGGAAGGATCCTTCACGCCGAACCGGGAGGCATTCGCGAACTCCAGGCGGTATTTTGCCTCGGTGCGCAGTTGTACCCGCGTAGAGCCATCCTGCCTGCCGATGCCGGTCAACAGGCCGATGCCGGCTTCGGCGAGAAAGGTGTGATACGTGGGCAGGTCGAAACCGGGACCGGTGGTCTTGTCGTTCAGTTCGCCCCCGCCGGCGAGCGCGTACGGCTGCAGCATGAAGCGCTGCATGATCTGGGCGGGAAAGAATTTCTTGATGACATCCAGTGAGTATCCGTCCAGCCGGCGGCTGGCATCGCTCCCATGGATGTCGAAGTTCCCGCGGTTGAAGTCAGCCTCGACCGCGAATTCATACGGCAAGTTGACGCCGAATCCGATCTGGTAGCCGTAATTGTCCTTGAGTCCCCCCGCGGCGTCGCGCCTCCCGGTATTGTCCTGGAGACTGTATTGCGCCATCGGACTCACGTACCAGGACAGCTCCTGCCTCCAGTCCTTCCAGCCCGTCGCGGACGCGGAGGACGAGGTCGTCGAAGTCGTCGTCGAGGATGACGTCGAATTCGGCGGCGGCGCATCGTTGTCGGCGGCCGACGCTCCGGACCAGATCATCAAGGCACCGACAGCACTGCCGGCAGCCAGATGCAACACAAAAGCACGCTTCATACATTGATCTCCGTGATTTTTGCGAAAACCCAACAGTCCGGGCTCGCGCATGGCCGCTGGGGCCATGATGAATCGACTGAAAATTCAGCCTATATGTGGACGGCACCTAGAGACCGTCACTGTGGTGTTGCATTTGAGCAACGTAGGCGCGAATTGTCTGTAGGCCGCTCGCGTGAGCTACTGTAGGAGCGGCGAGGGCTAGGGTGTGTGCGTGGTGCCGACGAGACGGAGCTTGATCTGGAAGAGTTTCGGCCAGTTTTTACCGGTGACGAACAGCCGGTGGCCGACCCGATCGTAGGCGATCCCGTTGAGCACGTCGGTCTCGCCCGGCACCACCTCCGACGGGTCGAGGAGGCCGGCCAGATTGATCACGCCGACGACCCGGCCATCGTGCGGATCGATGCGCAGGATGAAGTTCGTCTGCCACACGTTGGCGTAAATCTCGCCGTCGACCCATTCGAGCTCGTTCAGGTTGGGCGTGGGCCGTCCATCGAGCGAGACGTGAATCAGCCGCGTGGGCCGAAGTGTCTGCGGATTCAACACCCGGACATCCGCCGTGCCGTCGCTCATGTAGATCTGCGTGCCGTCCTGCGTGAGCGCCCACCCCTCGCCGTCGTATGAGAATTGCCGCTGCGTCTTGAAGGTATTCAGGTCGCGCACGAACCCCACGTGAGACTTCCAGGTCAGGCTGATCAGGTGGCTCTTCCAGTTCACGATGCCCTCGCCGAAGTACTGCGGCGGGATGCGCCGTTCCTCGAGCACTTCGCCGCTCTCCAGTCGCTCCTTGCGAATGGTCGAATGGGCGTTGAGGCCGGTGCTCTCGTAGAGATAGCCGTCGAGGTAGAACAGCCCTTCGGTGAAAGCCGTTCGATCGTGCGGGAAGCTCCGAACGATCTCGTATCCGTACACGGGTACCGCCGCGCGCGACACGATCGGCCAGAGCGCCGCCCAGAGAGCCAGCGCGATGTTGACTGTCCGCATGGCTATTCGCTCGCCGGCTTCGGCTCCGCCGAGCCGTCATAGTTCACGACTCCCGCGAACTCGAACGTGCTCACGAGCACTTCGCCCGCGCCGCGCACGGCGTGCGCGGGCTGGGTGCAGAATCCTCGCGCCTCGAGCCGGTAGGCCCGTGACGAGCCCGACGGTCCGCGACTCAACGGCCTTTGCTTCAGGGAATCGACGGTGCATCGCGAGTCGCCCAAGGTGCCGTAGACGCGGTCGGTGCCCTGCACGAAGAGCGTGAGATTGGTGCCCACCTCGCGCGCGGGACGACCCTCGCGCACCCCGGTGAGACCGAATACAAATAGCAGTTTGGAATCGCTGTCGCGAATGCGATGAAAGCTCAGGCGCACCCCGGCCGGCGGTATATCTTTCGAATCGCCCTCGCAGCGCGTGCCCCGGTCGGGCCAGTCGATGCGAGCTTCGACGGCGCCGGCGAGGTGCGCGCGAAAGTAACCGTCTCGCGACGGCAGGCAGTGGGCGGGTGCGGAGGAAGCGCCCGCGTCCGAGGAATCTCCCGCCGGAGCCGCCGCGGTTGCCGCCGTGATCCCGAGAAGCGCAATCAATGCCGGGCTGCCGTACGCGCCTCGCCGTGTCCTGCGTCTGCCATCGTGGCTCATAACCGGTATCATCCGCGCATGTTGCCACGTGCGCTGTTGATGTTCCTGTTGATGACGTGTGCGGTCGCCTGCACGCCGAAATTCCAGCGGCCCAATCTCACCGTGGTGGGGATCGAAATGCAGGGCGGCAACCTGTTGCGGCAGAACTTCCTGGTGAAGTTTCAAGTCCAGAATCCGAACGACCGCGCCATCCCGGTGAGCGGCCTGCATGTCGACCTCGACGTCGGCGGCCAGCGGGTCGCGAGCGGAGTCAGCAACCGCGCCTTCGTCGTGCCGCCCATGGGCCAGAGCGAATTCGACATGACCGTCACCGCCAACATGGCCATGGCGCTGTTGCAGCTAGCCAACCAGCGCTCCGACACCGTCAGCTACGAGGTCACCGGCGCGGCCGATCTGGACCTGCCCTTCATGCACGACCTGCCGTTCCACCAGACCGGCTCGTTTTCTCTGGATTCCGTAACCCATTGAATTGTAAACATTTAGTCCCGAGAATCGGCGAAAAAAGCGCTGCTCTGCTAGACTAGATCGCCAAAAATGGGCTCGGCTCCCAAACGGCTCCCGGACCCGGCGATCATGGCACTCACTCCCTACGAACAACTGGAACAGGAATTCCACCGCCTGCACGCGTTCCGCGGCGCGCTCTCGCTGCTGCGCTGGGACGCCGCGGTGATGATGCCGCGCGGCAGCGCGGACGTGCGCGGCGAGCAACTGGCGGCACTCGAGACCGAGCACCATGCGTTGCTCACCACTCCGAAGGTGGCACGCCTCCTGGAGCGGGCCGAAGCGGGCGCCTCCCAGCTCGAGGATTGGCCGCTCGCGAACCTGCGTGAGATGCGCCGCCAGCGCGACCATGCCATCGCGACGCCGCCGTCGCTGATCGCGCGACTGGCGAAGGCCACGGCACGCGCCGAAGTTTTCTGGGTCGAGGCGCGCAAGGCCAACGACTTCAAGATCTTTGCCCCCCACCTCGAGGAGGTGGTCACGCTGGTGCGCGACAAGGCGGCGCTGCTCGGCCAGGCCCGCGGCCTGGCGCCTTACGATGCGCTCGTCGATGCGTTCACGCCCGGGATCTCCACGGCCGATATCGATATTATCTTCAAGGCGCTGTCGCGCAAGCTTCCGGGGCTCATCAATCAGGCGATCGAAGTCCAGGCCGACCGGGCGCCGATCGCCTTCACCGGCAAGCTCACCGTGTCCCGGCAGCGTCAGCTGTCGCTCGAGGTATTGAAGGCGCTGGGCTTCCCGTTCGATCGCGGGCGGCTCGACGAGAGCGAGCACCCCTTCACCGAGGGGGTGCCGGGCGACATCCGCGTCACCACGCGCTTCGACGCCACCGACCCGTTCTCGGGACTGCTCGGGGCGGTGCATGAGACCGGCCATGCCATGTACGACCTCGGGTTGCCGGCCAAGTGGCGCGACCAGCCGGTGGGCCGGGATCGCGGCCTGGCGCTGGAGGAGAGCCAGTCGCTGCTGTTCGAGATGAACATCTGCCGCAGCCGCGCCTTCGTGGCCTACCTGAAGCCGCTCATGGACAAATTTCTGCAGACGAGCGGCGATGAGTGGAGCGAGCAGAATCTCTACCGGCATCTCACCCGGGTGCGGCGCAGCCTGATCCGCATGGACGCCGACGAGCTGACCTATCCCGTGCACATCATGCTGCGCTACGATCTGGAGAAGAAAATTCTCGACGGTGCGCTGCCCGTGGCGGATCTGCCCGAAGCCTGGAATGCCAATCTCGAACAGCGCCTGAACATCCGGCCGACCAACGACGTGGAGGGCTGTCTGCAGGACATCCACTGGGCGGTCGGACATTTTGGCTACTTCCCCTCCTATGCCCTCGGTGCCGTGGTCGCCGGCCAGCTGTACGAAGCGCTGCGCTCGGAGCGTGCCTCGCTCGATGCCGAGATAGCCGCTGGAGAATTCGGCGGCGTGCTCGACTGGCTGCGGGAGAACGTGCATGGCGTCGGCGCCCGGCTGCCCATCCAGGAGCTGATGAAGCAGGCGACCGGCAAGCCGCTGACCGCCGCCGCCTATCTGCGCTATCTGGAAGCCAAATACCTGGAAGCGCCGTGAGCTCCGTGCAGCCGCGGCTCCCGCCTTCCAACAATTTCAAGAAGTTGCAGTCGCAGTTGCGCAGCTCGGTCGGCAAGGCGATCGAGGACTACCGCATGATCGAGGACGGCGACCGGGTGATGGTCTGCCTCTCCGGCGGCAAGGACTCGTTCACCTTGCTGGATATCCTCATGAGCCTCAAGCGCAGCTCGCCGGCGCGCTTCGAGCTCATCGCGGTGAATCTCGATCAGAAGCAGCCGGGATTTCCCGCGCACGTGCTGCCCGAGTATCTGCAAGCGCTCGGTGTTTCGTTTCACATCATCGAGCAGAACACCTATGCGGTGGTGAAGCGCGTCATTCCCGAAGGCAAGACCACGTGCGGACTGTGCTCGCGGCTGCGCCGTGGCGCGCTCTATCGCTTCGCCGCCGAGAACGGCATTAGCAAGATCGCGCTCGGGCATCATCGAGACGACATCGTCGAGACGCTGTTCCTGAACATGTTCTTCGGCGGGCGGCTGAAGGCGATGCCGCCGAAGCTCAAGAGCGAGGACGATCGTCACATCGTGATCCGCCCGCTCGCCTACGTGGCCGAGCGCGACATCGAGCGCTACGCGGCGGCGCGCGAGTTTCCGATCATTCCCTGCGATCTGTGCGGATCCCAGCCGAATCTGCAGCGTGCGGCCGTCAAGGCCATGTTGAGGGAATGGGAAGCCCGGTATCCGGGACGTACCGAGGCGATCTTCTCCAGCATCCGCAACGTGTCGCCCTCGCAGCTCGCGGACCCCGCGCTGTTCGATTTCGGCTCGCTGGCCGCCTCCGTTCCACCGCCGGGAGTTTGAGGCCGCCGCGCGATGACGCCATGACGCCCAGACCCCTGCAGATTCTTGACTCTCTCGAGAGTCGCTCGCGGCCACGACTCGCGCGTGGCCGACGGGTGCGATATGCATGGGAGAGGCTGTCCGACGATCAGTTGCTGAGCCTTCGATTCTGCGATCTCGAGCTCGAGATCGCCGGCACCGAGCTCGAGCGCGCGATCGAGCGCCTGCACGCGGAGCTCGCCACCCGGGGGATCCGCTTCCGGCCGCATTGCTGGCTCTCCCAGGAGTGGTTCTCCCCCGACGGCATCCCCGGCATCGCGATCCCGTTCTATCTCGCCCATCCGCGCCTCGCGCGCCTCGAGCGGCGCCTGATGCGCGAAGTGGAGGGAGGAAACCGCAACTGGCTGATGCGCATTCTGCGCCACGAGGCCGGGCACGCCATCGACTCCGCCTACCGGGTGCGCCGCAAGCGCGGCTGGCGGGAGGTGTTCGGACCGGCTTCGCTCCCGTATCCCGACACCTATCGGCCCCGGCCCGGCAGCCGGCGGTTCGTGCAGCATCTCGGAGCCTGGTACGCCCAGGCGCATCCCACCGAGGATTTCGCCGAGACCTTCGCGGTGTGGCTCAAGCCACGATCCGCCTGGCGGCGCGAGTATCTCGGCTGGCGCGCCTACGGCAAGCTCGAATACATCGACCGGCTCGCGGCCGAGATCGGCGACGCCAGGCCCAAGGTGGTCGACCGGACGCGGATCGAGGACATCGCGGAGGAGCCCGCGACCTTGCGCCAGCATTACGAGCGCAAGCTGACGCGTTACCGGATGCCGCGGCGCTCCGGCGCGGACGAGCTGCTGCTCAAGGTCTTCACCACCGCCCCGCGCCGCCGCAACGCGCCGAAGGCCGCGCGGATTTTGCGCGAGCTGCGCAATCCGCTGCGCCAGCAAATCGTCCGCTCAGGCGCATTCAGCGAATATCTGGTGCATCAGGTGCTGCGCCTGATGATCGAGCGCTGCGAGGCGCTCGATCTGTACCTGCGCGGCCCGCGCCGCGAGCTCAAGAGCCATCTCTTGTGGGTGATCGCCCGGCTGGCCGAGTCCTACGAAGAGCGCCAGCTACCCAGAGTGGCATTGTGAGGGTCGCGAAGAAGCTGCGCGCGCTGGTGCTGGTGCACGCCACACTGGTGCCGCCGGATTCGCTGCGCGGCATCCCGGAGAAGGAAATCGACGAGTGGCGCACCGAGTACGACGTGATCTCCCATCTCAAGTCCGCGGGGCACGAGGTCATGCCGCTCGGGGTGAGCGACAACCTGACGGAGCTCAGGCGCGCCATCATCGATTGGAAGCCGGATATCGTGTTCAACCTGCTGGAGGAATTCGACGGCATCGTGACCTACGATCAGCACGTGGTCGCGTTTCTCGAATTGATGCGCCAGCCCTACACCGGCTGCAATCCGCGCGGCATGCTGCTGTCGCGCGACAAGGTGCTCTCCAAGCAGCTGCTGTCGTATCACCGCGTGCCGACTCCGCAATTCGTGGTGTTCGCGCGCGGCCGGCGGCCGCGGTTGCCGAAGCGGCTGCGCTTTCCGATGTTCGTCAAGTCCTCCACCGAGGATGCCTCGCTCGGAATCGCCCATGCCTCCGTCGTGTCCGATGAGCGGCAGCTCAAGGAGCGCATCGAGTTCATCCACGAACAGACCCACTCGGATGCGCTGGTCGAGGAGTACATCGAAGGCCGTGAGCTGTATGTCGGGGTGATCGGCAACGACCGGCTGAAGGTATTGCCGGTGTGGGAAATGACCTTCGGATCGCTGCCCGAGAGCCTGCCCGCCATCGCCACCCGCAAGGTGAAGTGGGACCGCCGATATCAAAAAAAATACGGCATCACGACGGCGGCCGCGGCCGAGCTGCCCGAGGGCACGATGGCGCGACTGGAACAGCTTTCCAAGCGCATCTTCCGCGCGCTGCATCTCACCGGCTACGCGCGCATGGACTTTCGTCTGCGCGATGACGGCGCGCTCTACGCGCTCGAGGCCAACGCCAATCCCAATCTGTCCGCCGGCGAGGACTTCGCCCAGTCCGCGCTCACCGCCGGGATGGACTATCCCGAGGTGCTGCACCGGATCCTGAGACTCGGCGCCGATTACCCCGCGGCCTGGCGCGGCGTCGAGACCTGAGCGCGCCGCCGGGCGCGCCGATCGGGCGGCCGCGCCCTCAGCGGCCGGTCCAGCGGTTCATCCAGGCGATCACCGTGTCGTACCACTGGATGACGTTGGCCGGCTTCAGCACCCAGTGGTTCTCGTCGGGGAAGTACAAGAGCTCGCTCGGTACGCCGCGCCGCTGCAGGGCGGTGAATACGGCCAGCCCTTGAGCGTAGGGAACCCGGTAGTCGAGCTGTCCGTGGATCACCAGCATCGGCGTCTTCCACCGGGCGACGCCGTCGACCGGATTGAATTTCGCGTAGCCGGCCGGATTCGAGTACTCCGGTCCGCCCATCTCCCACTCGGGGAACCAGAGCTCCTCGGTGGAGTAGTACATGCTGCGCTGATCGAAGATGCCGTCGTGGGTGACCAGGCACTTGAACCGATCCGGCCATTGCCCGGCGATCCAGTTGACCATGAAGCCGCCGTAGGATCCACCGAGCGCACAGGCGTTCTCACCGTCGAGCCAGGGAAACTGCTTGACCGCGGCGGCCAGCCCCAGCTTCAGATCCTCGAGCGGCTTGCCGCCCCAGTCGCCGCTGATCGAGTCGGTGAACGCCTGTCCGTAACCGGTCGAGCCGTGGAAATCGATCATCACGACGCCGTAACCCGCGCCCGCGAACACCTGCGCGTTCCAGCGCCAGTGCCAGAGGTCCGCGAGGCTTCCCTGAGGACCGCCGTGAATGAGCAGCGCCAGCGGGTATTTCTGCCCGCCCTTGAACATCGCCGGTTTCACCACGTAGCCGAACACGTTGTCGCCGTTGGCACCGGTGAAGTTGAACTGCTCATAATCGCCGAGTCGTCGTGCCGACAGCTCCTCCTGATTCACGTGCGTGAGCTGCCGGGGCTTGCCGCCGTCGAATCCCACCGAGTAGACGTTCGCCGGGCTCCCGAGCGTGCTCCGGGCGTAGAACACCTCCTTGGGTCCCACGCTGAAACCCTCGACGTGGCCGTCGCCGGTGATGGCGGCGGTCCGGCCGGTGGCGGCATCGATCGCCCACAAGGGATGCTGTCCCAGATGATCGGCGGTGGCGAACAGCGTCTTGCCGTCCGGCGCCCACTGGAAGCTCGCGACCGAGCGATCCCAGTTCTGCGTGAGCGGACGCTTCGCGCCGCTGTCCAGATCGAGGACCACCAGGTGCAGTCGGTCCGACTCGAATCCCGGCCTGTCGCTCGCGAGATAGGCGAGCGCTTTGCCGTCCGGCGAGAACGCCGGCTGAAAGTCCTCCGCCGGATTGTCGGCGGTCAGATTGCGCGGCGTGCCGCCGCCTGCGGGAACGACGTAGATGTCGAAATTGGTGGACCAGGGCTCGTCCTTTCCCGCCACGCGCACCGCAAATGCGGCCTTGAGCCCGTCGCGGCTGATCGCATAATCCTCGCGTCCCCCGAATGGCTTGCTCGGCACGTCGCCGTCGATGCCGGCCGTGAGGTTCACCGGCGCTGCGGTTCCGGCGCCGGATGCGCCGGATGCGCCGGATGCGCCGAGTGCGATCGAGAACAATTGTGAGCGCCGGCCGTCGCTCCAGGTGTCCCAATGCCGGACGAACAACTTGTCGTAGACGACGCCGTGCTCGCGGGCATGCGAGGCAGCCTCGAGCCTCTGCTTGGTGCAGGCGAGCGTCGCGCAATCGGTGAACACCTCCACGCTCACCAGGAGCCGATTGCCGCCGGCACTGACGCGGAACGAGCCCACGTCGAGGGGCAGATCTGTGACCTGCGCGGCATCGCCGCCGGGCGCCACGCGCCACACCTGCATCGAGCCGCTGCGGTTCGAGAGATAATAGAGGAAGTCGCCCGACCACTCGGGCGAGCTCGAGTCGGCCTCGAGATCCGTGATCCTGACCGGCGCGGCATTGCGCTTGCGCGTCTCGACCAGCCAGATCGCCGAGCGGCCCTTGTTGGCGTCCATATCGGTGGTGCGCAGCGTGTAGGCCAGGCGCTTGCCGTCCGGCGATACCGCCGGCTCGGAAATGCGCGCGAGCCTGACCAGGTCCTGCACGCCGAACGGCGTATCCGGCTGCGGCTGAGCCGGTCGGGCACCCGCGGGTGCCGCCGAAGTGGCCGCCGCGCAGGCCGCGAGCATGGCAAGCGTTGCCGTCGATCGATGAGCGCCCATGTGCAAAACCTCATTTCCGAGACACAATTCCCAATTGTAGCCTCAGCCAGGCAAAATCCGGGCATGCCGACGATCCGCATATTGAGCCTCGATCTCGACGACACCCTGTGGCCGGTCGCGCCGGTGATCGCGGCGGCCGAGATCGCGCTGCTCGACTGGCTGAAGCAGCGCTATCCCGAGGCGGCGCGCGGCCACGACGTGGATTCCATGCGCGCGTTGCGCGTGAACGCCGCCGCGCAGTTTCCCGAGCGCAGCCACGACCTCACCTTCCTGCGGCGCCGGGCGCTCGCCGTGCAATTCGCCGCCGCGGGACACGCGGAGTCGTTGTGCGAGGAGGCGCTCGAGATATTCCTCGCCGCACGCAATCGAGTCGAGCTCTACGCCGACGTGCGGCCGGCGCTCGAGCGGCTGCGCGCACGCTACCGGCTGTTCGCGGTCAGCAACGGCAACGCCGATCTGGATCGCTGCGGACTCGGCGAGCTGTTCGACGGGCATATAACGGCGATCGCGGCGGGCGCCGCGAAACCCGACGCGCGCATTTTCGCCGCGCTTCGAAGCATGGCGGGCGTGCATGCCGCGGAGGTGATGCACGTCGGCGACGATCCGGTCGCAGACGTGCAAGGAGCGAGCGAGGCGGGCATGCACGCGGTATGGCTCAATCGAGGCGGCCTGCGGCAGTGGCCCGCGGCGCTGGCGGCACCACCGCGCACCATCTCGACGCTCGCGGAGATCGCCTGAGCCCCCGCCGGCGCGCGCAAACGCTGGCAGCCTCCTGCATCCGCTGGCAGCCTCCTGCATCGAGTGCTGATACGAATAATCTTGAATTCATCGGCGTTTTCCGACCGTGTTTCGCGCCTTAAGTGCTTCATTCCGGATCCCCGGAGCCGATAGGATGGCATCGGTCGAGGCAACATGAGGACATCGACATGCAGGCGATGCGGGACAGGTCTCTGGTAGCCGTGAGTTCCCTGCGCGAGTTCTTTCGTGACGCGTTTCACGAAGCGACCGAGCATCAACACCTCGCGATCGACGAGCAATCCGAACAATACGTCGTCAACCTGCTCACCATGTTCTCGCGTGCCGACGCGCTCTACGAAAAGACCTCCGACGGTCTGCGCATCCGCCCGCTCGCACACATGCTGGCGGCGGCGCTCGACGCGCCGAGCGCCGCCGCCCGGCAACGCGGCCTGCAGCGGCTCGGCGACGTTTCGCTGTTCATCGCCGGCTTCTTCGCGCGAAGCTTCGCCCGCAAGCTGATCGACATCGATTACCACATCGCGATGGGCGGCAACGCCTACAGCTCGCTGGCGGATTCCATGCAGCGTTCCGCATCCGGCCGCGGCATCGCCGCGACCTATGCGGAGCTCGCCAGCAAGTTCCACGGGCTGGTGGACGCGCTCAACGAGGTGAGCGAGATGTCGTACGTGCACAGCGATGCGGACATCCTGAGGCTGTACGAGATCTGGATGAAGACCGGCAGCCCTCGCGCGCACGGCCTGTTGAGCCGCCTCGGCGTGCAGCCGGTCAAGCAGGGCGGACTCGCACGTCCGCACTAGCGCCGGCCGCGCACGGATCGCATGGTTCTCACCGCCCTGCAATCGCTCCTCAAGCGGCTCTACGACGTCGATCTGGGCTATGACGTCTACGACTTCCTCATCACCGACCGTCGCGTGCTCGGTGGCGTGGTCCCGGCCAACGATCGGCGCGCGCCCGACGAGGAGCTGTTGCTCGCACAGACCGCCGACGGCGCCGGCGTGTCGCTCTACATCGATCCGCGCGTGCTCTCGCGCCTGGAGCAATCCGATCCGATGGGATCGCTCACCGAAGGCAATCTCGCCGACTTCTGCACCGCGCTCGAGGGAGTCAGTCATTTCGTCTATTCGGCCTGGCGGCTCGGCGACGATGCGCCGGTGTCGCTGCTGGAGCTGGAAACTCAGGCGGAAGTCGACAAGTACGCCGCCGCGGTGTTTCTCATCGCCGATCAGCAGGGCGGGGGATATCCCGCTCACGTGCATGCCCGGCTTTTCGATCGCGTGAATTTCGATGCGCGCCTCGAGCCCGAGCAATACGAGCGTTACCGGACGGCGCATCGCTACGCCGCTCATTTCTGCCGGCGCCTGGAGCGCCGTTTCGTCGGGCGTGACGGAGCGCGGATCGAGGCGCTGGTGCGCGAACTGCGCAAGTTCTATCGATTGGCAAACACCGCGAAGCTGCGTTACGCGATGCCCTGAGCGGCGCCGGGGCGCCCGGCCGGTCGTCGTCCGAACTACCCGTCGTCCGGGTTACTCGTCGTCCTTGTTGTTCTCCGCCTGCTTCTTGAGCTTCAGCCATTCGCTGAGCTTGCGCAGATCGGTCTTCTTCGGCGCCTGCCGGGTCTTGCCGAGCTTGCCGCTGTCGTAGGGGTTGTAGCCTTTGACCACTCCCAGCGGGTTCGCCTTGACGTGGTCGGCCGGGGTCGGCGCGTCCTCGGCGAGCGAGAGCGCGTCGTTCTCGAGCCTCTTCAAGCGCTCGGTGGAAACCTCGCGGCCGAACGCGCCGGTGGTGACGGCCCACTCCCAGATGGCATTGCCGCGCGCATCGAATTTGACGCGGCCGCTCGTCGGGCCGCCCAGCGTCGGGCCATCCAGCGCCGGCAGGCCCTCGGGCTCGCCCGGGCCGTCGTCGCCAGCGCCCGCAGGGCGATTCTTGGAGTTTCCCGTGCTCATGTCACCTTTGTAGTCCATGCACAATCCAAGTCAAATCGACTCGATCAAAGTTGGCGCGATTTCACAGAATCCCGCCGATATTGCGTGCGCAGCAGCGCCATGGCCGTTTTGCCGTCGTTCCATTCCCCGCGCGCCACCCGCTCGAGGGCCTCGGCGAACGGCACCCAGTCGATCTCCAGCTCTTCGTCGGCATCCGGTCGCGCCGCACCGGTGGCGAGACCCTCGGCCAGGAACAAATGAATCACCTCGGTGAAGATGCCCGGGGCGGGAAGGTACAAGCCGAGCGGGCTCAAGCGTTGCGCCGTGACGCCGGTCTCCTCGGCGAGCTCGCGCACCGCGCAGGCCTCGGGCGCCTCGCCGCGGTCGAGCTTGCCGGCCGGGATCTCCCAGAGAAAATCCGCAATTCCGTGGCGATACTGGCGCACCACGCACAGCCGGTCCCGCGCATCCACCGCGACCACGGCGGCCGCGCCGGGATGGCGGACGAAATCGATGTCGTATTCGCGGCCGTTCGCGTATTTGAGGCGTTCGGTCGAGACGTCGATCACGCGGCCCCCGAATTTCAAGTTGCTCGCGATCGTGGTCGGTTTCAACATGCAAGATCCTCATGAATGCGTTGACGGAAAAGCTCACCATCATCCTTGGCTGTCCGGCCAGCGGCAAGACGACCCTGGCTCGCCGGCTCGCCGTGGACCGCTCGCTCCCGATTCTGTGCAAGGACGACATCAAGGAAGCCTTGTTCGACACGCTGGGACCGGGAGATCGGCAGCGGTCGCGACGCTTCAGCGAGGCGAGCTTCGCCGCGCTCGCGCGCCTCGCCGGATCGCAGCTCGCGCTCGGGCGGGCTTGTATTCTCGAGGGGAACTGGCGGCCGGATCACGAGGGCCTGCTCGCCGGCGTCATGGGCGCGAACCGCGCGCTGCAGATCTGTTGCTGCGCGGACCCCGAGGAGATCGTGCGGCGATTCTGCTCGCGTAGCCGTCACCCGGGACATCTCGATGCCTCGATGCTCCGACCGGAGATCGAGCAGGCGGCGCGCCGGCCGCCGACCTTCCTGAACCTGCCCGGCCGGCGGCTGTTATTCCGCAGCGATGCGGCGGATGCCTACGCTGAGCTGTTGCGCAGCCTTTAAGTCGGGGGGCTGTGACCTGCTCCCTCGCGCGCGGGGCCGAAAATGCGCGATTCTGGATCGACGAGTGACATGACGTAATGCAATCTGGTTATCCATACAGTATAGTTTTCTCATGATGAAGGCCAAGTCAGCGAACGCATTCGACGCCCTGAACCCGCAGCAGCGGCGCGCCGCCACTTTCGGGACGCCCGGCAAGGAGAAAGGCATCAGCGCCGGCCCGATGCTGATCCTGGCCGGGGCGGGCACGGGCAAGACCAACACGCTCGCGCACCGGACGGCCCACCTGGTGCTGAACGGGGTCGACCCCGCGCGCATTCTGATGCTGACCTTCACGCGTCGTGCCGCCCAGGAGATGACCCGCCGCACGCAGACCATCGTCTCCGAGGTGCTCGCGGACCGCGGCAAGCTCGGTGACCGCAGCGTGCTCACGCGCATGCTCTGGTCCGGCACCTTCCATTCGGTGGGCAACCGGATCCTGCGGCTGTTCGCGAGGCAACTGGGTCTCGATCCGGCGTACAGCGTCCTGGATCGCGCCGATGCCGCCGATCTCATGGATGTGATTCGTCACGAGCAGGGACTCTCCGCCAAGGAGAAGCGCTTCCCGCGCAAGGATGCCTGCCTCGCCATCTACAGCTATCGCATCAATACGCGGTTGCCGCTCAAGCAGACGCTCGAGGAGCAATTTCCCTGGGTCACCGAGTGGGAACAGGATCTCACCCGGCTGTACCGCGAGTACGTTGGCCGCAAGCAGAAGAACAACGTGCTGGATTTCGACGACCTGCTGCTCTACTGGCACGTGATGATGAAAAATCCGGCGCTGGCGCAGAATCTGAGCGCGAATTTCGATCACGTGCTGGTCGATGAATATCAGGACACCAGCGCTCTGCAGGGTGAGATCATCCAGGCGCTGAAACCGGACGGCAGCGGCGTCACGGTGGTCGGCGACGATGCGCAGGCGATCTATTCGTTCCGGGCGGCGGCCGTCGAGAACATTCTCGGATTTACGGAGCGCTACAAGCCCAAGGCCGACATGGTCGTGCTCTCGCAGAATTATCGATCGACCCAGCCCATCCTGGATGCCGCCAACGCGCTCATGTCCGAGGGCGCGCGGCAGCATCGCAAGACCTTGCTGGGTCTGCGCCAGGCGACGCAGAAGCCCGCCTACGTGACGCTCGACGATGCGCAGGCGCAGGCCGAGTACATCGTCGGCAAGCTTCTCGCGGTGCGTGAGGTCGGCGGCTCGCTGAAGCGCCATGCCGTCCTGTTTCGCAGCTCCCATCACAGCGACGTGCTCGAGCTCGAGCTCGCGAAGCGCAACATACCCTTCGTGAAGTACGGCGGGCTGAAATTCCTCGAGGCAGCTCACGTCAAGGACGTGGTGTCGATCCTCCGCTGGGCCGACAATCCGCGCAACGCCATCGCGGGATTCCGGGTCCTGAAGCTGGTGCCCGGGATCGGCCCTGCCCACGCCAAGAAGGCGCTCGATCATTTCGAGGCCCAGGGCTTCTCCGCGAAGAGCCTGGCGGCCTTCGATGCGCCCCAGCCCAACAAGATGGACTGGAAGCGATTTTGCACGCTCATCGAGAAGCTCGCCGACCCCGGCACGCCCTGGCCGGGCCAGGTCGGCCTGGCGCGCGAGTGGTACAAGCCGCAGATGGAGCGGATCTACGAATCCGCGTTCAGCCGCGCGGGCGACCTCGAACAGCTCGAGCAGCTGTCGGGACAGTATCCGTCGCGCGAGCGCTTTCTGACCGAGCTCACGCTCGACCCTCCCGCGGTTACGGGCGATCAGTCCGCCTCGGCGACCAAGGACGAGGAGTACGTGGTGCTGTCGACCATCCACTCGGCCAAGGGACAGGAGTGGGACCATGTGTACGTGCTGAATGTGGCGGACGGCAACTTCCCATCCGAGTTCGCCGCCGGCAAGCCGGAATTACTCGAGGAGGAGCGCCGGCTCCTCTACGTCGCCATGACTCGCGCGCGAAACGAGCTGCACCTGTGCGCGCCCCTCAGGTACGCAGTGACTCAACAGGCCCGCGACGGGGACCGGCACGTCTATGGCGCCAAGAGCCGCTTCATGACCGACAGGGTGCTGGAGACTTTCGATAAAACCACTTATCGCAGCTTGCAGGGTGCGGCAAACCTGCGTGCCGAGGAGTCGGCAACCGTGGATGTGGTCGCGGAGCTCAAGGAGATGTGGTGAGCTCGCATAACAGCCGCCCGCACTCGGGTTCCTGAGGGAATCCCCAAGCCGTCTTCGTCGATCGGGACCAGCCGGTCGAGTTGACCGGCTCGATCAACCGCGACGAATCACCAGCGGCGAGGTCCGCCGCCGCCACCGCCGCCGGGTGGCTTGGATCGGGGCGCTCGCTCCTGAGCCTCGTTCACGCGCAACGGACGGCCACCCATCTGGAAGCCGTTCGTTTGCTGAATCGCGTTTTGCGCTTCGCCTGCCGCCATGTCGACGAACGCAAAACCGCGCGGGCGCCCGGTCTCTCGGTCGTTGATGAGCTTGACGGAATCGACTTTGCCGTAGCGCTCGAACAGGCTACGAACTTCGTCTTCAGTAGCGGTGAACGGCAGGTTGCCAACGTAGATCGTCGTCATTCAACTAGTCTCACTAACAGATTTCCAATCACCAGGCGAGGCAGTCTCGAAGCCTCAAGGCTGCCTTGCCCATACCCTTCGGTCGCGCACTTGAAGCGTGTTTTGCTTGATGCCAGGGAACGACCTACGGGCCGATGCTACGCCAGGGAAATATCGTTGGCAAACGTGAAAATTCCCGCTTTTGACCGGGTTTCCGTCTTTGTGGGGGCGCCCTTATGTGGTGCTCTGCTCGACTTCCAGGTAGGCGTATCCGTCGAGCTCGTTTTCGTAGAAACGCTTGACGCTTTGCGCCTCGGTGATCGACATCCGGCCCTCCTGAATGGCCCGCTCGCAGTCACGGGCGATGCGCGGGTAGAGCTCGTCGGTGTCATATTCCATATACTGAAGAACCTTGGTGGCGGTATCCCCCTTCACCACCTCCTCGATCCACCATCCGCCGCCCGGCTGCAGGCGGATGTGCACCACGTGGGTGTCCCCGAACAGGTTGTGCAGGTCTCCGAGCGTTTCCTGGTAGGCCCCCACCAGGAAGGCGGCGAGGTAGTAGGGCTCCTGGCCGGCGAGCTCGTGCACCTCCAAGGTGCGCTTGGTGACGCGCGGGCTGACGAAACGGTCGATCTTGCCGTCCGAATCGCAGGTAATGTCGGCGAGCACCGCATTGCGGCCGGGTTTCTCGTTGAGCCGCTGAATGGGCATGATCGGAAAGAGCTGACCGATCGCCCAGCTGTCGGGCAGGGACTGAAACACCGAGAAGTTGCAGAAGTAGATGTCGCTCAGCATGTCCTCGAGGTCTTCCAGCTCCTCCGGGACGCGATTCTGCTTGCGGCAGAAGTCGCGGATCTTGGTGCAGGTCGCCCAGTACAGCCGCTCGGCGAGGCCGCGCAGCTCGAGGCTCAAATAACCCCAGTTGAACATCTGCAGCGCCTGCTCCCGCGCCTGCACGGCATCGTGGTAGCACTCGACCAGGCGGCGCTCGTTCACCGACCGATAGCTATCGAACAAATCGCGCACCGGCTGCGGAAGCTCCTGGCCGCCGCGGTAATCCTCCTCCGGACGGCCCGACACCTTGAACTGGTCCAGCTTCGAGGCGCCCAGCACATCGAAGACCAGGATGCTGTGCTGGGCGGCGATGGCGCGCCCCGACTCGCTGACGATCATCGGATGCGGCACGTTGCGGGCGTCGCAGACGCTCTTGATGCGATACACCACGTCGCTCGCATACTCGTTCAGGGTGTAGTTCATCGAAGATTCGTAGTTGGTGCCGCTGCCGTCGTAATCGACCCCCAGGCCGCCGCCTATGTCGATGTACGAAAGGCCGGCGCCCATGAGCTTGAGCTCGGCATAGACATGCGCGAGCTCGTTGATGGCCGCCTTGACCCGCCGGATGTCCTGCAGCTGGCTGCCGGGATGACAGTGCACCAGCTGCAGGCAGTCGAGCATGTTGCGCTCCTTCAGGAGCGCATACAGATCCAGGATCTCCGAGATGAACAGGCCGAATTTGGACTTCTCGCCGGCGGACTCCTTCCAGCGGCCCGCCCCGTCGGCCGCGAGCTTCACGCGCACGCCGATCTTGGGCCGCACGCCGTAGCGATCGGCGTGCTTCAAGATCAGATGGATCTCCTCGAAGTTCTCCACCACCGGGATGATCGTGCGGCCCAGCTTCGCGGCGATGATGACGGCCTCGATGTAGCTGTCGTCCTTGAAGCCGTTGCACACCACGATCCGATCCGGGGCATCCTCGGTGATGGACATGACGGCCAGGAGCTCGGGCTTCGAGCCCACTTCGAGGCCGAATCCGAACTCCTTCCCGTAGCGGTAGACCTCCTCGACCACCAGGCGCTGCTGGTTGACTTTGATCGGGAACACCGCCGCGTAGCGATTGCGGTAGTCGTTCTCCTGGATGGCGCTGCCGAACGCGTCGGCCAGATGGCGCAGCCGGTGAGCGAGAATATCGGAGAAGCGGATCACGACGGGCGTGTGCAGGTCGCGCGCCTTGAGCCCCTGCACCACTTCGTACAGATCGATCTCGCGCTCCGCGTCCATGCTCGGGCGGATCACGACGTGGCCCTGCGCGTTGATCGAAAAGTAGCCCTTACCCCATGCCTCGACCTGGTACAGATCGAGCGACTCCTCGATCTTCCAGGCGTGACTCGCGGCCGGCATCTTCGCGGGAATGTTCATCTGCGCGCACCATAACAAATTGGAGCTGCATGTAAATGACGGGATGCAGACGTATCGCGCACCTCGGCCGGAAAAAAGCGCCGCAGGCGACTTTTGCCAATTAACGGACAGCGCCGCAGGCGACTTTTCCCCCGAACTAGCCGCGCGCGACGGGACGCTCGGGATCGCGGATCCATTCGCTCCACGAGCCCGCATACAGCCGCGCCCCGGTGAGCCCCGCGATCTCCAGCGCGAGCAAATTGTGACAGGCGGTGACGCCGGAGCCGCACATCGCGATGGCGTCGGCCGGAGCGACGCCGGCGAGGCGCTCGCGCCAGCGCCGTTCGAGCTCCGCCGGCGGCAGGAAGCGGCCGTCCTCGCGCAGGTTCGCGCTGAACGGATGGTTGACGGCGCCGGGCACATGTCCGGCGACCGGATCGATGGGCTCGACCGTGCCCGCGAAGCGCTCTGCAGCACGCGCATCGACCAGAAGGCCGCGTCGCAGCTCGAGCAAATCGACGAGCTCGGCCGAGCTGACCACCGCACGTGCATCGACTCGTGGCGGCGCCCGCTCGGCGCGCGGGTCCATCGCGGGCGGGGTACCGCTCGACTCGAACGCGCCGCCGGCCTCGATCGCGCCTCCCGCGGCACGCCACGCCTGCAGGCCGCCGTCGAGCACCGCAGCCTGCGCATGTCCCAGCCAGCGCAGCAGCCACCAGCCCCTGGCGGCGAACGAGCCGTTCAGCTCGTCGTACAGCACCACCTGCGAGCTCGCGTCGATACCAAGCTCCTTGAATCGAGCGGCCAGACGCTCCGGTTCGGGCAGCGGGTGTCGACCGCTCGTCGGCGACACCGGAGCAGACAGGTCGCGATTGAGATCGACGTACCGGGCCGTCGGGATGTGGCCCGCCAGATAGGCCCGGGCACCGGCTTGCGGTGCAGCCAGATCAAACCGGCAATCGAGCACCACGAGCGAGCGATCGCCGAGAGCGGCTCTGAGCGATGGGGCATCGATGAGGGTTTTGAGCTCCATCCCCGGAGCTTAACGCCCTGCCGTCTCTACCGCATCCGCTACAATCACGGCATGGCACTTACTCTCTATTGGGGCAGCGGCAGTCCTTTCTCCTGGCGGGTGCTGCTGGCACTGGAGCACAAGCGCCTCGCGTACGAGTCCCAGTTGCTGCACCTCGACAAGCAGGAGCATCAGTCGCCGCCGATGCTCAAGATGAATCCGCGCGGCCGCCTCCCGGTCCTCAAGGACGGCGACTACGTGGTGTTCGAGTCGGTGGCCGTTCTCTACTACCTCGACGTGAAATACCCGCAGGTGCCGATTTTCGGAGCGAGCCCCGAGGAAGCCGGCGTCATCATGCGCGTGATCTGCGAATTCCAGACGTACGCCGAACCCTCGCTCTCGAAAATCGTCAACGCAGTCTTCTCGGACGAGGTCGCCGGTGCCTTCGACGAGCTGACGGACGCCATGCATGTCGCGGCGCGCGAGGCGCGCACCATCGAGGGCCGGTTGAGCAAGGAGCTCTGGATCGTCGGCGCCGCCTACTCGGCCGCAGACATGGTGATCTTCCCGTGGATCCAGTTGCTGCGGCGCGCCTTGAACCGCGCCGCCGCGGCCGAGCTCGGGGCGCGCTTTTTGCCCATGGAGCGAAACTATCCCGCGCTGGCGCGCTGGGTCGCACGCATCGAATCCCTGCCGGGGTACGCCCGGACCCACCCGCCGCACTGGCGCGAGCCCTGAACCCCGGGCGAGACCGCAAAATCCGCGGAATTTGGGATTTTTGGCGCCGCCCTGTAGGCTGACGGCGGGCTCCCCGAGGAGTCCTTTTCCACAACCAACACAGGGAATCGAACGACATGGGAACAACGTTATGAGCAGCCACGAAGTGCATGTGAAATTTGCGGGCAGGATCGTTTTCGTCGGCTTCGGCAGCATCGGACAGGGAGTCTTGCCACTGATCTTGCGTCACATAGGCACTTCGGCAGACCGCATCACCGTCGTGACCGCCGAGAGCGCGGGCCGGGCCGAAGCCGACCACTACGGAGTCAAGTTCGTCCAGACAGCCTTGACGCGCGACAACTATCGCCAGACGCTCGAGCCGTTGCTCGGGCCCGGCGATTTTCTTCTCAATCTCTCGGTGGACGTGTCGAGCACCGCGCTCCTGTTGCTGGCGCGCGAGCGCGGCGCGTTGTATCTGGACACCTGCATCGAGCCGTGGGCGGGAGGATATACCGACGCGAAGCTGTCGGTGGCCGCGCGCAGCAACTACGCGATGCGCGACGCGGCGCTCGCCTTGCGCGCGGGCGCTCCGAAGGAGGCGCCGACCGCGGTGCTCACGCATGGCGCGAATCCGGGCCTGGTGTCTCATCTGGTGAAGCAGGCGCTCCTCAATATCGCGAAGGACACGGGGCTCGAGACCCAAACGCCGTCGACCCGCGAGCAATGGGCCAAGCTCGCGCAAACGCTCGGTATCAAGGTCATTCACGTGGCCGAGCGCGACACGCAGGTCAGCAAGGACCCGAAGCGACTGAACGAGTTCGTGAATACCTGGTCGGTGGACGGCTTCGTGAGCGAGGGCGCGCAGCCGGCAGAGCTTGGCTGGGGTACGCACGAAAAGCACTTCCCGGCCGACGGCGGACGGCACGAGCAGGGATCGCGCTGCGCCATCTACCTCAATCGCCCCGGTGCGAGCACCCGCGTGCGCACCTGGACCCCGAAGGCGGGGCCGTTCCACGCGTTTCTCATCACCCACTCCGAGGCGGTTTCGCTGGCGGATTACTTCACCGTGACCGAGGCGGGACGCGCGGTCTATCGCCCAACCACGCACTACGCCTATCACCCGAGCGACAACGCGGTGTTGTCGGTGCACGAGTTCGCGGGGCGCAACTGGCACCTGCAGGACTCCAAGCGGATCATGCTGGACGACATCACGGGCGGCATCGACGAACTGGGCGTGCTCCTGGCGGGACATCGGAGCAACGCCTACTGGTATGGATCTCAGCTGTCCATCGAGGAGGCTCGTAAGCGGGTGCCGTACAACAGCGCCACCAGCCTCCAGGTCACGGCTGCGGTACTCGCCGGCATGATCTGGGCAATGGAGAACCCGCGGCGCGGCATCGTCGAGCCGGACGAGATGGATTATCGGCGGCCGCTCGATGTCTGTATGCCCTATCTCGGCAACGTCGTAGGGCAATACACCGATTGGACGCCGCTGTATCAGCGCGGCGAGCTGTTCGCCGAGGACCTCGACACGTCGGATCCCTGGCAGTTCAAGAACATCCGCGTGGTTTGATGGAGCAGGGGCGGGCCTCGAGCACGGGGCCCGCCGCTCTCAAGGGCGCGGCCCGTAGCGGATCGCGATCACCGTGAATGTCTCGCTGCCGGCCGGCAGAGCCACCATCACCTCGTCATCCAGCCGCTTGCCGATGAGGCTCGAGCCGAGCGGCGAATCCATGCTGATGTAATCGTGCGCCATGTCGAACTCGTCCGGTCCCACCACCCGGTACCAGGACAGGGTGCCCTGGCCGCTTTCGAGCTGAACCCAGGCGCCGAAGTAGACCCGGTCGGCGACGCGGCGCGCCCCCGCGGCCTCAACGTCTACCTCGGTCATGCCCTCCAGCCGCTTGCGCAGGAAGCGCACGCGGCGGTCGATCTCGTGCAGACGCTTCTTGCCATAGGTGTATTCGGCGTTCTCGGAGCGGTCCCCTTGCGCAGCGGCGGCCGCCACCGCCGCGGTCACGCGCGGGCGCTCCTCGTGCCAGAGCACATGCAGCTCGTCCCTCAGCCGCTTGGCGCCCTCGGGGGTGATGTACTTGGAGCCGGGCCGGGTGGGTGCTCTATACCTTGACACGATGCAATAGATTTGCCGTCTTGCTAGGGACGTGAAGCGGTTCCAGGCCAAGGGCAAATGTTTGAGCCGCCGTTCACAGAATCGGCCCGACTATTGTCACTAAGCTTCCCACCCATGAGCGCTAAATACTATACCCACTTCATTGCGCAGTCGGACGGCGCCATCGAGTACAGCGAGTATCGCGGCGTCGTCGAATTGCTGGGAACCCAGGGAACCTTGCAGGGCAGCCGCGAGATCGCGCGTATGCTGGCGAGGAGCTTCGATCTGGAGGAAATGGACATCCAAGTGCTCCAGTGGCACCAGCTGCATTGACCTTCGATCCCCTAGCGGGCTTTACTTCCCTTCACTGAAGTCCGCATCTCCGCCCTGAGCTCAAGACTCGGGGCTTTTTTTTGCCGGTGGTAGACTCACCCGTCGAGTCCCCTCGTCGAGGGACTGAAGGGGATATTAAATGCGCCTATCCGTCTCGAGGACCGGGGTATTCGCCCTCGCTATCATCATCGCCGTCCTGTCGTCGGGCTGCGGGTACAACAACCTTCAGACTCAGGACGAACAGGTGAAATCGGCCTGGTCGGAGGTCATCAACCAGTACCAGCGCAGAGCCGATCTGATTCCGAATCTGGTCAACACCGTGAAGGGATACGCCGCGCAGGAGCAGCAGGTGCTTCTCGGTGTGACCGAAGCGCGCGCCAAGGTCGGGTCCATCCAGGCCACGCCCGAGCTGGTCAACGATCCGCAGGCGCTCGCCAAATTCCAGGCGGCACAGGGCGAGCTGTCGAACGCGCTATCGCACCTGATGACGGTGGTGGAAAATTACCCGCAGCTCAAATCCGACCAGAATTTCCGCGATCTGCAGGCGCAGCTGGAGGGCACCGAAAACCGCATCACCGTCGCGCGCAACCGCTACATCCAGGCGGTGCAGAATTACAACGTCACCGTGCGCACGTTCCCCGCGAACCTCACCGCCATGATGTTCGGCTACAAGCCCAAATCCAATTTCACCGTGCAGAACGAGGCAGCCGTCGCCAAGCCCCCGACGGTGGACTTCTCGAACGCGGCGCCGCCGCCGAAGTGAGCGGTCGCTCAAGGAGAGCCGCCGCCGTTGGAGCCGCCGCGGCGGCGTGCCTCTGCCTCGCCGCACTCCTCGCGCGCGGGGAGGTCGCCGTTCCCGCGCTCACCTCCCGGGTCATCGATCTCACCGGGACCCTGTCCGGCGCCGCGGTCAATCGCGTCGAGAGCGAACTCAAGGACCTGGAGGCCAGGAAGGGCAGCCAGATCGCGGTGCTCATCGTTCCCACGACCCAGCCCGAGGACATCGAGCAATACGGCATTCGCGTCGCGGATCAGTGGAAGCTCGGGCGCAAGGGAGTCGACGACGGGGCGATATTGATCGTGGCGAAGGACGATCGGCGCGTGCGCATCGAGGTGGGCTACGGCCTGGAGGGAGCGCTTCCCGATGCGATCGCCAACCGGATCCTGGACGAGACCATCAAGCCGCACTTCAAGCTCGGGGATTACGACGGCGGGGTCGAGGCCGGCGTCGGCCAGATGATCGCCGTGGTCAACGGCGAGCCCTTGCCCGAGCCCGACCGGCGATGGCAGCACCCGCGCAACGGCCTGATGAACGTGCTGCCCCTGGCGCTGTTCGCCGTCGTGATCGCGAGCGGCGTGCTGCGCGCGATGTTCGGCCGCCTGCTGGGCTCGGTCGCCACCGGCGCCGTCGCCGGCGGCATCGTATGGCTCACGGGCCATCTGCTGGCGTTGGGTCTTGGCGTCGGGATACTCGCGTTCCTGTTTGCGTTGCTCCTCGGCGGGACGCGCGGCTGGTCGGCCGGCGGTCGGGGGTGGGGCGGCGGCTTCGGCGCCGGGCTCGGAGCCGGTTTCGGGGCGGGGCGCGGCGGTTTCGGGGGCGGTGGCGGTGGCGGCTTCAGCGGCGGCGGTGGCGGCTTCGGGGGCGGCGGCGCCTCGGGGAGTTGGTGATGGACCTCGGACGCCTGGTGCGGCATGTTGCGGCGACGCATTGGCGCACGCGGCTCAAGTTTCCCCGGCGCACCCTGGATGCCATCGAAGCCGCCATCGGGCGTGCGGAACGAGCGCACGGCGGGGAAATTCGCTTCGCGATCGAGACCGCGCTGACACCGCTCCACGTCCTTGCCGACCTGACTCCGCGGCAGCGGGCGCTCGAGGTGTTCGCGCAGCTGCACGTGTGGGACACCGAGGCAAACAACGGCGTGCTGATCTATGTGCAGATTGCCGATCGCAGTGTCGAGATCGTCGCCGATCGGGGCGTCGCGAGCCGCGTCGGGCAGGCTGAATGGGACGCGGTCTGCCGGATGATGGAGGAGCATTTTCGTGCCGGCCGATTCGAGGCGGGGGCGATCGCCGGGGTCGACGCCGTCGCGGCATTGCTGGCGCGGCACTTCCCCGCCGGGGCGCCGCGCGCGTCCGCAGCCGGCAACCAATTGCCTGACCGGCCGACTTTGCTGTAGATAGGGTCTCCATGATTGCCAAACTCGCGAATCTTTCCAGGGGGCGCCTTGCGTGGGTCCTCGTTCTCGGCCTGAGCGCCGCCGGTTGCTCACTGTTCAAGACTGCACGGCCGCCGCCCCCGGCTCCGCCACCCCCGGCCGCTGCGGTCGCTCCACAGCTGCCGAAGCCGTCCGCGACCGACCGCTTCGAATTGACTCCGGAGGGCGGTGACATCGTGGGCTATGTGCAGAAGACCACGATCGGCACGGACGACACCCTGTCGGACATCGCACGCCGTTTCGATGTGGGCTACGACGAGCTGGTGGTGGCGAATCCCGGCGTCGATCCTTGGATTCCGGGGGTCGGCCGCGAGGTCATCGTCCCCACGCAGTTCGTGTTGCCCGCCGCTCCCCACGAGGGAGTGGTGGTGAACCTGGCCGCGATGCGCATCTTCTATTACCCGTCGCACAAAAAGGGCGAGCCTCAGGTCGTCTACACCCATCCCATTGGCATCGGTCGAGTGGGCTGGAGGACCCCGGAGGGCACGACCCGGATCGTCGCCCGCGAGAAGGACCCGGTGTGGGTGGTGCCGGCCTCGGTGCGCAAGGAGCATGCGGAAGACGGCGACAAACTGCCCGCGGTCGTGCCCGCCGGGCCCGACAATCCGCTCGGTGCGTACGCGTTTCGGTTGAGCTGGCCGAGCTACCTGATTCACGGCACCAACAAGCCGTATGGCGTGGGCATGCGCACGAGCCACGGCTGCATGCGGCTGTATCCCGAGGACATCGCGGAGTTCTTCGACATGATCCCGATCGGGACCAAGGTCACGGTGGTCGATCAGCCCTATCTGTTCGGCTGGCGCGACGGAGCGCTCTACCTCCAGGCCTACGCGGTGATGGAAGACGACTCGCGCGATTGGAACAAGAATCGCAAGCGCCTGCTTACCAATCTCATGAATCCCAAGCAGCGCGCGAAAATCGGCCATCGGATCGAAGGCCAGGACAAGGACATCGACTGGCAGCGTGTCGGCGATCTCGCGCATACCCCGCGGGCCGTGCCGGTCCCGGTGACCGGTGCCACGGGAGGGCTCGACGAGGTGCTCTCGAAGTCGCTGCTGGTGGAAAATACGGTTCCCACGGGGTCTAACTGGGACGGAAAGAGCGGACTGCTCGTGGACGAAAAGACCTACAACGAGATGATCAGCGGCAAGGTCGATAGATCCCCCGCGGCGACGCCGGCGAGCGCGGCGGGCGGCGCGGGGACGGGCACGGCGGGCGGCGCGGGAACGGGCACGGCGGGCGGCGCGGGAACGGGCGCGGCGGGCGGCGCGGGGGCGAGCGCGGCTGCCGCCGCGGCGCCGAGGTCGGCTGCCGGCGCACCGCCCTCCACCGGCACCCTCTAGCGCATACGACCCGATCATCATGAGGTCAATCCCGGCGGCAACGATTCTCGCCGCGTTCGCATCGGCTGCCGCCGCGGCGGTCGCCGCCCCCGGGGCGGATCTTGCCCCGATCCAGCCGGGCCTGGACTACCACTCGTTCGCGAATACCGACCAGTTCAGGGTGACCCATATCGATTTGAACCTGCGGGTGGATTTCCACAACAAGGTGCTGTTCGGCGTCGTCGCTCTCGAAGTCAAGCGCCTCGATCCGGCCGCGACTCAGCTGGTGCTCGATACCCGCGACATCGACGTGCGTGACGTAAACGAGAAAGCCGCGCACGTGCTGGGCGCGCTCTCCAAGAGCGAGACGACGTGGGTCAGCCGGCCGTTTCACCTGGAGAAAGCCGACCCGGTGCTCGGTAGCCCCTTGGTGATCGACCTGCCGCCCACGAAGAAGTCGACCGAGGTGATCAAGATCGATTACGTGACTTCGCCCACGGCTTCCGGCTTGCATTGGCTCACCGACAAGCAAACCGCGGGCAAGCGCCAGCCCTTCATGTACACCTTGTCCTCTCCGATCGGCGCCCGCAGCTGGATTCCCCTGCAAGACACTCCGCAAGTACGCGCGGCGTTTGCCGCCCTCATCCATACCGACAGCGAAGTGCTCGCCGTGATGAGCGCCAAGAACGATCCCAAGGTCAAGCACAACGGCGAGTACGTCTTCGTCATGCAGGACCCCATTCCTTCCTGCCAGATGGCGCTGGCGGTCGGCGATCTGCGCTTCAAGGAGACCGGCCCCCGCACCGGGGTCTATGCGGAGAAGCCGTTGCTGGCGGAGGCGACCAAGGAGTTCGACGATTCCGGGGCCTTGCTCAAAGCGGCTGAATCGCTGTTCGGATCGTACCGCTTCGAGCGCTACGATGTGGTGGTGATGCCTCCGAGTTTTCCCATCCTGGAAGCCGGCAATCCGCACGCCGCGTTCATCTCACCGACGGCAGTGACTTCGGACCGCAGCCAGGAAGCGGTCGCGGCACAGGCTCTGGCACAGGCCTGGGCGGGGGGGATGGTGAGCGTCGCCAGCTGGCGCGACGCCTGGATCAACGAGGGGCTCGTCCGTCACATGCGTGACCGTCTGATGGAGCAGGTCTTCGGCAGCGAGCGTGCCGACGCCGACAGCTGGTTCGCGGTGCGCGGACTAAAAGCGGATCTTGCCGCACAGAGCGCAGCTGATCAGGTCCTCGCTGCCGACCTTCGCGGCCGCGACCCGGGCAATCGCTCGCGCAGCGCGGCCTTCGAGAAGGCCGGCCTGTTCTTCGCATATCTCGACGGCAAATTCGGCCGCGAGCGCTTCGATGCCTTTTTGCGCGGGTATTTCGACCACTTCTCCTTCAAAAGCGTCGACAGCGACCAGTTCCTTGCCTACCTCAAGGAGAACCTGCTCGCCCGCTATCCGGGCATCGTGAGCCCCGACCAGGCGGCCGTCTGGGTAAGCTCGATCGGAATCCCCGCCGATGCGCTGCTGCCGTCGACAGCCGCGTTCGACCCGGTCGATGCGGCCCGAAGCGCGTGGCTCGCCGGCAAGATACCCGCCAGGAAGATCGATGCCCGCGCATGGCAGACGCCGCAGTGGACGTACTTCCTCGAGGGAATGCCCGCGGTGCTCCGCCGCGACCAGCTGGCCGACCTCGATGAGGCCTTCGGCTTCACGCGTACGACGAACGCGCAGGTGGCGAGCGGCTGGTTTCTCCTGGTGATCCGCAATGACTATCAGCCGGGGCTTCAGCGCCTCGAGGAATACCTGCAGTCGACCGGCCGTATCTCGCTGATCGCACCGCTGTACACCGAGCTCATGAAATCCTCCGCCGGCGCCACACAGGCCAGGCGGGTCTACGCGCTGGCGAAGCCTTTCTATCATCCGCAGACGATCGCGGTGATCAATGGCATCGTGCGCCCGGATTCCGAGGATGCCGATGACGAGTGAGTGGATGAAGGTCATGCTCGGCGAAATCGAGCGCAAGAAAGCGGAGGTGGAGGAGGCGCGGGCGGAAGAGGAGCGGCGGGCGCGCGAACGCGCCGGCACGACGTTTCCCGCCGAAGCCCCACCGGGCACCGCCGGCTCGATCAAGGATATCCCGCCCGGTATGCTAAAGTAGCGGCGGTCGCAATAAGGATGATATGTGGTGACGCCGAGCACCCAGGGCCTGCGGGTACAAGAAGAACGAGGTCCTGACCAGACAATCGGGCGATTGGCCACGGCACGCACCGCGTTCGTGGGGCGGACGCTTCGCGGCCCGATCAACCGGCCGGTGCTCATCAAGAATTTCGCCGAGTTTCAGCACATGTTCGGCGGCCTTTGGCAACCGAGCCGGCTGTCGTATGCGGTCGAGCAATTCTTCGACAACGGCGGCGGCGAAGCGCTGATCGTGCGGGTCGTCAACGGCGCGCGTGCGCCCACTCTCACCTTGCGCGGAGGCGATGCTGCGCTGACGCTCATGGCGGCGAGCCCCGGAACGCGGGAATTCCTGCGCGCGAGCATCGACTACGACAATATCCCGGCGATCGACACCATGCGCTTCAATCTCACGGTGCAGCGCGTGCGGATGCAAGGCGGGAGCCACGTCGACGACCAGGAAATATTCCTCAAGCTCGCGATGACGCCGGGTGACGAGCGTCATGTGGCCGACGTCCTGTCCGAATCGGAGCTCGTGCAAATACGCGGCCCGTTGCCCGCGCGGCGCCCGGATTGCACGGCGGAGGCCGGCGGCGGCGCGGGCTATGTCTGCTCGAATTCGGACGGCGACGACGGCGCGCCGCTCACCGACTACGACCTGATCGGCTCGAGGATCGAGCGAACGGGGCTGTTCGCACTCGAGGAGTGCGACCACTTCAGTGTCTTGTGCGTGCCGCCACCGTCGCGGACCGAGGATGTGGGCCTTGCGGTTCTATTGGTCGCGGAGCGCTACTGCAAGGAGCGCGGGGCGCTGCTGGTGGTCGACCCGCCTTACGCGTGGCACACGGCGGACGATGCGCTGTATGCGCTGCGCGAGTTCCCCCTCCGCAGCGAGAACGCGATCATGTATTTTCCGCGCATCCTCGCTCACGACAAGCTGCGCGGACACTTCGAGTCGTTCGCGCCCTGCGGAGCGGTCGCCGGAATGCTCGCGCGGAGCGACCAGACCCATCCGGTCTGGGGCGAGCCGCGCGCGGATGAGCCGGTGCTGCGGCCCGGATACCGTCCGGTTTGCCTGGTTCCGGAGGACCGGCGCATGCGCCTCTTGCTCCGCGGCGTCAACACGTTGCAAGCGGTGCGCTCCGTCGGCCGCATCGGCGCCAAGCCGCGTACGCTGGCGGCGGGCTCGGCGGTGACGCAGGACTGGCAGAATCTGGCCGCGCGCCGGCTCGCGCTATTGATCGTGGGCTCGATCGAACGCGGTACGCGCTGGGTGATCGCGGCCGAACCCGGACCGGAGGTCGCGCAGCTCGTCACCGCCCAGGTGCGCAGCTTCTTCGAGGAGCTGTACGAGTCCGGGGCGTTCGGCACGCGGCGGCGCGAGGAATCCTTCTACGTCGTGTGCGACCGGCGCTCGGGCGCACCCGGGGAATTCCATTTCATGATCGGGTTCGCGGCCGCGCGCCCCCGACAGTTTCACGGCTACCGCATATCTCACTCCGCCTCCGGCAGCAAGGTGCAGCCGGCGAGTCTCACCCGTGCGACCCTCGCCGAATTCTGTCCCGAGGAGCTCGATTGGGTGGATAAGCTGGCTACCCAGCTCGAGCCGCCCTGAGGGCGAGCCGCCGATCGAGCTCGGCGTTCAAGGAACTTTCCGGCCGCGCCGCGTCCTCGAGAGGCGCTGCCGCGAGTCTCGGAACGTCCGGCAGCTCGTCGAGCGCCTGCCGGGCGTAGCGATAGCCCGCCTCGATCGCGCGATCGAACGAGCGCCAGCTCAGCAGGTCGATGCTCGAGAGCGGCGGTTTGAGGATGGAATCGGCGAACGAGCGCTGCGCGAGCGCGGTTGCCACGCTGTTCACCATCCCGGCATGCATGAGAACCTGGAAGATATTGATGCGCCGCCTGCCGCCGCGGCCCCGCGCGAAGAATCGCCACAGCGGAGGGCTTTCGCCCCGAGCGAGGTCGACGCAGAAGCTGCGGTCGGCGCCCGCGTCGCAGCCGAGCACGTAGCCGGGCGCGTGACGGCGCATGAGATCCACGGGTAAGTTGTTGATGGCCGCACCGTCGACCAGCACCTCGTCGCCCTCGAACACCGGCGGCATGACCCCCGGAATCGCCACCGACGCGCGCAGCGCGCGGGACAGAACACCCTGCCGGTGCTCGAGCGCGCGTCCGGTCGTGAGACTGGCGCTCACGCAAAAGTACGGCACCGGCAAATCCTCGATGCGCGTCTCGCCGTATTCGCGCTCCAGCAGCCGCGAAACCTTGCGGCCGCGGGTGAGGGCGACCAGCGGGAAGGCGTAATCGTTCACCGGATTGGTGTCGACGAAGCTTCGCCGGTAGCGCACCATCATCTCCGCGTCGCTCCAGCCCATCGCGACGCCGGCGGAGATGATCGCCCCGATACTGACCCCGGCGACGAAGTCCAGCGGCACGCGCGCCTCGCGCAGCGCGCGGATGACGCCGAGATGAGCAAAGCCGCGGGCGCCCCCACCCGACAGCACGAGCCCCAGGCCGCGGCGGGTCATGAGGCGCGTGAGCCGCGCGAGGTCTGAAGCATCGACGATGTGGTGATGAAGCACCGCCGCGAGGGTCGGCAGCCAGCGCCCCGCGGCGCCCCCGATCAGCCTCGAGGGGTGCCGGAGGGCGAGCTCGATGCGCGTGCCGCCGCGCGCCGCGGCGTCCGCGATACTTTGCGGCCAGCCGCGCGCCTCCGAATCCGCGTGCGCCAGCGCCAGAATCACGTCGGCTTGCCGGCAACACAGCCGGGTCCAGCCGGTGTCCGCGGAATCGGCCACGTACACCACGTAATCGTTGGATTCCTCGAGCCGGCTGAACCACTCCGAGGTATGCATGCCGGCCCGAACATCCCACACCAGCTCGGCTCGGCCGGCTCGGGCCAGCTCCTCCACCCATCGGGCCGCGAACTCGATGGCGTCGACTTCGTCGCTGTTCGGCACCAGGGCGAATACCCGCGCCCGCGACGGGCGGCCGGCGCCGCTGTTGCTGCGGCGTAATCGCCGGGCGCTCAATCGGGCGATGGCGAGCGGGAGCTGGCTGAATTTCACCGCCACCGCTTCGAGCACCGCGTGCGGCAGCATCAGGATCTCCGAATCGCGCAGGGCGCTCACCGTCGCGCTGTGCGGCTCCGAGAGCAGCCACCCGGCCTCGCCGACCAGCTCGCCGCGCTCGACCTCGGCGGTGAACTCTGCGTAGCCCGGCAAGCGTACGGCGAGCCGGCCGTTCGCCAGCAGATATACTCCGTCCGGTGTCGAACCGGATTCGAACAGCACATAACCGGCCGGAAGCGAGAAGTGGACGGCTCCGTCCGCGAGCGCCCACAGCGCGGCCAGGGGGACGTCTTTGAGGTCGGCGCTTCCCGCGAGGCAGTCGATCGCGCGGTGCAACTCCTGCCGCGACTCCGCCGGTTCTTCCTCCAGAGCCATGACCGGTGTAACGGCGGCGAGGCCCCTATTCTTTAACATTAAGCAGCAGAGGTGAGACGTTATGTCGCTTACGGTGATCTTCTCGCACGGTAAGGAGAGCGGTCCCTGGGGCCGGAAAATCACCGCCATGGCGGCCCTGGCGAGAGATTTGGGGCTTGGGGTCGAGTCGGTGGACTACCGCGGGATCGATGATCCGATGGAGCGGGTCGAGAAACTCGTCACGACCGCAGCCAGGATTCAAACGCCCCTCCTGCTGGTAGGTTCGAGCCTGGGTGGTCATGTGTCCGCCGCGGCAGCCGTCCGGCTGCGGCCGCGAGGCCTGTTTCTAATGGCGCCGGCGTTCTATATGCCGGGTTTCGAGTCCTACACGCCGCGCGACGTGCCGTGTCCGACCGCCATCGTGCATGGCTGGCACGACGACATCGTGCCGGTGGAAAACAGCATTCGCTGGGCGCACGAGCATCACGCAGCGCTGCATGTGCTGAACTCCGATCACCGGCTCGAGGAGCGAATCGAAGCGATCTGCTCCTTGCTGAAGTCGTTCATCGCCGAGCTTCAGTGAGTCTGCGGCGCCGGCGGAGCGGCGATCGCGGGCGGCGGCGCGTCCGGCGCGGGTGAGTCCGCCGACGGGGACTCCCTGACCGGCCGGTCGAGCTTGGCCTGGGCGAGCTCGCGCAGGCTTTCGCCCAGCCGTTCGCCGGTGCGCTGTCCCATCGCGTCGAATCCGGCGCCCATGGATGCGTTGTAAGCGGCCACGTAGCGCGCGCCGGCGTGGGACTCGAGGAACGACAGCAACTGCTTGAGATCCGAGTCGCTCAGGTCCCGATAGGAGTACGCAAGGAAGCGGCGCATCGGCACGCGCATGCCGTTTTCCAGCTCAGCGCGTCCCGCCTCGCCGGAGCGCTTGGCCCGCTCGGCGACGCCGGCTCGATCCAGGCCGGAGCCGATGGCCGTGCCGACCGCGACCGCCTCCCCCATGCCCAGAAAGATGTCCACCGTCGATTGGGTCGAATGCGCTGCTTTCTCGATTTTCTCGAAGACCGCGTCGCGCTTCGGGTTCGAGGGAGCCGTGAGCTCCCCGTTCATGACCTTGTCGATGTTTTCCTGGCCCATGGTCGCCGACGCGACATCGTCGGCCACCATCCGCTTGCCCAGATCGCTTGCCAGGAAAGCCTCCGTCTTCGCGACCGTCGCGGGGTCCAGATGCTGCGCGAGCGCGCTGAGCGCCGGCGCCTCGAATACGTCGATGCGGAAGCCGCGCTCGGCCGCCTTGGTGATGGCGGCGACCTCATCGTCGGAAAGCTTCGCGGTCGAGTCGTGCTCGAACATCTTGCGGATCTGGCCGGGCATCTGGCCCAGCGACGCCCGCACTTGCTGGCGGATCTCGGCGGCCAGATAAAGGGTCGCGGCGGTATCGATATCGACGCCCGCGCCGGCCGCGCGGGCCCACCCCGCGGCCGTGAATCCGCTGATCACTATCGCCATCACCATGGGCATCGCGACGATACGCACCATGCAACTACTCCGAGTGACTGTAGGTACCGGGGAATTGTACACTCACGGGCTACGCGGACCGGTGGTTACGAGGTAGCAAATGGGCGCACTCGGTGCTTGGACTCTGTTGCTGGCGGTTTTGTTCATTCCGGGATGCTCGTCCGCCAAAGATCCCGAACCACCTGCCGCACCGCCCCACAAGACCGTGTTCGACCCGCTGACTCAACAGATGGACAAGGCGCGCGCGGTTCAGCAGACGGTCGACAGCCAGGCCGACCAGACCCGGCGCGCAGTCGACGCTCAAGAGCGCGGCGACGCCTCGCCTTAAACGAACGCGCGAGCCCCGGGCCCATGAATCCCATTCGCGGCTTGGTCAGAGCCTGGCGTTGGCTCGTGCGCACGATGCTCGGACGGTGGGTCAAGGTGACCATCAAGCCCGGCGACATCGCGGAGACTCTCGCCGCCCGGCCGCGCCCGGTGTGCTACGTGCTCGAGAACGAGAGCCAGGTCGATCTCGCCGTCCTCCAAAACGCCTGCGCCGGGCTCCACATGCCGCGTCCGGACCGCTGCTTCGCGCTTCAGCGCCTGACGCCGTTTCGCGGACTTCGCGCCCGTTCACGGGCTCCGCGCTATTTGGTGCAACTGGTGGAGTCGACGTCGGCCGATCCGGATTTCGACGTGGATCTCGTCCCGGTTGCGATCTATTGGGGGCGCGCTCCGCAGAAAGAGCAGAGTCTCTGGCGGCTGCTCTTCACCGAGGACTGGGTTCTCGTGGGGCGCTTTCGAAAGATACTCAACGTGCTCATCAACGGCCGCAACACGGTCGTCTACTTCGGCGAGCCGGTCGGGCTGCGCGAGGCCCTCGCAGGCCTGCCTTCGTCGCGTGCGGTGCGCCGGCTGTTGCGCGCGCTGCGCGCGGTGTTCCGAGCGCAGCGCGCATCCACCATCGGTCCGGACCTGTCGCACCGCCGGACCATGGTCGCGCACATCTTGAGGACCCAGATGGTTCGCCACGCCGTGCGCCGGGAAATGCAGGCTCGACGCGAGCTGGCGGCCGCGGCGCGCGGCCGCGGCCGCCGCGGCCTGAAGCGCAGGGCCTCGCGCCGCGCGGTGCTCATGACCGCCCGGTCCCATGCGCTGGAGATCGCGGCCAACTATTCCCAGCCCTTCGTCACGTTCATGTCCTCCGCCCTGAGCTGGGTCTGGACGCGCCTGTACGACGGCGTGGAGTTCGTGCACGTCGAAAAACTCGAGGAGATCGGCGACGGCGCCGAGATCATCTACGTGCCCTGCCATCGCAGCCACATGGACTATCTGCTGCTGTCCTACGTGATCTATCGCAAGGGGTTCGCCGTACCGCACGTCGCCGCGGGCGTGAATCTCAACATGCCCGTGATCGGGCGCTTCCTGCGCAAGGGCGGCGCATTCTTCCTGCGCAGGAGCTTCAAGGGACAGGCGCTTTACGCCGCCGTATTCACCAAATATCTGGGATTCATGATGGCGCGCGGTCATCCTCTCGAATATTTCATCGAAGGAGGGCGCAGCCGCACCGGCCGCCTGCAGCCGCCGCGCACCGGCATGCTTTCGATGACCGTGCGCAGCTACATGCGCGAGCCGAATCGGCCGGTGGTGTTCATGCCGGTGTACTTCGGCTACGAGCGCATCGTCGAGGGCCGCACCTACATCGGTGAGCTGTCGGGGCGCCCGAAGGAGAAGGAAAGCGTGCTTGGGGTGATCAAAGCGCTATCGGTGTTGCGAAGCAGATTCGGCAAGGTGCACGTCAATCTCGGCGAACCCATCAAGCTCGACGAATTGCTGGACAGCTACCACCCGACCTGGCGCGGCGCGCCAGCCGCCGGTGCGGAGGAATCGCCCCCGGGGTGGGTCGCCGAGGCGACGAGCGCGCTTGCATCGCAGATCGCGATCGGCATCAATGCCGCGGCGGCGGTGACGCCCATCAACCTCGTGTCCATGGCGGTGCTCGCGACGCCGCGCCAGGCGCTGCTCGAGGCCGATCTCAAACGCCAGCTCGAGCTGTATCAGCGGCTGTTGCGCGATGCGCCGTACGCGCCGCTGGTCACGGTCACCGCCGACAGTGCGGAGCAGATGACGCGCTACGCGGAATCGATGGGCATGCTCGAGCGCCAGGCGCATCCCCTGGGCGACATCATGCGCATGACCGCCGAGCGCGCAGTGCTCGCCACCTACTACCGCAACAACATCCTGCATCTGTTCGCGATGCCCTCGCTCATCGCCTGCTGCTTCGTGAGCAACGCGCGGATGCGCACGGTGGATATTCAGCGCCTCGCCTGGCGGGTGTATCCCTACATCCGGTCGGAGCTGGCGCTGCGCTGGCCGGAGGAAGCGATCGGTACGGTGACCCTCTCGCTCCTCGATGCCATGGCCCGCTCCGATCTGCTGCAGCCGAATGAGGACCGGAGCGAATGGTACAGACCTTCGCCGACCTCGCTCGAGGCCATCCAACTCGCGCTGCTCGCGGAAGCCACCATTCAGACGCTCGAGCGCTATTACCTGGTGATTGCACTGCTGCTGCAAGCGGGCTCCGGGAGCATTACGCAGGAAGCGCTCGAGGAACGCTGCCACCTCATGGCGCAGCGCATGTCGATTCTGTACGGTCTGGATTCGCCCGAGTTTTTCGACAAGAATCTGTTCCGCAGCTTCATCGAGCTGCTCGGCCGCCGCGGCGTCATCGCGACCGCCGAGAACCACACGCTGTCCTTCGGCGAGCCGTTGCTCGGCGTGGCGGCGGATGCCCAGATGGTGCTGTCCGAGCAGCTGCGTCACGACATTCTGCAGGTCACCCTCGGTCAGTAAGGTCGCCGGGCGTGGCTTAATCCCACGCGCCGCCGCGGTCTCGTTTGGTGCTCGAGCGCCGCCTCTTCGCCTCGATGCGCCGCTCCTTCGAGGCGCGGGTCGGGCGGGTCTTCTTGCGAACCTTCGGCTCGACGAGCGCGGCGCGGATCAGCTCCGCCAGCCGTTGCAGCGCGGCGCGGCGGTTCTGCTCCTGGCTGCGCGTGTCGCGGGCGGTAATGAGGATGGAGCCGTCATCGACCAGCTTCTGTCCGGCCATGCGCCTGAGCCGCTGCTTGGCGGAGACGGGCAGGCTCGTGTTTCGCGGCAGCAGAAATCGCAGCTGCGCGGCGCTCGCCACCTTGTTGACGTTCTGGCCCCCGGGGCCGGGGGAGCGGATGAATTTCCACTCCAGCTCTTCGTCGGGAATGGCTACGTGCGTTGAAATCTCGAGCGGCACCGGGATGGCTCCGTCAATCGAGCTCGATGCGCGCACCGTGGAAATGAATCTCGCGCTGAGCCACCGGGATGGTGATCTTGTTCTCCTTGAACAGCGCCCAGATGGTGCGATTCACCTCGGAGCGCACGTTGTTCACGCCCTCCTGCGGGTCCGAGATCCAGAATCGCAGCTCGAGCTCGATGCCGTGATCCCCGAATTGCATCAGGCGCGACACCGGCGGCGGATCCCTGAGGACGCGCCGCTGTCCCTCGCAGGCGATGAGCAGAATCCGCAACGCGAGTTCCGGATCGTCCTGATAGCTGACGCGGACCGGCAGCTTCAGCCGGATCCTCGGGTCGGTGTAGCTCCAGTTGATCACGGAGCTCGAGATCAGCTGTTGATTCGGCACCAGCATCTCGATGCCGTCCCGGTCGCGGACCACGACATAGCGGCCGCGCAGCTCCTGGACCCACCCGAAGTTCTCCGTGCTGGTGCCGCTCTGTCCCGACAGGCTGATGACGTCGCCGGGCTTGATCGAGCGATCCATCAGCAGCACGAAGCCCGAGACGAAATTGGAGGCGATCGACTGCAGGCCGAAGCCCAGCCCCAAGCCGATGGCGCCCGTCAGCACCGTCAAGGCGGTGAGGTCGACGCCCGCGGTGTTCAACCCCATCAGGATGCTGAGGCCGATCAGGAAAGCATTGGCGGATTTGGCGAGCCCGATCCGGGTCGACGGCGCAAGGCTCGACAGCCGCTTCAGGCGGCGGTCGATCCAGCGGCTTACCCAGGCGGCCACCAGCACGAACAACGTCAACGTAAACAGCAGCTTGAGCACCGACCACACCGTGACGCGGCTCTTGCCGGATACGATGCCGATGCTGTCGAGCACGCTGATGATGGGATCGAGCCAGCCGAGGTAGTCGGCCGCGAATACCAGCCAGATGGCGAGGGCCACCCGCAGCTCGATGTGCCGCATCCAGGACTTGTTGCCCAGGCTGACCGCGAACAGCAGCACGCCGGCGCGGATCACGATATACGCGCCCTCCAGCCGGACCGCCGCATCCATGATGGTCACATCGAAATGCGCGCTGAACAGAATGCCGCGCGCCAGCAACACGAAACCCAGCACCACCACCGCGGGCAGCGTCACCACCGCCACGTGCGCCAGGAGATCGCCGCTCCAGAGGGCCGCGGGCATCGACGGACGGACCGGTTGACGATTGCGCAACAGCACCGTTGCGAGCCAGCCGAGCGCCAGGCATACGGCCAGCGCCCCGAGCTCCGTCAGGACATTGCGCGTGAACAGGATGTCGAAGAAGGCCTGCAGACGCAGCAAGAGCCCTTCGATCATGCGTTCAAGTCCGGGATGAGCTGACTCTCCAGGCGTGCGATCTGATCCTTGAGCATGAGCTTGCGCTTTTTCAGCCGTTTCATTTGCAGCTCGTCCACCTTGAAATCCATCGACAGCCGGGAAATCACGTCGTCCAGGTCCCTATGCTCGATTCGAAGTTGGCGCAGCCGTTCGATGTTCTTGAACAAGTCGGTATTGACTTTGGTGTCGTCTTCGCTCACGGGTCGCAGCTTTTTTATGACTCTGGAGGTATACGGTCGCGCCAAACCGGGTCGATGCCATCGGGTAGCTTAGCCAACCGGCCCAGAGGATTCCAAGCGAGTTGCGGATCGTGGAAGTCCGAGCCGAGCGATCCGCGCAGGCCGAATTGCCGGGCGAGGGCGGCATTCGCGTCCGCGTGCTGCGCGCCGTTGGCACCTGTGACGATTTCCAGGGCCGCGCCGCCCGCGGCGGCGAATTCGGCCACGAGCTTGCGGCGTGCGCCGGAGGAAAGCGTGTAGCGTGCGGGGTGAGCGAGAGAGGCGACGCCCCCGGCCTCGCGGATCGTGGCCACGATTGCTCCGATGGGCGGCCACTCGGCGGCCACGTGGGCCCGCTTGCCGCGGCCCAGGTACTTGCGAAACGCATCCTGCGCGCGGTGCACGTGACCGCCCGCGGCCAGCGCCGCGGCGAGGTGCGATCGAGTCGGCACTCCGGGGTTCGCCTCGACCGCCGCCAGCAGCGCTTCGCCGGGAAGTCCGGCTTGGGTCAGCGAGGCGCAGATCTTGCGCATGCGCGTCCGCCGCCGCTCGGCTTGCGCTCGAAGCGCATCGCGCAGCTCGGCCGAGGACGGGTCGATCCACAGCCCGAGAATGTGAATGGATTGATGTCTCCAGCCGGCCGAGAGCTCGACCCCCGGCACCAGCCCGATGCCCAGCCGGGCCGCTGCCGCCGCAGCCGTTTCGACCCCGGCGATCGTATCGTGATCGGTGAGGGCGAGCAGCCCGATGCCCGCCGCCACGGCGCGCTCGACCAGCTCGGCAGGCGCCAACGACCCGTCCGAGCAGCTCGAATGCGTATGGAGATCGACGCTGCCGATGCGGCTCACGAGGAACTTCCGGCCAGCCCGACCGCTTCCAGCCGCGCGCCCGACAGTACGATGAAGCCCTGCGCCCGGTCGAAGCCGTCGGGCGTGTAATCGAACGTATAGGTGCGAAGCAGGCGGCGTCTGCCGGTGACGTCGCGGCGCAGACTGAAACCGGCAAAGGCCACGGTATCGTCGAGGAATTGCACCACCGCGCGCGAGCAGGCATCGCGTGCAATGCGGTTCGCCGCCTCGCGCGCCTCGAGAGCACTGTGCCAGGCCGTATAAGCCAGGGCCAGGCTGCCGGCGCCCACCATCAGGACCACGAGATCGAGGCTCACGGCGCAGACCTTACCCTGGAATTCTCTGCCGCACGCCCCATAAAGGACGCATGAAGCATACTGAGATGACGCTGCAGGTCGACCCCAATGACATGGTGCAATATGTCCAAACCCTGTTGACCGCACCGCGGGCGGCTAAGGGGCGGCCCGATATGAACACGCCGGTTGCGCGCGCCGCACAACTCCGCTGGGGTGCGCTCAATCGCGCATTTGGCGACGTTCGCGTGCACTCCTGGATGTCGCCCCGCAAGCGCGACCAGATTCAGGTACCCGCCGCCCTGATCGCAGCCGCCGGCGTCGCGCGGCTGACCATGGAAAACGACGAAGTGGTGTTCGACATTCCGACCCTGCTCGATGCCACCTTGCAGTTTTGCGAACCGGTGGGTCACGCCTGACACGGCGTGCTCGTTCAGGCGGCTCGAGACAGCACGCTCGGATGAGTGAAGGCGACGAAATCGCCGTTGATCAGGCTTTCGCGGCAATTGTAACGCAGTCGATGACCGTCCATTCGCGTGACCTGCCCACCGGCCGCCTCGAGCAACGCCTGACCGGCTGCCGTATCCCACTCGGAGGTCGGTCCGAAGCGCGGGTAGAGCTCGGCTTTTCCCTCGGCCAATAGACAGAACTTGAGCGAGCTGCCTACCCCCGTCATGACATGGGAGGGGAAATCGGCGAGATACGCCGCGGTTTCGGGGCTCATGTGCGAGCGGCTTCCGACCACGCGCAGCGGTGCGGCGGGCGGTGCCACGCCGATCCGGCTCACGTTGTTCTGCTGGTCCCTGCGGAAGGCGCCGATGTCCGCTGCGCCCCAGTACAGCACGTCGAGCGCGGGCGCGGCGACCACTCCGAGCACGGGCTCGTGCCCGGTCACCAGCGCGATATTGACCGTGAACTCGCCGTTCCTCTTGATGAACTCGCGAGTGCCGTCGAGCGGGTCGACCACCCAGAGCTCGCGCCACGACCGCCTCTCGGACCAGGGCGCGTGCGCCGATTCCTCCGACAGCACCGGAATGTCGGGCGTCAGCTGCCGCAAGCCCTCCAGGATGATCCGCTGGGAGTCGAGGTCGGCCAAGGTCAACGGCGAGTTGTCGTCCTTGCGCTGCACCGCGAAGGCACTGTCGTAGACCTTCATGATGGCCGCGCCGGCGCGGCTCGCGATCGGTATCAGGGCCTCGGCGAGGCGGCGGAGATCTCTCATCGGTTGGTATGATACTCAAATGCTCCGACACGCAGGGCTCGATTGGTCGAGCATCGACACGGTTCTCTTGGACATGGACGGAACGCTCCTGGATCAGCGCTTCGACAATTGGTTCTGGCAGGAACTCGTCCCCAGCCGCTACGCCGAGCTCCATGGATTGACCGCATCGGCCGCCTCGCGGCTGCTGGCGCCGAAATTTCAGGCGGTCCGCGGCACCATGCGGTGGTATTGCATCGATTACTGGAGCGGTGAGCTCGGCCTCGACATCGCGGCCATCAAGCGCGGCGCGCTGCAATGCGTCGGCCGGGGAGTGGAATATCTGCCCGGCGCCCTGGAGTTTCTCGGCAAGCTCAAGGCGAGCGGCAAGCGACGTGTGCTCGTGACCAATGCGCACCCCGTAACGCTCGCGATCAAGAACCAGCAATCGTGCCTGACGGATCATTTCGATGCGGTGTATTCGACCCATATATTTCATGCACCCAAGGAGGATGCGGCGTTCTGGCCGAGGCTCCAGGCGCGCGAGCCGTTCGTCCCGGCACGCACCCTATTCATCGACGACAGCCTGCCGGTGCTCGATGCCGCGCAGGCATTCGGGATCGCATGGCTGCGCGCGGTGCGCCTGCCGGATTCCGGCAGGCCGGCGCAGCACACCGGCAGCTACATGGCGGTGGACGGGGTCGTCGACCTCATGTGACCGAGGGCGCGCCTCCGCCCGATCCGCCGTCGCGCCGCCGCCGTCGCCGGCGCCGCGCAGGACGGTCGCCCGTGGGCTTGTCGCCGCCGGCCGCGCCGTCGCTCGCCGGTGCCGCCTCGGCTTTCGGGGCGTGGCCGGAGTGGCTCGATTGGCCGGAGCGGCGATGTCCGCCGCCCCCACCGCTGCTGCTGCGCCCTCCCGGGCGAGGCCCCCCCCCGGAGCGCGAGCTGCCCCCGGATCGTGAGCCGCCACCGGCGCGCGCGCCGCCGCCCCCCGGGCGGCCGCGCGAGGGCCCGCCGCGCGAGGGCCCGCCGCGCGGGGCGCGCTCGCGCCACTCCGCGGGTGGCGGCGGGGTCACGGCGGCGAGGTCGGCGGACTCGATCGAGGCTCGCGGGATCTGGTGCCCGATATAGCGCTCGATGTCCGGCAGCCCCACCGCGTATTCCTCGCAGCCGAAGCTCAAGGCATCGCCCTCGGCGCCGGCGCGGGCGGTGCGGCCGATGCGGTGCACGTAGTCCTCGGGGTCGTTGGGGAGGTCGAAGTTGAACACATGGCTCACGTCGGGGATGTGCAGCCCTCGCGAGGCGACATCCGTCGCAATCAGCACCGCGACATCGCCATTGTGGAAATCGCGCATCATCTTCAAACGCTTGTTCTGCGGGACGTCGCCCGAGAGCGCCTGCGCGACGAAGCCGTTGGCGGTGAGCGTGCGCTCGAGCACTTCGGCGATGCGCCGGGTGTTGACGAACACCATGGTGCGTTGCGCGTCGATTCGCCGCAACAGTCCGATCAACAGGGGCAGCTTTTCCTCGGTCGACGGGAAGTACAGCACCTGCCGCACGCGATCGACCGTCATCTTGTCCGGCTCGATGCGGATCAGCTCCGGGTTGTTCATGTGCTCGTAGGCGAGCTCGAGCACGCGGTACGACAAGGTCGCCGAAAACATCATATTCAAGCGGTGGGTGGGGTGGGGCAGCCGCCTTAGGATGAAGCGGATATCCTTGATGAACCCGAGGTCGAACATACGGTCGGCCTCATCCAGTACCGCCACTTGAATATGGCGCAACTCGAACACATGTTGCTTGAAATAATCGATGATGCGCCCGGGCGTGCCGATCAGCACATCGACGCCCTGCTCGAGCACGTGGCGCTGTTTCTCGTAGTCGACGCCGCCGAACACGATCGCGAGCTTGAGCCCGGTATGCTTCGCGATGCCCTCGGCATCCGAGTGGATCTGCACCGCGAGCTCCCGGGTCGGCGCGATGACGATGGCACGCGGAGCATTCACAGGTCGATTCGGCGCTCCCGGGTCGGTCAACAGCCGGTTGAACAGCGCGATGAGGAACGCCGCCGTTTTTCCCGTGCCCGTTTGTGCCTGGCCGGCCACATCGCGGCCCGCGAGGGCCAGAGGCAGGGTCTGCGCCTGGATCGGCGTTGCGCGGGTGAAGCCGAGTTCGGCGATGCCCCGTTTCAACGAATCGGGGATGGGGAGCGAATCGAAAGTTAACTGACTGAGATGGGCGTCTGACATTTTTCCTTTACTGAGAGGCGGAAACTTGCAAAATGGTAGGGGACCGGTTAACAATACCGACAATCCGGAGCAGGTCTATCCGCTCCCATCAACCGTATCATCGGTACCCTTTTAAGGTAATCAACACCGCTAAAGCCGCTGTATTGTGCCCGAACGGCCGCGCATCGTCACTTCGCGCGAGTTCGGCCCCCTTTCCCCCACAACATAAACTCCCGCCCCAAGTTCAAATGAATCTCCAACAGGAGGCATATCCGCAGTGAGTAACCCAAGTATCGTTCATACCAGCGACGCCACGTTCGACAAGGACGTGCTGAACTCGGAGAAGCCCGTGCTGCTCGACTTCTGGGCGGAATGGTGCGGACCTTGCAAGATGATCGCTCCCATCCTCGATGAGATCGCTGATCAGTACAAAGACAAGGTCCGGATCGCCAAGCTCAACATCGACGACAACCCGGCGACACCGCCCAAGTTCAACATCCGCGGGATCCCGACGCTGATCCTGTTCAAGAACGGCACTGTGGAGGCCCAGAAAGTGGGAGCGGTGACGAAGTCCCAGCTCGCCGCCTTTCTGGACAGCAACCTGTGAGAGGCTATCTAGGCAATCAGTCCCGCGGCCAGGGCGGGCAACAAGGCGGCCAAGGCGGGGGGGGACGGCCCAACCGCTCCAATCGCCGTAACGACCGCAACGGCAACACCAACGGCGGGCGGCAGCCGCACGAGGATTATGGCGATCTGCCGGAGGGCGGCGACGATCTCGAGATCATCGCTCAGGCCGACCTGGCGCGCAGCCGCAGCTCGATGAACCTCACCGAGCTCAAGAAGCGGCCGATCAGCGATCTCGTGAAGCTCGCCGAGACCATGGGCCTCGAGAACATGGGCCGCTCGCGCAAGCAGGACATCATCTTCGGCGTCCTGAAGGCGCACGCCCGCAAGGGCGAGGACATCTACGGCGACGGCGTGCTCGAGATCCTGCAGGATGGCTTCGGTTTCCTGCGATCCTCCGATTCCAGCTATCTCGCCGGGCCGGACGACATCTATGTGTCTCCGAGCCAGATTCGCCGCTTCAACCTGCGCACCGGCGATTCGATCTCCGGATTGATCCGCCCGCCGAAGGACGGCGAGCGCTATTTCGCGCTCTTGAAAGTGGGCGAGATCAACTTCGACAGCCCGGAAAGCTCGCGCGGCAAGGTGTTGTTCGAGAACCTGACACCGCTCCACCCGACCGAGCGCCTGAAGCTCGAGCGCGGCAACGGCTCCACCGAGGACCTGACCGCCCGTGCCATCGACCTGGTGGCGCCGATCGGCAAGGGTCAGCGCGGCCTGATCGTTTCGCCGCCCAAGGCGGGCAAGACGATGCTCCTGCAGAACATCGCGACCTCCATCACCGCCAACCATCCCGAGTGCTATCTGATCGTGCTGCTGATCGACGAACGGCCGGAGGAAGTCACCGAGATGGCGCGCACCGTCAAGGGCGAAGTGGTGTCCTCCACGTTCGACGAGCCGGCGAGCCGCCACGTGCAGGTGGCCGAGATGGTGATCGAGAAGGCCAAGCGTCTGGTGGAGCACAAGAAAGACGTGGTGATCCTGCTCGACTCCATCACCCGCCTGGCGCGTGCCTATAACACCGTGGTACCGAGCTCCGGCAAGGTGCTCACCGGCGGCGTGGACGCGAACGCGTTGCAACGGCCCAAGCGTTTCTTTGGCGCCGCGCGCAACATCGAGGAGGGCGGAAGCCTCACCATCCTCGCCACCGCGCTGGTCGACACCGGCTCCAAGATGGACGATGTGATCTTCGAGGAATTCAAGGGCACCGGCAATTCGGAGATCCATCTCGATCGCCGCATTTCCGAAAAGCGCGTATTCCCGTCGATCAACATCAACCGCTCGGGTACGCGCAAGGAAGAGCTCATCACCGATCCGGCCGAGCTGTCCAAGATGTGGATTCTGCGCAAGCTTCTGCATCCCATGGACGAGCTTGCAGCGATCGAGTTCCTGCTCGACAAGATGAAGGACACGAAGACCAATTCGGAATTCTTCGACGCGATGAAACGCTGATACTGCGCGGCATGGACCGCGTCTGAGGGAGCTGAGTCATGCAATGGTGGGCGTGGATCACCGTCGGCGCCATCCTGCTGGGCTCCGAGCTGACCTTCGTCAACGCCCAGTTCTATCTGGTGTTCATAGGCGGTGCCGCACTCGTCGTCGGGATCTTGGATCTGGCGGGTGCTCCGCTCGCCGATTGGCTGCAATGGGTGCTGTTCGCGAGCCTCGGCGCGGTGTCGCTCGCGGCCTTTCGAAGCCGGGTCTACGCTCGCCTCTCCAGAAAGCTCCCGGCGGTCAAGGCCGGTCCCGAGGGCGAGCTCGTGATCCTGCCGCAGGCGCTGCCGCCGGGGGCGAGCTGCCGCCTCGAGCACCGCGGCAGCTCCTGGAGCGCCGTCAACGGCGGTCGAATCACCCTCGAGGCCGGGGCAACGGCGCGCGTCGCGCGCGTGGACGGGTTGACCCTGGTCGTCCATTCCAGCTAAGAAAAAGGAGTTGAGGTCATGCCCCTCGTGTACGGAGTCATCGTCATCGCCATCGTCGTGGTCATCGTCGTGGCGAAGACCGCCACGGTGGTGCCTCAACAGAGCGCCTACGTCATCGAGCATCTGGGCAAGTACAGCCGCACCCTGCAGGCCGGTTTCCACATTCTGATTCCGTTCTTCGAGCGCGTGGCCTACCGTCACAGCCTGAAGGAGATCGCCATCGACATCCCCGAGCAGATCTGCATCACCCGCGACAACGTGCAGGTCGGCGTCGACGCGGTGCTCTACATGCAGGTGCTCGATCCGCATCTGGCATCCTACGGCATCTCCAATTTCGGCTTTGCCATCGCCCAGCTCGCCCAAACCACGCTGCGCAGCGAGATTGGAAAGATCGAGCTCGATCGCACCTTCGAGGCGCGCGGCGCCATCAACGCGAACGTGGTCGGCGAGCTCGACAAGGCGTCCGCCGCGTGGGGCGTCAAGGTGATGCGTTATGAAATCAAGAACATCACACCGCCGAAGGACGTGCTCTCCGCCATGGAGAAGCAGATGCGCGCCGAGCGCGAGAAGCGCGCCGTGGTGCTCACCTCGGAAGGCGACCGGGATGCCAAGATCAATTCCGCCGAGGGCGACAAGCAGCGGGTGATCAAGCAGTCCGAGGCCAACAAGCAGCAGCAGATCAACGAAGCGGAAGGCCAGGCGCAGGCCATCCTCGCGGTGGCGAGCGCCACCGCTGAAGGATTGAGGAAAGTCGGCCTCGCGCTCGCCGATCGCGGCGGCATCGAGGCGATGCAGCTGCGGATCGGCGAGGAATACGTGAAGCAGTTCGGCAAGCTCGCCCAGACCGGCACCACGCTGGTCGTGCCGGCGAATCTGACCGATCTGGCCTCGATCGTCACCATGGCGACCAGCATCGCGCGCAAGCCCGAGCCTGCCCCACCCGCACGGGCTTGATGGACACGAGGGCATCCGTCCCGATTCGCTTCGGGGAATTCGTCGCGCTCATTGCGGCCATGATGTCGACGCAGGCCATCGCAATCGATGCGATGCTGCCGGCCTTTCCGGCCATCGTCGGCGCTCTGAAGGTGAGCAACGCCAATCACGGCCAATGGATCGTGACCGCCTACATGGCGGGGTTGGGCAGCGGGCAGCTCGTGTGGGGGCTCGTGTCCGATCGCTTCGGACGGCGCCCGATCGTGCTCGGAGGGCTCGGCCTTTATGTCGTGGCCGCGATCGTCTGCGGCCTGACCAAGAGCTTCGAGGCGCTGCTGGTGTGGCGCTTCGTGCACGGCCTTGCGGCGGCCAGCGCCACCGTGGTGAGATCCATCGTGCGCGACCTGTACTCCGGACGGCAAATGGCACGCGTCCTGTCGCTCACCTTCGTCGTATTCCTGACCGTGCCCGTGCTGGCGCCGAGTCTCGGTCAGACCATCCTGTGGCTGGGATCGTGGAGGTACATCTTCATCGTCTGCGGCGTGTTCGCGTCCGTGGTCTGGCTGTGCGCACTGCTGCGGCTGCCGGAAACGCTGCACCCGGAATATCGCCTGACGCTGGACGCGGCGCATATTCTCCGTGCCGTGCGGCTGGTCGTTCTCAACCGCATCTCCATGTTCTACACGCTCGCGATGACGGTGATGTTCGGCTCGCTCATCGCCTACGTCGGCATGGTCCAGCAGATATTCGCCGACGTGTTCCACCGCCCGCGCATCATGCCGTTGATGTTTGCCCTCTGCGCGGCGTTCATGGGCGTGGCCGCGTTCACCAATTCGCGTCTGGTGGAGCGTCTGGGGATGAGGCTCATCTCGCACAGCGCCACCCTGGTGTTCATCGCGGTGTCCGCCCTGCACGTCGCGGTCGCGGTGCTCGGCTGGGAGCGGATATGGACGTTCGTGCTGCTTCAGGCGGTGGCCATGGCGACATTCAGCCTGTCGGTGTCGAATTTCGGCGCGATGGCCATGGAGCCCGTGGGCGCCGTCGCCGGTATCGGCGCTTCTCTCCAGGGCTGCATCTCGACCGCCACCGCGGCCTTCGTGGGCGCCCTCATCGGCCGAGCATTCAACGGCAGCACCGTGCCGCTTGCGGCCGGTTCACTGTATTGCGGCTTCATCGCCCTCGGATTCGTGCTCGCGGCGGAGCGCGGACGCCTGTTCCGCGCCACCCTACCGGGGCCGGCCAGTACTTCCCCGGCCGGCTAGCGCTTCCCCGAATTGTCGTGTCCCTCGAACATCGCGTTCATCGACTGATGAGTCGCCGCGCCGGCGAGCCCATCGAAGCTCCCGTGCTCGGCGAGCTCGCGGGCTGCCCGCATGAATCCGGTCCAGGCCGCGCGCGCGAGCGCGCCCCCCACACTCACCCGGCGCACGCCCAGGCCGGCGATCTGCGCGAGCGAAAGCTCGCTCGGTGCGCCGACCAGCAGATTGACCGGCCTCGGGTGTACCGCCTCGACGACGGCGCGGATGTGCGCGGTGCTGCGGATTCCCGGTGCGTAAAGGCAATCGGCTCCGGCCCCGGCATAGGCTTCGAGCCGCGTCACGGTCATCTCGATGTCGGCGAGACCCACGAGAAAGCACTCGGCTCGTCCGATCAGCATGACATCGGCACCGGAGGCGTCGATGGCGCGCCGCGCCGCGCGCATGCGCTCGACGGCGACGTCCAGCGGAAACAGCGCGTTCGCCGACACCGAGTCCTCGATGGACACTCCCGCGATACCCGTGTCGATCGCGAGGCGAACGCTCTCGCCGACGCCGGCCGCGTCCGCGGCAAAGCCGTTCTCAAAATCGGCGTTGAGCGGCAGATCCGTGGCGGCCGCCATCGATCGCAGATGCTCGAGCACCTGTGCACGAGATAGCCGGTTGTCGGGACAGCCCTGCGACCAGGCCGCACCCGAGCTCGTGCTCGCGAGCGCCTTGAATCCCAGGCCCTGCAAATAGCGCGCGCCGCCGGGGTCCCACGGATTGGGGATGACGAAACATCCGCTCTCGTGGAGTTTGCGGAAGGCGCGCCGCTTGTCGGCGATGCTCGGTCGGGCTGATTCCACAGGGTGCTCCTCGTTGCGGACCTAATCGATGCGCTGAACAGCGCAGGAAAAGCAGCCGCGAGCGGCGTTATGCAAATGAATATACGCAGCTTCGCGGCGCGAGAACATCTCCTCGATGACGCCGGCCGCCTCGGTACCCGGCACCACCCGCGCCTCGATCATTTGATGCGTCGCGTCGTATGCTCGAACGGACATCAGGCGCGTGCGCACGTAATCCGGAACGACGGCGGGCTCCATGACGGCGCGCACTGCGGCCTTGCGGACGAAAATAGGACCCGACGATCGGTACGGCGAGACGGCCGGTTGGTGCTCGAACGGCAGCAACAGGAGCTCCTCGCCGATTTCCGCATCGGCGAGGCTCACGCGGCAGGGAAAGCCGGGTCTTGCGTCGGCGAACATGCGCCGCGCATTGAGGCGCGACAGCTCCGGGTCGGACAGCGCGAACAGCGGTGCGAAGGAGTCGTAGGGGATGCCTGACAATTGAAATGACGCCATGAGATCACCGAGTACGCAGTGGATGGGTGCACAGAATGGCGCGGTTAGCGGCGCAAGTCTCGCCGCTTTCGGACTTCTATTTCGACAGGCGTTCCCGCTGCACCGCCCGATAGCCGATGTCGCGCCGGTATTGCACCAGATTCCAGTGAATGACATCGACCAGGCCATACGCCTGCCGCTGGGCGTCTTCGACGCTCGCCCCGAGACCCACGGCGCAGAGTACCCGCCCGCCCGCGGTCACGATCTTGCAGCCTTCGCGGCGCGTTCCGGCGTGGAATACCTTGCCCGGAAGCCGGGCCGCCGCATCGAGCCCGAAGATCTCGTCGCCGCCCCGATAGCTTTCCGGATAACCGCCGGCCGCCATGACCACACCGAGCGCCGCGCGCGGATCCCAGAACGCCTGCACCGTGGGCAGTGATCCGGCGAGCGCCGCCTCGCACAGGTCCACGAGGTCGCTTTGCAAGCGCATCAGGATCGGTTGGGTTTCCGGATCGCCGAGGCGGCAGTTGAACTCGATCACGTTCAGCGTTCCATCCGGCGCGATCATGAGGCCTGCGTAGAGGAATCCGGTGTAAGGCGTTCCATCGCGAATCAAGCCGCGCAAGGTCGGCTCGATCACCTGGCGCATGATGCGCTCGTGAACCGCGGCGCCGACGATGGGGGCCGGTGAGTAAGCGCCCATGCCGCCGGTGTTCGGGCCGCGGTCGGCGTCGTCGCGGCGCTTGTGGTCCTGCGAAGTGGCGAGCGGGATCACCTGATCGTGCGCGGCAATGACGATGAAGCTCGCCTCCTCCCCGCTCAGGAACTCCTCGACCACGATGGTCCGGCCGGATGCGCCGAAACTGCCGGCCAGCATGGCGCCTGCCGCCTCGAGGGCCGCGTCGTGCGTCTCGCAGATCACCACTCCCTTGCCGGCCGCGAGGCCGTCCGCTTTCACCACGAGCGGGAGTCGTTGGGCTCGAATATACGCAGGGTCGAAGTCGGCCGCGGTGAACGTGGCATGCGCAGCCGTCGGAATGCCGTGCCGCTGCAGAAACTCCTTGGTGAACGCCTTGGAGCCCTCCAGGCGCGCCGCGGCCCGCGTGGGGCCGAAGCAAGCGCAGCCGGCAGCGGCGAAGCGATCGACGATGCCGTCGACCAGCGGGCCCTCAGGTCCCACGATGGTGAGATCGATGTGCTCGCGCTGCGCGAATTGCAGCAGCCCGGCGGTATCCGCAGCGGCGATATCGACGTTCGTGACTTTCGGCTCGAGCGCCGTACCGGCGTTGCCGGGGGCGACGTAGATCCGATCCACACGCGCCGACTGCGCACATTTCCAGGCCAGCGCATGCTCGCGGCCGCCGCCGCCGATGACCAGGATCTTGATCGGTGCCGGAGCCGACATCAATGCCGGAAGTGACGCGTGCCGGTGAACACCATGGCGATCCCGTGCTCGTCCGCCGCGGCGATGACTTCCGCGTCGCGTTTCGAGCCGCCCGGCTGGATCACCGACGCGATCCCGAGCTCGGCGATCACGTCGAGCCCGTCGCGAAACGGAAAAAATGCGTCGGAGGCCGCGGACGCGCCGCGTAGCGACAAGCCTGCCTCGTTCGCCTTCAATGCGGCGATCTTGCTGCTCACCACCCGGCTCATCTGGCCGGCGCCTACCCCCAGGGTGGCGCGGTCCTTCACGCAGACGATGGCATTCGATTTGACATATTTGACCACTCGCCAGGCGAACAGCAGATCCTCGCGCTCGGCCGGGCTCGGCGCGCGCTGGGTGACTATGCGCAGGTCCCCGGCGCCGGCGGAGACGCCGTCGCGAGTCTGAGCCAGAAGGCCGCCTGCGACGCTCCGGTATTCGAGGATCTGCGATACGGGCCGGCCGAGATCGCCCGTCTCGAGCACGCGTACGTCGTCCTTGCCGGCAAGAACCGCCCGTGCCTCGCCGGACACGCTGGGTGCGAGAATCACCTCGACGAATTGCCGCTCCACGATCGCCCGCGCGGTGGCCGCATCGAGCTCCCGGTTGAACGCGATGATGCCGCCGAATGCCGACGTGGGGTCGGTGCGATAGGCGTTCGAATAAGCGGTGACGATCGATGCGGCGGCCGCCACGCCGCAGGGATTCGCGTGCTTGACGATCACGCAGGCGGGCGCCTCGAACTGGCGCACGCACTCGAGCGCCGTGTCGCCGTCGGCGATGTTGTTGTAGGACAGCTCCTTGCCTTGCAATTGCTTCGCGTTGCTCACCGATGCGCCGATCGCGCTTGGATCTGCATAGAACGCGGCCTGCTGATGCGGGTTCTCGCCGTATCTGAGATCGAAGCGCTTGTGCAGCGACAGGTTCAGATCTTGAGGAAACGTCGCCGATTCCGCGCCGATCGCGCCGGTGAAGTACGCTGACACCATGGAGTCGTACTGCGCGGTGTGAGCGAATGCCTTGGCGGCGAGCTTCTGGCGCATACCGATCGCGGTGGCGCCCTGATTGGCCGCGAGCTCATCGAGCAAAGCCCGGTAATCGGCGGGGTCGACCACGACGGTGACCGACGCATGGTTCTTGGCCGCCGCCCGCACCATGGCGGGTCCGCCGATGTCGATATTCTCGACCGCTTCCTCGTACGTGCAGTCCGGCCTGGCCACGGTCGCGGCGAAGGGATAGAGATTGACGGCGAGCAAATCGATGGCCTCGATGTCGTGCTCGCGCATGACCGCCTCGTCGACCCCGCGCCGGCCCAGTAGGCCGCCGTGAATCTTGGGATGAAGCGTCTTGACGCGACCTCCCATGATCTCGGGAAAGCCGGTGTGCTCGGCGACTTCCTTGACGGGAATACCGTGGCGGACCAAGAGCTTGGCGGTGCCTCCCGTGGAGATGAGTTCGATTCCCCGCTCTTTCAGCTCACGCGCGAACTCGACGATTCCGGTCTTGTCGGACACGCTCAGCAGTGCGCGGCGTACGGGCGTGAGCAAAGCTGTCCCTACTGGTTGATTCCGAACTCTTTGAGCTTCTTGCGCAAGGTGCCGCGGTTGATGCCGAGAATGTTGGCGGCGCGGCTTTGATTGCCTTGCACGTGACCCATCACCACCTTGAAGAGCGGCTCCTCGACCTCACGCATCACCAAATCATAGAGATGAGCCGGCTTGTGGCCGTTCAGGGTCTCGAAGTAGCTCTCCAGCGCCTCTTCGGCTTGCGAGCGCAGGGGCACACCTTTCCCGTTGACCTTCAGATCGCGCCCGTTGAACGGCGCGGCGAGATCCTTGCGTGCCTTGGATTTCTTTTTTGCGACCATAGCCCCACCCGATATTCCGTGCAAATCGTTCTTATTGTTCAACTATGTGCGCTTACGCCGCGCGCGGCACTTGCGTCTGATATCGCTCCAACAGCGTGGCCAGCTGTTCCTGCGGCGTCTCGATTCGCACGAGCCGGTCGCGCAGCGCCTCTTGGCCCGGATGTTGACGGAAATACCAACTCAAGTGTTTACGTGCCACTCGAACACCCGTCTCATCGCCATAAAAATCGTACAGGTCTTCGAGGTGGGCGCGCATAATATCACGGACATTTTCCCGCGCTAGGTCCTCGCGTAATTTCCCGGTCTCGATGAAAAAATTGACTTCGTCGAAAATCCATGGCCGACCTTGCGCGGCGCGGCCGATCATCACGCCGTCGCAACCGGTGTAGCTCAGAATCTCCTTCGCGCGCAGCGGCGAGTCGATGTCGCCGTTCGCGAGCACCGGAATCTTCAGGACGCTTTTGATCGCGCGGACGGTGTCGTGTTCGGCAATTCCCTCAAACATCTGCGCGCGCGTTCTGCCGTGAACGGCGAGCGCTTGGATGCCGCAGTCCTCGGCGATGCGCGCGATGAGCATGCCGTTCTTGAGGTCCCCGCCCCAGCCGGTGCGCGTCTTCAGCGTGACGGGGACGCTCACCGCGCGCACCACCGTCGCGAGTATGCGCGCGACCAGCGCCTCGTCCTTCATTAAGGCCGAGCCCGACAGGCGGTTGCAGACTTTCTTCGCGGGGCAACCCATGTTGATGTCGATGATCTGCGCTCCGGCATCGACATTGCGACGAGCGGCGTCCGCCATCATGTCGGGATCGAAGCCCGAGATCTGTACGGCGCGTGGGCCGGGCTCGCCGCGGTGATCCATGCGCCGCCGTGATTTCGGAGTATCCCAAAGGCGCGCATCGGAGGTCAGCATCTCGGAGGCGGCGAGGCCGGCGCCAAACTTGCGGCACAACATGCGAAATGGCCGGTCGGTGACTCCCGCCATCGGCGCCAGCACCACGTTGGATGTGAGGACGTAGGGTCCGATCCTCAGAGGCGCCATGATCATGCCCCTGCCTTGGCTTGCGCTGCAACATCGCCGGCGCAGGAAATTTTCCCGTTGACGCCGCGCAGGCAGACGTCGATCTCGAAACCCTCCGCGTCTTTACCAGGGTCGAGGATGTCGAGCGTCGCATCCGCCCGCTCTCCGGGTGCCAGCATGCGCACGACCGGCTTGCCCATGTATTCGGCGGGCTGGAAATCGCGGGCGCCGATCTTCGCCCCGAATCGATTGGCGAGCGTCACCCGCAACAACGGGTACGGTTGCAGCTGGGCTGTCGTGTTCAGGATACTCGCGCGCACGCGCAGCGTCCCGCTCGCGCTCGGTTCTCCGGTCACGCCCCACTGACGCAGCTGGTATGCGGAGAGGTTGGCGGCGCCGGCCTTGCCGCCCCAGGCTGTGTGCGCGGCGAGCCATTCGCGATGGCCGTAGAGCCACTGGGCGCAGAGCAGCAGCGCGAGGAGGATGGCTGCCCCCAGCCAGAGGCCAAACGGCAAGGAGCGCCGCGGCGCCGGAGAGAGGTCGGGAAGCGAGGGCTCCGGTTGAACCGCGGGTGCCTCGTGGGCCGCGAGCATTTCTCGACGGACAGCCTCCGGGATCTCGAGACTGGTGCCGATGTCGGGCAGCGCATGTCGGTCCTCCGATGGCGATGGCGATGGCGATGGCGATGGCGATGGCCGCTCGACGAAGACGCGATCCAGCTCCCCGGGCGGCAGCGTGAATTCCAGCGACACATCGTCAAGCGGCTCCTCCGCGCTGGCCAGAGCGGGCGCTCGCGGGGGCGGTGGGGGCGACGGGGGCGGCGGGGAGGCGCGCGACCGCGCGGGAGGAACGGACCCGCGCGCGCTCGGGGCGGCAATCGTAGGCCCCTGTCGAACCGGGGGGGGCGGCGCGGGAGATGGCGCGGGCGTCGGCGCCGGTTTTGCGGGCGGCGCCTCATCCTCGATGAATCTCTCGACCAACTGCAGCCGCGCAAACTCGTTGTCGTTCGAGCCGGAGTCGTCATCCTCGATTTCGATATGACGCAGCGGCGGTACGTCCGATTCCAGGATCTTGTTGGCGCGTGTTTCCATTTCGAGCCGCGATTCCGCCGGAGGGAACGCGCTCGGGTCTTCGGCGAGGCGTGCGAGCGCATTGAATACCTCGCCGCAGCGCCCGCAGCGTACCTGGCCCCCCGCAGCGCGCAACGTCTCTGCGGCGAGGCGGAAAACCGTTTCGCATTTTAGGCACTGCGTGTACAAGCTAAGCCTTTCTCCGGGCGTGGATGCAGCACCAGTCGTCTTGTCCAAACACCCGAACAATATCAAAACCCGCAGAATACGCGGCCTTGAGCGCGTAGGCCTGCGCTTTCAACAGCCCGGAGAGGACGAGATCCGCTCCGGGCTTGCAGGCCTGCGTCAGCACGGGGACCAGCTCGATGAGCGGCTCCGCCAGGATGTTCGCAACCACCAAGTCGGCGGGTAGGAGCATCGGCGGCACACCTTGAATATCAAGTCGCTCTCCGACTCCGTTGCGAAGTGCGTTGTCGCGCGTCGCGATCAGTGCCTGAGGATCGAGATCCACCGCGGTGACGCGAGAGGCGCCCAATTTCAGCGCGGCAACGCCCAAGATGCCCGAGCCGCATCCGTAGTCGATCATCTCGCGCCCGGCGGGCGGCAACGCGTCGAGAAATTGCAGGCAGAGGGCCGTGGTCGGATGGGTGCCGGTGCCGAACGCGAGGCCCGGATCCAGCCGTACCACCACGGCCTCCGGATCCCGCGGCGCCTCGTCCGCCGTCGGACATACCCAGAGGCGTCGGCCAAAACGCATGGCTTTCCAGTCTTTCAGCCAGGCACGCTCCCAATCCCGCGCCTCGACCGCACGCAGGCTGGCGGAGCCGGTGATGTGCGCCCCCAGCCGCGAACACAGCTCGCCGAGGGTTTGTGCGGCATCATGGGATTCATCGAATAGCGCGCGCACCAAGGTGTCGCTCCACAATCTGATCTCGCCGGGCTTGGGTTCCAGCACGGGCTCATCGCCGCGGTCGACGAACGTGATCGAGCTCGCTCCGACTTGCAGAAGTGCGGTCTCGACGTCCTCGCAGCTCAAGCTAGCGAGCGGAAATTCGATCTCGTAGAGCATGCGCTCACTTCAATCCGAGGCGTCGCTCCAGGTAATGGATGTCGGTGCCGCCCTGACGAAACGCCGCGTGATTGAAGATCTCCTGATGCAGCGGAATGTTGGTTTTGATGCCTTCCACGACCATTTCGGCAAGCGCATTTCGCATCCGCGCTATGGCGGTATCGCGCGTATCGCCTGAGGCGATGACCTTGCCGATCATGGAATCGTAGAACGGCGGTACGTTGTAGCCGGTATAGACGTGACTATCGACGCGGATCCCGGGGCCGCCGGGGGAATGCCAGAGCCTGATCGGGCCGGGCGAAGGGACGAACGTTTTCGGATCCTCGGCGTTGATGCGGCACTCGATGGCGTGGCCGCGGATTTGAATGTCATTCTGGGTATAAGGGAGCGCTTCACCGGCCGCGATCAGCAGCTGCGCCTTGACGATGTCGATGCCGGTGACGAGCTCCGTGACCGGATGCTCGACCTGGACGCGAGTGTTCATCTCGATGAAGTAGAACTCGCCATCCTGATACAGGAACTCCAGGGTCCCCGCGTTCCGGTAGCCGACCTCGTGGCACGCGCGCGCGCAGCGCTCACCCATGGTCTTGCGCTGCTTGGGCGTAAGGCCCGGCGCGGGCGCTTCCTCCAGCACTTTCTGGTGCCGCCGCTGCATGGAGCAGTCGCGTTCGCCGAGATGGACCACGTTGCCGTAATTGTCGGCCAGTATCTGGAATTCGATGTGGCGCGGCCGCTCGAGGAACTTTTCCATGTAAACCTGCGGGTTGCCGAACGCCGCCAGCGCCTCCGTTTGCGTCACGCTGATGGCGTTGAGGAGCGAGGCATCGGTGTGCACCACGCGCATGCCGCGGCCACCGCCGCCGCCCGACGCCTTGATGATCAAGGGGTAGCCGATGTCCTTGGCGATGCGGAAATTCTCGTCCGCATCGCTGCCCACCGGCCCGTCGGATCCCGGTACGCAGGGGACTCCGGAGGCCTTCATCACCTTGATCGCGGAGACCTTGTCGCCCATCAGGCGGATGGTCTCGGCGCGCGGCCCGACGAAGATGAAGCCGCTTTTCTCGACGCGCTCGGCGAAATCGGCGTTCTCCGACAAAAATCCGTAGCCCGGATGGATCGCCACCGAATCGGTCACTTCCGCCGCACTGATGATGGCGGGCATGTTCAGGTAGGAGAGGGCGGCCTGCGGCGGCCCGATGCACACGGTCTCGTCGGCCAGCAGCACGTGCTTGGTGTTGAAATCGGCGGTCGAATGAACGGCGACGGTCTTGATCCCGAGCTCGCGGCACGCGCGTAAAACGCGAAGCGCGATCTCGCCGCGATTAGCGATGACGATTTTCTCGATCATCGGACTTATTCGATGATGAACAGCGGTTGGCCGAATTCGACCGGCTCGCCGTTCTTGGCGAGAATCGCCGTGATGCGTCCCGCCTTGTCGGATTCGATCTGGTTCATCATCTTCATGGCCTCGATGATGCAGAGTATCTGGCCCACCTTGATTTCCTGACCGAGCTCTACGAAAGACTTGGCGCCGGGCGCCGAGGCGGAGTAATACGTGCCGACCATGGGGGAGGTGATGGTCTGATCGTCGTGGCGCGGCTTGTGCTCGCCGGCGGCGGTGGCCGGCTTCGCCGGGGAGGCCGCCGCCGCGGGAGCGGGTGCCGCCGGCTGGAGTACGGGGGCCGCCATCGGTGCAGCCATCGATACCCGCGGATGCCGGCTGATGCGAACCGATTCCTCGCCCTCGGAGATTTCCAGCTCCGCGATGCCGGACTCTTCCAGAAGCTCGATGAGCTTCTTAACTTTTCGAATGTCCATCCGAAACCTCTTCGAATAATTTTTGAATGCGTTAAGCCGCGGCCAATCGCGCGCAGGCGGCAGTCAGTGCGAGCTCGTACCCCAGCGGGCCGAGCCCGACGATGCAGCCGGCGGCGAGATCGGACAGATAGGAGCGATGCCTGAAGTCCTCGCGCGCGAACAGGTTGCTCAAGTGGACTTCGATGAATGGCACGGCGACGGCAAGGAAAGCGTCCCGGAGCGCGATGCTCGTATGGGTGAATGCGCCTGGATTGATGATCACGAAAGCGATGCCGTCGCCCCTGGTCGCCTGCACCTTCGCTACGAGCTCATGCTCGGCGTTGCTTTGCATGGCCGTAAGCTCGTGCCCCTTCGCCCGTGCAAGCGCGGTGAGCTCGGCCTCGATCTGGGCGAGCGTCGCCGCTCCATAGATCGCCGGCTCCCGGGTGCCGAGCAAGTTCAAATTAGGGCCATTCAGCAGGAGAATTCGCGCCATCGTCAGCTAGTGGATCCTTGAAGATGCGCGATATTAACCGGAAATTGAGGTGATTTGGCAAGGTTCTTCCGCGAACTTCGCCGGACAGGCTAACCGGGGGTGCTTGACGCGAGCCTGTGCAGGCCTTCGGCAATGCTGCGCCGGGCTTCCTTGAGCTCGATGTGATCCTGATTGAGATTGTGCACCACCGAGAGGATGAGACTCGCCTGCGGCCGGCCGAGCTCACCCACGTACAGCGCAACGACCTCACCGCGGCGGTCGGTGAAAACCGTGAACGGGAATACCGGAGAGCCGAATCCCAGCGCAGCTGCCACATCGAGCGCATCCTGCTCCCCGATCAACAGCGGATAGCCGATCTTGAGCTGGCGCGCGAAGGCTCCGACCTGATCCCGATGGTCGACCGCAATGCCGATCACCTGAACGCCGCGATCGGCCCACTCCGTGGACAGGCTCTCCAGCAGCGGAATTTCCCGGCGGCAAGGCGCGCACCAGGTGGCCCAGAAGTTGATGATCAACGATCTGCCGGCCCAGGTTCCGATCGGCGTCGATTTGCCTTCGAGATTACTCAACGAAAACTCGGGCAATCGGTCGGGTATCCGGGTCGGCTGCGGAGCCGATTCGCCGATCAGGTCGCTCGGGGTCGGAGGACTCGCCACCCCCACGGGGGTGGGCACCCCCGGCACCAAGTGGTCCGCCCGGCGGGCGGAATGAATGCGCACCCCCGCCCAGACCCCGACCACCACGACCAGGACGGCGCCCGCGAGCCGCAACGCACGCTCGTTCATGCCGCAGGCAGAGGGAGGGTACGAGTTTTTCGGAGCAACAGGCCGGCCGCCAGGAAAGCGAGGACGCCGCCGCCGATGGCGAAGCCTTCCCAGGGATACGAGGCGACGGGACGGGCGGAAGGTGCAACGGCCGAAGCGGCCGAGGATCCGGCGGACGGCCAGAGCACCTTGGTGATCGGCGGGTAACAGAGGCCGGCTTCGGCACAGCCCTGGTAGGTCACCTTGACCTGCAGGGGGTGGGCGCCGTAGTCGAAGCGCCGGTAAGCGACCGTGCCTTCCACCTGTTGCTTGTAGATCTCCTGGGTGCCGAGATAGGGGTCCGTTTTGAGGGTGCCCGGGGGTAGGCTGACACCGGTCACGATCAGGTCCGGACTTTCCGCCACGACGGTGATCTTCTGCTTATAGAGGTAGTATCCGTCCGCAATCACCCAGCGCACCAGCAGCGTGCCGCCTTCCAGGCGGGCTCCGGCTCGAAAAGCCACATCAGGCGGCAGAAAGTCGGTTTCGTTGGATTCTACGCCGCGCATCCACCAGGGCTTGGCCGCAAGGGCGGAGCCGCTGGCCAGGACGAGCAGGGTAGTCAACATAATCAGCGGGCGTTTGGCGTTCATGAGCCCACTCTATTATAAGTAGCGCCGGCGCGGGCGGCGGTGCACATCCGCAGGGGCACGTCCGCAAGGGGGGGTACGTCCGCGGGGGTACGTCCGCAAGGGGGGTACGTCCGCAAGGGGGTACGTCCGCAATAGTTGGACATCACCCTGTCGTCCCCCTTGATTCCCGGAAAACCATCGCTATTATTAGCAGCCACGAGCAGGGAGTGCTAACACCTGCTCCTTTAACCACAACCCAAGCATCAGGAGTCTTGTTCTATGAAGATTCGACCTCTTCATGACCGTGTGATCGTGAAACGCGAAGAAGAAGAGCGCAGATCCCCAGGCGGCATCGTGATCCCGGACACTGCGACAGAGAAGCCCATCTTCGGAAAGGTCATCGCCGTCGGCAAGGGCAAGATCTTGGAGAACGGTGAAGTTCGTCCGCTCGACGTCAAGGTCGGCGACAAGATCCTCTTCGGCAAGTACTCGGGCACCGAGGTCAAGATGGACGGGGACGAATTGGTTGTCATGAGAGAGGAAGACATCATGGCCGTGGTCGAAGGCAAGTAAGCGCACCGACCCACCTTTTCGTTATCAAATTCAAAATAGAGGAATCAGTCAATGGCAGCTAAAGACGTACGTTTCAGCGACGACGCCCGGGCCCGCATGTTCAAGGGCGTCAACATCCTGGCGAATGCCGTCAAGGTGACGCTGGGTCCCAAGGGTCGCAACGCCGTGCTCGACAAGAGCTTCGGCGCTCCCACCGTCACGAAGGACGGTGTCTCGGTCGCGAAGGAGATCGAGCTCAAGGACAAGTTCGAGAACATGGGCGCGCAGAGGGTGAAGGAAGTGGCATCCAACACTTCCGATGAGGCCGGCGACGGCACCACCACCGCCACCGTGCTCGCCCAGGCGATCATCCGCGAGGGACTCAAGTCGGTCGCCGCGGGTGCCAACCCGATGGACCTGAAGCGCGGCATCGACCTCGCGGTCGGCTCCGCCACCGAAGAGCTGAAGAAGCTCTCCAAACCCTGCAAGGACCCGAAGGCAATCGCGCAAGTCGGCACGATCTCCGCGAACTCCGACGAGAGCATCGGCAAGACGATTGCGGATGCGATGGCGAAGGTCGGCAAGGAAGGCGTGATCACGGTCGAAGAGGGCTCCGCTCTCGAGAACGAGCTGGAAGTGGTCGAGGGTATGCAGTTCGACCGCGGTTATCTCTCGCCGTACTTCATCAACAACCAGACCAGCCAGAGCGCCGAGCTCGAAAAGCCGCTGATCCTTCTGGTCGACAAGAAAATCTCCAACATCCGGGAGCTGCTCCCGCTGCTCGAGGGCATTGCGAAGGGCGGCCGTCAGCTGCTCATCGTGGCCGAGGACGTGGAGGGCGAGGCGCTGGCCACGCTCGTGGTCAACACCATCCGCGGTATCGTCAAGGTTGCCGCCGTCAAGGCGCCGGGCTTCGGCGATCGCCGCAAGGCCATGTTGCAGGATATTGCGATTCTCACCGGCGGCACGGTCATCTCGGATGAAGTCGGTCTGTCGCTCGAGAAGGCGACCCTGAACGACCTCGGTGAGGCGAAGAAAGTGCTGGTGGAGAAAGAGAACACCACCATCATCGACGGTGCCGGGAAGGCGGCGGACATCAAGGGCCGCGTCGAGAGCATTCGTCAGCAGATCGAGGAAGCGACCTCCGATTATGACAAGGAGAAGTTGCAGGAGCGCGTTGCCAAGCTCTCCGGCGGCGTTGCCGTGATCAAGGTCGGTGCAGCCACCGAGATCGAGATGAAAGAGAAGAAGGCGCGCGTCGAAGACGCTCTGCACGCGACCCGTGCGGCCGTCGAAGAGGGCGTGGTTCCGGGCGGCGGCGTGGCGCTGGTGCGCGCGCTCAAGGCCATCGAGAAGCTCGCGGGAGCCAACGAGGACCAGACCTCCGGCATCAAGATCCTGGCTCGCTCGATCGAGGAGCCGCTGCGTCAGATCGTCACCAATGCGGGTGAGGATGCGGCCGTCGTGTTGAACCGGGTCCGCGAGGGCAAGGGCACGTTCGGCTACAACGCCGCGACCAGCGAGTACGGCGACATGATCGAGCTCGGCATCCTGGATCCGACCAAGGTCACGCGTCTGGCCCTGCAGAACGCGGCCTCTGTGGCGGGCCTGTTGCTCACGACCGAAGTGATGATCGCGGAGTCCCCGAAAGAAGATGAGCACGCTCACGGCGCGCCGGGCGGCGGCATGGGCGGAATGGGCGGCATGGATATGTAATCGCGCCGCCGCTCGCGGTTCGCCGCGCGCAGCGACTGATTGCAATATCGAGAGAGCGGGCTTCGGCCCGCTCTTTTTTTGTGGTGCGCTCCCCTATAATGGCCCGCAGAAGCGAGGAGCGAGGTGCGAGCATGAAACTCTACTGGAGCCCGAAAACGCGGGCTTTCCGCATCGCTTGGTTGCTCGAGGAGTCGGGATTGCGCTATGAGCGCATTCCGATCGACATTCGCGATGAAAATGCCAAGAACGATCCAGCGTTCCGTGCCGTATCGCCCATGGGCAAGGTGCCCGCGCTCGAGGATGGCGCCGCACGCCTCACGGACTCCGGAGCGATCTGCGTCTTCATCGCGGACCAATATCCGAAGACACAGCTGGGGCCGCCCGTCGGCCACATGGATCGCGCCCGCTTTCTCCAATGGGTGGCGTTCACCAACTCCGTGATAGAGCCGTCGATGGCGGAAAAATTCGCGAAACTCGAGCCAAGGCCGTCATCCTACGGCTGGGGCAGCTTCGATCTCATGCTGTCGCTGCTCCGCAGCGAGCTGTCGAAGAGCGAGTGGATCCTGGGAAAGCGGTTCTCCGCGGCCGACGTCCTGCTTGGAACGAGTGCCTCGTGGCTGATTCAATTTGGTCTGCATCCGGCTGGCGATGCCATTTCCGATTATGCGGATCGCTGCAAGGCGCGGCCGGCGTGGCAGCGTGCGGAGAGCTTCAACTCGCCGTGAGCAGGCCCGATGGCCGGTCTGCTTCTCTCGACGTTTCCGCGGAAACGTCCGCTTGGATCGACCCGTCCGGATACAGGGATCGGTAGAATCAATTGATTGAGCCGTGCACGGGAGTTCGTGCCAGAGTATGGCCCCATGACCTGGACCAAAGCGCAACGAAACGTCGTGGTCGCGGCCTACCTCGGCTGGACCCTGGACGCCTTCGATTTCTTCCTCATGGTGTTCATGTTCAAGGACATCTCGGCCGATCTGCACTCCAGCACGCAGGTGGTCGTGACGGCGGTTCTGCTGACCCTGGCGATGCGGCCCGTGGGTGCGTTCCTGTTCGGCCGTCTCGGCGACCGCTATGGCCGCAAGCCGGCACTGATGTGGAATATCCTGGCGTATTCGTTGCTGGAACTGGCGTCGGGATTTGCGCCGACCATGACGCTGCTGCTCGTGGTTCGCGCACTCTTCGGAATTGCGATGGGCGGGGAGTGGGGACTCGGCTCGGCATTGACGATGGAGAGTATTCCGACGTCGGCGCGTGGATTCATATCGGGCCTTCTGCAAGTCGGGTACCCATCGGGGTACTTTCTGGCGTCGCTGGCGGTTTATCTGTTCTACGACCGCCTGGGGTGGCGCTACATGTTCGTACTCGGCGTCATTCCCGCCATTCTCGTATTCTTCATCCGCATGGCGATCGACGAGTCGCCCGCGTGGCGCCGCCGGCAAACCGCGCCACGCGCGAGCATCGTCTCGGTGCTCGAGCGCAACTGGAAATTGGCGGTTTACGTCATCCTGTTGATGACGGCGTTCAACTTCTTCAGCCATGGCTCCCAGGATGCGTATCCGACGTTCTTGAAGGAGCAGCATCACTTCGATACGCGCCTCACCTCGCTGCTCACGGCGATCGGCAATATCGGCGCGATTTGCGGAGGACTTTTTTTCGGCGCTCTGTCGGAAAGGATCGGGCGGCGCCGATCGATCACGATCGCGGCATTGCTGGCGCTGCCGGCGCTGCCGTTCTGGGCCTTTGCGTCGACGCCGCTGATCCTCGGAGCGGGGGCCTTCGTCATGCAGATTGCCGTGCAAGGCGCGTGGGGCGTGATACCGGCGCATTTGAACGAGCTCTCGCCTCCCGAGATTCGCGCGACATTTCCGGGAGTCGTCTACCAGCTCGGTAATCTGTTCGCGGCCGTCAATTTGAACCTGCAGGTGATGATTGCACAGACCCACGCCAGGAACTACGGGCTGGCGCTGGCGATCGTGGTCGGCTGCGTCGCTCTGATCATCGTGCTGATGATGGTCCTCGGACCGGAGCAGCGCGGCGTATCGATGGAAGGCACGCATGCGGCGGAGTCTCCTGCCTCCAAATCCCTGGCGGGCGAGCCAAGCGTGTGAGCTGGTCGGCACGGCAATATGCCGCTTTCGAGGACGAGCGCACTCGCCCGGCGCGGGACCTGCTGGCGGGCGTGCCGTTGCGCGACGTGAGCTCGGCCGTGGACCTGGGATGCGGTCCCGGCAATTCGACCGAGCTCATCGCGGCACGTTTCCCGCGCGCCTGCATCGTCGGCATCGACGCCTCGGCAGACATGATCGCCGCGGCGCGCGCGCGCCTCCCGGCGCTTCGGTTCGAGGTCGCGGACGTTCGTACGTGGGCGGGCGGCGCGGCTGCCGCCTCGTCAGGCGACGCGCCGGACCTGATCTTCGCGAATGCGGTGCTGCAATGGTTGCCGGACCACGCCGGGCTGTTTCCCCGCCTTGCCGCGAAGCTCGCCCCGGGCGGCTGTCTCGCGCTGCAGATGCCGGACAATCTCGGCGAGCCGGCGCAGATCTTGATGCGCGAGATTGCCGAGCAAAGCCCTTGGCGCCATAAGCTCGCCGGGGCGCGGGAGTCGCGAGTGCAAATCGAGCCGGCGGAGTGGTACTACCGGTTGCTGCGAGCGGGCACGTCACGAGTCGACGTATGGCGGACCACCTACTACCACCGGCTTGCCGGAGCGGGCGCAATCGTCGAATGGTTCAAGGGAACCGGGCTGCTGCCATTCCTCGCACCCCTCGATGCCGCCGAGCGGGCCGAATACCTGTCACGCTACACGCAGGCCATCGGATCGGCGTATCCCGCGGCGCCGGATGGCGGCGTACTGCTGCCGTTTCCACGACTGTTCATCGTCGCCCATGCAATTCCTGCACGATATTCCTGAAATCCTGCGCGCGCCCGTGATGCGCTGGTGGGAACGAGCCCAATCCAGCGGCGTGTTTTGCGCAGCTTATGAATCTCTATCCGTGGAGCGACGAGCCGAATTGGCGCGGGTCGTCGCGTCCAGCGAATTTGCCGCATCGGCATTGATTCAGGATCCGGAGGCGCTGACCTGGACAATGGATCATTGGATGCCGGAGCGGGCGTCCGCCGCGAATGCCGAGTACGAGCGCCTGTCGGCCGGCGCCGGCTCGGCGACCGAGGCGCTTGGGTCCCTGCGCCGCTGGCGGCGACGCGAGATGTTGCGCGTCGCCTGGCGCGACATCATCGGGGCCGCCCCGGTGCGCGATACCTTGCGCGACGTGTCACTGCTGGCGGATGCCTGCATCCGGGCCGCGCTGCAGGCGGCTCAGAGGCAGCTGGCGGGCACCTTCGGCGCGCCGCGCGGCGACGACGGCACGGAGCCGGAGCTCATCGTCGTCGGGATGGGCAAGCTCGGCGGAGGCGAGCTCAACTTTTCCTCCGATATCGACCTGGTGCTGCTGTTCCAGGGCGCCGGCGAGACCGACGGTCCGCGCACCATCGACAACCAGGATTATTTTACGAGACTGGGGCGCGAGCTCATCCGCCTGCTGGATGCGCGTACCGAGGAGGGGTTCGTGTTCCGGGTCGACGTGCGCCTCCGTCCCTTCGGCGACTCAGGACCGCTGGTGGTGAGTCTGGCGTCGCTCGAGGATTATCTGCAGCAGCATGGACGCGACTGGGAACGGTACGCGTGGATCAAGGCGCGCGCGATCGTGGGCAGTACGGCCTACGACGCGGCGAACCGGGAATTCGTGCGACCCTTCGTGTACCGGCGCTATCTCGACTTCGGCGTGTTCGAATCGCTGCGCGAAATGAAGACATTGATTGCCCGCGAGGTCGCGCGCCGCGAACTCGAGCAGGACCTGAAGCTCGGCATGGGCGGTATCCGGGAGATAGAGTTCATCGTCCAATCGATGCAGCTGGTGCGCGGTGGAAGCGATCCTCGCCTGCAATGCGCGGCGCTGCTCGAGGTGATGCCGATGCTGAAGGGAAGCAAGTCGCTCTCCGGCGAGGAGGTGGCCGAGCTGACCGACGCGTACCTCACCCTGCGCAAGGCCGAGAACGCCGTGCAAATGATCCGGGACGAGCAGGTGCATTCACTTCCCACGGACCCCGCGGATCGGGCGCGGCTCTCGTTGAACCTGGGCCTGCCCGACTGGACCGCCGCGATCGCCCGAATCGAAGCCGCGCGCCACACGGTCTCGCGCCAGTTCGAATCGCTCCTGCTCGGCGGTCCGGAGGCGCAGCGCGGCCTCGGCGAGGAAGCATTGGGCTGGCTGGAATCGGAAGGAACCGACGTCGCTCAGGAGCTCGCTCGAGGGGGATTCCCGGCCGCCGAGATACCCGCCGTCGCCCGGCAATTGGAAATGTATCGGCACGGGGCTCCCTACCGGCGTCTGGACGAGGCGGGCCGGCGGCGGCTGCGGGTCATCTTGCAGCGCCTGCTCGGCCAGGCGGCGTTGCATTCCGCGCCGGCTACGGTCGTCGAGCGGGTGTTGCGGATCCTCGATGCGATCGGCGCGCGCTCCTCCTACCTCGCCCTGTTGAGGGAGCAGCCGCCCGCGCTCGATCGTCTCATCGAGGTGTGCGCGATCAGCGGCTTTCTCGCCCGGCAGATCGCCGAATTTCCGCTGCTGCTCGACGAGCTGATCGACGCGAACGCATTCGAGGAGCTGCCGTCCCGCGGGGGCTTCGTGCGTGAGCTCGAGGCCCGCACGGAGCGGCTGACTGCGGACGATCCCGAGCGTCAGGTGGAGGCGCTGCGCACCTTCCAGAAGGTGGCGGTGTTCTCCACGGCGCTCGCTGATCTCATGGGACGATTGCCCTTGATGCAGGTCAGCGATCGGCTGACCGACATTGCCGAGCTCATCGTCCGGTGCTGCATGGACCTCGCCTGGCAGCAGATGACGAAAATCCACGGCGTACCCCTGTGCGGCGAGAGCCGGGTGGGCGCGCGCACGGTCACGGTGGCGGCGGCCGGTTACGGGAAGCTCGGCGGCTGGGAGCTCGGGTATGGGTCCGATCTCGACCTGGTATTCCTGCACGATTCGAGCGGGGAGTTCCAGCAAACGGACGGTGCGCGACCCATCGACAATGTGGTGTTTTTCTTGCGGCTCGGGCAGCGGATCGTTCACCTGCTCACCATGCACTCGGCGGCCGGACGTCTGTATGAGGTCGACATGCGCTTGCGACCGAACGGCAAGGGCGGGTTTCTCATGACGGGCATCGATGCGTTCGAGCAGTATCAGCACTACGAGGCCTGGACGTGGGAGCACCAGGCTTTATTGCGTGCCCGTGCCGTCGGCGGGGACGCGACCTTGTGCCGGCGCTTCGAGGCGGTGCGCGCGGCGGTCCTGTGCAAATCCGTGCGCCGCGACAGCTTGCGCAGGGACGTGCTGGAAATGCGCCAGCGCATGCACCGCGAGCTCGCGCAGACCGATCCCGCTCGTTTCGACATCAAGCAGGACACCGGAGGCGTCGCCGATATCGAGTTTCTGGTGCAGTACTGGGTTCTGCAATCGGCCGCCGAGCATCCGGAGCTGGTCGTCCATACGGACAACATCCGCCAGCTCGAGGGTTTGGCCCGCGCCCGACTCGTCGACCCCGAAACGGCGCATTGGCTCAAGGAAACGTACATAAATTATCGTACAATCCTGCATCACCTCTCGCTGGAAGGCGGAAAGCGCGTGGTGGAGGCCGGCCCGCACGCAGCGACGCGGGCGAAGGTTCGGGAGATCTGGCGAACCGCCTTCGAAAGCCCGGTGAAATGATTCGAGCGAATTGACTTTGAGCGGAGCGACGATCATGCCGATTGAGCCCAATGCGCAGCACCACTACAACGTCACTCCGGCAGACCTGCCGCTGTCTTGTCCGATGCCGGACATGTATCTGTGGAATTCGCACCCGCGGGTGTATCTGCCGATCGAATCGTCGGGGTGGGCCAAGTGCTCGTACTGCGGGGCGGAATACACGCTCGTCCGCGGCGAGGCCGCCTCAGCCGCCCAGGCTGCGTCAGCCACCCAAGCCACCCAAACCACGTCAGCCGCTCAGGCCACCACTTCCGCCGCCTAGGGTTTGTACTCCGCGTACGATTTCTCTTCGATCAGGCTGGAACCGAGCTTCACGTTGAGGCGCCGCTTGATGGCCGCCCGCTCGTCGTTCTCGATATAAACCGCCCGGGCGAGGCGCACGAAATCCTCGTCGAAGGCCTTGGCGCGCTCCTTGTCGCGGATATCGTCCTCGATGGTCCAGAGACGCGCGTTGACGGCCAGCAGCGCATCCACGTCCGCCGCGACGTCGGCGCTCGCGTAGGCCGAGACGCTCCAGGTCTCCTCCAGTGCATCCAGCTCGACGCGCACGTTCGCGAGCTTGGCCGGATCGGTCATGCGTTGCGTCTTGATGCGCAAGATCGTGATTTTGTCGAGCAATTCTCCGGGAGAAATCGGCACCTTGATCTCGTTCATGGGCGGGTCTCGTTCATGAGGTGCATGATGATAAACTCTTGAGCAAATGACAAACTGCCGACGCGTGCAGACTGCGAGCGGCGCCATCCTCGCCGGTGCCGCCCGCCTCGCCGGCGACCCATTCTCCACTGCGGGTGAGGCGCTTTTCGATCCGCAGTTCTGGTCCGCCCGCGGCGGCATCGTCCCGGCCGGTCGGGGCCGTGGCGAAGCATGGTTCCTCGACCAAGGCTCCGAGCAGTGGGTGCTCCGTCACTATCGGCGCGGCGGTTTCGTGGGGCGGATATCCGAGGATCGGTACTTCTGGATCGGCGAGGCACGGGTTCGCGCGTTTGCCGAATATCGACTGCTGGAGTTCCTCGTGGCGCAAGGGATGCCGGTTCCGGCACCGATCGCGGCACGCTACCGGCGGCACGGCCCCTCGTACAGCTGTGATCTCATCACCCGGCGCATCGTGGGCGCGGCACCGCTCAGCGAGGGTCTCGCCACGACTGCCCTCGACGAGAGCCGCTGGAGACGGGTGGGCGCGGCGGTCGGCCGGCTTCACGCCGTCGGCGTCGACCACGCGGATCTCAATGCGCACAACATTCTCCTCGACGCCCTCGGCACGGTCAGCATCATCGATTTCGATCGCGGCCGAATCCGTCGCGCCGGCGCCTGGACCGGACGGAATCTGCGCCGGCTGCGCCGCTCGCTCCTCAAGATAACGGCCGATCTTCCGGCGGATCGATTCAACGACGCGGTGTGGCGCAGCTTGCTTCGGGGATATTCGGAGCATACGGCGGAGCGCACGGCGCCCCGATGATCCGCGCGATCTACAGCCTGTTGGTGACCGTGGCCGCGCCGGCCGCGTTCGCCATCGTCCTGCTGCGAGGCTTTCGAGATCGTGCCTACTGGGAGCACCCCGGCGAGCGTTTCGGCTGGGGCCCGCGTACACCAGCCCCGGCCTTGTGGCTGCACGCGGTGTCGCTGGGCGAGGTCGCCGCCGCCACCGAGCTGGTACGCGCGCTGCGCACGCGCCATCCGGACGTGCCTTTCGTGCTCACCACGTCGACTCCGACGGGACGCGCGCGTGCGCGCGCTCTTTTCGGCGCCGATGTCGACGTTCGATTTCTGCCGTACGACACGCCGGGCGCGGTCGGACGCTTTCTCGACCGTATCCGGCCGCGGGTGGCCATCATCCTCGAGACCGAGCTCTGGCCGAATCTCGTTCGCGGCTGCGTCCGCCGGGGCATTCCCGTGGTGTTCGCGAGCGCGCGTCTCACGGCCAGATCGGTGGCGCGATATCGCCGGCTCGGAAGACTGTTCGGCGACACGGTCGCGGCCGGTGAGCTCATCGCCGCGCAGAGCCCGCAGGATGCCGAGCGCTTCATCGCCGTCGGCGCCGACCCGGGCCGCACGCGTGTCGTCGGCAACGTGAAATTCGATCTGCGGCTCGATGACTCGGTGCGCGAGAGGGGCCGCGAGCTGCGCCGGAGCTACCTTGGATCGAGGCCGGTGTGGGTCGCGGGCAGCACTCATGCGGGCGAGGAAGAGCAGGTGCTCGTCGCGCACGCCGAGCTGCGTGTCGCGATGCCGGATCTGCTGCTCGTGCTGGTGCCGCGGCATCCGCAGCGTTTCCACGCCGTGGCCGCGCTTTTGACCCGCCGCGGCGTCCGCTTCGAGCGGCGCTCGGGCGATCGGCCGGTGCGGCCCGAGGCCGAGGTATTGCTGGTCGACAGCGTCGGAGAGCTCACCGCACTCTATGCGGCGGCCGATGCGGCTTTCGTCGGCGGGAGCCTGGTGCCCGTGGGCGGCCACAATCTGCTCGAGCCCGCGGTGCTCGGGGTGCCCGTGATCACGGGACCGCATACCGGCCATGCGGCGGACATTGCCCGGCCGCTGATCGCGCGGGGCGGGGCCGTCGAGGTCGGCGATTCCGGGGCGCTGGCGGAGGCATTGCGGCGCCTCCTTCAGGACCCCGCGGCGCGCGTTCAGGCGGTGCACGCCGCGCGCGAATTCGTGGATGCGCATCGCGGCGCCGTCGGACGCCTGACCGATCTCATCGATCGGTTGATTGCGCGGTCGAACCGGGCGGCGAGTCCTTGAGCAGCCGGTTGAGAGTGGTCAGCGTTTGCTCGGAGAGAATGCCGGCGGCCTGCTGCAGCTTCACCACGTTCACCATGTAGTCGTAACGGCTGCGCGAGTAATCGGTCCGGGCTTGAATCCACAACCGCCGCGAGTCGAGCACTTCGATGGCGGTGCGCGTGCCCGCCGCGTATCCCGACTCCGCGGCGCTCAACGCCGTGGCGTTGGATTCGAGCGCGCGGCGCAGGGCCTCGACATGAGAAATCTCGGAAAGCACGCCGAGGTAGGCATCGCGGGCGTCGTGCTCGGTCTGGCGAGCCACGCGCTCCAGCCGTTCCTTCGCGGCGCGGTGCTGGTACACGGCCTGGCGTACCTGGGATGACACCATGCCTCCGGAATAGAGCGGAATGCTGAACTGAATGCCGATGTTGTTCTGATACTGATCCAGGCTCGTCGACCCATACGGGGTGTCATTGGCATTGATGTAATCGCCGCCGCTCGAGACCTTGTAGCGGCTCGCGACGAGATCGAGCGTCGGGAAGTGACCGCCGCGCGCGGCACTGACGTTCTCGCGGGCGATGTCCGCCGCGAGGCGGCTCGAGACCAGCGACAGATTTTGCTGCAGCGACATTTCGACCCAGCGGTCCTCGCTGTTCGGCTCCGGCGTCGTCAACGGAAAAGGCTCGATCGGGCGCGCGAGCGTGTCGATTTCGTCGCCGGTGATTTCCCGCAGCGCTTCCTTCGCCGTGGCAAGCTGACGCTTGGAAGCAATCACGGCTGCCGTGCCGCTGTCGTGCGCCGCGCGGGCCTCCTCGACGTCGGTGATCGCGATCAGTCCGACCTGATAGCGCTTCTCGGCCTGTTCCAGCTGCCGGCCGACCGATTCCAGATTGCCGCGCTGGGCATCGAGCTCGTCCTGCGCCGCGAGCACGTCGAAATAGCGCTGCGCCACCCGTGCGATCAGGTCCTGCTGCGCGGCCTGGTAGTCCGCCTCCGCCTGCGCCACCTGAGAATCCGCGTGCTGCAGAGCCACCCAGTTTTCCCAGCGAAACAGGCTCTGCTTGAGGTCCACTCCGTACTTGTGGGCGATGGTCGTCACCCGTCCGTTGAAAGGAAAACTCTCGACGATGGTCGGGCCGCCGGCCACCTGCACCGTCTCGGTCTCGTTGGACTGTCCCGCGTCCTTTTCCTTCGAGGAGGTGCCGCTGGCCGAAAGGTGGGGAAGGAGCGAGGCGAGCGCCTGCGGCTTGGATTCGAGCGCGGCGAGGCGAGTGGCCTCCGCCTCCTTGAGCTGCGGATCGTTTTGCAAGGCGCGCTGGTACACCGCGAGCAGGTCGGCCGCCGGTGCAGCGCTCCACGCCAGACTCAGGATCAGGGCGATCGGGAAAGGTTTCATCAGGTGTTATATCAGACTACATCACCCAATCAAATGCACGGCCTAATCAATACTGAGGAATCCTGGGATCGATATCCCGGGACCAGGCCAGGATGCCGCCGGCCAGATTGGATACCGAGCCGAAACCGCGCGCGGACAGGAACCGCGCGACCTGCAGGCTCCTGCCCCCGGACCGGCAGATCACCACGGTCGGAGCGGCCGGATCAAGCTCGCCCAGCCGCTCCCCGATCTGGCCCATCGGAATATGCACGTGCGGCGAGGGAACCGGCGCCAGCGCGATCTCCCAATCCTCGCGTACGTCGACCAGCGTCATCGCCTCTCCGGCCAAGCGGCGATCGAGAAATTCCCGCGGAGTGAGCTCGTCGATCATCAGAACACGAACGCGGGCGCTGCCGTGGCGTTGATCAAGGGATCGATGACGGTCTCGAACAGGCTCTCGCGAACCCACTCAGTCCGATCGACCCGCCGCACCAGTATGGCTTCCATCACCGGCGCCGAGCCGACGACGGCGAATAGGCGCCCGCCCGGGCGCAGCGCGCGCTCGAAGCGCGGATCGTAAACGGGCATCGAGCCGGTGAGCGCGATCACGTCGAACTCGCCCAGCGGCGAGGAATCGAATGCATCACGCGTCTCGAGCGTGACCCGGGCCTCGGGGACTGCGCGCAGATTGGCCGACGCCTGGAGGGTGAGCTCCGGATGGATGTCGATGGAGTGGGTGGCGCCGCCAAGCAGACTCATGCTCGCACTCAGGTATCCGGTGCCGGTGCCCACCTCGAGGGAGCGATCCCTGGGAGTCAGGCCCAGCGCCTGAAGGATGCGCCCCTGGATCTTGGGAGCGAGCATCTGCTGTCCGCAGGCGATCGGAAGCGGTGCATCGGCGAAAGCGAGCTCGCGGTATTTGGAGGGAAGGAACGCCTCGCGAGGTACCGCCGAGAGCGCGGCGAGCACTCGCGGGTCGAGCACCTCCCACGTGCGAATCTGCTGATCCACCATCTGCTGTCGAGCGGCCAATGTATCCATAGTGTCTCTTCGTGATTAACCGATGATTATGGTCAATTTCCACAGGGGATGCCATGCCCGTGCGGTATTCTTCCGTCATAAAACAACGAGGTCAGAGTTGCTTTCGCCTTCCATCGTTTTCTGGGGATTGACCTCCGCTATTTTAGCCGCAGGCGTGATCGTCCTGTTGACCTTGAAGCGTCGCCAGGAACGTGCCGTGGACGAAATTTCGCGGCAGATCAGCAAGCTCACGCGCCAAGAGAATGCGGCCGGACGCATCGGCCTCGAGGGCAAGCCGCCGGCGCTCGGGCAGCTGGGCGGTGCGGTCAACCAGCTGCTGGAGAGCCTGCAGGAGCGTGGCGCCAAACTGGCCGACCGCGAGCAGCTGTTCCAGCGCTTGGTGGAGACCGTGCACGATGCGGTGCTGGTGCACCGGAACGGCATTTTGTCCGCCAACGCGCGCTTTCTCGCCATGCTCGGCTTGAGCGCCCCGGACGTGATCGGCAAGCCGCTGACCGATTTCGTCACGCCCGAATACGTGGATCTGGTGGACAACAACCTGCGTCGGCGGCTCGCCGGCGAGCCCGCGGCCGAGACTTACGAAGTGGAGCTCGTGGGGACGCACGGCGAGGTCACGCGCGTGGAGCTGTCGAGCACGCTGATCGACTGCGCGGGCGAGGCGGCGCTTCTGCTGACCGCTCTCGAGATGCTGCCCGGATCGAGGCCGAGCGGGACGGCCTCCAGGCCTCGCGCGATGGTGACCCTCGATGCGATGGGCGAGAGCGTGATCACCGTCGATGCCGATGGTCACATCGACTACATCAACACGTCGGCCGAGGCACTCCTGGGCCAAACGTTCGATCAGGTCGTCGGCAAGTCTTTCGCGGACGTGGCTTCGCTCGTGGACGAGACCGACCGCCGCTCGCTCGGCGACCCGGTACGCAAGGCGCTCGCGACCGGCGGCCGGGTCACGATGGGCAGGCGGGCGGTGCTGGTGCCGTCGAGCGCCTCGCCGGAGCGCTCCGTCGAGATCAGCGTCACTCCGCTCAAATCCGACGCCAAGGAGACGCTCGGCCTGGTGCTGGTCATGCACGACACCAGCGAGCTGCGCGGGCTGACGCGTCAAATGACTTACCAGGCGAGTCACGATGCGCTCACCGGGCTCGTGAATCGGCGTGAGTTCGAGCGCCGCCTGCGCGAAGCGATGGATGCCGCGCAGACCGGCGACGTCGCCCATGCGCTGTGCTATCTCGATCTCGACCGGTTCAAGGTGGTGAACGATACCTGCGGCCACACCGCCGGGGACAACATGCTGCGTGAGGTTGCCACCATCCTCAAGGACGCCGTGCGCGACTCCGACACGGCGGGGCGCATCGGCGGGGACGAGTTTGCGCTGCTCCTGGTCGGCTGTCCGCTCGAGAAGGCGCGGCAGATCGCCGATGACGTGGTGCGGGCGGTCGACGACTATCGCTTCGTGTGGAAGGACAAGATCTTCAACATCGGGGTGAGCATCGGGCTGGTGGAGATCGGCCGCGGCGGGGGATCGATCGAGGACATCATCAATTCCGCCGACTCCGCCTGCTACGTGGCGAAGAAGCAGGGCGGAGTGCACGTGCACGTGTACTCCGCCAGGGAGGAGGCGAGCGCACGCCACTCGGGTGAGATACATTGGCTGCAGAAATTGCAGGGCGCGCTGCGCGACAACCGTTTCGAGCTCTACTATCAGCCGATCGTGCACGCGCACAGCTCGGTCTCGAACGGTCCGGCGCTCGAGGTCTTCGTGCGCCTGGAAGGCGAGAACGGCCAGCCGGCCGCACCGCCGGCGGAATTCATCCGCGCGGCCGAGCGCTATCGGTTGATGCCGCACGTCGATCGCTGGGTGGTTCAAGCCGTGCTGTCGGCGCTCGGGCGCGGCGGCATGAAGCTGCCGCCGGATCGAAGCGTCGCCATCAACATCTCCGGCCAGACGCTCGGCGATTCCGAGTTTCTGGAGTTCGTGGTCGATTGCTTCGACCACACCGGCGCGAATCCCGCGGATATCTGCTTCGAGGTGACCGAGAGCGCGGTGGTGGCGAATCTCGACCACGCGCGCCGCTTCATCGCGGTGCTGCACGGCATGGGTTGCGAATTCGCGCTGGACGACTTCGGCAGCGGACTGAGCTCATTCTCGACCCTCAAGACCCTGCCCATGGATTACCTCAAGATCGACGGCTCCTTCATCAGCAACCTCGCGGTCGACACGGTGAACCAGGCCATGGTCGGGGCGATGATCGAGCTGTCGCGCACGCTCAATTTCCGCGTGGTGGCCGAGCAGGTCGAGGATCAGCTTTCGCTGGATGCGGTGCGGGAGATGGGCATCGACTTCGCGCAGGGATTCATCATCGGCCGCCCGCAGCCCCTGTCGATGACCCCCGCTCCGCTATAGGGGCCGACGGCCCCCGGATCAGGGCCTTATAACGCGCCGGCAGGCGCTCATAACAACTTTCTATGGCATTTCTCCCGCGCTTAGGAGGAAAATTCCCCCGTTCCCGCCACGCATCGAGGTGCCACATGCCCATCTATGAAGACAACACCAAGTCCATCGGCCGCACTCCGCTGGTGCGCATCAATCGCCTGGATGCCTCGAGCCGGGCCACGATTCTGGCGAAGATCGAAGGGCGCAATCCCGCTTATTCGGTGAAGTGTCGCATCGGCGCGGCCATGGTCTGGGACGCCGAGGAACGCGGCCTACTCAAGCCCGGCATGTCGGTCGTGGAGGCGACGAGCGGCAATACCGGCATCGCGCTCGCGTACGCCGCCGCCGCGCGTGGCTATGGGTGCGTGCTCACCATGCCCGAGACCATGAGCATGGAGCGGCGCAAAGTGTTGATCGCGTTCGGCGCCAAGCTGGTGCTGACGCCGGGCGCCAAGGGTATGAAGGGCGCGATCGCCAAGGCCGAGGAGCTGGCCGCGCAGGATCCGGGCAAGTACGTGCTCATGAAGCAGTTCGAGAACCCGGCCAATCCGGGCATCCACGAGAAGACCACGGGACCCGAGATCTGGGACGATACGCAGGGCAAGATCGACGTGCTGGTGTCGGGTGTCGGCACCGGCGGCACGCTCACGGGTGTGTCGCGCTTCATCAAGCACACCCAGGGCAAGAAGATCCTCACCGTCGCGGTCGAGCCGACCAACTCGCCGGTCATCAGCCAGACGCTCGCCGGCCAGACGCCCGCACCCACCCCGCACAAGATCCAGGGGATCGGAGCCGGGTTCATCCCGAAGAATCTGGATCTGTCGCTGGTCGACCGCGTCGAGCAGGTGAGCAACGAGGAATCGATTACCACGGCGCGCAGTCTCGCGCGCGAGGAGGGCATGCTGTGCGGCATCTCCTGCGGCGCCGCGATGGTCGCGGCGTTGCGGCTGGCGAAGGAGCCGGCGCAGGCGGGCAAGAACATCGTGGTTATCCTGCCGGATGCGGGAGAACGCTATCTGTCGGGTGCGCTGTTCGAGGGGCTGTTCGAGGACGTGGAGAAGATGCAGGCCGTCGCATGAGCGCAGCACGTGAGCGCAGCATGAGCGTCGCGCGGGAGCTGCTCGGCAGCTACCTGGGGGATGAGCGCGCACGGCGCATCGCACGTCGTTATCTGCCCTCGCGCGAGGCGATTGCCGAGATCGTGAAGGATGTGCTCGATCTCATGTATCCGGGCTACTTCGGTCGGCGCGACTTGAACCGGGACAACCTCGGCGCTTATGTGGCGGACTCGCTCGCGCTGCTTGCCCCCAAGATCGAGCGTGAGGTGGAGCACTGCCTGTGCTACGGCCGCGAGCGCGACGCCGCACGCGCGGACGGCGATGGATCGGGATTCGGCGAGTGCGCGCCGCGCGCGCGCGAGCTGACCGAGGTGTTCCTGGGCCGGCTGCCGGAGATTCGCTCGCTCCTCGTACGGGACGTGCAGGCCGCCTATGACGGCGATCCGGCGGCATCGAATCTCGACGAGGTGATTCTCGCCTATCCCGGAGTGCTCGCCGTCAGCGTCTATCGCATTGCGCATGCACTGTACGATCTCGGTGTGCCGATGATGGCGCGCATCATGACCGAGTGGGCGCATTCGAAGACCGGCTGCGACATCCATCCGGGCGCGAGAATCGGCGCCGGATTCTTCATCGACCATGCGACCGGCGTGGTGATCGGCGAGACCAGCGACATCGGCGAGGGTGTCAAGCTGTACCAGGGCGTGACCTTGGGCGCGCTGTCCCTGCCCAAGGACGCAAGCGGACAGATCATCCGCGGCAACAAGCGTCATCCGACGGTGGAGAATGGCTCGACCCTGTATGCCAACGCCACGGTCCTCGGCGGCAAGACGGTGGTGGGCGCCGAGAGCGTCATTGGCGGGTCGGTATTCCTCACCCGCAGCATCCCGCCGCGGTCGCGGGTGTCGTTGAAGGAGCCCGACCTCAGGGTGGCCTCACGCGACGGCGCGCTGGAGTCCGACGCGATATATTTCGATATTTGAGGCCGCCGCCGCCCCGACGTTACGGCTCGCCTGGGGCGTTACGTCAGCTTGCCGAGCAAGGGCACCAACAGCAGCGCGACGATGTTGATGATTTTGATCAGCGGATTGATCGCGGGCCCCGCGGTGTCTTTGTAGGGGTCTCCGACGGTGTCGCCGGTTACCGCCGCCTTGTGGGTATCGGAGCCCTTGCCACCGAAGTGACCTTCCTCGATGTATTTCTTGGCGTTGTCCCAGGCACCGCCGCCGGTGGTCATCGAGATCGCCACGAACAGGCCGGTTACGATGGTGCCGATGAGCAGGCCGCCCAGCGCCACCACGCCCGTGCCCGGACCCATCAGCCAATTGACCACGTACACCAGGACGATGGGCACGAGGATCGGCAGGAGCGAGGGCACGATCATTTCCTTGATGGCCGCCTTGGTGAGCATGTCGACCGCGCGCGAATAGTCCGGCTTCGCGGTCCCTTCCATGATGCCCTTGATCTCGCGGAACTGGCGGCGCACCTCGTTCACCACTGAGCCCGCGGCGCGGCCCACCGCTTCCATGGCCATAGCGGCGAACAGGTACGGCACCAGGCCACCGATGAACAGGCCGATGATCACGGCGGGATTCGACAGATCGAATGCGGTGGCATGACCCGTCACTTCCGCCAGCTTGTGAGTGTAGTCCGCAAACAGCACCAGCGCCGCGAGGCCGGCGGAGCCGATGGCGTAACCCTTGGTAACCGCCTTGGTGGTGTTGCCCACCGCATCGAGCGGGTCGGTCACGTCGCGCACCTTCTTGTCGAGGCCCGCCATCTCGGCGATACCGCCGGCGTTGTCGGTTATTGGACCGTAGGCGTCGAGCGCGACGATCATGCCGGTCATGGACAGCATCGCGGTGGCCGCGATCGCGATCCCGAAGAGACCCTCGAGCCGGTAGGAGGCCCAGATGGACAGCGCCACCGCGATCACCGGCAGTGCGCACGCCTTCATGGAAACACCGAGTCCCGCGATGATGTTGGTGGCATGTCCGGTCTGCGAAGCCGACGCCACGTGCTGGACCGGGCTGTATTCGGTGGCGGTGTAGTACTCCGTGATCACGATCATCGCGGCGGTGAGGCCGAGTCCGACCAAGGTGCAGAGCCACATCGACAGGGCGTGCGTGCCCATGAGCTTCTGCGACACGAAGTAGAACGCCGCGGCGGAGATCACGCCGGAGACGATCACGCCCTTGTAGAGCGCATTCATGATCTTGCCGCCCTCGCGCGTCGACACGAAGAAGGTGCCGATGATGGAGGACACGATGGAGATCGCGCCGAGCAGCAGCGGGAACAGCACCGCGTTCTGGCCGGCGTCAGCCATCAGCAAGCCGCCGAGCAGCATGGTTGCGACCAGGGTCACCGCGTAAGTCTCGAACAGATCCGCCGCCATGCAGGCGCAGTCGCCGACGTTGTCGCCCACGTTGTCGGCGATGACGGCGGGATTGCGCGGATCGTCCTCGGGAATCCCGGCCTCGACCTTGCCGACGAGATCGGCGCCCACGTCCGCGCCCTTGGTGAAGATGCCGCCGCCCAGACGGGCGAAGATCGAGATCAGCGAGCCGCCGAAGGCGAGTCCGACCAGCGCTCGGAGCGCCGATTCCGGATCACCCAGCATGCGCAGCATGGCCAGGTAGTAGCCGGCCACGCCGAGGATGCCGAGGCCCACCACCAGCATTCCCGTGACGGCGCCGCCGCGAAACGCGACCTTGAGAGCAGCGTTGATCCCCAAGGTGGCGGCCTGAGCGGTGCGCACATTGGCGCGCACCGAGATGGACATGCCGATGTAGCCCGCCAACCCCGAGAGGATCGCGCCTACCGCGAACCCGCCGGCGGTCGGCCAGCCGAGTCCCAGACCCAGCGCCAGGAACAAGATCACCCCGACGATGGAGATGGTGCGGTATTGCCGATTGAGGTAAGCGCGGGCGCCCGCCTGGATCGCCCCGGCGATTTCCTGCATGAGCGCGTTGCCGGCAGGCTGATTCAGAATCCAGCGTACGGAAAATCCGCCGTACACGATCGCGAGGATTCCAGCACCGATGGCGAGATACAGGGCGTAATCAAGCGTCATTTCGCGTCCCAGGAGTTATGTTGTTGAAAATTATAGAGTTATTCGAGCCGGAGGCGAGGCACTATACCACAAAGGGGGTCGTCAAACGTCTCGGAACCGCGATGCCCTTGAGCGTGACGTAGGCGGGCAAGCCGTGCCGGTAGGGCGGGTAATCCTCGCCGCCGATCAGCGGCAGGAGATAGCGGCGGCACGCGGCGGTGATGCCGAAGCCGTCCTGGGTAATGAAGTGGCGCGGCAGCTTCTTCTCGCGGTTCGCGATCATCGCGAGCGGCGCCTGGCCGATACCCCAGCGGTACGGCTCCGATGATTTACGCACGATGGTGGCCATCACCGCATTCTTGCCCTGCAGCGCGAGCTCCACGGCCGCCTTGCCCACGGCGTAGGCTTGGTTCACGTCGACCTTGGAGGCGATGTGCCGGGCGGAGCGCTGCAGATAATCTGCGACCGCCCAGTGGAACTTGTAGCCGAAGGCTTCCTGGGTCATCTGGGCGACGACCGGGCCGACACCGCCGAGCTGTGCGTGGCCAAAGGCATCTTTGGTACCGGCCTCGGCGAGGAACGTGCCGTCGGGGTTGCGTGCGCCCTCCGAGACCACCACCACGCAGTAGCCGAATTTCTCCACGCAGGACTTCACCCTGTCCAGGAACTTGGCGCGATCGAAGGCAATCTCCGGGAACAGGATGATATGCGGCGCCGCGCCCGCGCCTTCGCCCGCGAGGCCGCCCGCAGCCGCGATCCAGCCGGCATGACGGCCCATGACCTCGAGCACGAACACCTTGGTCGAGGTCCGCGCCATCGACTCGACATCGAGCGCGGCCTCGCGCGTGGAAACCGCGATGTACTTGGCCGCCGAACCGAAGCCCGGACAGCAATCGGTGATCGCGAGGTCATTGTCGACCGTCTTGGGGATGCCGATGCAGGCGATCCGGTACCCCATCTGCTCGCCGATCTCGGACACCTTGTGCGCGGTGTCCATCGAATCGTTGCCGCCGTTATAGAAGAAGTAACCGATGTCGTGCGCCTTGAACACCTCGATCAGACGCTCGTACTGCGCCCGGTTCTTGTCGAGCCCCGCGAGCTTGTATCGAGCCGAACCGAAGGCTCCCCCGGGCGTATGGCGCAATCCGCGTACCGTCGCGGCGCTCTCCTTGCCCACGTCGATCAAGTCCTCGGTGAGGGCGCCGACGATGCCGTGACGCCCGGCGTAGAGCTTGCCGATCTTGTCCCGGTGCTTGCGCGCGGTCTCGATCACGCCGCAGGCGGAGGCGTTGATGACGGCCGAAACGCCCCCGGACTGGGCATAGAACGCGTTCTTTCTGGCTGGGCGGCTCATATCTTTCTGGCTGGGCGGGTCATAATAGCGGGGCAGAATAGCCGATCCCCGCCGGGGAGGCACTCGTTTGACGGTGAGGGCGCGCGAAGGTACGGTAACGCGCTTTGATTACCACAGGGAATCATGCGAATAGTTCTTCTGGGAGCGCCGGGGTCCGGCAAGGGAACGCAATCTCAGCTGCTGGTGCAGGCTTACGGGATCCCGCAGATTTCCACCGGTGACTTGCTGCGGCAGGCCGTGAGCAAGGCGACCGAGCCTGGACACAAGGCGACGGACCTCGAAAACAAGGCGAAGGCGGCCATGGATGCGGGCAAGCTGGTGGACGATGCCACCGTGCTCGGCATGATCCGCGAACGGCTCGCGCAGCCGGACGCGAGCAAGGGCTTCATTCTCGACGGCTTCCCGCGCAATATCGCTCAGGCCGAGGCTCTGGGGGCGTTGCTCAAGGAGCTGGGCCGGCCGCTGCAAGCGGTGGTCCTGCTGAATCTTGACCTCGGCATCCTCTTCAAGCGGCTCAGCGGCCGGCGGATCTGCGAGGGCTGCGGCCGGGTGTTCAATATCTATACCTCGCCGCCGGGCACGCTGCACTGCGACAAATGCGACGGGTCGAAATTGATTCAGCGGCCGGACGACAAGGAAGAGGTCATCGGCAAGCGGCTCGAAGTGTTCGAGGCGCAGACCAAACCGCTGATCAAGTACTACGAGGAACGCGGCCTGCTGCGCGTCGTCGATGCGGACGCCGACATGCAGACGGTGTTCGAGAGCATCAAGAAGGCAGTCGGTGGAAAATAGGGCAGGCTACTGAAGCGCCGCGAGCAGCCGCTCGCCGATCTCGCCGCGCCGCCAGCCCGACAGGGACTGCACGTTGCGCGCGCCCATCGCCAGCGCCTTGAGCTCCCCCCGAGGCGCCAGGATCTCGGCGCTCACGCCGAGCTCTTGCGCGCGGCCGTCGACGATGCGGGCCAGCCGTTCCATGAGCGCTTTCTGCTCGGGCGTGGGACGCAAATCGCGGTGTGGCTCCGGGTCTTCCGGCGCCGCTCCCGCCGACTCGCGCAATGCCTCGAGAAGGCTTTCCGCCAGGCTTTCTTTCATCGGCTTGTCCAGGCGCAGCGCCGCGTCGAGCTCTTCGCGGTTCGCGGGCCCGGCTGCGGCGATGCTGAAAATGGCGGCATCGGCCAGTATCCAGCCACGCGGCAGATCGCGCTCGCGCGCCACGGCCTCCCGCCAGGCGGCGGCGGCGCGGCCGCGAGCACGGGCCTCTCGCGGCAGCAGGCCCAGGTTGCGCAGCCGCTTCCACGCCTGCCGCGGGTCGGGCTCGTACCAGCGAGGGTCCTCGAGCGCGAGACAATCCTCCGTCACCCAGTGCTCGCGCCCCAGGGCGCGCAACCGCTCCGTCAGCTTCGCGGCCACCTCGTGCAGATACTTCACGTCGTCGGCGGCGTATTCGAGCTGCGCCGCGCTCAGCGGGCGCCTCGACCAGTCGGTGCGCGTCTGACCCTTGGGCACGGTCACGTTCAGCAAGGTCTTGACCAGATCCGCGTAGCCGATCTGCGGCTTGAGCCCGATGCAGCCCGCGGCGATCTGCGTGTCGAATACCGGAGAAATCACGCGCTTGACGTTGAGATAAAATGCCTCGAGATCCTGGCGCGCGGCATGAACGATCTTGCGCGAGCCTGCCGCGGTCAGCGCCTCGACCAGAGGCTCGAGGTTTCCGACCTCGAGCGGATCGACGCACCATACCTCTCCCGCGGCCGCGAATTGCATCAGGCAAAGCTTCGGAAAGAATGTGCGCTCGCGCAGGAATTCGGTGTCGAGGCCGATGGAGGACTGCTGCTCGAGCATGCGCGCCAGCTGTGCGAGAGACTCGTCTCGATCGATCCAAATCGCGTCGGCCATATGATCATCCGCGTGTACAATTTGCCAATCTATCAGGAAACGCTGTCACGATCGAAACGTACGATGCTGCGACTGGCGAAGGCATTCTGGGACATCGCGCTGTGGCGTAAGTCGCCGGCACAATTGCCGGCGTCGGTTTTTCTGCTGTGCCTGGTCGCGGCCGCCGCCGCGGTCCTCGAAGTGCTCAGCGCGATGATTCCGCCGAGTCAGGGCGATCTCATTCCGGTGCGCATCGCGTTGAGCGTCGCCCTGCCGCTGCTGTTCGCCTGGATGGTGCTGGTCGTGGCACGACGGCCGGAGCGATTCCTGCAGACCGGCACGGCGCTGCTCGGCGTCGCCGTGCTGGCCGAGCTCGTGCTCTATCCGCTGGGATCTCTCCTCAACCTCATCGGGACGGACGCACCGGCGGCGCTGCCCGTGGGGGTGCTGCTGCTCGTGGGTCTCATCTGGTACCTGCTCGCGTGCGCGAACATCTGGCGCGCCGCTCTCGATGCGCGCTTGGGGCTCGGCGCGGCGATCAGTGTGGGTTATCTGCTGTTGTCGATGTTCCTCGAGCAGAAGCTGGTTCCGAGCTCGTGACGCAGCACGTCCACATCCTCGGAATTGCGGGAACCTTCATGGGCGGCGTGGCGGCCATCGCCAAGGCGGCGGGATTTCGCGTCACCGGATCGGACCGCAACGTCTATCCGCCGATGAGCGATCAGCTGTCGGCGCTCGGCATCGAGCTCACGCAAGGCTACGGTGCAGAGCAGCTCGATCCGAAGCCCGACATCGTCGTGGTGGGCAACGCCTTGAGCCGCGGAAGTCCCGTGATCGAGGCGATGCTCGATCGTGGTATCCCGTACACCTCGGGACCGCAGTGGCTGGCCGAGCGGGTGCTGCGCGACAAGCACGTGCTGGCGGTGGCGGGCACCCACGGCAAGACCACGACCTCGAGCATGCTTGCGTGGATACTGGAGCATGCGGGATTGTCGCCGGGCTTTTTGATCGGCGGCGTGCCGAGCAATTTCGAAGCGACCGCGCGTCTCGGCTCGGGCCCATGCTTCGTGATCGAGGCCGACGAGTACGACACGGCGTTTTTCGACAAACGTGCGAAGTTCGTGCACTACCGGCCGCGCACCGCGATCCTCAATAATCTGGAATACGACCACGCCGACATCTACCCGGACGTGGCGGCGATCCGTCGGCAGTTCAATCAATTGATGCGCACCATTCCCGCATCGGGGCGAATCGTGCGGAACGGCGACGACGCCGAGATCGCCGCGGTGATCAAGGAAGGCTGCTGGACGCCGCAGGAAACCTTCAGTCTGGAGCCGACCGAGGCGGGATGGAGCGCCGCGCCCGCGCCCGGCTCCTCCTGGGGCGAGTTCACCGTGCTCAAAGGCCGGCGTCCGGCGGCGCGCGTGCAATGGCCGCTCCTCGGAGAGCACAATGTCATGAATGCGCTGGCGGCGATCGCCGCCGCGGATCACCTCGGCGTACCGGCGGAGCGCGCGGCCGAGGCGCTCGGCAGGTTCCGCGGCGTCAAGCGCCGCATGGAGTTGCGCGGAGTGATCGGGGGAGTGACCGTGTATGATGATTTCGCGCACCATCCGACGGCGATCGAAACCACGCTCGCCGGACTGCGCGCCCGTGCCCCGCAAGCCAGGATCCTCGCCGTGGTCGAGCCCCGATCCAACACCATGAAGCTCGGCGTGCACCGCGATCAACTTGCGCCGTCGGTGGCGGCGGCCGATGCGGCCTGGTTCCTGAACGCACCGGAGCTGGGCTGGGATTTGCGCGCGGCTCTGGCCCCGCTCGGCGAGCGGCTGCAGATGGCGGAATCGGTCGACGCGCTGGTCGAGTCATTGGCGGCCGCCGCGCGCCCCGGCGATCAGATCCTGGTGATGAGCAACGGCGGATTCGGCGGACTCCACGGCAAGCTCCTGGCGGCGTTGCGCGCCCGGCAGGACCTCGAGGGGCAAGGTGCGACGTGAGCGCGATCGCGCTGTTCCCGCTCAACCTGGTGCTGTTTCCGGACGGCCCTCTGCCGCTGCGCATATTCGAGACCCGGTATTACGACATGGTGCGCCGATGCATGCGCGAGAGCTCAGGGTTCGGCGTGGTGCTGATCCGCGAGGGACGTGAGGTCGGCCTCGAGGAGACCGATCTCTACGAAGTGGGCACCATCGCGGAGATCACCGATTTTCACCAGTTGTCGGACGGCCTGCTGGGGTTGTCCTGCGTCGGACGCCAGCGATTCCGCATCACCGGACGCAGCCGCCAGGCGGATGGCTTGAATCTGGGCGAGGTCGAGTGGCTGGAAGCCCAGCCGGCCGTCGCCGTTCCGGCGAGGCACGCGCGCTTGTCGAAGCTTCTGAGCGTGGTATTGCCGCAGCTCGGCGAGGTGTACGCGCACATCGATATGCGCCTCGACGATGCCGCATGGGTCGGCAACCGGCTGGCGGAAATATTGCCGATACCGCTCGCCGAGAAACAGGCTTACCTCGAGGCCGACGATCCGCTGGAGCGTCTCGACCGGCTGGCATCGATCGCGCCGTTGACGGCGTCCCCGGGCTCTGCGCCGCCCGCCGCATAGGGCACCCAGGCGCTGCGGGCGAGCCAGAGCACGATCCCGATCGCCGCGCTCCAGGGGAGCACCCAGTAGCCCAGGAGCCCGTCGAAGCGGCCGATCCATGGAGAGGCCGCCGCGGTGGGACCGGACGCGGTGGCCTCTTGCAGCATGCGCAGCACCACGACCCAGCCGGCATGGAGCCCCAGGGCCGCAGCGATGTTGCCGGTCAGCACGCGGGTGAGGCTCAGGACCAGACTCACCGCCAGCCACGCGGCGAAGGAATCGAACACCAGCGAGGGCGTTCCGAGCGGCGCGAACGAGCGCCCGAGCAGATCGAAGCCGCTGCCCCAATCGAGCTGATCGACCGGAATGTGCGCTTTGGCGAAGAAATGCAGCACCGCGAACAGCGGTGCGGTGAGCAGCACCGCGGCCCACTGGCCGGACTCGCGTGCGATCGCGCTGTGCATGGCCCCGCGCATCACCGTTTCCTCGATCAGCGCAACTGCGATACCTGAGCCGAGACCGATCATAAAGAACTTGAGCAGCGGCCCATGGGCGTCGATCCGCCAGTGCATCGCCAGGAGCAGCCACGCGCCTGCGGCCGCGGTGGCCATGCCGATCAGGCCGAACAGCATCGCGACCTTCGTGAAACGGCGCCAGGGCAGGCCGTAACCCAGCGCCTGCTTCGAGCCCAGCCCAAGGCGGCGGCACAGCCAGACCAGTCCGCCCGCCGCGGCCAGCAGGGCAACGCGGCTCGCGACCCGGTGGAACGGCCAAGAGGCGACTTGAGAAGTCAGCTCATAGACAGGATAGGCGATGAGCGCGGCGAGGAGGCCCGCCGCGATCAGAGTACCCGCGAAGTATGCAAATGACCGCACCGCGCAGCCGCCGGCCTCAGGAGGGCGCGAGGCTGTTGAAGGTGCGCAACGCGGCGGCGATCGTCGAATCGATATCGGCCTTCGAATGCGCCGCCGACACGAAGCCCGCCTCGAACGCCGACGGCGCGAAGTACACGCATTCCTCCACCATGCGATGAAAGAAGCGCTTGAAGCGCTCGGTGTCGCAGGCCATGACCTTGGCGAAGCTGTCCACCTTGCGCTGCTGCGTGAAGAACAGGCCGAACATCCCGCACACGTGGTTGGTCGCGAGCGGTACTCCGGCCGTCAGTGCCGCGTCCGCCAGGCGTTGCACCAGGATGTCGGTGGTGGCATTCAGGTGCGCGTGGAAGCCGGGGGCGGACACCAGCTCGAGCGTGGCGATACCCGCCGCCATCGCCACCGGATTGCCCGACAAGGTTCCCGCCTGGTAGACCGGTCCCAGCGGCGAGAGCTGTTCCATCACGTCGCGCCGGCCGCCGAAGGCGCCGACCGGCATGCCGCCGCCGATGATCTTGCCGAGCGTGGTGAGATCGGGCCGCACGCCGTACAGCCCCTGCGCCCCGCCGAGCGCCACGCGAAATCCGGTCATGACCTCGTCGAATATCAGCAGCGCGCCGGAGCGGTCGCATACTTCCCGCAAGGTCTCGAGGAATCCGGGCGCCGGCGGGACGCAGTTCATGTTGCCCGCGACGGGCTCGACGATGACGCAGGCGACCTCCGCGCCGATCTGCCGGAACGCGTCGCGGACCTGGTCCGAGTCGTTGTAGTCGAGCGTCACGGTGTGAGCGGCCAGCGCCCGGGGCACGCCGGGCGAGGTGGGGACGCCGAACGTCAAAGCGCCGGAGCCCGCCTTGATGAGCAGCGAGTCCGAGTGACCGTGGTAGCAGCCCTCGAATTTCACGATGGTCTCGCGGCCGGTGAAGCCGCGCGCCAGCCGGATGGCGCTCATGGTTGCCTCGGTACCGGAGCTCACGAAGCGCACGAGCTCGATGGAGGGAACGAGCTCGATCACCCTGCGGGCGAGCTCCGTCTCGAGCTCGGTGGGAGCGCCGAAGCTCAGGCCGTCGGCGGCGACGCGGCGCACCGCCGAGATCACGTGGGGATGCGCATGACCCAGGACCATCGGTCCCCAGGAGCCGACGTAGTCGATGAATCGGCGCCCGTCGGCCGCGACCACGTGCGCGCCCGATGCCTGCTTGAAGAAAATGGGCTCTCCGCCCACGCCGCGGAATGCCCGCACCGGCGAGTTGACACCTCCGGGAATGTATTTACAGGCCTCTTGATACAGGCTCACCCATCTCTCCTCATGCCGACAAGATGGCCGGCGGCAGACCGAGGCGCACCTCCAGGCCTCCGGCGGTGCGATTGCCGGCCCTGGCCGAACCCCCGTGCGCCCGCATCACCTGAGAAGTGATGGCGAGGCCGATACCCTCGCCGCCGGTATCGCGATCGCGCGACTCCGCCACGCGGAAGAAAGGCTCGAATATGTGCTCCAGATCGCCCGCCGGCACGCCGGGCCCGCGGTCGCGAATCGACACCTCGAGTCCGATCTCGCCGCTCTCCACCGCCACTTCGACCGGCGCGCCGGGGGGACTATAGCGCACGGCGTTGCGCAGCACGTTCTCGATGGCGCTGCGCAGGAGCTCGCGGTTGCCGTTCACGGAGCGCCGGGCGGCGCCTTGGATCGAGACATTGCAACCCTTGGCCGCGCCCTCGAAGCTGGCGTCGTGCACCACTTCCTCGATCATTTCGTCGATGTCGAACTGCTCGCGCTCGATGGGCGCGTCGGTGCCGTTCAAACGCGCGAGCTTCAAGACCTGACTGATCAGCTCGTCGAGCCGCTCGATCTCGTGCTCCATGCGGTCCAGCTGGCGCGCGGAGTCGGCGCTGGGACGGCGCGCCAGGCCCACGGCAAGGCGCATGCGCGCGAGCGGCGAGCGCAGCTCGTGCGAGATATCGCGCAGCAGGCGCGTGACCGCCGCGCGATTGGCGATCAAGCGGTCCGCCATGGCGTCGAAGTCGCGCGCAAGCACCGCGAGCTCATCCTTGCGCTCCTCGAGTCCCGCGCTCACGCGCTTGGGCGCACCCCCCCGCCAGTCCAGATTGTCGCCGGCAAGCGCGCGCGCGCCCGCCTGGATGCGGCGAATGGGGGCGCTCAGGTGCCGCGCCAGCCACCAGCTCGCGAACGCGCTCACCACCAGCGCAATGCAGAGGATCATGAAGGAGATGCCCGGCAGACTCAGCGCGCCGAAGATGCTCGGGCGGCGCGGAACCAGGAGCACGGTGTAGGCCGCGCCATCCGGGCCGACGATCTGCGGCGCGGCGCGCTGCGGCCGGAAATTCTCGGGCGCCGGCGGCGGCGACGGCCGCGGCCCGATGGAGGGAGCGAGCGGCGGCTCGCTCATCGATTCCCGATTGAAGTATTCCAGGCGCCGTTCCGCGCTCTCGGACAGCCGCCGCCCCAGTATGTCCTTGCCGTCCGGTCCGATGATGAAGAGCTCGCGATCCGGGATCGAGCGCGCATGCGCGGACAGCCACTTGCCGAGCGCGGCCACACCGCCCTTGCCCAGTACCTCGGAGGCCTGAATGGCGATGGCCGCGGGGCGGCGCTGCAGCTCGCGCGATTCATATTCGTGCGCGGCCACCGTGAAGGTCACCGCGATGCTGCCCCCGACGATGAGCGCCATCGCGATCCAGAACAACACGAAGATTCGCAGGAAGAGGCTGTGCATGCCGGGTCGATGGTGCTCGAGCTCAAGCCGCTGCCGTGGTCAGCGTGTAGCCCGAGCCGCGCACGTTCTTGATCTCGGGATTCCTGCCCGCCTCTAGCCTAAGCTTGCGGCGCAGATTGCTGATGTGGGTGTCGATGCTGCGATCGTACGGCACGAGCTTGCGGCCGAGCGCCTGCTCGGTCATCGATTCGCGCGAGATGACCTGTCCCGCGGAGCGCATCAACAGCTCGAGCACCCGGAATTCCGCCCCCGTGAGCGAAACCGGCTGATTTGCGACACGCACCTGATGCATGCCGGTATTGAGCGCGATCGGCCCGACCTGGATCTCGTGCGGCTCGCGCATTTTGCCGGCGCTCGCGCGGCGCAGGATGGCGCGGATGCGGGCCACGAGCTCGCGTGGATTGAACGGCTTGCTGAGGTAATCGTCGGCGCCGAGCTCGAGCCCCACGATCCGATCGACGTCATCGCCGCGGGCGGTGAGCATGAGTATGGGTGTCTGGTAGGAGGCGCCGAGGGTGCGCAATACGTCGAAGCCGCCGACGCTCGGCAGCATGACATCGAGAATCAAGATCTCGAAAGTCCTCGCCTTGAGCTCCTCGAGGGCGTCGCCGCCGTCATGCACGCTCTTCACGTCGAAGTGCTCGGCCTCGAGGTATTCGGTGAGCATCTGGCAGAGCTCGCGGTCGTCGTCCACCAGCAGCACGCGTGCCTCGTGGAGCGCGGCGGAGTCGGTGCAAGGCTTATTGTTAACGCCGTTCATGGGGTGGATTCCTGTACTTTCAGCGCCAGTTTCCCGCCATCATTCGCCTTCGTAAACCAATTAACAATTCTTTGCATCTTGCTCACGCAACATTGCGTCAACGTGGCATGGACGGGGGCCGTTTGACCTTACACTGCCCATCAAAGGCATCACCCAAGGAGTGTTTCGAGTCATGGACAAGTTACGAAAGATGGTTCCCGCTCTCTGCCTGGCGACCTCGCTGGCAGGTCTCGCGGCCTACACCGCGGTCGCCCAGACGACGACGGGCTCGACCACGGAAGGCCCGGCCGCGACCGGCGCCCCCGGCCCCTGGCACGGTCATGGCCATCATGGTCACCGCGGCGGCATGTTCTTCGTGCTTCACAAGCTCAATCTGACGCCCGAGCAGAAGACGCAGATCAAGGCGATCTTCGCGGAGCAGAAGAGCCAGTACCAGGCGCTTCGCGCAAGCGTCAAGGCGAACCACCAGGCGCTGGCGACGACCCCGCCCACCGATCCCAATTATGCGACTCTGCTGCAGACGGCGGAGAAGAATGCCACGACGCGCATCGAGCTCATGAGCCAGACCTGGACCGCGATCTACGGCAAGCTCACCCCCCAGCAGCAGCAAGCCATCCCGGGCATCGTTGCGGCCGCCCAGCAGGCGCGCGAGGCGCGCGAGGCCGAATGGAAAGCCCAGCATGGTTCAGCCGCGGCGCCGGCGGCGGAATAGCGCTTTGATCAGCGCTGGACCGCGCCGACGCCGTCTTTTTTGAGCATCTCGATGACGCTGTCGCTGCCGACCAGATGAGCGGTGCCGACGATGACGAGGTAATTCTCGTCATCGTCGAGCAGCCGCTCGATCCGCGGGATCCATTTGCGGTTGCGGCTCACCAGGAGCGACTGATACACGCCGGGGTCGCGCCCGAGATCCGACTTCAGCTCGCTCTCGAACCACCTCGTATCACCGTGCTCCCACGCCCGCACCATGTCGTTCACTTCCTTCGGCAGGTCATGCGCCTGCTCCAGGCTCGATAGCAGATAGTCGGCCTGCGTCGCCAGCGGCATGCTCTCGAACAGGGCGATCTGATCGTGCGCGGTCTCAAGGCCCGCGATGTGCTTGCCGTCGGCCCGCGCGCGCCCGAGGAAGTACATCTCGACCCCACTCGAAGGGTCGAAACCGAGCTGCATGAGCTGCATCTGCGAAACGGCCTCGGCGACGAACCAGGGGGCATACGGGTCGAACATCGACAGATCGAGTCCCACGTCGCGGGCAAGGACCTCGGCATGCGCATAGCGCGTCGCTCCCATGACCTCGTGCAGGCTGGTACCGCCGGAGAGCGTCGCGCCCGAGAGCATTTCCGCCTGCACTTGCGCGCTGTCGAGCTCGTCCAGGTTGATTTCCATGACCAGCGACTTCGCGCCGCGGTAGGCATCGAGCACCGCCGGCGCGAGCGGATAATCGCTCGCGCGGAGCGTGTGAATCGAGCCGAGCAGGTAGACGGTGTTGTGCTTGCCGTGCAACTCCCAGAGACAGTGCAGGGCGGAGTCGGCATGCGCCGCGGAGAAGGCGCTCAAGCCCCAAGCCAGGAGAGCCCAGCAGAGGATCCACGCGCGGCGCACGCTGTGGGCGCTCAACGAGTGCCGGATGCCGCTTGATGCACGCCGGGCGCCTCGACCCAGCGGACCTCGCTGTCGATGCGGCCATCGGCGTGCAGATGGAACAGCCGGTAGGCGGGAGGCCGCGTGTCGACGGCGTAACGGTCGCTGTACGGCAGGAACTGTGCGCCGGTCGAGGGGGTCGCGAACAACCGCACGCCCTCGCGCATGCCTTCGTACTCCTGGTGCACGTGACCCCAGACGACGGCGCGGACGTGGCGGTGCGCATCGATCACCCGCCAGAACTCCTCGGCATTCGCAAGACCGATGCTGTCGATCCAGCGGCTGCCCATCGCGATCGGGTGATGGTGCAGGCACACCATCGCATGCGCCGGCGAGCCGGCCAGGGCGCGGTCCAGCCGCTCCAGCTCCTGTGCCGTCAGGCGGCCGCCGACGTGACCGGGGTCGCAGCTGTCGAGCATCACGAACTGCCAGCCTGCCGCTGCGTACGTGCCGCACATCTGGAACGGCGCGTCCGCGAGCGAGCGGCGCATGATGGCGGGCTCGTCGTGATTGCCGGGTATGCACAGCACCGGCTTGCGCGAGCTCGCGAACATGCTGCAGAAACGCAGATAACCGGAAGGGTCGTCCTGCACGAGATCGCCCGTCACCAGCACGGCCGCAAAGTCGGGCACGTTCGCGTAGGCCTCATCGAGCACGCACCGCAGGCTCGCATCCGTCACCACGCCGCGCAGTGCGCCCGAGGCGCCCCCGTACAGATGCGGATCAGTTATTTGTAGAATTTTCATTGCGAAATGCTAGCAAACCGGTCCCGACACGACGGTGAACTGGGTCATGACCGCTCCCTCTGTGGTGATACATAAGCAGACTGCAATTGTGTGAACGCGGTTCCTCGCAAAACGGGACTTGGGTCCCGATATTGATGGCGCGATGCGCATCGGGGACAATAACGGCCCTCTCCTGGAAGGAAGTCCCCCCATGCCCAGCCACCGCGAGCTCGCCAACGCCATTCGTGCCCTTTCGATGGACGCCGTCCAGAAGGCCAATTCGGGCCATCCGGGCGCGCCGATGGGCCTCGCCGACATCGCCGAAGTCCTCTGGCGCGAGGTGCTTAAGTTCAATCCCGGCGATCCTCTCTGGCTGGACCGCGACCGATTCGTGCTCTCCAACGGTCACGCCTCGATGCTGCTCTACTCGGTGCTGCATCTCACCGGCTACCCGCTCTCGATCGACGAGCTGAAGAATTTTCGGCAGTGGGGTTCCAAGACCCCGGGGCACCCGGAGCGCGAATTGCACCTCGGAATAGAGACGACGACCGGTCCGCTCGGGCAGGGTTTCGCGAATGCCGTGGGCATGGCGCTCGCCGAACGCGCGCTCGCGGCCGCCTTCAACCGGCCGGGCCACGCCATCATCGATCACCATACCTACGCGTTCATGGGCGATGGCTGCATGATGGAGGGCATCTCGCATGAAGCGGCCTCGTTTGCCGGCACCCAAAAGCTCGGCAAGCTGATCGTCGTGTACGACGACAACGGCATCTCGATCGACGGCAAGGTGCTGGGCTGGTTCGCGGACAACACGGCCCTCAGGTTCGAGGCGTACGGCTGGCACGTCGTTCCCCACGTCGACGGGCAGAACCGCGATGCGGTCGCCCAGGCGCTGGCCGCCGCGCGGGCGGTGACCGACAGACCGTCGCTGATTTGCGCCAGGACCACCATCGGCTGGGGTGCGCCCAACAAGCAGGGCACCGCCGCCATGCATGGGGAGCCCATGGGCAACGAGGAGATCGCCGCGACGCGCCTGCGGCTCGGCTGGACTTCGCCGCCGTTCGAGATCCCGGCCGAGATCCGTGCGCAGTGGGACATGCGCGACAAGGGCGCCAAGGCGGAGCAGGAGTGGCGCACGCGATTCCAGGCTTACAAGGCCGAATTTCCGGCGCTCGCCGCCGAGCTCGAGCGGCGCATGGCGGGCGATCTGCCCGAGGGCTTCGAGGGGATCGTGAGCGCGAGCGTCAATCAAGCGCAGAACGAGGCCAAGCCGCTCGCCACGCGCCAATCCTCGAACGCCGCCCTGAACGCTCTGGGGCCCTCGCTCCCCGAGCTGTTCGGCGGCTCGGCGGATCTCACGCCCTCGAACGGCACCTGGCGCAAGGACTCGGTCACGGTGACGCCCGACTCACCGGGTGGCAACTACGTGCATTACGGCGTGCGCGAGTTCGGCATGTCGGCGATCCTGAACGGCATGGCCGCCCACGGCGGCCTGATTCCTTACGGCGGCACTTTCCTGACGTTCTCGGACTATGCAAAGAATGCGCTGCGCATGGCCGCGATCATGCGGCTACGCGTCATCTTCGTGTACACGCACGACTCGATCGGCCTGGGCGAGGACGGCCCAACGCACCAGCCGATCGAGCAGCTGGCCGGCCTGCGCGCGATTCCGCAGATGGACGTGTGGCGGCCGTGCGATGCGGTGGAGACGGCCGTCAGCTGGGGCGTGGCCATCGAGCAGCGCGACGGGCCGCGCTGTCTCATCTTCACGCGCCAGGCGCTGGTACCGCAGCCGCGCCGTCCCGAGCAGATCGAAGCGATCAAGCGCGGCGGCTATGTGCTGATCGATTCGGAGGGTCCGCCCGAGATCATCGTCATCGCGAGCGGCTCCGAGGTCGGCATCGCGGCTGAAGCGGTGAAGAGTGCGCAGGGCAAGGGCCGCAAGGTGCGCCTGGTCTCGATGCCGAGCACCACGACCTTCGACCGCCAGGACGATGCGTACAAGGACGGCGTGCTGCCGCCGTCGGTGTCCCGGCGGGTGGCCGTGGAGGCCGGGGCGCGGGAGCCGTGGTGGCGTTACGTGGGACTCAAGGGTCGCATCGTCGGCATCGATCATTTCGGCGCGTCCGCGCCGGCAAAAGAATTATTCAAGCATTTCGGCTTCACGCCGGAACAGGTGCTGCAGGCGATTGAAAGCGTTTGAACTTTTAGGGGGGAGCGACTAGATGGCGATCAAAGTGGGCATCAACGGGTACGGCCGCATCGGCCGCAATATTCTCCGGGCCCTGTACGAAGGACAGCATCGGGGCAAGATTCAGATCGTCGGCATCAACGACTTGGGCGATGCCAAGACCAATGCCCACCTGACCCGTTTCGACACCGTTCACGGACGCTTCGCCGGCGAGTTGAGCGTCGACGGCGATGCCATGGTGGTGAACGGGGACCGCATCCGGGTGATCGCGCAGCGCGACCCGGCAAAGCTGCCCTGGGGCGACCTCGGTGCGGAGTTCGTGTTGGAGTGCACAGGCCTGTTCACCAGCAAGGCGAAGGCCTCCGCGCATTTGACCGCGGGCGCCAAGAAGGTGGTGATCTCGGCTCCGGGCGGCGATGACGTCGACGCCACCATCGTGTACGGCGTCAACCATCAGCGGCTGAAGGCCGCGGATACGGTGATCTCGAACGCCTCCTGCACCACCAACTGCCTCGTGCCGATCGTGAAAGTGCTGCACGAGAGCATCGGCGTCGTGTCCGGCATCATGACCACCATTCACTCTTATACCAACGACCAGGTGCTCACCGACGTCTATCACGCGGATCTGCGGCGTGCGCGCTCCGCGACCATGTCCATGATCCCGACCAAGACCGGCGCGGCGGTGGCTGTGGGTCTGGTGCTGCCGGAGCTAAAGGGAAGGATCGACGGCTTCTCCATCCGGGTGCCGACGATCAACGTCTCGCTGGTCGATCTCTCCTTCGTCGCGGCGCGAAAGACCACCGTCGATGAGATTCATTCCCTGATGCAGGCGGCGGCCGGCGGCGCGCTCAAGGGCATTCTGGCCTACAGCGATCAGCCGCTCGTGTCGGTGGATTTCAACCATGACCCGGTGTCGTCCACGTACGATGCCACGCTCACCAAGGTGATCGAGGGGACGCTCGTGAAGGTATTCTCCTGGTACGACAACGAATGGGGCTTCTCGAATCGCATGCTCGATACCGTCATCGCCTGGTCGAAGGCCGCCTGAACGATCCTTGAGCGACGCCTGAGGTGCACGCATGAAAATCATAAAAATGACGAGCCTTGATCTCAAGGGCAAGCGCGTGCTGATCCGCGAGGATCTCAATGTGCCGATCAAGGACGGCGCGGTGACCAGCGATGCGCGCATCCGCGCGGCGCTCCCCACCATCCAGGCGGCATTGACGGCCAAGGCCCGCGTCATGCTCATGTCGCATCTCGGGCGGCCCGAGGAGGGCAGGTTCATCGAGGAATTCTCGCTCGAGCCGGTAGCCAGGCGCCTCACGGAGCTGCTCGGCGTGCCCGCTCCGCTGAGGCGCGATTGGCTGGACGGCCTCACCGTGGCGCCCGGGGAGGTCGTGCTGCTCGAGAACGTGCGATTCAACAAGGGCGAGAAGAAGAACTCCGACGAGCTTGCCCGGAAGATGGCCGCGCTCTGCGACATTTACGTCATGGACGCGTTCGGCACGGCGCACAGGGCCGAGGCGAGCACGCACGGCGTCGCGAAATACGCGCCGGTGGCCTGCGCGGGACCGCTGCTGGTGAGCGAGCTCACGGCGCTCGAGACGGCGCTGGAGAATCCGGCACGGCCGCTGCTTGCCATCGTCGCGGGATCGAAGGTGTCGACCAAGCTGACGGTGCTCGAGACCTTGCTCTCGAAGGTCGATCAGATGATCGTCGGCGGCGGCATCGCCAACACCTTCCTCGCGGCGCGCGGCTTCAACGTCGGCAAGTCGCTGCACGAGCCGGAGATGCTGGACATCTGCCGGCGCTTGATCGACCAATCGCAAAAGCGCGGCATCGTCATTCCAATGCCGACCGACGTGGTGGTGGCCACCGAGTTCTCGGCGGTGGCGGAGGCCGACGTGAAGCCCGTGGCAAACGTGGCGGACAACGAGATGATTCTCGACATCGGTCCCGATTCTGCGGAGGAGCTCTCGGCACTGATCGCCGGAGCCGGCACCATCCTGTGGAACGGGCCGGTGGGGGTGTTCGAATTCGATCAGTTCGGTGAAGGCACACGCGCATTGGCCAACGCAATTGCGCGCAGCAAGGCCTTCTCACTCGCCGGCGGCGGCGACACGCTCGCAGCCATCGAGAAATACGGTGTCGAGGAAGGTATATCCTACATCTCGACCGGCGGCGGCGCGTTCCTCGAGTTCGTGGAAGGCAAGAAGCTTCCGGCCGTCGATATTTTGGAGGCGCGAGCAGCATGAGTTTCATATTGCGCCGGGCCAAGATCGTCGCCACGCTGGGCCCGTCGACCGACGACCCCAGGGCCATTGCCGACATGGTGCGTGCCGGGGTCGATGTGGTCCGCGTCAATTTTTCCCATGGCACCGTCGCGGACCATGCGCGCCGCATGCAGATGGTGCGCGAGGCCGCCAAGCGGGCAGGGCGTTACGTCGGCGTTCTCGGTGATCTGCAGGGACCCAAGATCCGTGTGGAGCGCTTCAAGGCGGGAAAGATAACGCTGGTGGACGGCGCGGAGTTCGCTTTGGACGCCTCGCTCGCCGTGGACGCAGGAGACGAGAAGGCGGTCGGCATCGCTTACAAGAAGTTGCCGAGCGACGTGAGCGTGGGCGATATCCTGCTGTTGAACGACGGCCAGATCAGCCTGCAGGTCCAGTCGATCGACGGCCCGCGCATCAACACCAAGGTGCTGGTGGGCGGTGACCTCGGCAACAACAAGGGCATCAATCGCCAGGGCGGCGGCCTGTCCGCCGGCGCCCTCACCGACAAGGATCGCGAGGATATCGCCATCGCCGCCTCGCTCAACGTCGATTACCTGGCGGTGTCGTTCCCCAAGGACGGCTCCGACATGAACGAGGCCCGCCTTCTGTTGCGCGATGCCGGAAGCAATGCGCTGCTGGTGGCCAAGATCGAGCGCGCGGAGGCCATCGAGAATCTCGCCGACGTGGTGCACGCGAGCGACGCCGTGATGGTGGCCCGCGGCGATCTCGGGGTCGAAATGGGATTCGCCGAGCTCGCCGGTCTGCAGAAGCAGATCATGCAGGAATGCCGTCATCAGAACCGGGTGGTGATCACGGCGACCCAGATGATGGAATCGATGATCACGGCCACCATCCCGACGCGCGCCGAGGTCTCGGACGTGGCCAACGCGGTGATGGAGGGAACTGACGCCGTGATGCTGTCCGCCGAGACCGCCGCCGGCAAGCATCCCGCGAAGGTCGTGGAGGCCATGGCGCAGATCATCGTGGCCGCCGAGAAGTACCAGGGCGCGCACGTGCGCATCCGCCAGCGCAACACCGGCCACTTCAGCCGGGCCAACGAGGCCATCGCGGCGGCGGTGATGTACACCGCGAACCACCTGCACGTGCAGGCGATCGTGGCACTCACCGAGTCCGGAGAAACGGCGCTGATGATGTCGCGGGTGCGCTCGGACATCCCGATCTACGCATTCACCCGGCAGGAAGCGACGCGCAGCCGCGTCACGCTGTATCGGGGCGTCTATCCGGTCGCCTATGACGTGACCGACAAGGATCGGGAGGTGTTCTATTTCTCGATCTTCAAGCAGCTCCTGGATCTGAAACTGGTGAAGGAGGGCGACCTGATCATCGTCACCAAGGGCGAGTTCACCGGCGTCGCCGGCGGGACCAACTCCATGCAGATTCTCAAAGTCGCGCGCAAGTAGGCGCACGGCACCCCTAGGCGCGGCACCGCATGCAGACCGAATTTCGCGGAACCGACCGGTACGTCGCGACCGAGGAATTGATGGCCGCGGTGAATGCCGCGATGGTGCTGTCGCGGCCGCTCCTGATCAAGGGGGAGCCCGGCACGGGCAAGACGCTGCTGGCGGCGGAGATCGCCCGCTCGTTGGACCGGCCGTTGTTCGAGTGGCACATCAAGTCCACGACCAAGGCCCAGCAGGGCCTGTACGAGTACGATGCGGTCTCGCGCCTGCGCGACTCGCAGCTCGGCGACGCGAGGGTCAAGGACATCAGGAACTACATCGTCAAGGGCAGCCTCTGGGAGGCGTTCGAAAGCGAGGTCCAGCCGGTGCTGCTGATCGACGAGATCGACAAGGCCGACATCGAGTTTCCGAACGACCTGTTGCGCGAGCTCGATCGCATGGAATTCTTCGTGTACGAGACCCGCGACACCGTGCGCGCGCGCCACCGGCCGGTGATCGTCATCACCAGCAACAACGAGAAGGAGCTGCCGGATGCGTTCCTGCGGCGCTGCTTCTTCCACTACATCCGCTTCCCGGACGAGGCCACGATGACCCGCATCGTGGACGTGCACTTTCCGGGCCTGAAGCAGGACCTGTTGCGCGAGTCGCTCGCGACCTTCTTCCGGGTGCGTGAGACGCCGGGCCTGAAGAAAAAACCGACCACCTCGGAGCTTTTGGACTGGATCAAGCTGCTCGTGGCCGAGGACATTCCGCCCGAGGCGCTGCGAAGCGATGACGCCAAGAAACTCCTGCCACCGCTCTACGGAGCGCTCCTGAAGAACGAGCAGGATGTGCATCTGTTCGAGCAGCTGCTGTTCCTCAACCGCCGGAATGCTCGTTAGATTCTTTCTGCTGTTGCGAAGCGCCGGCGTGCCGGTCTCGATCACCGAATTGATGGCCTTGCTCGAGGCCTTGAAGCGCGGGCTCGGACAGTCGAGCGCGGAGCGCTTCTATCATCTGGCGCGCACCTGTCTGGTCAAGGACGAGCGCTACTACGACCGCTTCGACCGCGCGTTCGCCGCGCACTTCAAGGGCGCCGAGAATCTCTTCGAGGCGCTGGCGCGCGAGCTGCCGGCGGACTGGCTCGAGAAACTTCTGGTCAAGGATCTGACCGACGCGGAGAAGGCGCCGATCGAGGCGCTCGGCGGCTGGGACAAATTGATGGAGACGTTGAAGAAGCGTCTGGAGGAACAGAAGGAGCGGCACCAGGGCGGCAACAAGTGGATCGGAACGGCGGGAACCTCGCCGTTCGGCGCCTACGGCAACAATCCGGAGGGTGTGCGCATCGGCCAGGACGGCTCTCGCAACCGCAGCGCGGTGAAGGTCTGGGACCGGCGCGAATTCGCCAACTTCGACGACGCGGTGGAGCTCGGCACGCGCAACATGAAGCTCGCGCTGCGCCGCTTGCGGCGCTTCGCCCGGCGCGGCGCGCCCACCGAGCTCGCTCTCGCCGAAACCATCGATGCGACCGCGCGCGGCGGCGGCTGGCTCGACATCAAGATGCTGCCGGAGCGTCACAACATCGTGAAGGTGCTGCTGTTGCTCGACGTGGGCGGCTCCATGGACGAGCACGTGCGAACCTGCGAGGAGCTGTTCTCAGCCGCGCGCAGCGAGTTCAAGCACCTGGAGCATTTCTATTTCCACAACTGCCCGTACGAAGCGTTGTGGCGCGACAACCGGCGGCGTTTTCGCGAGCATGTCGGCACGGTCGAGGTCATGAGGACCTACGGCTCCGACTACAAGCTCATTTTCGTCGGCGATGCGACCATGAGCCCCTACGAGATCGCAACGCCGGGCGGCAGCGTCGAGCACTGGAACCCCGAACCCGGGAGCGTGTGGCTTTCGCGGCTGACCCGGGCCTACCCCAAGTTCGCCTGGATCAACCCGCAGCCGCCGGCGCATTGGGGCCACAGCGCCTCCATCGGGTTGATCCGGGAGCTGCTCGAGGATCGGATGTATCCCTTGACGCTGGCCGGACTGGATAATGCGATCGATGCACTCGGTTAGGCGGCCGTTCTCGGCTAGTCTCCAGTCCACATGAACGCCGAGTTGCAACAGCGCGACACGACGCTCGGCCTGGTGCTGACGGGCGGAGGAGCTCGTGCGGCCTATCAGGTGGGCGTCCTCAAGGGCATCGCCGAGGTGTTGCACCGCGGCGCGGGAACCCCTTTCGGGGTGATCACCGGCACCTCCGCCGGTGCGGTGAGCGCCGTGGCCCTGGCCTCGGATGCCGCGCATTTTAGGCATGCGGTCTACGCAATCGAGAAGGTGTGGCGTGAGTTCCGCGTCCATCATGTGATCAAGGCGGATCCGGCCAACATGCTGCGCTCGGCCTTGCAGTGGGTCCTCGCCGTGTTCACCGGCGGGTGGCTGGTGCATCCGCCGCGCTCGCTGTTCGACAACACCCCGCTATGGGAGCTGTTGCGCAAGAATCTGCATTTCGAGGGCATCCCGCGCAGCATGTACAAGCAGCATCTGCAGGCGGTCGGGGTCTGCGCGACCAGCTATTCGGACGCCGACTCGGTCACCTTCTATGCCTGTTCCGGGCCGATCGAGCCGTGGACCCGGGCGTCTCGCAAAGGTGCGCGGGTGCAGCTCACGCTCGACCATCTGATGGCGAGCCTGTCGATTCCCTTCCTCTTCCGGCCCATCTTTCTGCATCAGCAATATTTCGGCGACGGCGCCATGCGGCAGACCTCGCCCCTGAGCCCGGCCATCCATCTCGGCGCCAACCGGCTGCTGGTGATCGGCGTGGGTGATCCTGCCAGCGCGGGACTCGGGATGCCGGCGATCCGGACCGAGCCGACGTTCGGCCAGATGTTCGGCTTCATGCTGGACTCGCTGTTCATGGATCAGCTGCAATCGGACCTGGAGCGCTTTCAGCCCGGCGGCGAGGATCCCAGAGCGCCGCGCGTCGAATGCCTGGTCGTGACCCCGTCGCAGGACCTGAGCGAGATCGCGAGCCGCCACCGCTCGGAGCTGCCGACAGCGTTGAGAGCGCTGCTCCGGGTCATGGGCGCGAATTCCTCCAAGCCGAGCGCCGGCACGCTTCTGAGCTACCTGCTGTTCGAGCGCGGCTATACCCGCGAGCTGATCGCCCTCGGCCTTCACGATGCGCGTGCCAGGACCGAGGAGATCCGCGCCTTCCTGGCGCAGGGACAGGTCAGGCTTTGCGCAGCGAGTCGTGCCGGGTGAGCACCTGTGGGTAACTCGAGCGGAAGTGCCTGGCCAGCTCCTCGGCGATGTACACCGATCGATGCTGGCCGCCGGTGCAGCCGATGGCGATGGTGAGATAGCTGCGGTTGGCATGGGCGAATTCGCCGATGCGCGCCGTGAGGAAGTCGGCCAGCGCGGCGATCATGAGGCGCACGTTCTCGTGCGCCGCGAGGTAAGCGACCACCGGCGGGTCGCGGCCGGTGAGATGGCGCAACGCCGGCTGCCAGTACGGATTGGGGAGGCTCCTCACGTCGAACACGAAATCGGCATCGCCCGGAATTCCGTATTTGTAGCCGAACGATTCGAACATCAATGCGAGGCGGCCGTCCGCGCGCCGGTCGATGCGCTCGCGGATCAGCGCGCGCAGCGCGTGCACCCCCATGGCCGAGGTATCGATCACCAGGTCCGCCGCGGCCACGATCGGCTCGAGGAGCCTGCGCTCGGAGGCGATGGCCTCGCGCAGGCTCACTTCGGCCGATACCAGCGGGTGTTTGCGGCGGGTCTCCGCATAGCGCTTCAGCAGCACCTCGTCGCTGGCGTGCAGGAACAGCACCTCGCAGCCGATCCCGCTCAAGCGCAGCTCCGTGACCAGCGCCGGAATGGAATCGATCTCGTTCGGCCGGTTGCGCGCGTCCAGGCCCACCGCGGTGCGCGGATAGACCTCGTCCGAGCCGCGGATGGTGTGCGAGATGAATGGCTTCAGCAGGGCCGCCGGAATGTTGTCGACGCAGTAGAAGTCGATGTCCTCCAACTGGTGGAGGGCGACGCTCTTGCCCGAGCCCGACAGTCCGCTGACGATGATCAGGCGCACTGCTTCAGGAGGAGGAGCGCGCCTTGATGACCTCTTCGGCGTGATGGTCGGTGGCCTTTTCCTTGTGCTTCTTCACGCAGCGGTCGAGCTTGTCGGTGAGCGCATCGATGGCGGCGTACATGTCCCCGTCGGTCGCATCGGCATAGATCTTGGTGCCCCTGAGCATCAGCGTCGCCTCCGCCTTGTGGCGCAGCTTCTCCACGGTGAGAACGCAGTGAATGTCGATCAGCTGCTCGAAATGTCTCGAGATACGCTCGAATTTCTTGAAGACGTAACCGCGAAGGGCGGGCGTTACTTCCACATGATGACCGCTGAGATCGAGCTGCATGGGGTCCTCCTTTGGACTAAGACGCGCGCGCCGCCGCGCGCTTGCGTTCGTTGGACGGGGCGATCTGCATGCCCTCGCGGTACTTGGCCACGGTGCGTCGCGCCACCGGTATGCCTTCCCCGGAGAGCATCTCCGCGAGCTTGCTGTCGCTCCACGGATTTTCGGGATTTTCCTGTGAAATCAGCTTCTTGATCTTGGCGCGAATGGCGGTCGAGGACATCTCGGTGCCGTCCGCCGCCTCGACGTGGCTGGAGAAGAAATAGCGGAACTCGAACACCCCGCGCGGCGTGTGCATGTACTTGGCGGTGGTGACCCGCGAGATGGTCGATTCGTGCATCTCGACGGCCTCGGCCACGTCCTTCAAGATCAAAGGCACCATGGCCTCCTCGCCCTGGTCGAAGAACCCGGTCTGGCGCTGCACGATGCAGCGCGCCACCTTGATCAAGGTTTCGTTGCGGATCTCGAGACTGCGCATGAGCCAGCGCGCCTCCTGAAGCTGGGTTCGGAGCATGGCGTGATCCGGCGCGCGGGAGATCAGATTCGCGTAGCTCTGGTTGACGCGCACGCGCGGCACCGTGGCCTGGTTGATCTCCACCACCCAGCCGTGCTCGGAGCGGCGCACGAACACGTCGGGAATGACGTATTCGGCCTGGGCCGGATTCACCGCCGCGCCCGGCCGCGGGTGGCAGGAACGGACCAGCGCGAGCGCCATTTCCAGATCGCTCTCGCTGCAACGAAGCTGGCGTCGCAGCAGCACCAGTTGCTGATTGGCCACCAGGTCCAAAGCTCCCAGCGCGACACGGATGGCCAGGTCGCGCGCCGGAGTGTCGGGATGCAACTGGCGCAGCTGCAGGGCGATGCACTCGCCGAGACTGCGGGCGCCGACCCCTGCCGGCTCGAGCGATTGTACCGCCGCGAGCACGCGCTCCACGTCCTCGAGACTGGCCTCGATCTCGGGCTTGAGGCTCTGACGGATGTCCTCCAGGTCGTCCTTGAGATAACCGTCGTCGGTGATGGCGTCGGTGATCACCCGCGCGATGGCGAGGTCGATCGGCGAGAGCTTCGCCAGCTCGAGCTGCTCGATCAGCTGCTCCTGCAAGGTCTGTGCATGTCGATCGCTGAAGTCGGAGCTGCGGTCGTCGTCGCCCGACCAGGGACTGTCCGAAGGCCCGCTCGTTCGCTCACCCCAGGCCTCGTCGACGATCTCGACTTCAGGCTGCTCCGGCTGCTCGATGGCCGCGGAATTGCCGTCGAGCTCGGCATACTTTTCCTCCGCCGGAGGCTCGGGCGTCTCGTCGCGCTCGCGCACGCCGTCGGGCGGCGCGTCCAGCGCAAGCTCGTCCTCCGCCTCGAGCATGACATTGGTCTCGAGGGTCTCCCGAACGTGGGCCTGCAAGTCCAGCGAGGGCAGCTGCAGCAACCGGATCGCCTGCTGCAGCTGCGGGGTCATCGTCAGCTGCTGGCCGATGCGGAGCTGCAGACTTGGCTTCAACATTATCTTTAACCAAGCCTACAGTTTGAAGTCCTGACCCAAGTACACCTCACGGACCTCTCGGTTGGCAAGAATCTGCTCCGCAGATCCGGACGTGAGCACGGTGCCCTGGCTGACGATGTACGCGCGCTCGCAGATGCCGAGAGTCTCGCGGACATTATGATCGGTAATCAGGACGCCGATCCCCTTGTCAGATAAGTGATTGATTATCCTCTGAATATCCACCACCGACAGTGGATCGACTCCGGCGAAAGGCTCGTCCAGCAGGATGAACCGCGGATCCGCTGCCAGGGCGCGCGCAATCTCCACCCGTCGCCGCTCCCCGCCCGACAGGCTCATGCCGAGGCTCTCTCTTACATGTCCGATGTGCAGCTCCTCCAGCAGTTCCCCGAGACGTGTCCGGCGTTTGGCCTCGTCGAGGCCCGGGCGGGTCTCGAGGATGGCGAGGATATTGTTTTCCACCGACATGCGTCGAAACACCGACGGTTCCTGCGGCAGGTAGCCGAGCCCCAGCTGGGCGCGACGGTGCATGGGCAGGCGGCCGATGTTCCTGTTGTCGAGATAGATCTCCCCGTGCTCGCAGCGGGTGAGTCCGACGATCATGTAGAAGGCGGTGGTCTTGCCGGCGCCGTTGGGACCCAGGAGTCCCACCACCTCGCCGCTTTCCACCTCCAGCGAAATGTCCTTGAGGATCTGACGTGACTTGTAGCTTTTGGCGAGATTAAGCGCCCGAAGGACGCTCATGGTTTGGAGGGCGGCGGCGCGATGATGATGTGCACCCGCTGCGAGCCCTGTTCGGCGGCGTCCGCGACGATGGTCTGTGCGACCACGTTGTATTTCAGCGATTCCCCGCGCACCTCGTCCTGCCCATCGCTCAGCCACGCGTTCTTGGTCAAACGCACGATGCCCTTGTCGGCATCGTAATCGATGGTATCGGCATGGCCCATCGCGACCTTGCCGGTCTTTTCGATGCGCTGCTGGAATTGTGCCGGCTTGCCGTTGGCCACGGCCTTGGAAAGCCCCTGCTTGACGAAGTTGATCTGCGCGTCGTCGGCGGTGAGCTGCCCCTGGTCCATGGTAATTTTTACATTGCCGCGGAATACCCAGACGCTGTTGTCGAAGTTGCCGCCAAGCGCTTCGCGTGAAGCCTGGCCCTGATCGGCGGTGACCGACATGTTCTCCTGCGCGATGCGCACCTTGCGGAAGAATACGTTGTTGTTCTTGAGGTCGAGCTCCGAGGACTGCGCGTCCAGCGCAATCGGTGCTGCGCTGCGCTTGGGGGTGGCGGCCCGGACGTATGATGTGCCGAGCAGCAGCACACCGGCCGCCGCTGCTGCCAGCATTTTAAGGTTGGAATCGCCCATTGACCCTCGATTCTAGGCGGATGGTGCGGTCTTTCAAATTCGCCACGAGACCGCGGGCGTTTAGCGCATGCGGACCGAAATCGATCCGCACCTCGCTCTGGGTGGAGGCGATGCCGTTGGTCACGTCGTAGCGCAGCGTGTCGGTGTGCATGACCGCGGGCGTTGCCTGGTCGGGGGCGAGCTCCGACAGCTTGACGTTGCCCGCTACGTCGACGATCTTGCCGCCGGTCTCGACGCGGCCGGTGTCGCCGAGCAGCACCCAGGACTGGCCGCTCGGGGATTGATAATCGACGCGCACGTTGTACAGCGCGATTTCCGGCCCATGGTCCACCTGGTCGATGCGGTCGGCATGAATGCGCACGGTCGGCGCCCCGTTGGCATCGTAGTCGGTGAGGATGGCGTTCTTGAGGTAGTAGCCGGGCAGGGACGCGGCGGCGCCCGCACCGGTCGATGCCGGCCGATGGCTCGGTGAGCTCAGGATCCAGGTGCTGACCCCGAGCGCGATGACCGCGAGCAAGGTGAAGATGCGGAAGGCCATCAGGCGGGCGCCAGGCGCCGGCGGCTGCGGGCACGCAGGATGGCATCGCAGAGCTCGCGCACGGCGCCGAACCCGCCCGGCGTCACGCTGATCCAGTGCGCGGCCGACTTGACCAGCGGGTGGGCATCCGCCACCGCTCCCGCAAAACCGACCGCCGCCATCAGCGGCAGATCGGGCGTATCGTCCACCAGGCAGGCGGATGCCAGCGGATCGATGCCGAGCTTCTTGCCGAGCGCGGCGAGCGCGGCCACCTTGTCCGAGCAGCCTTGCACCACGTGGCGCACGCCGAGCTCCCGCATCCGCGCCGCGACCGGCGCGGAGCGGCGTCCGCTCACCGCGGCTACCGCGACTCCGCTGCGCATCACCAGCTTGATGCCGTGTCCGTCGCGCACATGGAAAACCTTGAGTGCCTCGCCTCGCGAGGAGAAGTACAGGCGGCCATCGGTCAGCACGCCGTCGACATCGAGCACCAGGAGCTCAATGGCGGCGAGCGGAACGGCGCTGCGAGCCTCGAGCGGCTTGGGTGCTCGCTTGCTCAAACGACACCGGCGCGCATCAAGTCATGGACGTTCAGCGCGCCTACCACGACGTCGTCTTGCTCGACCACGATGAGCGCCGTGATCCGATGGGTCTCCATCAGCAGCATCGCCTCGACCGCGAGCATGCCGGGACCCGCCCGCTTGGCGTCGCGCGTCATGACCTCCTCCATGCGCGTGCCGTGCACGTCCGCCGCCCGATCCCACGCGCGCCGCAGGTCGCCGTCGGTGAACACCCCGAGGACCCGCCCGCCGCCATTGACAATAGCCGTCATGCCGAGGCCCTTGCGGGTCATCTCCATGATGCCCTCGGCGAGCGTGGTCCCGGGAGCGACCCGCGGCACGGCGTCGCCGGTACGCATCACGTCGCGTACGTGCAGCAGCAGGCGCCGGCCCAGGGCGCCGGCCGGGTGCGAGCGGGCGAAATCCTCCTCGGTAAAGCCGCGGGCCTTGAGCAGGGCCACGGCGAGCGCGTCGCCGACCGCCAGTGCGGCCGTGGTGCTGGCGGTGGGTGCGAGATTCAAGGGACAGGCTTCGGCCGGTACGCCGATGTCCAGGTGCACCGTGGCGATGCGGGCCAGGGTCGAGGCCGGGTTGCCGGTACAGCAGACGAGGGGCACCCCCAGCCGCTTGATCGCCGGGACGATGGTCAGAATCTCGTCGGTCTCGCCGGAATTGGACAGTGCCAGTACCGCATCGTCGCGGGTGATCATCCCCACATCGCCGTGGCTGGCCTCCCCGGGGTGCATGAAAAACGCGGGGGTCCCGGTGCTCGCCAGGGTCGCGGCGATTTTGCCGCCGATATGGCCCGATTTGCCCATTCCGGTCACTACAATGCGTCCCCGGCTGTTGAGACAAATCCGGCAGGCGCGTGCAAACTCTGGTCCCATGCGGGGCAGCAGCGCGCGCAGGCCGTCGATTTCGATGGTGAGCGCCTGGCGTCCAAGCTCGATGAGGACTTCGTCCGTATAGTGAGGGTCCATCGACGTAATGATACAACTTGAGGGCAGGGCATGAATCCACAACAGATTGCCGATCTGATCCAGCGGGGCTTGCCGGGCAGCCGCGCCGCCGTCGCGAGCGATGACAACGTGCATTTCGAGGCGCTGGTGATCGCCGAGAAGTTCTCGGGGCTGCGGGCCATCCAACGCCATCAGCTGGTGTATTCGACGCTCGGAGGGGCGATGGGGGGCGAGATTCACGCGCTCGCCCTCAAGGTGTACACGCCGGAAGAATATGCCGCCCAAACGCCGGATTCGCGGCGTGGATAAGCTGCAAATCCACGGCGGCATCCCCCTCGAGGGAGAGATCCGCATTTCCGGCGCCAAGAACGCCACGCTCCCGATCCTCGCCGGATGCCTTCTGGCGGACGGCCCGGTGATGGTCTCGAACGTGCCGCATCTGCAGGATGTGACCACCATGATCGAGCTTCTGGGGCGCATGGGCGTCTCGGTCACCATCGACGAGAAGATGCGCATCGAGGTGGACGCATCGACGATCAAGGAGCACTTTGCGCCGTATCAACTGGTGAAGACCATGCGCGCCTCGATCCTGGTGCTGGGCCCCTTGCTCGCGCGCTTCGGCTCCGCGGACGTGTCGCTTCCCGGCGGGTGCGCGATCGGCGCCCGGCCGGTCAACATCCACGTGGCGGGCCTGCAGGCGATGGGCGCGGACATTCACATCGAGAACGGCTACATCAAGGCCCGGGCGGAGCGGCTGAAGGGGACCCGGCTGGTGCTCGAGACGGTGACCGTCACCGGCACGGAAAATCTGATGATGGCCGCGGCATTGGCCTCCGGCGAGACGGTGCTCGAGAATGCCGCGCGCGAGCCCGAGGTCGTCGACCTCGCAAATTTTCTCTGCGCCATGGGTGCGAAGATCAAAGGCGCGGGCACCGACAAGATCGTGATCGAGGGTGTCGAGCGGCTGAGCGGCACCGCTTATGAGGTGCTGCCGGATCGCATCGAGAGCGGCACGTACCTGGTGGCGGGCGCGATCACCGGCGGCCGGATCCGCATCAAGAACGCGCGGCCGGATCACCTCGACGCCGTGATCATCAAGCTCGAGGAGGCGGGCGCGAAGGTGGGGCGCGGGGACAGCTGGGTGGAGATGGACATGCGCGGCAGGCGTCCGCGGGCGGTCGACATCCGCACCGCTCCGTATCCTGCGTTTCCCACCGATATGCAGGCGCAGTTTGCCGCGCTCAACACGGTGGCCAACGGCGTCGGCACCATCATCGAGACCATTTTCGAGAATCGCTTCATGCACATGCTGGAGATGCGGCGCATGGGCGCCGAGATCCGGCTCGAGGGCAACACCGCCATCATCAAGGGGGTCGAGCGCTTGACCGCCGCGCCGGTGATGGCGACGGATCTGCGCGCCTCGGCGAGCCTGGTGCTCGCCGGCCTGGTCGCCGACGGCAAGACCGAGATCGAGCGCATCTATCACATCGACCGCGGCTACGAGGCGATCGAGGAGAAGCTGCAGCAGCTCGGCGCGCGCATCCGGCGCACTCCGTAGCCGGGAGCTGCGGCCCGAAGATCGACCAGTAGTGCGGCAAAATAAGTCTTCCGCGCCGGAGAGCGCCTTAAGGTTGGGGGTGAGGACGAGGGTATCTCGTCCTCATCCTCAACCCCGACGCGAGGTATGCGAAAAGATTATTTTGCCGGACTACTGGGGCATCTGGCGGGTCGGGCGCTCGATGACCTGCAGCTTCAGCATATAGGGCTCGCGGGCATGGCGCCCGGTGAGCTCGACCTGCGCACCCGGCTTCAGGGCGGCGAGCTTGCTGACCAGATCCTGCGAGCTCCTGACCGGCTCGCCGTCGAGCGCGGTGATGAGATCGCCCGGCCGTACCCCGGCGTTGAACGCTGGGCTTCGCACCAGGATGTTGACCACCGTCACGCCGCCGCCCGCAATGCCGAGCTGCGCCGCCTGGTCGGGCGAGAGATCCTGAGGCACGAAGCCGAGCCACCCGCGCACCACGTGGCCGTGCGCGAGGATCTGCTCGGTCACGCCGCGCACCAGATTCACCGGGATCGCGAAGCCGATCCCTTCGGGGCCGCCGTAGGTGCGGTTGAGCACCGCCGTATTGATGCCGACCAGATCGCCGTGCGCATCGATCAGCGCACCGCCGGAATTTCCCAGGTTGATGGCGGCATCGGTCTGGATGAAGTTCTCGAAGGTCGCCAGCCCGAGCTGGCCACGACCGGTGGCGCTGACGATGCCCTGGGTCACCGTCTGGCTGAGCCCGTAGGGATTGCCGATGGCGAGCACGATGTCGCCGACACGCAGCGTGTCGGAGCGTCCCATGGGCATGGTCGGGAGGTTGCCGATCGAGAGGTGCAGGACGGCGAGATCCGTGTCCGGGTCCTGACCGACGATGGTCGCCTCGGCGATCCGTGCGTCCGAGAGCTGCACGCGGATCGAGTCGGCACCGGCGATCACGTGCTGGTTGGTGACGATGGTGCCCTTGGCGTCGACGATGACGCCCGACCCGAGGCTGCGCTCCACGCGCTGGCGGTAGCTTGGCCAGTAATCTCCGAACAGCTGATCGAGCGGCGCGGCCGAGCGTCTCTCCGTGATCACGCGCGCCGTGTAGATGTTGACCACCGCGGGCGCCGCGCGAGCCACCGAGTCGGCGAAACTCTGCATGACCACGGCGCCCCGCGGAGCGGGTGTGGCCGTTGCCGGCAGCGCGGCCGCACCGGTCGTGCGGGCGGAACCGGATGAGGACACTCCGAGCAGCGCGGGCTTCCACCAAACCACCAGGAACGCGACGGCGAGCCCGACGATCACCGCCCTCAGCAAAAAATTCGCCAAAAAACCCGCGAGCATGCGCGCGTTCTGCAATCCGACTCCTTAGACCTGCGCTAAGATTGCGGTTTATCCGTGTATAATGCGCCCGCCCTATTGTATGGGAAACACTGCGGGCGCAGATGTTTTGTGACGAAGAACCAATGGAGCAACGAATGACTGCTGATCGGGTTGACGAGGACAATGCATGAGCGAGGATAAAGGCGGCAAAGCCCCGCAGCACGGCGTCATCGCGGGCGCGGCCAAGACGCTCGCGGAGTCGGCGCTTCCGATCGAGGACATCGAGGCGGTCGACCACAGCCGCCGCCGCCTGTTGACGGCCGCGACGACCGGCATCGGCGCGATCGGAGTGGCGTTCGCGGCGGTGCCGTTCATCTCATCCTGGCAGCCGAGCGCGCGCGCCAAGGCGCTCGGCGCGCCGGTGGCCGTCGATGCCTCGAAGCTCGAGGATGGACAGATGCTCAAGGTCGTGTGGCGCGGGCAGCCGGTGTTCGTGGTGCGGCGGAGCAAGACCGTCATCGATGCGCTCAACGGACACAATGACCTGCTGGCGGACCCGAATTCCGACGACTCGCAGCAACCGACGTACATCAAGGACTCCGGCGCAGCGCGTGCAAGAAACCCCGAATACTGGATAGGTCTGGCGGTATGTACCCACCTCGGGTGCTCCCCGCTCGGCGCGTTCCAGCCGAACGACGCATTCCAGGTCGCGGGCACGAACCTCGGGCAGAATTGGCCGGGCGGCTTCTATTGTCCGTGTCACGGCTCGAAGTACGACATCTCCGGACGGGTGTTCAAGAGCATGCCGGCGCCGAAGAATCTGACGGTGCCCTCGTACACGTTCTCCGCCGATGCGCACATCGTCATCGGCGAGGACGAAGTCCCGAAGTCCTCCTAAGAAGTCCGATCAATTGATACGCGAGGTTGAGTGATGGCCGCAGCACCTGAGTCCACCGGCAGCAAGGGCTTCATCGGTTGGATCGACAAGCGCTTCCCGCTGACTGTCCTGTGGAAGAGCCAGGTTTCCGAGTACTACGCACCGAAGAACTTTAACTTCTGGTACTACTTCGGGTCCCTGGCGCTGCTGATTCTCGTGAATCAGCTGATCACCGGCATTTTCCTGACCATGAACTACAAGCCGTCCTCCGGCGAGGCGTTCGCGTCGATCGAATACATCATGCGCGACGTGAACTGGGGCTGGCTGATCCGCTACATGCACTCGACCGGCGCCTCGGCGTTCTTCATCGTGGTCTACCTGCACATGTTCCGGGCGCTGCTCTACGGCTCGCACCGCAAGCCGCGCGAGCTGCTGTGGATCTTCGGCTGCCTGATTTTCCTGGCGCTGATGGCGGAAGGCTTCATGGGTTACGTGCTGCCCTGGGGCAACATGAGCTTCTGGGGCGCGCAGGTGATCACCTCGCTGTTCGGGAGTCTCCCGGTCGTCGGCGGCACGCTGGTGGACTGGATCCGCGGCGACTACGTGATCGCGGACGCGACGCTCAACCGATTTTTCGCGCTGCACGTCGCGGCCATACCGCTCGCGCTCATCATGCTGGTGGTCGCGCACCTCATGGCGCTGCACGAGGTCGGCTCGAACAATCCGGACGGCATCGACATCCACAAACACACGGACGCGAAGGGCCACCCGCTCGACGGCATCCCGTTTCATCCCTACTACACGGTGAAGGACCTGGTGGGCGTGATGGGATTCCTGGTGCTGTTCGCCGTGGTGATCTTCTTCGCGCCGACGTTCGGCGGCCTGTTCCTGGAGTCGCCGAATTTCTCCCCGGCGAACCCTCTGCAGACTCCGCCGCACATCGCGCCGGTCTGGTACTTCACGCCGTACTACGCGATGCTGCGGGCGGTGCCGTCGTTCGCCGGCACGCAGGTCTGGGGCGTGCTGGTGATGGGCGCCTCGATTCTCGTGCTGTTCTTCGTGCCCTGGCTCGACCGCTCGCCGGTGAACTCGATCCGTTACCGCGGACCGATCTACAAGATCATGCTGTCCATCTTCGTGGTGTCGTTCATCATTCTGGGCATATGCGGGTTGAAGCCCCCGGCGGGGATCTATCCGAGCCTTGCCAAGATATGCACCGTTCTATATTTCGCATTCTTTTTGCTGATGCCCTGGTACACGCGGTTGGACCGAGTGAAGCCGGTGCCGGAGAGGGTCACGGGACATGATTAAGCGTTGCCTATTGATTGCCGTCGCATTGCTTCCCGCCGGCCTCGCGCTGGCCCAAGAGGGGGGCGAAATCGAGGTGCAGCGCGCTCACACCGACATCACGGACTCGGAGAGCCTGCAGCGCGGGGCGCGCGATTTCATGAACTATTGCTCGGGCTGTCATTCGATCGCCTATCTGCGCTACAACCGCATGGCGGAGGATTTGCAGATCCCCGAGAAGGATCTGGTCGCCAACTTGATGTTCACCTCCAAAAACCCGTTCGACGGGATCTTGAGCGCGATGCCTGCGGATGCGGCAAACTGGTTCGGCAAGCAGCCGCCCGACCTGTCCCTGATGGCTCGCGAGAAGGGCCCGGACTATATCTACTCCTTCCTGAAGTCGTTCTACGTCGACAATACCCGTCCGTGGGGCGTCAACAACGTATATCTGCCGAGTGTCGCCATGCCGGACGTGGTGGCCAGCATTCAGGGGTTGCAAAAGCCGGTGTTCAAGAGCGAAAAGGACGCCGAAGGCAGCGATCACATGGTGCTGGTCGGGGTCGAGGAATTGAGCAAAGGCAGTTTATCGCCGCAGGAGTATGATGGGTTTGCCCGGGACGTGGCCAATTTTCTGGACTACGCGGGCGAGCCGGTCAAGGCGAAGCGCCAATCGCTCGGCGTGTTCGTCACCCTGTTCTTGCTGGTCGGTTTCGTGTTCGCGTACTTGCTGAAGAAAGAATACTGGAAGGACGTACACTGACGCGGCGACGGACCTCCGGTTTGTCCTTGATTACAAGGAGGTCGCGTTCGTGGCACGTCGCTCGGTGATGACCCTGTTTTCTGCCCCCGCTGACCCCTGGAGTCACCGGACCCGGCTCGTGCTCGCCGAGAAGGGAATCGCGATCGAGCTGGTCAACTGCGACCTCAACAAGTTGCCGGAAGATCTGCTCGACCTGAATCCCTACCACAGCGTGCCGACCCTGGTGGACCGCGACCTGGTTCTGTACGACTCGCGCGTCATCATCGAGTACCTGGACGAACGATTCCCGCATCCGCCGCTGATGCCCATCGATCCGGTGACGCGCGCGCAGTTCCGGGTGGCGTTGTACCGCGTCGAGCGGGATTGGTACGGACTGGCGCACGACATCGCCCTCGATCGGGACAGCAAGACCGCCGCGCACAGCCGCAAGGTGCTGTGCGAGGCGATCTGCGCCAGCGCCGAGGTGTTCAAGGCCAAGCCGTTCTTCCTGAGCGACGAGTTCTCGCTGGTCGATGCGAGCATCGCACCCATTCTGTGGCGCCTGCCTTATTACGGCATCGAGCTGCCGTCGCAGGCGCAGCCCATCGTCAAGTACATGAACGCCATCTTCGCGCGCTCCACTTTCCGTGCCTGCTTGAGCGTGGCGGAGCGGGAAATGCGCCATTGAAGCCGCGGCGGCCGTATCTGTTGCGCGCGCTGCACGAGTGGATCAGCGACTCGGGCGAGACTCCGCACATCGTCGTGGACGCCGCCGCCGAAGGCGTGGTGGTCCCGCGCCAGTACGTCAAAGACGGCAAAATCGTTCTCAACGTCAGCTACTCGGCCACCCAGGTCCTGAAGCTCGGCAACGACGCGGTCACCTTCGAGGCTCGTTTCGGCGGCGCCTCGTTCGCCATTCATGTTCCGGTGCGTGCGGTGCTCGGCATCTATGCGCGGGAGACCGGCCAGGGGATGATTTTTCCGGAGGGCGATGCGGATCCCGATCCGACGGACACTCCCCCCGCAACGCCGGCGTCGGGCAGCTCCTCAACACCGGCTCCCAAGCGCCCGAAGCTGCAGGTGGTCAAGTAGCGCGAAAGGCGTCCTTGATCCACGCGATCTCGTGGGCGCCGTCCGGCAGCCCCTGCACCCCGATCACATCGAAGCGCATGAAGCGACCGCGGCAATCCGCGCATCGTTGCAGCACGTGGCGGGCGGCACGGATGATCCGGCGCTGTTTGGCCGGCGTCACGGAAGCGGCCGCCCCGCCGAAGTCCAGGCGCCCTCTCTGGCGCACCTCGATCACCGCCAGCAACGCCCCGTCGAGGCACAAGAGGTCGATTTCCCCGCCCCTGCAGCGCACATTGCGCGCCAGGATCATCACACCCCGGCCGGTGAGGTAGGCGGCCGCGAGGTTCTCGGCGGCGTCGCCGCGTGAGCGGGCGGTGTTCATGGTCGCATGAGCTTGCGGCGGAGCCCGCGCCGCAGTCACGCACAGAAAGTGGCCTGTCCGTGCAGATATGAGAAGACTACATCTGCACCGGAACGCCGTTTCTGATCTGGGCCCAGTCCAGCTCGCGGCGGATTCGATTGTGCTCGTCGAGAAACAGCTTGCCGCTGACCCCCGAGATGCTGTTGGTCTCGCTGATGGATTTCGAGCGCAACGCCGGAACCAGGCGGTAGGCGTCGAAACCGAAGGCATACAGGCGGTCGAGGCGGGCGGTGCGCGAGGGCCACGCGGCGCGTACGCTGTCTCTGATCTGGCTCGTGACCGCATCTGCGGACACCATCCACGGCATGTCCGGAAAATTCAGTCCGTCGAGATCGGTATTCGCGACGGGGTTGGGCTCGAAGCTGTCCGAGGTGGAATAGACCGGCACGTCCCCGGCGAAATTGAACTTGAGCTGCGGCACGATCAGCCGTGAGGTGCCGGGATTTCCCTCGATGAACACGAAATCGGCGTCGCGATGGGTCGAGGGCTCGCCCTTGACTCCATGGACCTGCAGCACCTCGTCGATGATGTCGGCGAAATCCGCGCGGGTGGAGTCATACCGGCCGCCATCGAGGATGGCGCCGCCGTGCTGCGTCAGCTCTTGCGCGAACGCGGCCTGGAGGCGATTGCCGATCTCGCCGTCGGCGATGATGCTGACACCCTTGAGCTTGCCCTCGGCCACGAGGCGGCGTGCGACGATGCGTGCCTCGTCCTCGGGCAAAAGCGCGTATTGATAGAAATCCCGTCCGGTGTCGACCGAGTCGGCGAGAAAGTTGAGGGCCAGTTCTGGGGTCTTGCCGCCATTCAAGGGTACGACCGCGGCGACATCCTCCTTGGTGAGCGGGCCCACCACGAACGCCGCGCCGTCGCTTATCGCGTGGCGGTAGGCGCCCGCAACGGTTTCGGCGGCGACGTCGTAGACCTTCACGTGAGGACGGGATCCGGGATCCTGTTCCAGGTAGGCCGCGATGAATCCATCCCGCACCGCGACCCCGACCGGCTCGGCACGCCCGGAAAGCGGTAGAAGCAATGCGATCTGATCGGGGAATCCGGTGGCGACGGCGATTTGGCTCTGCGCAAGCTGCAGGACGCTCTCATTGGCGGGGTGCTGTGGGTAGGCGCGCTTCCAGTCGGCGAGCGCGGCGGCCGCGCGCATCGGATCGCGTGCCATGTCGACGGCGACCGGTCCGAGCGCCAGCCATCCGGCGACGATGGGGTCGGTTTTCGGCGGGGCCTTGAGCGACTCGCCTCGCTCGGCGGCCGTGCGAATCAGGGCGAACAGCTCCTCGCGGCTCGAGCGCAGGACGCCCGGATCGGTCAGGTAGCGCTCCCGCTCGACGAAGCCGCGCGTGCCGTCGACCGGGTGACCGGACAGAAAGGCGGCCTTGCCGCGCAACCACCAGTAGTTCTGCGCGAGGTCCGGGGTGGTCGGCGCCGGGATCGAGTTCAACTCCTGAAGCGCGCGCGCGCCATCCCGCTCCGCCACGTCGATCTCGGCCGCCACCAGCGCTCTCGACGCCGGCAGAGTGGTGCGTGCCTGCGGTGAGACCTGCGCGTACGCCTGCTTGGCGGAGGCGATGTCACCCGCAAGCACCGATTGTTCCGCGCTCAGGAGCTCATAGTTGTCCCGGTCCGCCGGATTCTGCGCGGCGAGGTCCGCATAGGCGCGAGCCGCGTCGGCGTGCTTGCCTTGCGCGGCGAGGCTCTGCGCGCGCTCCTGGCCCGACACGGCGGGCTGCTCGGTCGGGCGGATGAGGCTGCAGCCGGCTGCGGCGAGCACCGCTGTCGCCAGCAGGGCGGATAGACGTCGAGAGATCACTGCCATACCCTAGTATAGTGACAAACCCGGCAACCGGTCGTCTCTACGTCGTGGCGACCCCGATCGGCAATCTCGGCGACATGAGCGATCGCGCGCGCGCAACGCTCGCCTCCGCAAGCCTCATCGCGGCCGAGGACACGCGGCGCACCGGAATGCTCCTCAATGCCTTCGGTGTGGTCACGCCGATGCTATCCCTGCACGAGCACAACGAAGGTCAGCGCGTCGCGGATCTCGTCGAGAGGATGCGCGGCGGCGCCACCATCGCGCTGGTGAGCGATGCGGGCACGCCGGGCATCAACGATCCCGGATTCGATCTGGTGCGCGCCTGCGGCGCGGCAGGCATCGCGGTGATCGCGGTGCCGGGACCCTGCGCATTGATCGCGGCGCTCTCGATCGCCGGGCTGCCGACCGACCGGTTCTGCTTCGAGGGATTCCTGCCGGCCAAGCCCGCGGCGCGCCGCACGCGGCTTGCCGAAATCGCTCTGGAAACGCGCACCCTGGTGCTCTACGAGGCGCCGCATCGGGTGCGCGAAGCGCTCGAGGATTGCGCGGAGTGCTTCGGCGCGGAGCGCCCCGCGGTCGTCGCGCGCGAGCTCACCAAGTTGCACGAGACGCTGTACCGCGGGACTCTGGGGGAGCTCGCCGCGCGCGCCGGGTCCGAGCCGGACTTCGAGCGCGGCGAGATCGTGCTGATGATCGCCGGCGCCTCGGCGGCGGCGTTGGCCGAAGCCGGCGCCGACGGTCATGGCGGCGCGCTCGACCGCGTGCTCGCGCCGCTCCTCGAGGAGCTGCCGTTGAAGCAGGCCGCACATCTGGCGGCGCGCATCGCGCAGGTCCGCGACAACGAGGCGTATAAGCGCGCGCTCGCGCTCAAACAAGCGTATGGTGCGCGCTAAGAGTCGGCCAGGCAGCCGCTGCTCTCACCGGCTTCGGCCGGCGCGGGTGGAGGAAAGTCCGGGCTCCGACGGGCGAGGTGCCAGGTAACGCCTGGGGGACGCGAGTCCACGGAAAGTGCAACAGAAAGATACCGCCTAAGCGCCGCGCAAGCGGCGCCGGTAAGGGTGAAATGGTGCGGTAAGAGCGCACCGCGGTGATGGCAACATCAACGGCACGGCAAACCCCACCTGGAGCAAGACCAAATAGGGAAGCGAGCGGTGCTTTCGGCCGCGACATGTGGCCCACATGGGCTTCCGGGTAGGTCGCTTGAGCTGCGCGGCGACGCGCATCCCAGAGGAATGGCTGTCCACGACAGAACCCGGCTTAACGGCCGACTCTTTCTTACCGTTACGCGGTTCGTTACGCGGCCCAAGGGGCCGCGTCCGATCGGGTTAAAGACAAAAACAAAATAAAAAGAATGGGCCTAGGGCTTTCGCTCTGGGCGGCGATTAAGAAACACTGCTAACAAGTTGATTACGCACGAGTCGCGACGCGCGTCGGCGGTCGCAGACGGAATGTGATCTAAGTCACTGTTGATGCGGGAGTTTTTTTAACTTAAGCCGTTGACGTTCGACAGGCCTCTCCCTATAGTGGTGCTCGGTGGAAAAAAGTGGGAGAAAGTGGGTCGCAAGACCCATGCAGCGATGTTCCGGGGCGCCAACAAACTCACTCTCGATATCAAAGGGCGCCTGGTCATGCCCACGCGCTATCGCGAGCGGCTGCAGGAACGTTGCGGCGGCAAGCTGGTGGTAACCGTGGATCGCGACCAGTGCTTGCTCATGTACCCGATGCCGGACTGGGAAGAGGTCGAGCGCAAGTTGATGCGCTTGCCGAGCTTCGACCCGCGGGCACGCGGACTGCAGCGGCTTCTGGTCGGGCACGCCGCCGAACTCGATCTCGATGCGCACGGCCGGGTGCTGTTGCCGCCGAACCTGCGTGAATTCGCGTCACTGACGCGCGACGCCGTGCTCGTCGGGCAGGGGCTGCGCTTCGAATTGTGGGACGAGGAGAAGTGGAATCAGCGGCGTGACGAGTGGTTGGCGAGCGAGGCCTCCGCCACCGATCTCTCCGCTGAGCTTGAAGCACTGACGCTCTGAGCCTCGAAGGCGGCGGCGATGGTGGAGGTGGGTGCGGAACACACGGCGGTATTGCTACCGGAAGTGCTGGCCGCTTTGAACATTCGGTCGAGTGGCACGTATCTCGATGCCACGTTTGGGCGGGGCGGACATGCAGGGGCGATTTTGGAGAAGCTCATCGCTGAAGGTCGATTGCTTTGCCTCGACCGCGACCCGATGGCGGTCGCCGATGCCAAGGCCCGCTTCGCCGGCGATCCCCGCGTCAAGATCTTTCCCGCTGCCTTCTCCGAGCTCGCGGCCTGTGCCGATGCGGTCGAGCCGGGCCTCAAATTCGACGGCATTCTGTTCGATCTCGGCGTCTCCTCGCCGCAGCTCGACGATGCCGAGCGCGGCTTCAGCTTCATGCGCGACGGGCCTCTCGACATGCGCATGAATCCGGAACAAGGCATGAGCGCCGCCGACGTGGTGAACGGCGCATCGGAGGCGGAGCTCATCCGCATCTTCCGCGAGTTCGGCGAGGAGCGCATGGCACCGCGCATCGCGCGCGCCATCGTCGCCGACCGCAAGATCCGGCCGTTCGAGCGCACGGGTCAGCTCGCGGGGATGATCTCGCGAATAACGCGCTCGCGCGAGCGGCACAAGCATCCGGCGACCCGGGTGTTCCAGGCGCTGCGCATCCACGTGAACGCCGAGCTCGACCAGCTCGAGGCCGCACTCGACGGGGCGCTCGAGCGCCTGGCGCCGCAGGGCAGGCTCGCCGTGATCAGCTTTCACTCGCTGGAGGACCGCATGGTGAAGCAATTCATGCGCCGGCACGCCACCCCCGATCCGGTCTATGCGGGCTTGCCCGACATCCCGCCTCATGCCAGGCCCAAGCTCAAGCTCAGGGGCAAGTCGGTCGAGCCCTCGAGCGCGGAGACCGAGCGCAACCCGCGCGCCCGCAGCGCGCGCCTGCGTGTCGCGGAGCGCTTGAGCCAGGGAGCCACCGCGTGAAGCTCCTCAAGCTGCCGCGACCTGGAAAACTCCTGCTGCTGGCTCTCCCCGTGCTGTGGCTCGCCGTGCTCGGGTCCGCTGTGCAAGTGATCTATGCGCGTTACCAGGCCCGCGACATGTTCGTGCGGCTCGAGAAGCTCGACGCACAGCGCGATTCGCTGGAAATGGAGTGGGGCCGGCTGCAGCTCGAGCAGAGCTACTGGTCGTCCAACGCGTTCGTCGAGCGTGTCGCCAACGCCAAGCTCCAGATGAGCCTGCCTCAAACGCGCGAAGTGCGGATCGTGCGGCAATGAAGCAGCGAGCGGGCGAAAGCGCGGCCGGCGCGGCGACCCACCGCTGGCGCTCCGCCGTGGTCCTCGGGCTGCTGGTGCTCGGTGCGGTCGGGCTCGGCGCGCGCGCGGTCGAGCTGCAATTGATCGATCATCGATTTCTCTTGAGCCAAGGCGACCAGCGCTCGATGCGCGTGGTCAAGATTGCCGCCCATCGCGGCGCGATCTTCGATCGCAACGGCGAGCCGCTGGCGATGAGCACGCCGGTCGACAGCGTCTGGGTCAATCCCCAGGAACTGAACGACAACATCGATCAGCTTCCGCGGCTCGCCAAGGCTCTCAAGCAGGACCCGCAAGTGCTGGCGAGGCGCGTCACCAGCAACCTGGACCGCGAATTCCTGTATCTCGAGCGCGCCATGCCGCCCGAGCAGGCGGCGCACATCAAGGCGCTCGGTATTCCGGGTGTGTATCTGCAGCGCGAGTACCGTCGCTACTACCCCGCGGGCGAGGTGACCGGCCACGTGGTGGGATTCACCACCGTCGACGATCAAGGACAGGAGGGCCTGGAGCTCGGCTACGACCAGCTGCTGAACGGCGAGGACGGCGCCAAGCGCGTCATCCAGGACATGTACGGCCACTACGTGCAGAACGTGGACAGCATCCGTGCGGCGCGGCCGGGCCGCGACCTGATGACCAGCATCGACCTTCGCATCCAGTATCTGGCCTACCGGGAGTTGAAGGCGGCGATGCAGGAGTACCGCGCGCGCGCCGGCTCCGTCACGGTCATCGATGTCGATACGGGCGAGGTGCTGGCCATGGTGGGCCAGCCTTCGTACAACCCGAACGACCGCGAGCAATTGAAGCCGGCGATGTATCGAAACCGTGCCGTCACCGACATCTTCGAGCCCGGCTCGAGCGTCAAGCCCTTCATCATGGCGGCCGCGCTCGCGTCGGGGCAGTATCGTCCCGACAGCGTGGTCGACACCGCGCCCGGCTTCATCCAGGTCGGAAACAAAGTTTTCGAGGACGAGTCGAATCTCGGTGTCGTGGACCTCGCCACCATTCTCGCCAAGTCCTCGAACGTCGGTACGGCCAAGGTGGCCCTGTCGCTCAAGCCCGAGCAGATCTGGAGCACCTTGACGAGCCTCGGCTTCGGCCAGGTGACAGGCTCAGGCTTTCCCGGAGAGTCGGCCGGCATGCTCAGCAACTACTCGCACTGGCGCCCGATCGGCATCGCCACGCTGTCGCACGGCTATGGCTTGTCGGTGACGCCGCTGCAGCTCGCGCATGCTTACGCGACCATCGGCGCCGGCGGCATCAAGCGGCCGATCTCCTTCGAGCGGCTGCCGCCCCCGACGGCCGCGCATCCCATTCCCGGCGAGCGGGTGATGGAGCCCAAGGTCGCCCACGAGCTGGTGCAGCTCATGGAGCAGGTTGTCGAAAAAGGCGGCACAGCGGTGCGCGCTTCGCTCGTCGGCTATCGGGTAGCCGGAAAGACGGGTACCGCGTTCAAATCGGAGGCCGGCGGTTATTCCACCGACCGCATCATGGCGGTATTTGCCGGCCTGGTGCCGGCGTCGCACCCCAAGCTCGCGACGGTCGTGGTGATCGACGAGCCGAGCCGGGATGTGCGCGAGATCGGCACGTTGGCACAGGGCGGCACGGTGGCCGCACCGGTGTTCGCGAGCGTCATGGCGGGCACCTTGCGGCTGCTCGACGTGCCGCCGGACGATCTGCAGAATGTGCCGGCCGCGAGGCTGGTGCAGGCGGGGGCACCATGACGGTTTCGCTTGCCTGGCTGCTCGACGGAATCGCGACGCTGCCGCCCAATGACACGAAGGTCGCGGATCTGTCGAGCGACAGCCGGGAAGTCAAGCCGGGGAGCCTGTTCCTCGCCCTCAAGGGGCGGCAATCGCACGGGCTCGAGTTCGCGGCCGAGGCTGCCGCTCGCGGCGCCGGCGCGGTGCTCTGGGAGCCGGGCCCGGGAGTCGATGCGCCGAGCTTCGCGCAGCCGGTGTTCGCGGCGCCGATCGCGGGCTTGAGCGCGCTGGTGGGCCGGATCGCCGACCGCTTCTTCCAGTGGCCGTCTTCCCACGTGCGGGTCGTGGGCATCACCGGCACCAACGGCAAGACCACCTGCGCCTATCTGGCGGCGCAAACCTTGACGCGGCTCGGGACGGTCTGCGCCTACATCGGAACGCTCGGCTGGGGACGCATCGGTGCGCTCGAAGCGCCGACGCATACGACGCCCGATGCCGTGAGCGTGCACCGCATGCTCGCGCGCCTGCGCACGCAGGGTGTGAGCACGGTCGCGATGGAGGTTTCCTCCCATGCGCTCGATCAGGGTCGCGTGGACGGCGTGCGCTTCCATACCGCCGCGTTCACCAATCTCACCCGCGATCATCTCGATTACCACCGCACCATGCATGCCTACGGCGAGGCCAAGGCGCGCTTGTTCGAGGCCGCGGAGCTCAAGCACATCGTGGTCAACATCGGCGACGGCTTCGGCCGCGAGCTCGCGACGAAGCTCGCGGGTCGGGCACCGCTCACCGCGGTGTGGGCCGGCGAATCGTCCGGCGCGTGGCTGGCGGAACAATCCCTGCACGCGGATCGGATCGCGCTGGAGCTGCACGGGATTTCCATGGACCTGGGCGGCAGCTTCGGCAAGCTGCGCCTGTCGACCCGGCTCCTCGGCCGCTTCAACGCCGAGAACGCCCTGGTGGTTATCGCCAGCCTGTTGTCGCTCGGCGTTCCGCTGCAGGAGGCCGCAGCCGGGCTCGCCGGGTGCGCGGCCCCGCCGGGACGAATGGAGCTCATCGAGTCGCCGGCGCAGGCCGGGCCCCCGGCGCGGGGCAAACCGCTGGTGGTGATCGATTACGCGCACACGCCGGACGCGTTGGCCAAGGCGCTGACGGCGCTGCGGGAGCATTGCCGCGGACAGCTGTGGTGCGTGTTCGGCTGCGGCGGCGATCGCGATCCGGGCAAGCGTCCGATGATGGGCGCGGTGGCCGACGAGCTCGCCGACCGTATCGTCGTGACCGACGACAATCCGCGCTCGGAGAATCCCGCCGCGATCGTGCGCGCCATCACCGGCGGCGTCACGACGCATCGCGCCCGCATCATCCACGACCGCGGCGCCGCGATCGCGGAGGCGTTGAATGCCGCGAAAGAGTCCGACATCGTGCTCATCGCGGGCAAGGGTCACGAGGACTACCAGATCCACGGCGCGACACGGCGAAGCTTCAGCGACCGCGCCGAGGCGTTGAAGGTGCTGGGAGCCGCGGCATGAAGCGCACCTTGCAAGAGGCGGCATCGGCCATCGGCGGCACGCTCGTGGGCGACGACCGCCCGTTCGGCGCGGTGTCCAGCGACAGCCGCACCCTCCCCGCGGGTGCTTTGTTCGTAGCGTTGCGGGGACCGAACTTCGACGGCGCGCAGTTCGTCGCGGCGGCGGCACAGCGCGGAGCGGTGGGCGCGCTGTTGCAGGCCGCAATTCCGGGGGCGCCGATTCCGCAGATCGTCGTGCCCGACACGCTCGACGCATTGCAACGGCTCGCCCGCGCCTGGCGCGAGCAGTTCTCCATTCCGATCGTGGGCGTGGGCGGCAGCAACGGCAAGACCACAGCCAAGGAGATGACCGCGGCGATACTGTCGCGCCGGGGCTCCTGCCTGGCGACCCGGGGCAACCTGAACAATCACATCGGGGTCCCGCTGACCTTGCTGCGGCTGGAACCCGGCCATCGCAGCGCCGTGATCGAGATGGGCGCGAACCGGATCGGCGACGTGGCCGAGCTCGTGCGGCTGGCGCGCCCGTCGGTCGGCTTCATCACCAACGCCGGCGCCGAGCACCTCGAGGGCTTCGGCGACCTCGACGGGGTGGCCCGCGGTGAAGGTGAGATGGCGGCGGGTCTCGAGGCCGATGCGGCAGCCGTGATCAACGCCGATGATGCTTATGCGAACTATTGGCGCGGTGTCGCTTCCGCGTCGCGGATCGTCACATTCGGGCTCGCACATGCCGCCGAGTTCACCGCGCTGAGCCCCGCTCAGGAGATCGATCGCGGAGAGTTCGTCACGCGCTTCACGCTCGATTGTCCCCTCGGGGAGCGCGCGATCGTGCTCAAGGCGGGCGGTGCGCACAATATCTCCAATGCCCTGGGCGCGGCGGCCGCGGCGTCCGCGGCGGGCGCTTCCCTCGAGGACATCGCCGCCGGACTCGGGGATTTTCGCGCGGTCGCGGGACGCTTGCAGCTCAAGCCCGGACTCAAGGGGAGCTGGATCATCGACGACTCCTACAACGCCAATCCGAGCTCGGTGCGGGCGGGCCTCGACGTGCTCAAGGCCGTTGCCGGCGACACCTGGCTGGTGCTCGGGGACATGGCCGAGCTCGGCGCCCATACGGAGCAAAGTCACGCCGATCTCGGAAGCTATGCGCGCCGCTGCGGCGTCAAGCGACTGTTCGCCTTCGGACCGCAGAGCTCACGCGCCGCCGAGACTTTCGGCTCGGGCGCCGAGTGGTTTCCGGATGCGGAATCGCTGATGCGCCGCCTGCAGGCGCAGATCGCTCCGGGTGTCACCGTGCTGGTCAAGGGCTCGCGCGTGAACCGCCTGGAGCGGGTGGTGCAAGCGCTGGGGACGGGCTGAAACCATGCTTTTATATCTCACCGAATATTGGGCGCACAGCTATTCCGGATTCCACGTATTCCAGTACTTGACGTTGCGCGGAATCCTGGCGGCGATGACCGCCCTCGCCATTGCGATGGCGGTCGGCCCGTACATGATCAGCGCGCTGAGCCGCTACCAGGTCGGCCAGCAGGTACGCACCGACGGCCCGAAGACCCACTTGCAAAAATCCGGTACACCCACCATGGGCGGCGGCCTGATGCTGGTGGCGATGGTGGTGGCGACGCTTCTCTGGGCCGACTTGTCGACCCGCTACGTATGGATGCTGATCGGGGCGACCCTGGCATTCGGCGGCATCGGGTTCTACGACGATTACTTGAAGCTCGTGGTCGGCAACTCCAAGGGCCTGCCGGCGCGCTACAAGTATCTGGGTCAGTCGCTCGCCGCCCTTTGCATCGCGGCGAGCCTGCACTGGACACACCAGACGATATCCGAAATCTCCCTGTACGTGCCGTTCTTCAAGACGGTGGCCGTGCCGATGTCCACGTTCGGCTTCATCGCCTATGCGTACTTCGTCATCGTCGGCACCAGCAACGCGGTGAACCTCACCGACGGCCTGGACGGTCTCGCCATCATGCCGGCGGTGATGGTCGCGGCGGCGCTCGGCGTGTTCGCGTATGCCACCGGCAACTTCCGGTTCGCCGCCTATCTGCAGATTCCCTACATCCCCGGCGCCGGCGAGGTGCTGATCTTCTGCGCCTCCATCGCCGGCGCGGGCCTGGGGTTCCTGTGGTTCAACTCCTATCCCGCCGAAGTGTTCATGGGCGATGTCGGCGCGCTCGCCATCGGCGCTGCCCTCGGCACGGTCGCGGTGATCGTGCGTCAGGAGATCGTGCTGTTCGTGATGGGCGGCGTGTTCGTGCTGGAGACCGTCTCGGTGATGCTGCAGGTGGCCTCGTTCAAATTGACCGGAAAGCGCATATTCCGCATGGCGCCGCTCCACCATCACTTCGAGCTCAAGGGGTGGTCGGAGCCCAAAGTCATCGTGCGCTTCTGGATCATCAGCTTCCTGCTGGTCCTCACCGGCCTCGCCACGTTGAAGATCCGATGACCGGGGTCAGCGTCATCGTGGGTCTCGGCAAAACGGGCGCATCCTGCGTGCGCTACCTGGCGCGCCGTGGGATGCCGGCCGCGGTGACCGATTCGCGCCGCGACCCGCCGGGACTCGAGGAGCTCGGCACGCTGGCCGACACCCTCGACATCCGCTTCGGCGGCTTCGACTTGTCGCTACTCGACGGCGCCTCGCAGGTGCTGATGTCGCCCGGCGTATCGCTCGAGGAGCCGATCGCCGTCGAGGCCAGGGCGCGGGGCATCGAGGTGCTGGGCGACATCGAGCTGTTCGCACGCGCGGCCCGCGCGCCCGTGATCGGCGTGACCGGCACCAATGGCAAGAGCACCGTGACCAGCCTGGTGGCGGACATGGCGGCGGCGGCCGGCCGGCGCGTGCTCGCCGGCGGCAATCTCGGCAAGCCCGCACTCGATCTGCTGGCAGAGCCCGTCCCGGACCTCTATGTTCTCGAGCTGTCGAGCTTTCAACTCGAGACCACCCGCTCGCTCGAGACGGTCGCCGCCGTGGTGCTGAACGTCACGTCGGATCATATGGACCGCTATGCCTCGATCGAGGATTACGCGCGCGCCAAGGCAAGAATTTTTGCGCACGCGGCCACGCTGGTGCTGAACTCGGACGACCCCCACGTCGCCGCGATGCGCGATCAGGCCGATCGCGGAGCGGCCCGGCCGGCGCAGGTGGTGACCTTTTCGATCGATCGATCGGATGCCGACTTCACGCTCGTGCGCCGCGGATCGGAGAGCTTTCTCGCCCGACGCGGCGAGATCGTGCTGCCGGCCGCGCGCATGAAGATCTCGGGATCGCACAATGCGGCGAACGCCCTGGCGGCGCTCGCGCTCGGCGAGGCGGCGGGTCTGCCGCTCGGGCCGATGCTCTCCGCGCTCGAGAGCTTCCCGGGCCTCGCGCACCGCTCGCAGTGGGTCGCCGACATCGCGGGAGTGCGCTACATCGACGACTCCAAAGGCACCAATGTCGGCGCGACGCTGGCGGCGGTGTCCGGCTTGTCCGGGCCTTTGGTGCTGATCGCGGGCGGCGAGGGCAAGGGCCAGGACTTCACCGCGCTCGGCGCCGCTTTCCTCGGCAAGGTCCGGCACGTGGTGCTGATCGGCAAGGATGCGCCGTCGATCGAGACCGCGCTCGCGGGAGTGTGCCCCACGGAGCGCGCGGCGACCTTGCCGGCCGCGGTCGCCGCGGCCGCCGCCGTCGCCCGCCGCGGCGACACGGTGCTGTTGTCGCCCGCCTGCGCGAGCCTGGACATGTTCCGCGATTACCACCATCGGGGCGAGGTGTTCACCGCCGCGGTGCGCGCACTCGAGGGGGCGGCATGAACGCGACCACCATGTCGTACGGCATTCGCGCCCGCGAGCGCATGCCCTTCGCGTGGGACGGCGTGACGCTCGGCCTCACGGCGGCGCTGCTGCTGGTCGGGCTGATCATGGTCACCTCCGCCTCGATGTCGGTTGCCGCCCGCGACCTGGGCGATCCTTTTTATTTCCTCGAGCGCCAGTTCGTGTTCGGCGGGGTGGGCCTGCTCGCCGGCTGGGTCATGACCCGCGTGCCCGTGAAGCTCTGGGACAAGTACAGCCTGGGGCTCCTGCTGTTCGCCTTGCTGCTGTTGTTTCTCGTGCTCATTCCGGGCCTCGGCGCGACGGTCAACGGCGCACGCCGCTGGATGCGCATCGGTCCGATGAATTTCCAGGTGTCCGAGCTCGCCAAGGTGCTGGTGCTCACCTGGGTGTGCAGCTATTGCGTGCGCAAGCGCGAGGAGCTCACCGGCACTCTCAACGGTCTTGCCAAGCCCGTCGGTCTGCTCGCCGTGGCGGCGCTGCTGCTGTTGCTCGAGCCGGATTTCGGGGCCGCCACCGTGCTGTTCGCGACCGGCTTCGCGGTGCTGTTCGTCGCAGGCGCGCGCCTGCGCTACGTCATCCTGTTCGTGTCCGGCACGAGCCTCGCATTCGCCGCACTCGCGTTCACGTCGGCATACCGGTTGAAGCGGCTCATGGGGTTCCTGCATCCCTGGGACGATCCTTTCAATGGCGGCTTTCAGTTGACGCAATCGCTGATCGCCATCGGCCGGGGCTCCTGGTTCGGCGTCGGCCTGGGCTCGAGCGTGCAGAAATTGTTCTATCTGCCGGAGGCTCACACGGACTTCGTGTTCGCGGTGCTGGCCGAGGAGCTGGGACTCGTCGGCGTGATCGGAGTGCTCGCCTTGTTCGTGGCGCTGGTGTGGCGGGCGTTTCGCATCTCGCGCATGGCGGCCCACGCCGGGCTCATGTTCCAGTCGTACGTGGCGCTCGCCTTCGGCGGCTGGCTGGGCCTGCAGGCCATCGTCAACATCGGTGTCAACATGGGGGTGCTGCCCACCAAGGGCCTCACCCTGCCGCTCTTGAGCTATGGGAGAAGCAGTTTGCTGGTGAGCCTCGCCTGGCTCGGCGTGCTGCTGCGGATCTATCACGAAGTGAAGTGCACCTCGCGCTCGGCGGTGATGCGCACGCCGGGAGGGGCACGATGACGGCCGGCACCCTGACCGGGCCCGTCATGATCATGGCCGGCGGCACCGGCGGCCACGTGTTTCCCGCGCTCGCCGTGGCGAAGGTGTTGCGCGAGCGCGGGATCTCCGTGGTGTGGCTGGGTGTGCCCGGGAGCATGGAATCGCGCCTGGTGCCGGCGAACGGCTTCCCGATCGAGTGGGTGCAAGTCGCGGGTATCCGCGGCAAGGGACTCGCGGCCTGGGTGCTCGCGCCGTTTCGCATCGCCGGCGCCGTGCGGCAGTGCCTGCGGATCATGCGACGCGTGCGACCGGCCGTGGTGCTCGGCGCGGGCGGCTATGTGAGCGGACCGGGCGGCATCGCGGCCTGGCTGCTGTCGATCCCGCTGCTGATTCACGAGCAGAATGCCGTGGCCGGCATGACCAATCGCTGGCTGGCGCGCGTCGCCACCCAGGTGCTCGAGGCCTTTCCCGGAACTTTTGCGCCGGCGGTCGCGGCGCGCCTGGTCGGCAATCCGGTGCGCGCGGACATCGCGCGGCTGCCCGACCCGGCCACGCGCTTCGCCGGGCGCGGGCCGCGGGCACGGCTCCTGGTATTCGGCGGCAGCCAGGGGGCGCAGCGTCTGAATGCGCTGGTGCCGCAGGCGCTGTCGCGCCTCGATCCCTCGAAGCGGCCCGAAGTCCGCCATCAGGCGGGTGCGCGCGGTATCGATGGCGCGCGGACCGCCTATCTCGAGTGCAATGTCCAGGCCGAGGTCATGCCGTTCATCGAGGACATGGCGGCAGCCTATGCGTGGGCGGACATCGCACTGTGCCGCGCGGGCGCCATGACCATTGCCGAGCTGCAGGCCGCGGGTCTCGGCGCCCTGATGGTGCCGTTCCCCGGGGCGGTCGACGACCATCAGACCAAGAACGCGCAGGCCATGGTCCGGGCGGGCGCGGGCCGCGTCCTGCAGGAGCGCGACTTGACCCCGGACACCTTGAGCCGCGGGATCGCGGAACTCACCGCCGACCGGTCGCGCATGTTGAAGATGGCCGAAGCCGCGCGCGCCCTGCGCAACGTCGATGCGGCGGACCGGCTCGCTGATTTATGTCTTGCGGCGGGAGGCTCCCCGGCATGAACGACCGCATGCGCCGCATTCATCTCATCCATCTGGTCGGCATCGGCGGCTCGGGCATGGGCGGCATCGCCGAGGTGCTGCTCAATCTCGGATACGAGGTTCAGGGCTCGGATCTCAAGGCCAACGCCGTCACCGAGCGGCTCGCGCGGCTGGGCGCCAGGATTTTCGTGGGGCATGCCGCCGAGAATCTCGGCAAGGCGGACGTGGTGGTGGTGTCGAGCGCGGTGCAGCGCGAAAATCCGGAAGTCGCCGCGGCGCTCGCGCACCGCGTCCCGGTGGTGCCGCGGGCGGAAATGCTCGGCGAGCTGATGCGATTCCGCTATTCGGTCGCGGTGGCGGGTACGCACGGCAAGACCACGACCACGAGCCTGGTGGCGAGCGCGCTGGCCGAGGGGGGGCTCGACCCGACGTTCGTGATCGGCGGCCGCTTGAAGAGCGCGGACAGCAACGCACGCCTGGGCGCCGGCCGCTATCTGGTGGCCGAGGCCGACGAGAGCGACGCTTCCTTCATGCACCTGCAGCCGATGATCGCCATCGTCACCAACATCGACAACGATCATCTCGCCACCCACGAGGGAGACTTCACCCGCCTCAAGCAGAGCTTCGTCGAGTTCCTGCACAACTTGCCGTTTTACGGGCTTGCGGTACTGTGCGCCGACGACGAGCAGGTGCGCAGCATCCTCAATGACGTGGCCCGGCCCGTCGTCACCTATGGATTCGGCGCGGGCGCGGACATTCGCGCGGTGGAAGTGGCGCGTGCCGGTCTGCAGTCGCATTACACCGCGTTGCGCGAGGGACGTGCGCCGCTCGCGCTCACCGTCAACTTGCCGGGACGGCACAACGTGCTGAACTCGCTTGCGGCCGTGGCCGTGGCGACGGAGCTCGGTGTGGCGGACGCGGCCATCCAGCGGGCCCTTGCGAATTTCCAGGGCATCGACCGGCGCCTGCAGCAACTGGGCGAGATCCACTGGGCGGGCGGCTCGGCGCTGGTCATCGACGATTACGGGCACCATCCGACCGAGGTCGAGGCCTCGGTCGAGGCCGTGCGCCAGGCATGGCCGGCGCGCCGGCTGGTGCTGGTCTTTCAGCCGCATCGTTACAGCCGGACCCGCGATCTGCTCGACGACTTCGGCCGCGCCTTGAGCGGCTGCGACGTGCTGCTGGTGAGCGAGGTGTACGCCGCCGGCGAGGCGCCCATCGCCGGGGCCGACGGGCGCGCCATCTGCCGGGTGGTCCGCAGCCGCGGGCGCATCGAGCCCGTGTTCGTGGAGCGCGTCGATGATCTCGCCGAGGCGCTGCGGCAGGTGCTGCACGACGGCGACCTGGTGCTGACCATGGGCGCGGGCAACATCGGCACGGTGGCGCAGGATCTCAAGGGCCGCTTTGCGGCCGCCGGGGGAATGACGTGAGCGGCGGAAGCGGCGTGAACCAGATCGCAGCCGGCCTCAGCGCCGAATTCGCCACGCGGGTTTTGCGCGACGTGCCGATGTCGAGGCACACCTCCTGGCACGTCGGCGGTCCCGCGGATCTGTTCTTCACGCCGCGCGACACCATGGATCTCGCCTCGTTCCTGCGCCAGCTGGGGCCGGAGATCCCGGTCCTCTGGATCGGCCTCGGCAGCAATCTGCTGGTGCGCGACGGCGGCATTCGCGGCGCCGTCATATCTACGCACGGAGCGCTCGCGGAGCTCGAGCGCTCGAGCGCGACGCGGATTCGCGCGGGCGCCGGCGTGCCGTGCGCGCGCATCGCGCGTCAATGCGTCAAGTGGGGCCTCGGGCCGGCGGAATTCTTCGCGGGCATTCCGGGGACGCTCGGCGGCGCGCTCGCGATGAACGCCGGCGCCTTCGGCGGGGAGACCTGGCGCCACGTGGTCGAGGTGGAAGTGCTCGACCGGCGCGGTGCCCGCAAAGTACGCGCAGCCGGCGAGTACGAGATCGCCTACCGCAGCGTCAAAGGGCCGCCGGACGAGTGGTTCATCGCCGCGCGGCTCGAGTTCGAGCGCAAGCCCGGCCTTGATGAGTCCGTCATGCGCGGGCTCCTGGAGAAGCGCAGGGAGACGCAGCCGATCGGCGAGTGGAGCTGCGGGTCGGTGTTCACCAACCCGCCCGGCGATCATGCCGCGCGGTTGATCGAGGCGTCGGGGCTCAAAGGATTCCGGATCGGTGATGCCTCGGTGTCCGAGAAGCACGCGAATTTCATCGTCAACCACGGGTCCGCGCGCGCCGCCGACATCGAGCAGCTGATCCGGCACGTACAGCGCGTCGTGGCCGAGAAGCATCGCGTCCGGCTCACGACCGAGGTGCGCATCCTGGGAGAGCCCGCATGAGCCGGCTGAAGACCCTCACCCACTCGCGCCGGACGCGTGAGGCGAGCGAGTTCGGCAAGGTGGCGGTGCTGCTCGGCGGCGACTCGAGCGAGCGGGAGATCTCGCTCCTCAGCGGCAACGCGGTGCTGGCCGCGCTGAAGCGCCGCGGGGTCGACGCCGCGGGCTTCGATCCCGGTGAGCGCCCGATCCGGGAGCTGGCCGGCTTCGATCGTGCCTGGATCGCCCTGCACGGCCCCGGGGGCGAGGACGGCCTGATGCAAGGGGCGCTCGAATGGCTGGGCGTTCCGTACACCGGCTCGGGGGTGCTCGCGTCCGCGCTCACCATGGACAAGCTCAAGACCAAGCGCGTCGTCGTGGGCGCCGGCATCACGGCGCCGCCGTACGCGGTGCTCGCGGGCGCCGAGGATCTGCCGCGCGCGCTCGAGCAGGTCGGGCTGCCGATGATGGTCAAGCCCGCCTCGCAGGGCTCGAGCGTCGGCATCACCAAGGTGAAGCAAGCGGCGCAGCTGGCCGGCGCCTTCGCCGAGGCGCGCGCCGTCGATCCCATCGTGTTCGCGGAAGCGTTCATCGAAGGCGACGAGCTCACCGTCGGGGTGCTCGGGGAGCGGGCATTGCCCTCGATACGGATCGTTCCGGCGACCGAATTCTACGACTACCAGGCGAAGTATTTCCGCGACGACACGCAGTATCACTGCCCGAGCGGTCTCGATGCGACGGCGGAGGCGGAGCTTCAGGCGGCCGCCCTCGCCGGCTTCCGCGTCACCGACTGCAGCGGCTGGGGCCGGGTCGATTTCATGCGCGAGCGCGGCAGCGGCAAGTTTCACTTCATCGAGATCAACACCACGCCCGGCATGACCGATCACAGCCTGGTGCCCATGGCGGCGCGCCAGGCAGGAATCGACTTCGACGAGCTGGTGTGGCGGGTACTGGAATCAAGCTTCGCGAGAGAGCGCAAATGAACTTGGGATCGCTGTTCCGCCGCAATCGATTCAAGAACCGGGCCAGCTCCAAGACGGCCGAGCGCAAGCTGCCTAAGCTCGCCCGCGCGGCCGGGCTAGTCCTCGAATGGCGCAAATACGCGCGCGCCGGTGTGGTCTGCGCCCTCATCCTGGGTGCGCTCGCGGGGCTCATCTGGACGCTCGACCGGCCGATGCGCATGATCTCGATGGACGGGAGCTTT
>DATAYO010000087.1:0-14332 GCA_036272515.1 Steroidobacteraceae bacterium | reverse complement strand
GGTCGGGGCGGGGGGGGCGGGGGCCGGCCATCTGCCTGCGGGCTTCTATCGAGCGAAGCTCGAGACATCGCGCTTTTATGCCCACCACGTGCTGGCGCAGGCGCCCGGCCTGGCCCACGCCATCGTGCACGGCGCGGCGGAGGCGCTTGCCGACGGAGTGCTTTGAGCGTGGACCGTCGCTACCCGCACCGCATCGTGTGCCTCACCGAGGAGCCGACCGAGGTGCTGTATGCGCTCGGCGAAGAGGAGCGCATCATCGGCATCTCCGGATTCACGGTGCGACCGGCGCGGGCGCGGCGTGAAAAGCCCCGCGTCTCGGCATTCACCAGCGCGAAGCTCGATCGAATCCTCGATCTCGAGCCCGACTTCGTGGTCGGGTTTTCCGACATCCAGTCGGGCATCGCGCAGGCGCTGATCAAGGCCGGTGTCGAGGTATGGATCAGCAATCACCGCTCGGTCGAGGGAATCTTCGGGTACGTGCGCCGGCTCGGTGCGCTGGTCGGTGCGGCCGAGCGGGCGGAGCGCTATGCGCGCTCGCTCGAGGAGCACGTCGAGGCGGTTCGGGGGCGGGCGGCGTCGCTGGCCCACAGGCCTCGGGTGTATTTCGAGGAGTGGGACGAACCGCAGATCACGGGCATCCGCTGGGTGAGCGAGCTCATCGGGATCGCGGGTGGAGACGACGTGTTCCCGGAGCGTGCCGTGTGCGCCCTGGGGAAGGACCGCATCCTCGCCGATCCCGGCGAAGTGGTGCGCCGCGCGCCGGATCTCATCCTGGGCTCGTGGTGCGGCAAACGATTTCGCCCGAACAAAGTGGCCGCGCGCGCGGGATGGGATGCAGTGCCGGCGGTGCGCGATGGCGAGCTGCACGAGATCAAATCGCCGCTCATCCTGCAGCCCGGACCGGCGGCGTTGACGGACGGGCTGGACGCGATCTGGAGCGTGATCCGCGGCTGGAGCGATCGGCGCGCCGCGTCGCACGCATGAGGAGGAGCGCCGATGCACCAGCCACATGAAGTATTGGACTTGCTCTCCGGCTCGGATGCCGGATATACGTTGCCGCAGCCGTTCTACACCGATCCGGGTGTCTTCGGTTTCGACATGTCCCACATATTCGGCCGCTCGTGGCTGATGATCGGGTTCGAGGCGGAGTTGCCCGACGCCGGCTGCCATATGGCGGTCACGATCGGCCCAAATTCGGTGTTCGTCGTGCGTGGCCGCGACGGCATGATTCGCGGCTTCCACAACACCTGCCGCCACCGCGGATCGCTGATCTGCGCCGACGGCCACGGCCGCAGCGCCAAGTTGATCTGTCCCTATCACAAATGGACTTACGAGCTCGATGGCCGCCTGATCGGTGCGGCCCGGATGCCGCCTGATTTGAGAGCCGACGATTACGGACTTCGGCCGATTCGGGTCGAGCGGGTGGCGGGATGCATTTACGTGGCCTTGACCGATGGCGCGCCGGATTTCACGCCGTTTCGAACCGCCCTTGCGCCCCGACTCGCTCCCTACCGGCTCACCGACGCCAAGGTGGCGTTCCAAAGCACGCTGACCGAGAAGGCCAATTGGAAGCTGGTGATGGAAAATGCCCGCGAGTGCTATCACTGCGCCGCGTCCCATCCGGAGCTCAGGCTCTCCTATCCCGTCTCCTATGGAAATGCCGTCGGCGCGGAAAAGCTCGAGTACAACCGCCGCCTCGCCGAAAGGGTCGAGAGCTTGGGCTTATCCACGGCGGCCGCCGAGGGAAGCTGGTGGTACGCCGAACGCTATCCCCTCAATCCGGGGATGGAGAGCATCTCGATGGACGGCAAGCCGGTCGTGAGCCGACGGCTCATCGGGCTCGAGGACAAAGAGATCGGGGGGCTTTGGTGGGCGATACAACCGCACAGCTTCTGCCATGCGCTGTCCGACTATGTGTTCATGTTTTCGGCGATTCCCGTGGGTCCGCAGGAGACGCGCGTCGATTCCAAGTGGCTGGTCCACAAGGACGCGGTCGAAGGGGTCGACTATACGATCGAGAGCCTCACCGAGACTTGGACGAAGACCAACCTGCAGGATCGCGAGCTTGCCGAAAACAACCAGCGCGGGGTGAACGGGCTCGGCTACCTACCGGGTCCCTATTCGCTCGACGAGGATTTCGTGCGTTGGTTCGGAAATTGGTACCGGAGCATGGTCGAGTCCGCCGCCCGCGGCGGACGGGATGGGTGATGATAAACTGAGCGCTCGCGCAGTCTCGACCATCCGATCCCAGGAGTGAGCGACATGAGCGAACATCTCCATCGCAAGCTAGCCGTGCTCCGGCAGAATTTGTTGCAGGGCAGACTGCCCCGGAGCGTGCACTGGGACGACGTGCTGGAGCTCATCGGGCATCTGGGTCACGTGGAGCCGCACGGGGGGGAGGAGTTCGCATTCGTTGTGGGCACCCACCACGAGCTCTTCAAGCGTCCGCACGGACAAGATCTCGGCATCGACGAGGTGTCGCGGCTGCGCAAATTCCTCAAGGCAGCCAGCGTCGAGCCGGGGTGACGGGGTTCCCCGGCAACGCCCCACGACGAAGTTCAATGCCCGGTGTCGAAGGCCACGCCCGTGATGTCGAAAGCCACGCCCCTGATGTCGAAAGCCGGCGGCCCCATTCGTCGTACCGATAGAACATGGAAGCGCCCGGCGTTACCCATGTCGTTTCAGTCGTGTTACACCTGAAAGGAGATCCGATGAGCACCGAGACCACCTATCTCGCCGTATTCCTGGGGAACAAAGCCAGTCCTCGCCGCGCCGCCTGGGACGCGCTTTCCGAGGCCGATCGACGCGCCAAGGAACGTGAAGGCATAGCGGCCTGGAAGGCCTGGGTCGAGAAGCATGCCGGCGCCATCGTGAGCATGGGGGGGCCTCTGGGGAAAACCAAGAAGGTCACGCCGCACGGGATCGAGGACACCAGTAATCACCTCGCCGCGTTTACGCTGGTGCGCGCAGAGTCTCACGAGGCTGCGGCGAAGCTGTTCGAAAAGCATCCGCACTTCAGCATCTTCCCCGGCGAATCGGTCGAGATCATGCCGGTGCTGCCCATACCAGGCCAGTAGACTCTCCGTCGGTGGGCTCAGCGCGGCTGCATGCGAATGGCGCCGTCCAGGCGGATGACCTCGCCGTTCAGGGTCGGAATCTCCACGATCGATTGCACGAGCTGGGCGAACTCCTCGGGCTTGCCGAGGCGAGGCGGGAACGGTACCTGCTTGCCGAGGGAATCTTGCACTTCTTGCGGGAGACCCGCGAGCATGGGCGTCATGAAGATGCCCGGCGCGATCGCCACGCAGCGAATGCCCGCGCTCGCGAGCTCCCGCGCGATGGGCAGGGTCATTCCCGCGATGCCCGCCTTGGTGGCTGAATAGGCCACCTGGCCGATCTGTCCCTCGTAGGCGGCCACGGAGGCGGTATGAATCAGCACGCCGCGCTCCCCGTCGGCGTTGGGCGCGTTCTCGCGCATGATGGCGGCGGCCGCCTTGTCGCATAGAAAGGTGCCGATCAGATTGACGCGCACCACCCGCTCGAAGAACTCGCCCGCCATCGGCCCATCTCGTCCGATGAGCTTGCCGGCGCCGATGATGCCTGCGCAGTTGACCAGAAGGCTGATGCCGCCCATGGCTTGACGGGCGCTCGCCATGGCCGCGTTGACCTCCTGCTCGGCGCTCACGTCGCACTTGACGAAAGTCGCGCCGATCTCCTTGGCCGCGGCCCGTCCGGCTTCGTCCTGAACGTCGAAGATCACGGCGCGGCCACCGCGGGCCACGACGCGCGCGGCCACGGCCCGGCCCAATCCTGAAGCGCCGCCGGTCACGACGGCGGTCGTTTGCTCAATATTCATGTCGGCGCGGTGCTCCCGGGGAAGTTATTTCAGGCTTATCGTGGTGTTCACGCCGCTCGAGGTGACGGCATCGTCGAACCAGCGCGAGATGATGGTCTTCGTCTGGGTATAGAACTGCACCGCCTGCTTGCCGTAGGGCCCGAGATCGCCGAGCTTGGAGCCGCGCGAGCCGGTAAAGCTGAAGAAGGGCACGGGCACCGGGATCGGCACGTTGATGCCGACCTGGCCCACGTCGATCTCGCTCTGGAACTTGCGGGCCGCCGCGCCGCTCTGGGTGAATATGCCCGTGCCGTTGCCCATGGGATTGTCGTTGATCAGCGCGATCGCCTCATCGAGTGTGTTCACGCCGACGATGACCATCACCGGGCCGAAGATCTCCGTGGTGTAGATTTTCATGCCGGGCTTCACGGCCGAGAAGATCGTCGGCCCGACGAAGTTGCCCTTCTCGTAGCCCGCCACCTTGATGGACCGGCCGTCGAGCTCGAGCTTCGCGCCTTCCTTCACGCCCTCGTCGATCAGCCCGAGAATCCGGTTCTTCGCGCTCTTCGACACCACCGGCCCCAGATCCGCACCTTTCTCGGTGCCCGCGCTCACTTTCAGCGTCTTCGCCCTGGCGACGATGTCGGGGATCCATTTCTGCGCCTCACCGACCATGACCGACACCGAGGTCGCCATGCAACGCTGTCCGGCCGCGCCGAAGGTGGCGCCGACCAGCGCATTCAGCGCGTGCTCCTTGTTCGCATCGGGCATGACCACGGCGTGATTCTTGGCGCCCATCATGCACTGAACCCGCTTGCCATGCTGGGAGGCCAGGTTGTAAACCAGAGTGCCGACGTGGGTCGATCCCACGAACGACACCGCCTCCACGTCGCGATGCGCGCACAGCATCTCGACCGCGCGCTTGCCGCCGTGAACGATGTTGAGCACGCCGGGCGGAACGCCGGCTTGCAGTGCCAGCTCCGCCAGCAGCATGGGCGTCATCGGATCCTGCTCCGAGGGCTTGAGCACGAAAGTGTTGCCGCACACGATCGCCATCGGAAACATCCAGAGCGGGATCATCGCCGGAAAATTGAACGGTGAGATGCCGACGCAGACGCCGATGGGCTGCCGCAGGGTATAGGTATCGACGCCGCCGGCCACGTTCTCGGCGAACTCGCCGAGCTGCAGCGTACCGATCGAGCAGGCGTGCTCCACCACCTCGAGCCCGCGGAACACGTCGCCTTCCGCGTCGGGCAGGGTCTTGCCCTGCTCGGCGCTCAGCGTTTGGGCGATGCGGCTCATGTTCTCGCGCACCAGCGCTTGGAGCTTGAGCATGATGCGGGCGCGCGCCGCGATCGGAGTGTGCTTCCAGGTCTTGAACGCCGCTTTGGCGGAAGCCACCGCCGCCTCGATTTCCGCGTCCGTGGCAAACGGCACTTGCGCCAGCACTTGCTGCGTCGCCGGATTGACCACATCGTGCCATTCGCCGGACGTGGATTCGATGAATTGGCCGTCGAGTAGCATTTTGACGGTGGGCGTTTGATCTGTCGCGAACGCCGGTGTGCTGGTCATGAGAAATTCCCCTTCGGATGGACGTACGGCGGGTATGCATCGGCGCGTACCCGACCACCCGTATATTAGGCTGTCCGCATCGCGTAAACTACCGCTTCCATGCAGCATCCATCGGCCGACCTCGCTCCGGCACGTCCTGCGCAGTCCGGTCGGCCGGAACCGGGAACGGTGGCCATCTGCTTCGTGGTGGCGGCCCTGGAAGCGGTGCGTGCGCGGCACCTGGATGCCGATCAGCTCCTGATCCAGGTCGGATTGTCGCCGACGCTCCTCGGCAACCCGCACGCGCGAGTCTCCGCCGAGCACTATGGAAAGTTATGGCGGCTGATCGCCCTGACCCTGGACGACGAGTTCTTCGGCCAGGACTCGCGCCGGATGAAGGCGGGCAGCTTCGCGATGCTGTGCCACTCGGTGCTCGGATGCAGGACGCTCGGCGCCGCCCTGGAGCGGAGCTTGCGCTTCTACGGCCTGATCCTCGACGATATCTCGGGGTCTTTGCAAAGCGATGACGGCGAGGCGCGCGTCGTGCTGCGCGAGCGGGTTTCCGGGCAGAGCCACCGGGTGTTCGGCCAGGAAGTCCTGCTGCTGCTTCTCCATGGCCTGGCGTGCTGGTTGGTGGGCCGGCGCATTCCGATCCTGCGCGCCCAATTTTGTTACCCGGAGCCCCCGCACAGCGGCGAATATCGGGTGATGTTCTCGAACGACCTGTCTTTCGATGCGCCGTTCACCGGCATCGACTTCGACGCCAGCTATCTCCATCTTCCGGTCGTGCAGAACGATCGGACCGTCAAGGAGTTTCTGCGCACCGCCCCCGAGAACATCGTCACCAAGTACAAGAACGGCTCGAGCGCGAGCGCGCGTATCCGCCGTCGTCTGCGGCAGCGGCTGCCGGGAGAGGTGCCGGACTTCGACTCGGTCGCGGCCGAGCTCAACATGACCCCGGCGACGTTGCGCCGGCGGCTGCACGAGGAGGGCGCCTCTTATCAGGAGATCAAGGACCAGCTGCGCCGCGACCTCGCCATCAGCTATTTGAGCGACTCGGATCGAAGTGTGGTGGACATCGCCCTGGAGCTGGGATTTTCGGAGCGCAGCGCGTTTCATCGCGCCTTCCAGAAATGGACCGGCGCCTCGCCGGGCGAGTTTCGTCGCGGCCAGCAGAGCTGAGTCCCGGCCGGGCGCTTGTGGCCGCGGCTCGACGCCGTGTTGCAAAATCGCTCAAGCGCTTTGATCGATTTTGTCATCGGAGTACGCCGGCAAAAGCACTTATAGTCACTGTCCAGTAGGAAATATCATGGCGATATCGAATCAGCCTGCGATCTCCGCGGGCACGCGTTTACGCGCCGCCGTCGCGGAAGAGCATCCGTTGCAAGTGGTGGGGGCGATCACCGCGTATGCGGCGCGCCTGGCCGCGGCGAGCGGCTTCAAGGCGCTCTATCTGTCGGGCGGCGGCGTCGCCGCGAACTCGCTTGGAATGCCGGATCTGGGCATCTCGACGATGGACGATGTGCTGACCGATATCCGCCGCATCACGGACGCCTGTCCGTTGCCGCTCCTGGTGGACGCCGACACCGGCTGGGGCGGGGCGTTCAACATCGCACGCACCGTCAAATCGTTCATCAAGCTCGGTGCCGCGGGCATGCATATCGAGGACCAGGTGCAGGCGAAGCGCTGCGGTCACCGTCCCGGCAAGGAAGTGGTGTTGCTGGAGGAGATGGTCGATCGCGTGAAAGCGGCGCTCGACGCGCGCACCGATGACTCGTTCGTCGTCATGGCGCGCACCGATGCGCTGGCGGTGGAGGGCATCGACCGGGCGATCGAGCGCGCCGTGGCGTGCGTCGAGGCCGGCGCCGACATGATATTTCCGGAGGCCATGACCGACCTCGCCATGTACCGCCGCTTCAAGGATGCGGTCAAGGTGCCGATTCTCGCGAACATCACCGAGTTCGGGGCCACACCGCTCTACACGCGCGACGAGCTCGGCGCGGTGGGGGTCGATCTGGTGCTCTACTGCTGCTCGGCTTACCGTGCGATGAATGCTGCGGCGCTCGCCACCTATGAAGCCATCCGGCGCGACGGAACTCAGAGGAATGTGCTCGATCGAATGCAGAGCCGGGCGGATCTCTACAGGTATCTGGACTACCACTCCTACGAAGCGAAGCTGGACCAATTGTTCCGAGAGGGCAAAGACCGATGAGCGAAGCACAAACGGCGGCACCCAAGGCAAAGAAATCCGTGGCCTTGTCGGGAGTGACGGCCGGCAACACCGCGCTGTGCACGGTGGGGCGCAGCGGCAACGATCTGCACTATCGCGGTTACGACATCCTGGACATCGCCAACCAGTGCGAATTCGAGGAGATCGCCTACCTGCTGGTGCACGAGAAACTGCCGAACCGCGCAGAGCTCGCCGCCTATAAGTCCAAGCTCAAGAAACTGCGGCTGCCGCCCAAGGCGGTATTGACCGTACTCGAGCAATTGCCGGCATCCAGCCACCCGATGGATGTGCTCCGCACGGGCGTTTCCGCGCTCGGCTGCGCGGCACCGGAGGCCGAGAGCCATCCCGTCGAGGGAGCGCGCGACATCGCCGACCGGCTGCTCGCCTCGCTCGGCTCCATGCTTTGCTACTGGCACCACTATGCCAACGGCGGCAAGCGCATCGAGCTGCAGACCGACGACGACTCCATCGGCGCGCATTTTCTGCATCTGCTGCATGGACGAAAGCCCTCGGCGGAGTGGGTGCGTGCCATGCACACCTCGCTCAATTTGTACGCGGAGCACGAATTCAACGCGTCGACGTTCACCGCGAGGGTGATTGCCGGCACGGGATCCGACATTTATTCGTGCGTCACCGGGGCGATCGGCGCGCTGCGCGGTCCGAAGCACGGCGGCGCCAATGAGGTGGCCTTCGAGATCCAGCAGCGCTATGACTCGCCGGACGAGGCGGAGGCCGACATCAAGCGGCGGGTCGCGGCCAAGGAAGTCATCATCGGCTTCGGTCACCCGGTGTACACCATCGCCGATCCGCGCAACCAGATCATCAAGGAGGTATCGCGTGTCCTCGCGCAGGCCGCCCACGACGAGACAGGCTACCGGATCGCCGAGCGCATCGAATCGGTCATGAAGAGTGCCAAGAACATGTTCGCGAATCTGGATTGGTTCTCGGCGGTGTCCTACCATCTCATGGGCGTCCCCACCGCGATGTTCACTCCGTTGTTCGTCATGAGCCGCACCGCCGGTTGGGCGGCGCACATCATCGAGCAGCGGATCGACGGCAAGATCATCCGGCCGAGCGCGAATTATACGGGTCCGGAGAATCTCGAGTTCGTGCCGCTGGACCGGCGTCCGTAGAGGTTTCCATGTCGCACGATATCAAGTCCGCGCAGCGGCCGGATCCCGACGCCCTGCTGGCGGCGATTGCCGACTACGCGTTGAGCTACCAGGTCCGAAGCGAGCTCGCCTACCAGACCGCCGGCTACTGCCTGATGGACACGCTGGCGTGTGGATTCCAGGCCCTCAAATATCCTGCATGTACCAAGCTCCTCGGGCCGGTCGTTCCGGGCGCCACGCTCACGGGCGGCGCGCGAGTGCCGGGCACCTCCTACGAGCTGGATCCGATCAATGCGGCCTTCAACATCGGCGCCATGGTCCGCTGGCTCGATTTCAACGACACATGGCTCGCCGCCGAATGGGGTCATCCGTCGGACAATCTGGGCGGCATCCTCGCGGCGGCGGATTATCTGGCGCGCGGCGGAAGCCCCATCCGGGTGCGCGACGTGCTCACCGCCATGATCAAGGCGCACGAGATCCAGGGCGTGCTCGCGCTGGAGAACAGCTTCAACCGGGTGGGCCTCGATCACGTGCTCCTGGTTCGCGTCGCATCCACCGCCGTGGTGACCGCGATGCTCGGCGGCACGCGGGATCAGATCGTCAACGCCGTGTCGAATGCCTGGATCGACGGCGGCGCGCTGCGCACCTACCGGCATGCGCCGAACACCGGCTCGCGCAAGAGCTGGGCGGCCGGGGATGCCACCAGCCGGGCGGTGCGCCACGCACTGTTCGCCCTGAAGGGGGAAATGGGCTATCCGTCGGCGCTCAGTGCCAAGACCTGGGGTTTCCAGGATGTGCTGTTCAAGGGCAACGCGCTCGCCTTGCCTCAGCCTTTCGCCAGCTACGTGATGGAGAACATCCTGTTCAAGATTTCGTTTCCGGCCGAGTTCCACGCTCAGACGGCGGTCGAGGCCGCCATGGCGCTGCACCCGCAGATTCGCGACCGGCTGGATCGCATCAGCAGGGTGACGATCGAGACGCAGGAACCGGGAGTGCGCATCATCGACAAGACCGGGCCGCTCGCGAATCCGGCCGACCGCGATCATTGCATTCAATACATGGTCGCGATCCCGCTCCTGTTCGGGCGGCTCACCGCGGCCGACTACGAAGACGACGTGGCGAACGACCCTCGGGTCGACGCGCTGCGGGCGGTGACCGAGGTGCGCGAGAATCCGCTGTTTACCCGGGAATATTACGCGCCGGACAAGCGCTACATCGGCAACGCCGTGCAGGTGCACTTCAAGGACGGCACCGCCAGCGCCCGCGTTCAGGTCGACTATCCCATCGGCCACCGCAAGCGCCGCGCGGAAGGCGTGCCGCTGCTCGTCGGGAAGTTCGAGGCCAGTGTCGGGGCGCACTTCCCTCCGCGGCAAGCCGAATCCATCAAGCGCATGTTCGCCGAGTCACTTGAGGGAATGCCGGTCAGGGATTTCATGGCGCAGATGGTGAGCGCGGTGTGAGCAGATGAGGCGGCAAAAAAATTGCGCTACGCCTTCGCGGATTATGACGCATCGGTTGCCGGACGCGCCGGGAAATAAGGATAGTTAGTGGATGAGCTCCTTTCCGCCGACACCCGAGCAGTTTGCCGCACGAGAACCCTCGACCAGACCGGGAACGCGGGAGCGCAGACATCGGCCGGACCGTCGACGGCGCTTCTGGTGGTCCCTTTTCTACGGCGGCCTCCATCCCCGGCGGCGTCGTCCGTCCCGGCGGCTCGCGGACGGAGGCTTCCAGGCGCTCGATTGGCATGGTACGCACCTCTGGGCGGCGTCCGTGGGCATCTTGATATTGAACGTGGTGGACGCATTCTTGACGTTGAGGCTGCTGTCGGTCGGTGCCGTCGAGGCCAATCCCCTCATGGCACTGTTCGTGAGCAGCAACGTGGGGGTGTTTGCAGGGCTGAAGATGGCGATGACCGGGGCGTGCGTCATCCTGATGGTGCTGCTGTCGGGTTATCGCTTCATGCGCGTGGTGCGGGTCGATGTGATCCTCTACGGCATCCTGCTGGCCTACGTGGCCCTGATCGCGCACGAGATCGCCATGCTGAGGCAGCTCGCGGACGCCGTGATTCTGTAAGATTCGGCGGCCTGCGTGACGTTCCATATTGCGCCGCGTTGGGCTACACTGCGGCTCTGATTCAACCCTTATTTTCATGCTCATCACCTTGATGTATCTGAGGTTTTTCACCCGTCTGAAGGACTCATGAGCGACTCACTTGCAGAAGCATTCGCCACCACGGCTCTGTATGGTGGAAATGCCGATTTCATCGAGGATCTGTACGAGCGATTTCTGAAGGATCCCACCGCGGTCGAGCCGGGCTGGGCCCGCTACTTCTCGGGCCTCGAGGCGGGCGCCGGAAGCGAAGTCGATCACCGCCGGCTGCGCGAGCGCTTGGCCGCTCAGCTCCAAAAGCCCGTTCGTGACACGAGGATTGCCGCCGGAGCGGAATGCGGCGACGGCGCCGCCAGCGCCAAACAGGCGGCGGTGTCGCGCTTGATCCAGGTGTACGCGAACCGCGGGCACCTGGTTGCACATGTCGACCCGCTGGGGCTGTCGCCCCGCACGGCGCCCTACATCCTCGACCCCAAGTATTTCGGACTGTCCGATGCCGACATGGAGACCGAGTTCGTCACGGGCAGCCGCACTCCGGCGATTCCGGCGCGCAGCAAGCTCAAGGACATACTCGCCACCCTCAAGTTCATTTACTGCGACACCATCGGCGCCGAGTTCGCGCACGTGTCGGACACCGAGGAGCGGCTGTGGCTGCAGGATAATTTTCAGTCGCTCCGGATCGAGCATCGTTTCAGCGCGGAGGACAAGAAAAACATCCTCTGGCAATTGACGGCGGCCGAGGGCCTCGAGCGCTACCTGCATACCAAGTACGTGGGTCAAAAGCGCTTCTCGCTCGAGGGCGGCGACAGCCTCATTCCGCTGCTCGATGAGCTCGTGCAGCAGGAGGGTCGCGCGGGCATCGAGGAAACCGTGATCGGCATGGCCCATCGGGGCAGGCTCAATGTGCTGGTGAACCTGCTCGGCAAGTCGCCGAAGGATCTGTTCAGCGAATTCGAGGGCCATTACGACCTCATGAACCTCAGGGGCTCGGGGGACGTGAAATACCACAAGGGGTTTTCGGCGGACCTGAAGACTCCCGCCGGCAACGTGCACGTGGCGCTTGCGTTCAATCCCTCGCACCTCGAGGTGGTGAATCCCGTGGTGGAGGGCTCGGTGCGGGCGCGCCAGGAGCGGCGTGGCGACACCCAGGGCGACAAGGTGCTCGCCGTGCAGATCCACGGCGATGCCGCGTTCGCAGGGCAGGGCGTGGTCATGGAGACGCTGCAGCTGTCGCAGGCTCGCGGCTTCTACACCGGCGGCTCCGTCCACATCATCATCAACAACCAGGTCGGCTTCACCACCTCGCACCCCCGCGATGCGCGCTCCACGCTTTATTGCTCGGACGTCGCGAAGATGGTCGAGGCGCCGATTTTTCACGTCAATGCCGACGATCCGGAGGCGGTGTGCTTCGTCACGAAGTTCGCGCTCGCCTACCGGCGCAAGTTCCACAAGGACGTGGTCATCGACCTCGTGTGCTACCGCCGGCATGGTCACAACGAGGCCGACGAGCCGGCGGCGACGCAGCCCAAGATGTATCAGGTGATCCGCAAGAAGCCGACCGCCCGACAGCTGTACGCGGACAAGCTCGTGGCGCAGGGCGTGATATCCGCGGCGGATGCATCCGCGCTGATGGATCAATATCGAGCGGGTCTCGATGAGGGCAAGCCGCAGGCGCGCGCCGCGCTCGGCCTCATCGGCAACAAGTACACGGTCGATTGGAGCGAGTATCTCGGCGCGGACTGGTCGGAGCCGGTGAAAACCGCCGTGGACCTGCCACGGCTGCGCGCGCTCGGGAAGGCGATCACCACCTATCCCGCCGATTGGACCTTGCACCCGCGCGTGCTCGCCGTCATCCAGGCGCGCGAGCGCATGGTGGCCGGAGATCTCGCTCTCGATTGGGGCTGTGCCGAGAACCTCGCGTACGCGAGCCTGATCCAGGAGGGCTATCCGGTACGGCTCACGGGTCAGGACAGCGGCCGCGGCACGTTCTTCCACCGCCATGCCGTTCTGCATGATCAGACCACGGGCAGGACCTACATACCGCTCCAGCACCTGGCGACCAATCAACCGACCTTCACCGTGATCGACTCGGTGCTCTCCGAAGAGGCGGTGATGGGGTTCGAATACGGGTTCTCGACCACCGAGCCCCATTGCCTGACGATCTGGGAAGGCCAGTTCGGCGACTTCGGGAACGGCGCCCAGGTGATCATCGATCAATTCATCAGCTCGGGCGAGGCGAAGTGGGGACGCGTGTCGGGCCTGACGCTGTTCTTGCCGCATGGCTATGAGGGGCAGGGTCCGGAACATTCCTCGGCGCGGCTCGAGCGCTTCCTGCAGCTCTGCGCCGAGTACAACATGCAAGTGTGCGTGCCCTCGACGCCCGCGCAGATGTTCCACATGCTGCGCCGGCAAATGGTGCGGCCGCTGCGCAAGCCGCTCATCATCATGACGCCGAAGAGTCTGCTGCGCCATCCGCTGTCGGTGTCGCGCCTGGAAGAGCTCGCCGGCGGCGGCTTCAGGACCATGATCGACGAGGTCGACGAGATCGATGCGTCGGCGGTCACCCGGGTGGTGATCTGCAGCGGCAAGGTGTATTTCGATCTTTTGAAGGCCCGTCGCGAGGCGAAGATCGGCGCCGTGGCCATCGTCCGGCTCGAGCAGATGTATCCATTTCCGTCGGACGAATACGAGGCGATCTTGCGCAAATACGAAAATGCCAGGGAAATCGTCTGGTGCCAGGAAGAGCCGCAGAACCAGGGCGGCTGGTATCACATTCGACACCGTCTGCAGGCGCCGCTCGGTCCCAAGGACGAGCTGCTGTACGCCGGCAGGGGCGGTGCCGCCGCGCCGGCGACCGGCATCGCGGCGCTGCACGAGCAACAGCAGAAAAATCTGGTCACGGCGGCGCTGCAGGGCGTGCCGCCGGAAGAGACCTCGCGACAGACCATGCGCCTCCCGGCGGCCGCTCAAACCAGGACTGGATCATGACAATCGAAGTGCGCGTGCCGCAGCTGCCTGAATCGGTGGCGGACGCTACCTTGGTCGCCTGGCACAAGCAGCCCGGGCAGGCGGTATCGCGCGACGAGAACCTCGTCGATCTGGAAACGGACAAAGTGGTGCTGGAAGTGCCGGCGCCGGTGGCCGGGGTGCTTGCGGAGATCAAGCTGAAAGACGGCACGACCGTGACCAGCGGCCAGCTGCTGGCGGTGATCGAGGAGTCGGCGGTTGTGCCGGGTGCGAGCGCATCGGCCATCATGGCCTCCGCCGCCGGGGCGAAGACCCCGGCGCAGGAGGCGGCCAAGCCTGCGACGCCGGCGGCCGCGGCGGCGACCAACGCCATTCATGCGGCCGTGGCCGGCAACGCCGCATCGGCGCCGACGCCCGGCGCCGATACGGGCGTGAAGTTGAGTCCTGCGGCGAAGCGCGTCGCGGAGGAGAACAAGCTCGATCCGAAAACGATCGTCGGCTCCGGCCGTGACGGGCGCGTATCGA
>DATAYO010000086.1:0-3012 GCA_036272515.1 Steroidobacteraceae bacterium | reverse complement strand
GTTCGGCGCGAGAAGCCGCACCTCGCCGTCGCGCTCGATCGCCTGCAGCGGTCGTAGCCATGTATTGAACTGCTCCATGGGCAGCTCGCTTTCGAGCACGCGCAGACAGCGGTTCCATAGCGTCTCCGGCAAGAGCGCTCTCCTACAAATGCGGCGGTTGGGGCAATGACGAAAGGGGGAGCGAGTCTAGCTCCAACCGCGCGAGTCGTCTATTGACACTTCCGCGCTCGCTCAGTACCCTTGCCGCCTTTCGCGAATGGCCAAACCCTTGGTCCAGTTCCTTGATTGGCCCGTAGTTTTTCCCTGAAAGTGCTTTATGAAACGTACCTTCAATCCGAGTAACTTGCATCGTGTCCGTACTCACGGCTTCCGTGCGCGAATGGCGACCAAGAGTGGTCGGCAAGTGCTTGCTCGGCGCCGTGCCAAGGGCCGCAAGCGTCTCTGCCCCTGACGTCTAAATTACGTCCGACCAAACTGACGTTCGAGCCGCGCAAGCGTCTGCACCAGCCGGCCGAGTTTCGCGCGGTTCGCCAGCGAGGCAAGCGCTTCTCCGATGCCTACTTTATCGTGTCCGTACTGGCCAACCGCGAAACCCATCCGCGCCTCGGGCTCGCCATCGCGACTCGAAGCTGCGGCAACGCCGTTGCGCGAAATCTCGTCAAACGCGTCGCGCGGGAGTCGTTCCGCTTGAACCAGTACGAGCTGCCGCCGGTCGACGTCACGATCACTGCCCGAGAGGCCGCGAAGCGCGCCTCCCCGAGCGCTCTGCGCGCGAGCCTCGCCAAGCACTGGAAGAGCATCGCGCGGCAAGCTTGAGCATGCGCCATATCCTCATGGGCATCATTCGCCTTTACCAGTGGACCTTGAGCCCGCTCTTGGGTCCGCGCTGCCGATTCCATCCGAGCTGCTCGCACTACACGTATGAGGCCATCGAACGCCATGGTGCGGTTCGCGGCATCTGGCTCGGCCTGAAGCGGCTGCTCCGATGCCATCCCTTTGTCGAGGGCGGCTACGACCCCGTGCCTTGAGACGAGACCGATCCCATGGCCAATACCCGCATCATGCTTTGGTTCGCGTTCTTCGCGATCCTCTATCTGAACTACGAAGCATGGATGCACGATTATCATCAGCCTGCGCCGGTCAGCGCCGCGATGCCGCAGTCCGGCTCCGCAACCGCGCCGAAGTCACTGGCGGATTCGGTGCCGGCGGGGAGTGCGGCATCCGCTCCCCCGGCAGCGAGCGGCGCTGCGCAGCCCACGGCACCTGCAACCGCCGCATCCCCGCCCGGCGCGACCGGCACGATCGGGGCGGCTCCGGGCGAGCCCGGTGTCGGCTCGATCCACGTCGCCACGGATGTCCTCAGTCTCGACATCAACCTCAAAGGCGGCGAGATCGACCGCGCCGACCTCACCCAGTATCCGGTGCACAAGGACAAGCCGAACGTTCCGGTGCAGCTCGAGAACACCGACCCGAACTCGCTCTACCTGCTGCAGACCGGATTGATCGGGACGGCGGACGAGGCGGCGCCCACACATCTGGCCGTGTGGACCTCCCCGAAGAATACCTACGTCCTGCCGGCCGGTGCCAACGAGCTGCGCGTGCCGCTGACCTGGACCGACGGGCAAGGTCTCACGGTCACCAAGACGTTCGTGTTTGCCCGCGGCTGGTATGCGATCAATCTCGTCTATGACGTGCACAACGAGAGCCCGACGGCTCGCTCGCTGGCCTCCTATGGCCAGATCCTGCGACATTGGGAGCACGCCTCCCGCTCGTATTTCGACGTCGAAACCTATTCGTTCAAGGGCCCGGATGTGTTCGACGGGACCAAGACACGGGACTTGCGGGTCGAGAACGAGAGCGACAGCAAATTCGCCGAGACCATCACCAATGGCTGGCTCGCCTCGCTCCAGCATCATTTCGTCTCGGCGATCGTGCCTCCCAGCGGCCAGCCGTACGATTATCGCCTGCAAGTGCTCGGCCATGAATATCTGCTGAGCGCCACCGGTCCCTTCAAGCAAGTACCCCCCGGCGCCAGCGCCGAGTTCCACGAGAAGCTGTTCGTGGGCCCGAAACTGCAATCGCAGCTGGCCGTGACCGGGCCGCGGCTGGAACGCACCGCCGATTACGGCCGGCTGACGGTGATTGCCCAGCCGCTGTTCGCCGCGCTGAAGTTCGTGCATTCGGTCACCGGCAACTGGGGCTGGGCCATCATCATCGTCACCGCACTGATCAAGCTGATCTTCTTTCCGTTGAGCCAGGCGAGCGGACGTTCCATGGCCAAGATGCGCGCGGTGGCGCCGCGCATGAAGCAGATCCAGGAGACCTACAAGGACGACCGCGAGAAGCTCGGCCGCGCCATGATGGAGCTCTACAAGCGGGAGAAGATCAATCCGCTCGCGGGCTGCCTGCCCATGGTGGTGCAGATCCCGGTCTTCATCGCCTTCTACTGGGTGCTGCTCGAGAGCGTGGAGATGCGCCAGGCCCCGTTCATGCTGTGGATCAACGATCTCTCCTCGCGCGATCCGTACTTCGTGCTGCCGTTGTTGATGGGCGCCGCGATGTTCGCGCAGTTCAAGCTGAACCCGGCGCCACCCGACCCGATGCAGGCGAAGCTCATGCAATTCATGCCTCTGGTCATGACCGCGATGATGGCGTGGTTCCCATCGGGCCTGGTGCTCTACTGGATCACCAATACCGTGTTGGGAATTCTGCAGCAGTGGAACATCAACCGCCGCATGGAGAGCGTGCAGGCGCGGCTGAAGCGCTGAACGGTGCGCGCCGGCGGCCGCGGCGCCTGGACGATCATGTGATGCGCGAGCAGCCAGTGGACAGCATCGTGGCCGCCGCGACGGCACCGGGACGCGGCGGCGTCGCGGTGGTGCGCATCTCCGGGCCGGCCGTTCCGCAGGTGCTGCGGGGCGTGCTCGGCGAGCACGCGGCCGCGCGCCTGCACGCGCACCCGCGGCGAGCCTCGGGTGCGCAGTTCCTCGACGCCCGGGGCGAGCCCGTGGA
>DATAYO010000085.1:0-5645 GCA_036272515.1 Steroidobacteraceae bacterium | reverse complement strand
GGAAGGATCACACCTGGCCCATGTTCGTGCGCGACATCGAGCAGGACATGGATACCGACCCTCTGCCGGTGCGCAAGAAGTTCGTGCAGATGGAGCTCGACATGACGCTGGCCATGTTCCGCGCCGGGGTGCCGTTCTTGGCCGGGACCGACACGGCGGCGGGCGTGCACATCTTCCCGGGCTTCAGCCTGCACCAGGAGCTGGTGCTGTTCCAGCGCGCGGGGCTCACGCCGATGCAGGCCCTGCAGACGGCGACGCTCAACCCGGCGAAATTCATGGGCCGCACCGTAGACTTAGGGACGGTCGAGAAAGGCAAGCTCGCCGATCTCGTGCTGCTCGATGCCAATCCGCTCGAGGATATCGCCAACACGCAAAGGATCCGCGGCGTCGTCCTGGCGGGACGCTACTTCGATCGTGCGGCGCTCGATCGCATGCTGCGCGGTGTGGAAGAGGCCGCCGCGGCCGAGCCCGTTCCCGCTCCGAAGCAAGCGGGAACGCCATGATGGGGCGTCGGACTCGAGCAGCGGCTACCGGGCTCGCGGCGTGCGTGCTCGGTCTCGGGGCCACACCTTCACTCCAGGCGAAGCCCGTCACCGTGGCGGACCTTCTCGCGGACGCGCCGGCCGCGGACTGGCGTGCGCCGGATCCCGATGACACGCTGTATCTCGAGCTTCCGCACGGGCGCGTGGTGATCGAGCTCGCGACACGCGTCGCGCCTCAGCATGCGGCGAACATCAAGGCACTGGCGAGGGCGCATTACTTCGACGGCCTCGCGATCATCCGCGTACAGGACAACTACGTGGTGCAGTGGGACGATGAGAGTCACCACCGTCCCCGGCCGGCCGGCGTGCGCCCTTCCGTCGAGTTCACCGCCGATGCGCACGCCGCGACCCGCTTCGAGCCGCTGCCGGATCACGATCTCTATGCGCCGCAGGTCGGATTCCTGGACGGGTTCCCGGCGGGGCGCGATCCACGCACACACGAGGTGTGGCTGGCCCATTGCTACGGCATGGTCGGTGCAGGTCGCGACGACCCGGCAGAGAGCACCGGCGCGGAGATGTACGCGGTGATCGGCAATGCGCCGCGCCAGCTCGATCGCAACGTCGCGCTGGTCGGACGAGTGCTCCAGGGGATCGAGCTCCTCTCGACGCTGCCGCGCGGGAGCGGCGAGATGGGGTTCTATGTCGCCTCGGAGCCTCCGATACCCATCACCTCGATGCGGGTCGCCTCGGACGTACCGGCGTCAGAGCGCACGCCGATCGAGGTGCTGCGCACCGACAGCCCCACCTTTCGCTCGGTGCTCGCGCAGCGGCGCGAGCGGCATGAGGCCTGGTTCAAGCACAATCCCGGGGCCATCGATCTCTGCAATGTGCCGCTGCCCGTGCGCACGCCCGGCCGGCCTTGAGGCGCCAGCCGGGATAGCACGAAATAAAATAGAGAGGGGCCGCGGCGCCTGCCCGCCGCGGCCCGAGCCGGTCACTGGCCGCCGAAGCGATAATTCACGTCGATGCCCGCCGTGCGCGGCTGGCTCACCGCCACCCGGTTGTAGGTCGGAATGTTCTCGGCATCCTGGACGATGTTGTTGAGGAGTGCCCGCTTGTCCGTCACGTTGTTCACGAAAAGAACGGCGGACCAGCGCCCGCCGTCCACTCCCGCGCGAAGGTTGGTGAGATCGTAGGAGGGCAGCTGGTTGATGGAGTAGGTCGCGTCCGTACGGCTCCCGGTGTAGGTGCTGTCGGCGCGCGCCGTGAGCGCAAGCCGATCCGTCATGGGGTGCCGGTAGGCGGCGGAAACCGTCGAAGTCCACTGCGGCACGTCCTGGATGGGAGTTCCCGGATTGAATCCCGCGTTGATGAGCGTGGAGCTCACGAGCGCGGCATGCGTGTATCCGACATTGCCCGACAGCGTGAGCTCGGGCACGACGACAGTCTGGATCTCGAGCTCGCCGCCGCGCACGTGCGCATCGCCTGCGTTGACTGTGTAGGTATAGCCGCAGGTGGACAATGAGTTGCTCTGCTGGACACCGGCCCATTTCTCGAAGTACAGGGCGCTGTTGAGGGTCACGCGATTATCGGCGAAGCGCCATTTCTCGCCCACCTCGTAACTCCACACGTTGTCCGACTTGAACGAGATCGGGCCATTGACGAATCCCGTGCTGCCGTATTCCTGCTGCAGCTGCTGCTCGCAAGTAGCCGGACCCGACGTCGGCACCGGCCCCGTCCCGCCGCCGGGACGGAAGCCCTTCGCCGCGGTCGCGTAGACCATGAGGTCCTTGGTGAACTGGTAGGACATCGAGGCCTTGGGTGTGACACCCTGATCCTTCTCCGAGGTCGAGGTCATCACGGTGGCCGTGAGCGAACCGTATTGGTCGAGGCTCACCGGGGCGTTGTAGCGATAGCGGCGCGCGCCGATCGTGATCGCCCAGGGATCCGTGATGTTGTAGGTGACCTCGCCGAACACGGATTGCTGGTAGATGGGCATCGGGCTGAAATAGCTGAACAGGTTGTTCGAGCCGAAGAGCGCGGCGCCGTTCTGCGACGGGAACACGATGTCCCAGGCAGAATGGAAATCCTCGTAGTAGTAGCCGGCGAGCCACTTGAGTCTGGAATCCCCGACCGAGGAGATGCGCAGCTCCTCGGTGGTCTGATGCGTGGGGTTGTACTCGATCGCCGAGGAGGCGCCGAGCCCGCCCTGCGCCGGGGTATACCCGGTGACATACGCCGGCCCCAGCCCCGTGGTCCAGGACTCCGAGGTGTCCTGGGTCAGCGGCTCATTCCTCGACCAATAGGAGGTGATGGAGGTCAGCGCCAGGATGGGCGTCGTGTACGTGACGTTGAGCGAGCCGAGCTTGAACTCGTCCGAGTAGTTCTCCGCGACATCGAACGGCTGGTAATGCACATCGGTGCCCGGGACGCTGTCGATGTACGGCAAGCCGCCCGCCTGGAGCTTCTGGTAGAGGAAGGACGGCGAGATGGTCAATCCGTCGATAGGCTTGAGCAGCACGCTCGCGCGCAGGGTCGTGCGCTCGACGTCGTTCACGTCGTGGTAGTCGGCTTCCACCGGCGCGGCCAGCACATTGCCGCGCGTGGTGCCGACCGACGACGGAAAATCGCCCGGCGCGATGACCACGCGATCGATCCAGCCCGCGTCACGCGAATAGGAGCCGACGAGGCGCAGGGCCGCGAGGCCGCCCCCGAAAGGCAGATTCACCATGGCATTCTCGGCGTGATCGAAGCCGCCATGATCGGTGTCGGCGAAGACCACCTCGGAGGAGGCATCGAAGGCCTCGGGGTTCGGAGCGTTGGGGACCAGTTTGATGGTTCCCCCCATGGAGCCCGACCCGTACAAGGTACCCTGCGGCCCGCGCAGCACCTCGACCCGGTTCAGGTCATAGAGCGCCGGAGAGATCACGATCTTGCCCTCGTTCGAGGCCGCAGGCGCCGTGAGCGAGGTGTCGTCATAGTAAAAGCCGACCGTGGGCGAGTTGCCGCCCGTCGAGGAGACACCGCGCATCTCAAACTCGGTCATGCCCGGGCCGCTGGTGCGGATCGATACGCCCGGAACCGACGTCAGCAGGTTCCCCAGGTCCGTGAGCCCGCGATCCTGAATGTCCTGGCCCGAGACGGCCGTGAGGCTGATCGCCGTGGTCTGCACGGTGCTCTCGCGCTTCTCCGCCGTCACGGTGATTTCCTCGAGCTGTCCCGAGTCGGAATGCGATTGCTGGGCACTCGCGATCTGGGCAAATATCCCACTCAAAAGCGATACGCAGAGCGCAGGAACGCGCCCCTTTCGATAGTTATTCATGAAGCTCCCTTGATGCACGCCTTTCTCAAGGCGTACGCTCAGTATAAACCCGTCGCGGACGTCCGGGCATTTAAACTGCGGCGTTGGCCGACTACCGAGCAGTGATCGCCGACGCGCTCGACGTCGTCAGATGGTGCGGTGAGGTCCCGGTGCGCGCCTAAGAAGCGTCCGAAGGGCGCGGCGGACTCGCCGTTGGAAGTACGCGCGCACGCGCCGGCGGTTTACGCAGCGCGGCGTAGACAGCCGCGCAAACCAAAATCGAATCGAGGGCCGGTACCGGTGTGATCCGCCAACCCCAAGTTGAGGGTAGGGCGGCCCAGGCGCTGCCAAGCGCCCAGGCAATCAGGGCCTCGACGCGCCAGGCGCGGCTTGCATCCGTCGGCCCACCCAGCGCTACGTTGACCAGATACGCACCTGCAATCGGTGGGATGCAGATGCCCAGCCAGAGCAGATAGGGCACCAGCAGATCGCTGACGCCCGCCAGGCCGAGGGCCGTGCCCACCGCGCCTGCGATCAGGCTGATCTTCCAGTGCGGCGCGTTCGGGCGAACCGTTTTGCCGACCAGTGTGGCCGAGTACAGATTGAAGGTGTTCGTCGACCACGCAGTGAGCGCCACGATCAGCAAGGCGGGCAAGCCCAGCCCCAGGGTGATCATGATAATGATGAGGTCTTTGTTGCCGACCGCCAAACTCGGGAAGCCGGCCAAGAGCAGCACCGCCGGAAAGCACAGGCCATAAGCCATGGCTGCGCCGGCTGCCGCGTGCCACGGTGTGCGCGCAAAACGGCAGACGTCGGGCGCCAGCACGGCGCCTACGATGAGGCCACCGGCAACCATCGAGATGCCGGTGCTGAGGTTGGTATGTCCCGCCGGCACGAAGGCAAAAACCGGGGTCAGGCCACCGCGCAGCGCGGTAAAGAAGGTCCAGAGCAGCAGGACTACTTTCAGGGGCGAGGTGATGGCGGACAAGAGATCAAGCGCGCGAAAGCCGAACATGGTGGTGACCGTGGTCAGCACGCAGCCGGCAAGCGCCAGCAGCCAGACCGGTGTGACGGCCAGTAGCGGGCTGACTCCGGTCAGCGCGCGGCCGAGCATCATGGCAATCACACCGTACCAGCCAAGGATGGAAAAGCCCAGCACAGCGTTGGCAACCTTGGCGCCTTGCGTACCGAAGGCATCGGCAATCAACTGATAGGTAGACTTGCGCGAGCGCGCGCCTGCGGCGCCGCTCAACGCCGCGACTGCAGCCAGGATGGCTCCGCCCAGCAGTGCAGCCGGCACGGCCCGGCTGGCGCCGAGGGCGAAGCTCAATTCGGCACCGATCACGAAGCCCGGCAAGGCGATCATTACCGCAAGCAGAATCAGCACAATGCGCCAGGCGCTAACTTGCGCTCCGACCTGGGTGGGGTCGCCGGCCTTCATGTGGTTCACGAATCGAAAATAACAACGCGCACCCCACGGTGCAACGAACCTCGCGGACAGTGCTTGTCCCGGCCCGGTCGCCGGCACCTGTCCAAATGGACAGCCGTCGCCCGCTCAGCGCAGACAATCCGGCATTCCAAGTGTCAATACCGCTGCACTTTGACCCACGCTTCTTCTATGCTAGCGGGAGCATCTCGCCGGACACCCGTAAACCGAATAGTCCATGAGAAACACCCACTCGGCCACACGCAACCCCACCTTCCCGGCCTGGTTGCTGCGTTCCAAGGTTTCGCCGACTCGCCAGCGCGTGGATCTGTTGGAGCGGCCGTGGCTCACTCAGATATTGCATCGATCGCTGCCCGGCAAATTATCCCTGGTGCATGCGCCGGCCGGATACGGGAAGACCACCCTGCTGGGAGGT
>DATAYO010000084.1:0-1815 GCA_036272515.1 Steroidobacteraceae bacterium | reverse complement strand
GTCACCACGGGGCCGTTCCCGGCTTCGCGCAAGGTCCATGCACCGGGCCGGCAGCACCCCGAGATCTCGGTTGCGATGCGCGAGATCGAGCTGGAAGCTTCGGCCGGCGAGCCACCGGTGCGCGTCTACGACACCTCCGGTTCCTATTCCGACCCGGCGATCGAAATCGACATCAACCGCGGGCTCCCGGAACTGCGCAAACCCTGGATCCTAGCGCGCGGCGATGTCGAATTTTATGACGGCCGCGAGGTCAAACCGGAGGACAACGGCTTGCGCCACGGTGAAGCGAGCGCGGTATCGCTGTTCAACCGTGGCCGCCGCCAAGTCTTGCGCGCCAAGCCCGGCGCCGCGGTCACCCAGTTGGCTTATGCGCGGCGCGGCATCGTCACGCCCGAGATGGAATATGTCGCGATCCGCGAAAACCTCGGCCGCGAGCAATTGCGGCGCGAAGCTATCGTCGATGGTGAATCGTTTGGGGCGGCGATCCCCGATCACGTGACGCCGGAATTCGTGCGTGACGAGATCGCGCGCGGCCGCGCGATCATCCCCAACAACATCAACCACCCTGAAACCGAGCCGATGATCATCGGCCGGAACTTCCTGGTGAAGGTCAACGCCAATATCGGCAACTCGATTGTCAGCTCCTCCATCGCCGAGGAGGTCGAGAAGATGGTGTGGGCGACGCGCTGGGGCGCCGACACGGTCATGGATTTGTCGACCGGCCGCAACATCCATACGATCCGCGAATGGATCATCCGCAACTCGCCGGTGCCGATCGGCACGGTGCCGATCTACCAGGCGCTCGAAAAGGTCGGCGGCAAAGCCGAGGAACTGACCTGGGAACTGTTCCGCGACACGCTCATCGAACAGGCCGAGCAGGGCGTCGACTACTTCACGATCCACGCCGGCGTCAGGCTCGCCTACATTCCGCTGACCGCCTCACGGGTCACCGGCATCGTCTCGCGCGGCGGCTCGATCATGGCGAAGTGGTGCCTGGCGCATCACCAGGAGAGTTTTCTCTACACGCATTTCCGCGAGATCAACGAGATAATGCGGGCCTATGACGTGAGTTATTCCTTAGGCGACGGGCTGCGGCCCGGCTCGATCGCCGACGCTAACGACCGCGCGCAATTCGCCGAGCTCGAAACGCTGGGCGAGCTGACCAAGCTCGCCTGGGAGGACGGCGTGCAGGTCATGATCGAAGGCCCCGGCCACGTGCCGATGCACAAGATCAAAATCAATATGGAGAAACAGCTCGAGGAGTGCGGCGAGGCGCCATTCTATACCTTGGGCCCGCTCACCACCGACATCGCGCCGGGTTACGACCACATCACCAGCGGCATCGGGGCGGCAATGATCGGCTGGTTCGGCACGGCGTTGCTCTGCTACGTCACGCCGAAGGAGCATCTGGGGCTCCCCGACCGCGACGACGTCAAGGTGGGGGTCATCACCTACAAGATCGCAGCGCACGCCGCCGATCTTGCGAAAGGCCACCCCGCCGCGCGCGAGCGCGACGACGCGCTGTCGCGGGCGCGGTTCGAGTTCCGCTGGCGCGACCAGTTCAACCTGTCGCTCGACCCCGAGACGGCCGAGAAGTTCCACGACCAGACGCTGCCCGCCGAAGGGGCGAAGCTCGCGCATTTCTGCTCGATGTGCGGCCCCAAATTCTGCTCGATGCAGATCACGCAGGAGATCCGCGACTACGCGCGCGCCGGGATGGAGGAAAAGTCGAAGGCGTTCTTGGAGCAGGGCGCCGAGATCTACACCGACGAGCACGGCCACGCTCGGGCCGCCGCGGAATGAGCCCCCTCCCAT
>DATAYO010000083.1:0-80628 GCA_036272515.1 Steroidobacteraceae bacterium | reverse complement strand
CCGGCCGTAGTCCGGCACGAAGTTGTTCTCCGGATCCTCCGTGGTCACACGGCACTGCAGAGCATGGGCGTTGACCCGGATCTCCTCCTGTGCCGGTACGCCGCTTTCCGCGCTGCCGATGCGCGCGCCCGCGGCGATGCGGATCTGCGCCTTGACCAGGTCGATACCGGTAACGCACTCCGTCACGGTGTGCTCCACCTGGATGCGCGGGTTGACCTCGATGAAGTAGAACTTGCCGGTGTCCGCATCCTGCAGGAACTCGACCGTTCCGGCCGCCCGGTACTTGACCGCGCGCCCGATCTTGAGCGCCGCCTGGCACAGCTCGGCCCGTTGCGCGTCGTTCAGGAACACGGCGGGGGCGCGCTCGACCACCTTCTGATTGCGCCGCTGCACCGTACAGTCGCGCTCCCAGAGATGCACCAGGTTGCCGTGCGAGTCGCCGAGAATCTGCACCTCCACGTGCCGCGCGCGCCGCACCAGCTTCTCGAGGTACACCTCGTCCTTGCCGAAAGCGGCCTTGGCCTCGCGCCGCGCAGCCGCCACGGTCTCCATGAGATCGCGGTCGTCCTCGACGATGCGCATGCCGCGCCCGCCCCCGCCCCAGCTCGCCTTCAGCATCACCGGGAAACCGACCTCGCGCGCCATGGCGAGCACTTGGGCCTCGTCCTCCGGCAGCGGCGGCGTCGCCGGCATCACCGGAACGCCGGCGCTCACCGCCAGATTGCGCGCCGCCACCTTGTTGCCGAGCCTCCGCATGGTGTCGGGCGAAGGTCCGATGAAAATCAACCCCGCCGCGTCGCAGGCTTCGGCGAATTCCGGGCTCTCGGACAAAAAGCCGTAGCCGGGATGCACGGCGTCGACCCGCGCCTCGGTGGCGATGCGGATGATGTCGGGAATGTCGAGATACGCCTCGATCGGACCCTTGCCGTCGCCGACCAGATAGCTCTCGTCGGCCTTGGTCCGGTGCAGCGAAAAACGATCCTCGCGCGAATGAATGGCGACCGTGCGCAGCCCGAGCTCCGTGGCGGCGCGCATGACGCGGATGGCGATCTCGCCGCGGTTGGCGATGAGCAGGCTCTTGATGGTGCCGACTTTGGGGAATGGATTCATGCTGCAATGATGATAGCCTTTGGGAATGACCGTCATCCATGAAAAGAAGTTATTGAAATGTTCGGTTTAGCGATCCACGGCGGCGCCGGCACCTTGCCCCGCGACCAGATGAGCCTCGAGCGCGAGGCGCAATATCGCGCCGGCCTCGCCGCGGCGCTCGCGGCAGGCTTTGCCGTGCTCGAGAGCGGCGGGTCGAGCCTCGACGCGGTGACCAGGGCGGTCGTGGCCCTCGAGGACAACGAGCTGTTCAACGCCGGGCGCGGCGCCGTGTTCACGCTCGACGGTCGCAACGAGCTCGACGCGTCCATCATGAACGGCTCGACTCGCGCGGCCGGCGCGGTGTGCGGCCTGACCCGCATCAAGAACCCGATCGAGCTCGCACGCGCGGTGATGGAGCATTCCGAGTTCGTGTTCCTGAGCGGCGCGGGCGCGGAACAGTTCGCGGCGTCCCGCGGCTTTGAGTTCGTGGACAAGGAGTATTTCCATACCGCCGCGCGCTGGGCCCAGCTCGAGCGCATCCGGGGCGGAGATGCGGGCGTCTCTCCCATGACCATCTCGCACGTCGGCACGGTGGGCGCCGTGGCATTGGACGCGGCCGGCCATTTGGCGGCGGCCACCTCCACCGGTGGCATGACCGGCAAACGGTTCGGCCGCATCGGCGATTCTCCGATCATCGGCGCGGGCACCTATGCCGACGATCGAAGCTGTGCGGTCTCCTCGACCGGGCACGGTGAGATCTACATTCGCGCGGTGGTCGCGCACGACATTGGGGCGCGCATGCGGTTCGGCGGCCGCTCGCTCGCGCGGGCCGTCCACGAGGTGGTGATGGAGGAGCTCCCGGCGCTCGGCGGCGAGGGCGGGGTCATCGCGATCGACCGCGAGGGCCGGGTGAAAATGGAGTTCAACACCGAGGGCATGTTTCGCGCCAGCCGGGTGTCCGGCGAGGACGCCGAGATCGGCATCTACCGCACGCCCTAGGCGGAACGCTGCGCCCCCCGCCGCTCGAAACGCCCGGTGCGCAAACTGTGATACTCGGCCTCGAGCACCACCACACGGTTGCGTCCCTGCTCCTTGGCGCCGTACAGCGCTTCGTCCGCCAGCTGGACCAGTCCGTCGTGGGTGCGGCTCGCGCCGGGCAGCACGAATGCCGCGCCGATGCTCACCGTGAGGCGGCTCGCGACCGGCGATGCCTCGTGTTGAATGTTGAGCTCGGCGATCGAGCGCTGGATCCGGGTGAGCACCTCCGCCACGTACTCGCGGCTCGCCTCGTAGAGGATGACGGCGAACTCCTCGCCGCCGTAGCGGGCAACGAAATCCATCGGGCGCCGCGCGCACTGGCTCAATGACACGGCGACCGCCCGCAGGCACTCGTCTCCCGCCTGATGGCCGTAGCGGTCGTTGTACTCCTTGAAGCAATCGATATCCACCAAAAGCACAGCCACCCGCTGCGTGTCGCGCACCGCCTGGCTCCAGACACGCTGAATGTGCTGATCGAACATGCGACGGTTCTGGATGCCGGTCAGCCCGTCGCGGGCGACCAACTCCTTGAGCAGAGCGGCCTCGAGAAAGCGCAGCCGGCTGGTTTTCTCGTGCATGTAGGCGACCGAGGCGCAGAACGCATTTGCGACCGTGATCGACAGAATGCCGAAGCCGAACTCCCTCGCGGGCAGCTGCATCAGCGTACCGGCCGCGAGATAGGCGAACATCACCACGAGGTTCGCCGCCAGCGCGTGGTAGAACATCAGCCCGACCATGAAATAGATGCAGATCGCGCAGAGCTCGAGGCGCGGCACCACGAGCGGCGCCGCGCCGGTTTCACCCACGACTTGAATGGCCGCGACACACAGCCCGACCAGGATGGCGGCGGCCAGCGACAGCGGCGGATAGATTCGATGCCGGCGCGCCGAGAAGGTGACCGCAACCAGCAGCAACACGATCGGGATCATCACCACGAGACGCAGGATCACGGGAATCGCACTCATCGCCGGCCCGGTCGTGCCGGCCCGCACCGCCAACGCCCCGGCCATGCCCATCACCGCGAGACAGAGGTTGACGCGGATGTGCGGGAGGTGTTCCTCGAGCACCGTCAGCCGATAGGTGGACTCGAGCTCCGGGACGAACACGAGCCAGGGAAATCCCGCTCGCAGTTGCCGCGCATACGGCGAATCCGGCAGATCCACCCGTGAAATTCCCGTTGCATTGGTCATTTGCGCCTACCCTACGCACCCGCCGCCGGCGCCTCCATGAATTGCACCACACGCCACGAAAAAAAAATCGAGCGCCAGGTCTCGGATTTATGTCAAACGGGACTCCCGGCGTGCCAGCGCCTCATTCCGCCAGGTAACGGGCGAGATACGTATCGAAGTCCCATTTGTCGGCAGCCTCGATGCGCGCCTGCTCCTCGTGAGACTCCTGGGCCGCGGCCCCGAACTCCGCCAGACGGCGCCCGTTGGGAGGATAGAGATCCAGAAAATAGTCCTTGTGCATCTTCGACATGCGCTGGGCCAGCTGGAAAAAGGACTCGCCGGTCTGGCGCATCTCGGTGAGCAATCGGGCGGAGGGGGTTCGCTCGACATCGTCGAGCTTGGCGCGCTGCTGCTCGAGCGCCGTCCGGTAGGGTCGCGAGGACTCACCCTGGTCGAGCATCTCCGTGATGCCCTGCATGGAATCCAGCAATTCGGCCGCCCATTGGGTCATCGGTACCTCGCGGCCTTCGCGGTTCAACGTGAGCCCCGGCTCTCTGCCCCGGCGGGCCACGCGCAGATGATTCGCGTCGAGCGAGCCCTGCTCGCCCGGCTCGATGGGCTCGGAACCGGACAGCACGCACAGGGCGAGAAAGGCCTCGAGAAAGCGCAGCTTGTTCTGATTGACTCCGACCGGATCGAAGGCACTCACGTCGAGGGCGCGCACCTCCACATACTCGACTCCGGCGCGGCGCAACGCCTTGGTCGGACGCTCGCCGGAGCTGGCGATGCGCTTCGGCCTGATGAAGCTGTAATACTCGTTCTCGATCTGCAGGATGTTGGCGTTGAGCTGCAGATATTTTCCGCCGACCTTGACACCGAGCTTCTCGTACGGCGGGTAGGGCGTGCTGATGGCCTTCGACAGATCGCGCACGTAGTCGCTCAGACTGTTGACCGAGACGCTCACCGTCGCCTGGTTCTTGTTTCGATAGCCCACATCGCTCATGCGCAGCGACGTGCCGTAAGGCTCATAGAGCGTATCGGCGTCCAGCGAGGGAAGACCCGGATCGCGGCCGCCGAAGAAGCTCCGCGACACGGCGGGCGACGTGCCGAACAAGTACAGCACCAGCCACCCGAAGCGGCGATAGTTGCGCAGCACGCCGAAATACTGCTCGGAAACGAAATCCTGGCGCTGGAGCTTCGACTCGTTGATGTGCTGGAGCGCCTCCCAGAGCTTGTCGGGAAAAGAGTAATTGAAGTGCACACCCGATATCGCCTGCATGGTGCGCCCATAGCGCATTCCGAGGCCGTGCCGGTACACGGTTTTCATGCGGCCGACATTGGACTTGCCGAACTGCGCCAGCGGAATGCTCTCGTCCCCGGCGAAGATGCAAGGCATGCTGGTCGACCAGAGCATCTCCTCGCCCAGATGCCGGTAGACGAACTGATGAAGGTCGCACAGGTACTGGAGCAGCTCCCAGCTCTCGTGGAACGGCGGCGTGACCAGCTCGATGAGCGCCTCCGAGAAGTCCGTGGTGATGTGCTCGTTGGTGAGCGGTGCCCCGAGCGCCGCCGGGTGGGGGCTCTGGGCGATTTCGCCCGCCGGCGAAACCCGCAATGACTCTTTCTCCACGCCTTTGCGGCCGCCGCGCAGCACCCCGCGTTCCCCGCAATTGACGAGAGCGGCCAGCCTTCGTTCGAATTTCCTGTCGACCACGTTACGCATCATGCCTAGGATACCAGTCCACTCAAGGTAGCTCGGCGGTCACCTCGATTTCAACGAGAAAGCCGGGGTCTATGAGGCGCTGTACCTGCACCCAGGACACCGTCGGCAGCCGCTCCTTGTCGTAATACTCGAAGCGCAGGTCCGAGGCCTTGAGCAAGGCATCCATGTTGGTGGTGTAGATCGTCTCCCTGACCACTTCGTCGAAATCCGCCCCGTGGGCGGCGAGCGTGCGCCGAATATTCGCGTACGCCGCGCGCATCTGTCCGGCCATGTCGCCCGGGGCCACCAGGCGCCCCTGGGCATCTACCGCCATGGTACCCGACACATACAGCGTCTTGTCGATCAAGACGGCCTGAGAGTAGCCGAAATCCTTCTCGTAACCGTTGAGATGGAACACCTGCTTCACGCGCGGCGCCGCGACCTCGGGTGGCGGCTCGCGCTCGCAGGCTGCGGGACCGAGCGCCGCCGCGATGGACAGGATCCGAATGAAGCGCCACGCCATCCCCGTTCTCATCATGCATCCCTCAGCCCTGAGCTTCCGCGAGCGCGCGCAGCGAGCGCATCACCTTCGGCAAATCGTGCCTGAGCGCGGCCCTGATCAGCCATCGCGGCACCCAGAAGCCGGGGGCCAGCGCCAGCGAGTAGCGGGCGGTGGTGAAGTCGCCGACTTGCTCGAGATCCCAGCGGCCTTCGAATACCCGCAAGTCGCCCGATACCCGACTCAACGTGATTCGATCCGGATACCGGTAGTCCGCCCGAAACACGAAATCCACCCGCGGAACGTACCAGGAATAGGCGATCACGTGTCGGATCAGCTGCCACGAATGGTCGGGCGCGGTCTCGATCACGTCGCAGCTGACGAGACCCGGCACGAGCTTCCTGGCGTCCGCGCAGCTGGTGAGGAGCGACCACACGACGGCGCGATCGGCATGTATCTTGACCGAGGCATTGGCACTGCCGCTCTGGGCGGAAGGGTCGAGGGTCACCGTAACATCGACGTCGCCGTGCTGCCCCAAGTCCGCCGCGAGGTCGGCGTGCGCCGCGCCCGCGACCCCGCAGGTCGCGGCGACAATGAATATCAAGGCGGCAGACAAGCTCGATCGCACTGGGTCCTCTTCGGTTCGGCGCCTGCTGCCGGCGATGCTGGTTAGTGCAGAGTGGCCAGCCTGCGGTTCAATCTCGCTTCGAGTATATCCAGCGGCATGGAGCCCTGGCTCAGGATCTCCGCATGAAAAAGGCGCGGGTCAAATCGAGCTCCCAAGCTCCCTTCGGCGCGCTCGCGCAGGCCGCGCATCGCGCGCAGGCCCATCGCGCAGGCCAGCGCTTCCGCGGGCAGGGCCACGGCCCGATCGACGAGGTTGTTCGCCTCCTCACCGCTGATGGGCAGCTTCGCCTGCACATAGTCCAGGGCCTCGAGGCGGCTCCAGCCGAGCGCATTCATGCCGGTATCGACCACCATGCCCGCGCTGCATTCCATCTGGTCCTTGAGCGCGTCGAACTTCGCTTCCGTGTCACGGTAAAGACCGAGCTGCTCGCCCAGCGATTCGGCATACATCCCCCAGCCCTCGACGAATCCCGGGTCGCCGCCTTCACGCCGAAATCTCGGCAAATCGCCGTGCTCATCCTGGATCGAGATCTGATAGTGATAGCCGGGAATCGCCTTGCGCAGAAATTCGGCGATGCTCGGCACGAAGGTCTGCTTGTCGGAGTCCTCGGTGTTGACGTACAGGGCCGCGGCGGAGCTTCGATTCACGGCGCGCTCATAGCTCAGCGCCGGAGCGGTTGCCTGGCGGAAGGCCTCGAGCGGCCGGATCGCGAAAGCGCCCTGGGGCAACCCTTCGAACAGCGTGGGAATCGCCGCTACCGTCTCGATCTTGAGCTGATCGTAGATGCCTTGCAGTTCCTCGGTCGTCTTGAGTGCCGTGCGGGGCTCCCGATGCATCGCCTCGAAGAAGGACTGCGGAGTCCCGACGAACCCGGCCTGCGCCAGCACCGCTTGCAGCCGCTCGCGCAACCGCTCGGTCTCCGCGACGCCGATGGCGTGCAGCTCGGTGGGCGCCAAGTGCGATCCGGTCTCGCGTCGCACCAGGTAGGCATACCAGGCCTCACCGAGAGGCAGCGCGGACAAGCCGACGGTCTGCCGGGCTCTCGGCAGGTATTCGCGGCGCAGAAAGTCGCGCAGCTCGCGATAGGCCGGCAGGATCTTGCCCTTGACCCCGGAACTGACTCCCTCGGCGAGACGTTTTCGCTCCGCGTCGGGAAGGCTCGAGGGGATCGAGCGCAACGAGCCGTAAAAAATATTGCCGGGGGTGTCCTCGGCCAGCACGTCGAGGGTGGGCAACATCCGGGTGATCAGCACGCCCGGCTCGATGTACCCGCGCCCCAGGCCGTCGCGCATGTTGGCGATGGCCTGAGCCGTCCAGCGCACGTAGTCCTCGACTCGCAGCTGCCAGTTGTCGTAATCCTTCGCATTCAGGATCGCGTAAGGTCCGTCACCCGCGCCGGTGCGCGCGAATTCCAGCGGCACGGAGCGGAACGGATTGACCGGCATCAATTCGGCGGGATAGGTGAAGCTCTCCACCGCGAGCTCGCGTTCGCGCCGGAAAAGATCGTACGTGAGCTGCGCATCCGCCGGCGGGCGCTCGCGAGACAACGCCTCCACCGCCTCGAGGTAACGGCGCTCGAGCGCCAGCGAGTCGGCCAGGAACTGCGCCGAGATATTGAGATTCAGGCCCGGGTCGAATCTGACGACTGCGCCTTGCGGGAGCGGGCGCGGATTGAGGCTCCGATAATCGTCCCCATACTGCTCGATCAAGAGGCGCAGCCCCTCGGCGGGAGCTTTGGCACTTGCGGCCGGCGGCGGTGAAGGGGCGGAGCCGCAGGCCGTGAGTAAGGCAGCGGCGGCGAGGCCGGCCGGCAAAAAACGCGTCATCGATCGATTATAGCCGCCCCCTTCGGTTCATAATCCGCGAATTGCCGCAGCAGGTGAGGAGGTTCGTATGTTGGTGGGACCAGCTCCGCGGCGCGTCGCGGTGATCGGCGGCGTGCGTATTCCGTTCGCGCGCGGCAACGGCGCGTATGCGGACGTGGGCAATCAGGAGATGCTGACCGCCGTCTTGCGGGGAGTCGTCGATCGATTCGGCTTGAGCGGTGAGCGGCTGGATGAGGTCGCGGCCGGCGCCGTGATGAAACACTCCAGCCAATGGAATCTGACGCGCGAATCGGTGCTGGCCTCCGGCCTTGCCGCGGAGACCCCGGGGCTCGACCTGCAGCGCGCCTGCGGCACCAGTCTCGAGGCCGCGATCCTGGTGGGCAACAAGATCGCCCTCGGACAGATCGACAGTGCGATCGCCGGCGGCGTCGACACGGTCAGCGATCCGCCGGTCGTATATCCCAAAGCCTTCCAGCAGCTGCTGCTCAGAAGCTATCGCGGAAAAACCGCGGGCGAGCGCATAGGTCCCTGGCTGGGACTGCGGCCCAAGCATTTTCGCCCGGTGTTGCCGGGCACCGCCGAGCCGCGAACGGGCCTGTCCATGGGCGAGAGCACCGAGCTCATGGTCAAGACTTGGGGCATAGGCCGCGCGGAGCAGGATCAACTGGCCCTGGAGAGTCATCGCAAAGCGGCGGCCGCCTACGCGGAGGGCTTCTACAAGGACCTGGTGCGGGATTACCACGGGCTTTCCCAGGACAACAACATCCGCGCCGACACCAGCCTCGAGAAGCTGGCGAAGCTTCGCCCGGTGTTCGATACCTCGGGCGCCGGCACCCTGACCGCCGGGAACTCCACGCCGATGACCGACGGCGCATCGGCGGTGCTGCTCGCCTCGGAAGACTGGGCGCAGCGCAGGAATCTCCCGGTGCTCGCCTATCTGACCCATGCGCGCGTGGCAGCGGTCGACTACGTCGGGAAGCAGGAGGGCCTGCTGATGGCCCCGGCCTATGCGGTACCGCGGATGCTGGCAGACGCCGGGCTGACCTTGCAGGATTTCGACTTCTACGAGATCCACGAGGCGTTTGCCGGCCAGGTGCTCTGCACCCTCAAGGCCTGGAACGACCCGGCGTTCTGCCGCGATAAGCTGGGACTCGCCGTACCGCTCGGTTCCATCGATCCATCCCGGCTCAATGTGAAGGGCGGAAGCCTTGCGATCGGCCATCCGTTCGCGGCCACCGGCAGCCGCATCGTGGCGACGCTCGCCAAGATTCTGGACGAGAAGGGCGCGAAGCGCGGGCTGATATCGATCTGCACCGCGGGAGGCATGGGGGTCACCGCCATCCTGGAGCGCTGACCCGGGGGGTTGAGCGACGCTGCGCAACGGGACTATTCTTACGCCATGGCACTTTCCAACGAGATCACCGCGCAACGACCGTCCACGGGTCAGGATTCTCTGAAGCTCAAGGACAAGGCGCTGCTCCGCCAGGAATGTCTCATCGGCGGACGCTGGGTCCCGGCCGACTCCGGTGGATCGATCGCGGTGGAGAATCCGGCCACCGGCGAGAAGCTCGGCTTCATCCCGAACATGGGCAGCGCGGAGACGAAACGCGCCATCGCAGCCGCCTCCGAGGCGTTGCCGGCGTGGGCGGCGCGTACCGCGAAAGATCGGTCGGCGCTGCTGCGCCGCTGGTTCGAGCTGATCATGCAGAACGAGGCCGACCTGGCGACGATCATGACCGCCGAACAGGGTAAGCCGCTGGCCGAATCCAAGGGCGAGATCGTTTACGCCGCCTCGTTCATCGAATGGTTCGCCGAGGAGGGCAAGAGGCTTTACGGCGATGTGATCCCGGGCCATCAGGCCGACAAGCGGATCCTGGTGCTGCGCCAGCCGGTCGGCGTGGTCGCCGCCATCACACCCTGGAACTTTCCGTCGGCGATGATCACCCGCAAGGCGGGGCCCGCGCTCGCGGCCGGTTGCACCATGGTATTGAAACCGGCCACGCAGACGCCGCTGTCCGCGCTCGCGCTCGCGGAGCTCGCGCTCCGGGCGGGAATTCCCGGCGGCGTATTCAGCGTGATCACGGGCTCCGCGTCCGCGATCGGCGGCGAGATGACGAGCAATCCGGCCGTGCGCAAGCTCACCTTCACCGGATCGACCGAGATCGGCAAGAAATTGATGGCGCAGTGCGCGGGCACCGTCAAGAAGCTGTCCCTGGAGCTCGGCGGCAATGCGCCTTTCATCGTGTTCGACGATGCCGATCTCGATGCGGCCGTGCAGGGCGCGATCGCCAGCAAATACCGCAATACCGGGCAAACCTGCGTGTGCGCGAACCGATTGCTGGTCCAGGAAGGCGTCTATGACGAATTCGCCCGCAAGCTGTCGGCGGCGGTGGCGAAGCTGCGGGTCGGCAACGGCCTCGAGGGCGCGACCGAGCAGGGCCCGCTCATCGACGCCAAGGCTCTCGCCAAGGTCGAGGAACACGTCGCGGACGCTCTGGCGAAAGGCGCGCAGGTCGCCCTGGGCGGCAAGCGCCATGCGCTCGGCCGCACCTTCTACGAGCCCACGATCCTCACCGGCGTGACCTCCGAGATGATGATGGCTCGCGAGGAGACCTTCGGACCGGTGGCGCCGCTGTTCAAGTTCAAGACCGAGGCGGAGGCCATCCGGATGGCGAACGATACGGAGTTCGGCCTGGCTGCCTACCTGTACACCCGCGATCTCGCCCGCAGCTGGCGCGTATCCGAGGCCATCGAATACGGCATCGTCGGACTCAATACCGGCATCATCTCCACCGAGGTCGCGCCGTTCGGCGGCATCAAGGAATCCGGCACCGGGCGCGAGGGCTCGAAATACGGCATCCTCGACTACACCGAGATCAAATACGTCTGCGTGGGCGGTGTGAGCTGAGCCCCTCGGCCTAAGCCCGCGCCGTGCTCGGACGCTTTCTCGAATATTCCATTCCGACGGCGGATATTCGAGCCTCGCTCGAGTTCTACGGCAGGCTCGGGTTTTCGCAGGCCGAGGTGGGAGAGACCTGGCCGCACGCCTATGCGGTCGTCACCGATGGCAGGGTCCATCTGGGGCTGCACGGCATTGCCGATTCCGCGCCCGCGCTCACCTTCGTCAAGCCCGATCTGCTGCGCCACCTCGAAGCGCTCGAGCGGCTCGGCGTGCAGTTCGAATTGCGGCGCCTCGGAAACGATGTGTTCAACGAGCTCGGCTGGCTCGACCCGTCGGGACACCGGGTTCGCATGGTGGAGGCGCGCACGTTCAGCCCGACCAAGCGGGCGCCGGCGCGCAACTCGCTTTGCGGCTATTTCGCGGAGCTTGCGCTGCCCTCCTCCGGCCTGGAAGCGTCGAAGGAGTACTGGGAGAGATTCGGATTCGTCGGCCTGGATGAGCTCGACGCGCCGCTTCCGCGGGTGTCCTGCACCAGCGACACCATCGATATCGGCTTGTACGACAGGGCGCATTTGCCGCTTCCGGCGCTCGTGTTCGACGCCGGCGACATCTCGAGCACCCTCGAGCGGCTCGCCGCCGCGGGAGTGTCGCCCGCGGCGCAGATTCCGCGCGCACTGAAGGGGGCGCGCGCCGCGCTGCTCACGGCGCCGGAGGGCACGACGGTGTTGCTGATGCCGGGAACGGAGCATTGAGCGCGGCGGTGGCGCTCGACGCGCGAACGCTCAGCCCGCGACCGCCACGAACTTGAACCTCACTCGCATCTCGTCCTTGACCTTCAGCGCGCCCAGAAAAATACTGAAAGGCGTGAGCCCGAGGTCCGACTGGCTCACGGTCAGCTCGCCGCTCGCGACCAGGCGCCCCGGCGAGGCATCGAGCACGAAGGGCACGACCAGGGTCGAGGCGTGCCCCGCCACCTGGAGTGCGATGCGCGCCTGATACGCGTGTCCGGTGCCGGTGACGGCCGTGCTCCGCAAGGTGAGAGCCGGGAATTCAACCGCGTTCAATACCGCAGGGCCCAGCATGTTGTGCAGCGTCCCCGACTTCGCCTCGTCGGTGACGTTCTCCGCGAAGTCGGCGCCCTCCTGCGCACGCAGCCCGGCATCGTCGACCGCGAAATCAGCCACCGGCACGCGCAGCGCGAACCCGACCGCGGCGGGATCTGCGCTTAGCGTTGCCCATCCCTGCACCGCATGGGTGGAGATCACGTGATTGTGGCCGAGCGCCGCCATCGGTCCTGCGCGGTACACCAGGATGCGCAGCTCGGAATGGGCGGCATCGATGCGAAAGTGCGCGCCGGCGCCCGAGGGCTGCCTCGGCGCCGGCGTGCCGGCGGGGGGTGCGGGCGCCTCCGGCGGCCGGATGGGCGGCGCGCCGCAGGCCGCCAGCAGCAGGCAAAGCATGGCGGCACCGCGCCTCATGGCGGCGCCGCGCCTCACGGCGGCCACGCTCGGGGCGCTATGCGATACAAAGGACTCTCTTGGTAGACTCACCTGGGTGCAGTCTGCACGCGGAGCTTTCCTGATGCCAACCCGAACCAAGCCGGCGCGTTACGGTATCCCGGCGCAGCTTCTCCACTGGGTGATCGCCGGGCTCATCGTGACCCAGTTCGTGCTCGGGCGGATGGCGCTGCCCCTTCCGCTGGGCGCGCGCAAGCTCGGGCTGCTCGCGCGTCACAAGAGTGTCGGCATGACGATCCTGATGCTGGCGGTCCTGCGTCTCGCCTGGCGGCTCTGGCATCCGGCGCCGCCGCTTCCCGCCGGGATGCGGCCGTGGGAGCGCTGGGCGGCTCACGTCTCGCACGTGGCGCTCTACGTGCTGATCTTCGTGATGCCGCTCACGGGCTGGATGATGTCGTCCGCGAAGAACTACTCCGTGAGCTGGTTCGGCCTGTTCACCTGGCCGGACCTCATCGGCAAGAACGAGACCGCATTCAATGTCCTGCGCTCGACGCACCACGCGCTGAGCAACGTGCTGTTCGTCGTGGCCTTGTTGCATATACTGGCGGCGCTCAAGCACCACTTCTGGGATCGCGACGAAGTCCTGGTGCGCATGACTCCGTTCGCTCATCGCGATGAGCGGCGGATCGCCAATCCGAGGGTTAATCGATGACACGAATGTTCATGCCGGCGGCGCTCGCTGCCGCGGTCCTGGTATGCACCGCCGCGCAAGCCGCAACGCCGGCGAGCTATGCCGCGGATCCCGCTTCGAGCCGCCTCGAGTTCACGGGTGTTCAGGCCGGCGCCGAATTCAAGGGAACGTTCCGTAAATTCTCCGCGACCATCGTGTTCTCGCCGGACGCGCCGGCCGATGCGCATTTCGACGTGGTCATCGACATGGCCTCCGAGGATACCGGCGACCATGATCGCGACGGCACCATCCGAGGACCCGACATCTTCGATGTGGCGCATTTCCCGACCGCGCACTACGTCACCCGCAGCTTCACGAAGACCGCCACGGGCTATGGCGCCGTCGGCTCATTGACTCTGCGCGGAGTCACGAAGGACGTGCCCATCGCCTTCAAATTCACGCAGGCAGCGGGCGGCGCGAATCTCTCCGGAACGGCCGAATTGAAGCGCCTGGACTTTGGCGTGGGACGCGGTGATTGGAAGAGCACCGAATGGGTGGCGGATGCGGTCAAGGTCGCATTTTCACTGAGTCTCAAGCCCAAACCCTGACGGCTCAGCGCACCGGCAGCTCTCGCGATTTCTGTACCGTGCGCAGGGCAAAGCTCGATTGCACCCTCGCCACGTGCGGCAGACGGGTGAGATGTTGACTGTGCAGGCGCTCGAAATCCGCCGTATCCGCCAGCACCACGCGCAACAGGTAATCGTATTCGCCCGACATGAGGTAGCACTCCATGACCTCGGGCACCTTGCGTGCCGCTTCCTCGAAGGCATGCAGGTAAGCCTGCTCCTGTCGGTCGAGCGTAATGTTCACGAACACGTTGACCGGGCATCCGGCCTTTTGCTGGCTGATCAGCGCCGTGTAGCCTTCGATGAACCCGCACTCCTCCAGGGCTCGAACCCGCCGCAGACAGGCGGATTCGGACAGGCTCACCTTGTCGGCGAGCTGGCTGTTGGTCATGCGCCCATCGAGCTGCAAGGCCTGCACGATGGCGCGATCGTAGCGGTCGAGCTTCAATCCGGTTCTTCCATGGTCGTGTGGCGCAATTTTATTGCGATATCTAGCGATTATACGGCGTTTTCTGCTGTGAGACAGCGCCAACGAGGGACTTTTTGCAAAATTCTGGCCCGGCGGCAGAGTACGCTGGGCCCCCTCGAAACCATAAGCGCGGAGTCTTCATGAAAATCGGCGTACCCAAGGAAATCAAGGTGCATGAATACCGCGTGGGCCTGGTACCCGCCGGCGTGCGCGAACTGGTCGACGCCGGTCACCCGGTGGTGGTGCAGAGCGGCGCCGGCGCCGGCATCGGTTTCGAGGATTCGCATTATCAGGCCGCGGGAGCCTCGATCGCGAGTCGCGCCTCGGATGTCTTCTCGGCGGCCGACCTGGTGGTGAAGGTGAAAGAGCCGCAGCTCGCCGAATGCAGAATGTTGCGCAGCGGCCAGACGTTGTTCACGTATCTGCACCTGGCCGCCGATAAGGAGCAGGCGGATGCGTTGATGGCCTCGGGCTGCACCGCGATCGCCTACGAGACGGTGACCGCAGCGGATGGATCGCTTCCGCTGCTCACGCCGATGAGCGAGGTCGCCGGCCGCATGTCCGTCCAGGTGGGCGCGAACTGCCTGCAGAAGGCCAACGGCGGCTTTGGAGTGCTGCTCGGCGGTGTTCCCGGTGTGTCTCCCGCGAAGGTCGTGATCCTCGGCGGCGGCGTCTCCGGCACGCATGCGGCCGAAATGGCCGTCGGTCTGCGCGCCGACGTGACCGTGGTGGACCGCTCGGTGAAGCGGCTGCGCGAGCTGTCCTCGATGTTCGGCAGCCGGCTCAAGACGATGTACTCCACCGCACATGCGATCGAGGAGCTGGTGCGCGACGCCGACCTGGTCATCGGCGCGGTGCTGATCGCCGGCGCGGCCGCGCCCAAGCTGGTCACGCGGGCCATGGTCAAGACCATGAAGCCCGGAACCGTGCTGGTCGACATCGCCATCGATCAGGGCGGCTGCTTCGAGACCAGCCGTCCCACCACGCACGCCGAGCCCACCTTCGTGCTCGACGGCGTGATTCATTACTGCGTCACCAACATGCCCGGCGCGGTGCCGCGCACATCGACGTTCGCGCTCACCAACGCCACCCTGCCGTACGTCAAGGCGCTCGCCGATCATGGCTGGAAGAACGCGATTGCCCGGGATGCCGGGCTCGCGCAGGGCGTGAACGTGCACGCCGGCCATCTGACGCACGAGGCCGTCGCGAACGCGCTCGGCATCGGCTTCCGGGAGTTCCGCGCCGCATGATGCGGGCGGTGCCGCCGGGCCACCCGCCCCCCGCGAAGTCTTCTCCCACGCGATCGATCAAACTGATCGTGATATAAAAGGCCGCGGCGGACCGCTGCGGCGAAAGCCAGCTTGGGGCAGCTCCGCGGGCACAAGAACAAAGGGGCATCATGGCGACCAAGCGGCCGGTACCTAAATTTCATCGAGCCACGCCCGCCGTGCGTCGCGAAGCGCTGGTGGAGGCGACTTTGAGCTGCCTGAAACAATACGGACACGAGGGTGTCTCGGTGCGGCGGATCAGCGCGGCCGCCGGTGTTTCCATCGGCTTGATCAACCACCACTTCCCGAGCAAGTCGGGGCTCGTGGCGGTGGCCTACGAAACGCTGGCGTCATCGCTCCAGGACTCGATCCGGGCCCAGGCCGACCACAAGGGAACGTCGCCGCGTGCGCGCTTGAGCGGATTCTTTCGCGCCTCGTTCGCGCCCGAGCTGCTCGATCCGCAGCTCTTCAATGTCTGGCTGGTGTTCTGGAGCATGGTGGCGCACTCGCCCGAAATGCGCGCGATCCATGACAAAACCTATGCCAAGTACCGCTCGCTCCTGGAGTCCATGCTCGACCAGCTGGCCGACTCCGAGACGGCTCCGCCTTTCAAGCTGCGCCAGGCCGCCATTGCGCTCTCCGCCCTGCTCGACGGACTCTGGGTGGAATTGAGCTTGAGCCCGGTGAACTTCAAGCCGCGAGAAGCGATCGCGCTGTGCGAGGACTGGGTCAATGCGCTGTGCAACGGCGCATTTCCGCATCTGTTGACCCGCTCCAGGAGGCGGCGTGCCTGAACGCTCCCCGCGCGATGCACTGATCATCGGGGGCGGCCACAACGGTTTGGTCTGCGCCGCTTATCTGGCGGCGGCCGGCCTCAAGGTCACCGTGCTCGAGCGCCGCGCCGTGGTCGGAGGGGCCGCGGTCACCGAGGAATTTCATCCCGGCTTCCGCAATTCCGTCGCCTCGTACACGGTGTCGCTGCTCAATCCCAAAGTCATTCGCGACCTCGAGCTGGCGCGCCACGGCTTGCGCGTGGTCGAGCGCAGGATTTCCAATTTCCTGCCCCTGGACGACGGGCGCTACCTGAAGGTGGGAGGCGGCAAGACCGAATCCGAGGTTGCCCGGTTCTCGGCGCGCGATGCCGGCCGCCTCGCGGCCTATGCCGAACGCCTGGATGTCATCGCCGACGTGCTGCGCGACCTGGTGCTCGAAACGCCGCCGAATGTCACGGCGGGAGGTTGGCTCGACGCACTGCCGGAGCTTCTCCGCGGTGCGCGCCTCGGACGGCGTGTCTCCAGGCTCGATATGGCACTGCGGCGCGAGCTTCTCGATCTGTTCGTGAAGTCGGCCGGCGATTATCTGGACGGCTGGTTCGACAGCGCGCCGATCAAAGCCGCCTACGGCTTCGACGGCATCGTCGGCAATTATGCGAGCCCCTACACGCCGGGTTCCGCCTACGTGCTGCTGCATCACGTATTCGGCGAGGTCAACGGCAAGAAGGGCGCCTGGGGCCATGCCATCGGCGGCATGGGCGCGATCACCCAGGCGATGGCCAAAGCCGCCGCGGAGCGCGGCGTCGACATTCGGCTCGAGAGCCCGGTGCGCGAAGTGCTGATCGAGTCGGGGCGCGCGGTCGGCGCGGTGACCGAGAGCGGCGAGATCTTCCGCGCGCAGAGCGTCGTCTCGAACTTGAACCCCAAGCTTCTGTACGGCCGCCTGATCGACTCGTCCGCTCTCGATGCCGATTTTTGCGAGCGCATCTCCCGCTGGCGCTGCGGTTCCGGAACATTCCGCATGAACGTGGCATTGTCGGAGCTTCCGGATTTCACCGCTCTTCCCGGCCGCGCCGCCGCCGAGCACCATACGGCCGGCATCATCATGGCGCCGAGTCTCGCCTACATGGACCAGGCCTATCTCGACGCCAAGGCGGGGGGATGGTCGAAGCGGCCGATCGTCGAGATGCTGATACCCTCGACGCTCGATGACTCCCTCGCGCCTCCGGGGCGGCACGTCGCGAGCCTGTTCTGCCAGCACGTGGCGCCGACCTTGCCGAACGGCGCCTCGTGGGACGAGCATCGCGAACAGGTCGCCGACCTGATGATCGACCTGGTCGACAGCCACGCGCCGAATTTCCGCGCCTCGGTGCTCGGACGACAGATCATGAGCCCGCTGGATCTGGAGAGAACCTTCGGTCTGATCGGCGGGGACATCTTTCATGGCGCCCTGAGCCTCGATCAGCTGTTCTCCGCCCGGCCGATGCTGGGATATGCCGACTATCGCGGTCCGCTGGCGGGCCTGTACATGTGCGGCTCCGGCACGCATCCGGGCGGGGGAGTGACGGGCGCGCCCGGGCACAACGCCGCGCGCGAGATCATCGCCGACTTCCGGGGCGGGCGGCTGAAACGCGCCTGATGCCTGGCCCTAGCGGGCGCTCATTCGAATGATCGGCGCGGCGTCGGAGCGGCCATGCGTGGTGCGCGCCTTGCGGGCCAGCGGCGTGAAGTGCCGTGCGGCCCTTTCCTGTACCTCGGCCTCGAACGCTCGATAGGTCCGAATGATCTCGCGGCCCAGGGTTGTGAGCGTTGCGCCTCCACCCCCCTTGCCACCCGTGCTGGCCGTGGTGACCGCTTCCCGGAAAGACTCGTTCATGGACTCGATGAGCTTCCACCCACGCAAGTAACTCATGCCGAGATCGCGGGCCGCCCGCGAAATCGAACCGCTCTTGTCGATCTGCTCGAGCAGCGCAATCTTGCCCGGACCGATGGCCTCATCGGGTCCGAAGTCGATGCGGAATCTGATGATCGGCTTTGCCACGAAACCTCCCAAACGCGAATCAAAACGTGAAAGCAGCCCTCACGTAGTAGAACCCGCCGTCGATTCCAATCGGAGAGAACGACGGATACTGCTGCACTCCCAGATTGTCATTGTAGGCCAGGTTGTCGTAATGCGAGCGCAATACACCGTTGAGCTTGTCGGGATAGCGGTTGAACAGATTGAGCGCCCCGACGTCGACTTTGAGATTTTTCGTGACCTGATACCCGAGATCCAGGTCGGTGATCGCGGTCACGCCGATCTGCGTTCGGAAATACTCAGGGAGGTTACCGGGGTTGTCGGCGTCGTCGTTTTCCCACTCCGAGGAGGGGCCATAGATTTTCTCGAGCAGATTCGCCGAGAGCTTGTTCCAGGTCCAGAACGCGCCCAGGTTGACGACGTACAACGGGCTTGCGGTGGTGACGTCGGAAAGGGACGTTGCGTTATACAGCGACAGGCCGACGAGCTGCGCCGGCGTCCCCGGCACCTTGGTGATCTCGGTCTGGTTGTACTCCGCCCCGACCGACCAGTTGACGTGGCCGAAGGCATAGTCGTTGGGAAAGTTGAACAGGAGATCCGCCCCGCGCGTACGCGTATCGATGCCGTTGGCGAAGATCGCGACGCCGGTGGTGCCATTCTTGACGACGTCCGGATCGAGCGTGTTGCCGTTCGCGGCGATGGCCGCATTGATGGCCGGCGCCGAGGGCTGCGGGACGCCGTTGATCGTGCCATACAGATCCCCGGTTCCCACGATGCGATTGGTGATCGTGATCTGGTAGATGTCCAAGGTGGCAAGCACGCCCGGCGTCGGCCGCCAGACCGTCCCCAAGCTCAAGTTGACCGAGTGCTCGGGTTGCAGCCCATTGCCCAAGCCGATCAGTTTTCCGCCCGCGGAATTCGGGGGCAATTGCACGAACGCTGTGTTCGAGGTCACATTGGTGGCGGAGTAATACTCCTCCGCCAGTGTGGGTGCACGGAAGCCGTTGCTCGCCGTCCCGCGTACCGCGAACTCGGGCGTGAAATCGTAGCGTGCAGTGAGCTTGCCCACGGTGGCACTGCCGAAATCGCTGTAGTGCTCATAGCGGACGGCGGCATCGATCCGCAGCGGGTCGATCGGCTTCGCGGCCAGATCCAGGTACACCGCTTCGTTGCGCCGGTCGTGAACGCCCGCATCGGTCGGCGTGAAGCCGGGATAGGATTGCGCCCCGCCGTCTTCGTAGGAAATCGGTACGCCTGCGCCGATGCCGTACGTTTCGCGCCGATACTCGGCGCCGTACGCCACATTCAACGGGCCCGCAAGACCCACGTCGAAATCGCGATTGATGTCGAGCGTCGAGGTCCACTGCGTGGTCTGCAAGTAGCCGTCGTAATAGTTGGAGGGCGTCGGAACCCCCGTCGTCCCATAGACGCCGTTGTTGGCGGAGTTCAACGTGTAAATGTCGGGCCTGTCCCCGCCGTAGGTCGAGCTCATGTCCCAGCGCCACCCGGCGACGATTCCCTTGAAGCCGCCGGTCACGGAGTAGTCGGTCTCGTGCGTGGACTCCTGCGGATCGAAGCCAAATGGGAAAGGATAGGTGGTCACGCCGGTGGTGGGATCGGTGTAGGAGACCTTGCTCGGCGTGCGGTAGTTCTGGTACGCGGCGGCGCGCTTGTCGCCGTACGTGCCGAAGGCGTATAGCTCCTGGCCGTTGCCGAAATCGAACCCGGCGTTCAACGAGAAGATCTTGAGCGTGTAGGCGGCATCGCCTTCCTGGCCGTTCAAGTAGGGATAGCCGGGTGCGTTGACGACATTGTCGTCGGGGTAGGTGCCGGAATTGGCCGCATTGATCACGCGCGGATCGACGCCGCCTCGGTTGCTGTCGCCATGATGGTGCATCTCCGCCGTGACGTTGAGGTAGCTGTTCTCGATGGGCGCGAAGCCGGCATTCGCCGACACGTCCCCGGTGTTGCCGCCCCCGTCCATGTAATTTCCGTAAGTCCCGGTAATGCTCCCGCCCGACGGATTTTTCTTCAGGATGATGTTGATGACGCCGGCGATCGCGTCCGTGCCGTATTGAGCAGCCGCGCCGTCGGTGAGCACCTCGATATGATCGATCGCATCGAGCGGAATGAAGTTGAAGTCCACGCCGGCTCCGCCCTGATAGGGGTCCCCGAGGTCGACCTCGAGATTGGCCGTGGTATGGCGGCGCTTGCCGTTCACCAGCACCAGCACATCGTTCGGGCTCAAGCCACGCAGCTTCGCCTGCAGCGTCTCACCCGCCAGGTCGTTGCCGAAGGCTTGCATGACGAACGAAGGCACGATCTGCGACAGTGCCGTCAACAGATCGGGACTCCCCGCGACGGTTTTCAACGCCTCCGAGCTGATGATTTGGATGGGCGCCGCGCTGTCCGCGGCCTTGATTCCCTCCTGTCGCGTGCCGGTCACGATGATCTGGTCCAGCTCACCCGACCCTGGGGACGCCGCCGGCTCTGCGAGGACCAGACCTGGCACCGACAGTGAAATTGACGACCAAAGAAGAATTGCTTTGGAAAACGCCCGCATATTCATCCCCTTCTACTGGATCTGCCATACAGGCCAGAGCTGAATTTTCGCTGTGTCTCAATCCCGACATTTCACCGGAGAGATTTCGTTATATTCGATTGAATATAACATACGTCGCTTGGATGGGCATTTCAGCGCCAAACGGGATTTGGGTGCATTACACTGGGAGGAACTCGACGCAGATCTCAGTGTGGCTGGTCTGGCGAGCGGTGCGTTCGGGTCGAAGGTTTGGATGAGCGAGCTGGCGCGTTATGCGGGTTCACGGACTTCGGTGCGCAAAGGCAAATCTTCCTGACAGCATGCGTTCCCGTTTTCGGCTGACCTCTGCCTAGCGCGGCGTCGCAGAATCGGTGCGCTCGGCCGGCGCACGGCGCGGCGACACGATCTCGAGCGGCCGATCGTCGAGCTCCCGGGCGACGTCCTCGCAGAACGCCGCATCGCGCTTGACCCGCACGGCGCTCGCGCGCGCCTCGCCGGCCGCCGTATCCTCCGAGGCATCGCATCGCTCGATGGCGGCCGCCAGCTCCTGCTGGGTCATCGAATGCACCGCCGCGTGCCGATCCTCGGCCTTGCGCTCCGCCCGGCGGGTGTTGAGATAGCCGCCGCCGACGAACGCGATCGCCGCGAGCAGCACCGCCGCCGACAGGATCGCGACGAAGTATTTCACTGAAGAACCAGTATAGCTGCGCTGCGGTGCAAGGTCTTCCGCCGTCGCCGTGGTAATCGCCGCCGCCGTCGGCATCGTCCGACGCGATTCACGCATCGTGTCCGACGTATGCGCGCAACTCGAGCGCCTACGATGCCCATCCCCCCGGACGCTGGTCTTGGTCCCCCTACCGCCCATAGGAGTCATTCATGGCAAAGGACACTCTCAAAGGTTTGAAAGTCGCGATCCTCGCAACGGACGGCTTCGAGCAATCCGAGCTCACCGAGCCCCGCAAGGCGCTCGATGCAGCCGGTGCCGACACCGAGATCATTTCTCCCAAGCAAGGCAAGGTTCGAGGCTGGAAGATGAAGGAATGGGGGGATGAGGTGCCCGTGGATCAGACGCTGGACGACGCGGATCCGAAGGACTACGACGCGCTGGTGCTTCCGGGCGGCGTGATCAACGCGGATGCGCTGCGCCTGCAGCCCAAGGCCGTCACCTTCGTCAAGGCGTTCTTCGACGCGGACAAGCCGGTCGGCGTGATCTGCCATGCGCCGTGGGCCTTGATCGAAGCGGGCACCGCCCGCGGTCACAAGATGACTTCCTGGCCTTCGCTCAAGACCGATCTCACCAACGCCGGCGCGCAGTGGGTCGACGAGGAAGTGGTGGTCGACGGCAAGCTCGTGACCAGCCGCAAGCCCGACGATCTGCCCGCGTTCAACCGCGAGATCACCAGGCTCTTCAGCCAGGCACTCGCCTGATCAGTGCCGCGAAGCGATCCGCGTCGACGTTGCCGCCGCTCACGATGATCCCGACCCGCTGGCCCGCGAGCTCGGTCGCGAGGCCGCGGGCGCCCGCCAAGCTCAAAGCGCCGGTGGGCTCGACCACGATCTTCAAGTGGTCGGCGAACAGGCGCATGCTCTCGACCAGCTGCGCATCGGAGGCCGTGAGGATGGCGGCCACATCGCGGCGGATGATCTCGAAGGTGATCTTCCCCAGGCTCTGGGTCTGAGCGCCGTCCGCGATGGTCTTCGGCACGTCGATGGTGACGATCGAGCCCTCGCGCAGTGACCGCTGCCCGTCGTTGCCGGCCTCGGGCTCGACCCCGTAGACCTGGCAGGCCGGGGCCAGCGCCTTGGCGGCGAGCAGCGAGCCCGCCAGCAGGCCGCCCCCTCCCAGGCAGACGAACAGGCGGTCGAGCGGCCCCGCCTCCTCGATCAGTTCCGCGGCGGCGGTGCCCTGTCCCGCGAGGACGTCGCGATGATCGTAGGGCGGAATGATCGCCGCTCCGCTCTCGCCCGCCAGCCGTTCGGCGATTTCCTGGCGGTTTTCGCGGTAGCGGTCGTAGATGACGATGCGGCCGCCGTGAGCGCGTGTCGCGGAAAGCTTCGACGCCGGCGCATCCGAGGGCATGACGATGGTTGCGGCGATGCCCAGCAAGCGCGCCGCCAGCGCCACGGCTTGCGCGTGGTTGCCCGATGAATACGCGACCACGCCCCGGCTGCGGGCATCGGCGGAAAGGCACGACAGCGCATTGAAGGCACCGCGGAACTTGAACGCACCGGTGCGCTGAAGATTCTCGCACTTGAAGAACAAGGATGCGCCGAGCGACTCATCCATCTGCGGCGAGGTCATCACCGGGGTGCGCAGCGCATATCCCTTCAGCCGCCGCGCCGCGGCCTGCACCTGCTCGTAGCTCGGGGACGCGACGCTAGCCAAGCGGGGAGACACCGAACAGCCAGAGGTGCGCCCGGAAGATGAATATCGCGTAGAGGACGATTCCCCCGATCACGGCGATCACATCGTTGAGGGCCCGGGCGGGCACGGTATGAATCTGCTGCGGCGGCCGGCGCTTCCAGGAGATTCGATCCAGTACCGCCCACGCCAAAAAACTGCCGAACAGCAGCACGTCCGCCAGGGTGCCGTTCGACAGCAGGTGGGCGAGCGCCCAGAACTTCACCGCGGCGAGCATCGGATGCTTCAGCGCTGCCTTGATGCGTCCGGGAAAGTAGGCGGCCAGGATCAGAGGAAACACCGGCAGCATGAGAAGAAACGTGACGTGCCGCATCCAGGACGGCGGCGTGTACAGCACCACCGGCGCCTCGCGCGCCAGCGCGAAGCCGCGCACGATCAGCACCAAGCCGACGATCGAGACGACGGCGTACAGGCCTTTCCAGGCACCTTCGCCCATGGCGGCGACGGCGCGCGGTCTCAAGCGAGGCGCCGCGAAGCCCAGGGAGTGTATGCCGAGGAAAATCACCAGACCGATGATCAGCATTGCCATGGATTCATCCCCCCGTCGCGCTCACTATACGCCGCGCCTGCTGCCGCAAGATGTTGCCGAAGCCGTGAGCGTCGAAGAACGCGTGCAGTGCGTCGGCGTCGGGTTTGCCGCGCCTCAAATCCTCGGGCCGGGCCTCGAGCGGCATGTCGCAGACGATGCCCGTCAACCGTCTCGCCAGGTAAGCCGCCTCCTTGTGCGCAAGCAGCTTCGCGGCAAGCGACGCGGCTCCGCGAAGCTTCAGGCCGGCGATGCGCTCGAGGTTCGCGTAAATCTCGTCGAGCGAGCCGAAATGCGTGAACAATTCGGCGGCGGTCTTCTTGCCGATGCCCGGGACGCCGGGAATGTTGTCCACCGAGTCGCCGGTCAGGGCGAGGAAATCGGCGAACGACTCGGGTGCCGCGCCGAACCGCGCACCGATTTCGTGATAGTGATAGCGCACATTGCCGGTGTAGTCCCAGTAAACGTCGCCGGCGCGAATCAGCTGGGACAGGTCCTTGTCACGCGACACCACCACGTTTCGCAAGCCGGCCGCGCGTACCCGCACCGCCAGCGTCCCGATGATGTCGTCGGCCTCGTACGCGGAGCTCGCGAACTCGGCGAGTCCGAGGTGCCGGCAGAATTCCCGGCACAGCGCGAACTGACGCTTCAGATCCGCCGGCGGCAGCTCCCGATTGGCCTTGTAGGCCGGGAAAATGCCGCATCGAAACGAGCTCTCCCCGCGCAGGCTCTCGTCGAATGCGACCGCGATGTGTTCGGGCCGCACGTTCTCCAGGAAATCCGACAGGAAGCGCGCGAAGCCGTAGAGCGCGTGGGTCGCATTGCCGTCTCGATCCACCATGTCCGGCGGCATGGAGTAGTGGGCGCGGAAGATGAAGTAGCTCGCATCGATATGATAAACGAGCGCCACCCGATCGAGAGTTGCGCCTATCACATCGGCCAGCGCTGCATGCGCTCATGCAGCGGGCTGGAGCGCGGAAAGTGCGCGACGAGATATTCCATCTGATCCGCCAGCACCCGCCGGCCCTTCAGAAAAATGTATTCCGCGTAAGTCGGCGTGAACGGCACCGCGAGCAGCTGCATGCCCGCCTGCTCGGGGGTGCGCGAGGCCTTGGCGTTGTTGCAGCGGCGGCAAGCCGACACCACGTTGCTCCACGTATCCTGGCCGCCGCGGCTGAACGGCGTGACGTGATCGCGCGATAGCAGGCTGTACGGAAAGCGCGCGCCGCAGTACAGGCACAGGTGCGCATCGCGGCGGAACAGCGTCTGGTTGTTGAGCGGCGGCGTATAGGCACCGCCCCTCATATTTCCCGGATTGCCCGTATGCCCCAAAGTCGCGATGATGGAGTTCACGTCGACCACGGTGCGAAGCCCGGTCCGCGCGCACGTTCCGCCGTACAGTCGATACAGCAGCGAGCCGCAGGTGTAGGCCACCTGATCCGTGTGGTAGAGCCGCGCGGCTTCCCGGTAATCGACCCATTCCAGCGGCATGCCGGAAACGTCGGTGCGCAGGATCTGTTGTGAAAGTGGATAGCCCTCCCCGCCCCCGACCAGGGACGGCGCCGGGTCTCGAACCCCTGGGTTGTCTCGAATCGTTGTATTCATGACATACTAAAGATAGTCGACCTTTGTGCAATAATTCAACGAATTAAGGGGATACTGAGCATGCCTGTCGTTGTGGGGGTCCTGAAGGAGAGCGCCGCCAATGAAACCCGCGTGGCGCTCACTCCCGAGATCGCGGACAAGCTCAAGGCGCTCGGCGCCCGGGTGCTGGTCGAGCGCGGAGCGGGCCTGGCCGCTCATTTCACCGACGAAGTGTACACCGCTGCCGAATTGACCGACGCGCAAACCATCGTTTCCGGCGTCGACGTGCTCCTTTGTGTGCAGCCTCCGACCCTCGAGACCGTGAATTCGCTCAAGCAGGGCGCCGTCATCGCCGGGTTCATGCAGGCCTATGCCCGCCATGACCTGGTGCGTGCGCTCAAGTCCCGGCACATCACCAGTTTCGCGATGGAGCTCGTGCCGCGCATCTCGCGCGCGCAGTCGATGGATGCGCTTTCCTCCCAGGCGTCCGTCGCCGGTTACAAAGCGGTGCTCATCGCCGCGAACTCGCTCGAGAAGTTCCTGCCCATGCTCACCACCGCGGCGGGCACGATCCGCCCGGCATCGGTTCTGGTAATCGGTGCCGGCGTGGCCGGATTGCAGGCCATCGCCACCGCGAGGCGGCTGGGGGCCGTGGTCGAGGCCTACGACGTGCGCAGCGCGACCAAGGAGCAGGTGAAGTCGCTCGGCGCCAAATTCGTCGACACCGGAGTCTCGGCCGAGGGTTCGGGCGGTTACGCCCGCGAGCTCACCCCGGAAGAGAAGGCCAAGCAGCAGGAAGTCCTCGACGCGCGCATCGCCGCGAGCGACGTGGTCATCTCGACCGCGGCGGTTCCGGGCCGGGCGGCACCGCGGATCATCAGCCGCGCGGCGGTGGAGCGCATGAAGCCCGGATCCGTGGTGGTCGACATCGCCGCCGAGCAGGGCGGCAATTGCGAGCTCACCCGTGCGGGCGAGTCGGTCGACCATGGCGGAGTGACGATCATCGGCCCGGTCAATCTGGCGGCCACGCTCCCGTACCATGCGAGCGAGATGTACGCGCGCAACTTGTTCAATTTCTTGAAGCCGGCGATGCCGAAGGGTGAGCTGGCCGTGGATTGGAAGGATGAAGTGTTTGCCGGCGCCGTGCTGACTCACGACGGTGAGATCAAGAACGAGGCCGCGCGCAAGGCCGTGGAGGGGTGAGGCATGATCGACGGAGTAATCGCACTGTACATCTTCATGCTGGCGGCGTTCACCGGCTACGAGGTGATCTCGCGGGTGCCGGTCATTCTGCACACGCCGTTGATGTCCGGATCGAATTTCGTTCACGGGATCGTGCTGGTGGGCGCGATGGTGGCGCTTGCGACCGCTGACTCGACCTTGGTGCGGGTCATCGGCTTCATCGGGGTGGTGCTCGCCGCGGGCAATGCCGTCGGCGGCTACGTCGTGACCGAGCGCATGCTCAAGATGTTCGTCAGCGCCCGTCCAAAAAAGAAGGAACAGTAGTTCATGCCTTTCGTCTCCACCGCAATGTTGACGCAACTGTCGTACTTCGTCGCGGCCGCGCTGTTCATTCTCGGCCTGAAGCGGATGAGCTCGCCGGTCACGGCGGTGAGCGGCGTGCGCTGGGCCGGCGTCGGCATGCTGCTGGCGACGCTCGCGACCCTGGCTTTCATGGGGGCTTCGCAATTCAACCTGATTCTGGTCGTGGCCGCGATCGGCATCGGCGGCATCGTGGCATGGGTCAGCGGCAAGCGCGTCGCCATGACCGACATGCCGCAGATGATCGCGCTGTACAACGGCATGGGCGGCGGCGCCGCGGCGGCGATCGCGGCCGTCGAGCTCTATGGGGGCGGCAAGCAGAACGTGGTGCATCTCGCCATCGCGACCATCGGTGGCCTGATCGGCTCGGTGTCCTTCTCAGGCAGCCTGATCGCTTTCGCGAAGCTCCAGGGCTTGATCACCAAATCGGTGCGCTTCGGCGGCCAGAAGTTCGTCAACCTCGTGATCCTGCTGGCGGCGCTCGCCTTCGGCGTCATGATCATCGGCGGCCAGGATGCGGGACTGCCCGCGATATCGCTGTTCTTCGCATGCGCGCTGCTGCTCGGCATCGCGATGACCCTGCCGATCGGCGGGGCGGACATGCCGGTGGTGATCTCACTGTACAACGCGCTCACCGGCCTCGCGGTCGGCTTCGAGGGCTTCGTGCTCGACAACGCCGCCATGATCATCGCGGGGACGGTGGTCGGCGCCGCCGGCACGTTGTTGACTCAGCTCATGGCGAAGGCCATGAACCGCTCGCTCGGCAATGTGCTGTTCGCAAACTTCGGCGAGAGTTCGTCGGCCGCCGGCGCCACCGCCGGGGGCACCCAGAAGCCGATCGAGGCGTCCGACGCCGGCGTCATGATGGCGTATGCGCAGAAGATCATCATCGTGCCGGGCTACGGGCTCGCGGTCGCACAGGCGCAGCACAAGGTGTGGGAGCTCGCGCAGCTCCTCATCGACAAGGGCGTGACGGTGCGCTTCGCTGTCCACCCCGTGGCGGGCCGGATGCCGGGCCACATGAACGTCCTCCTGGCGGAGGCCGGCGTGCCCTATGACCTGATCTCGGACCTCGATGAGATCAACGCCGAGTTCGAGACCGCCGACGTGGCCCTGATCATCGGTGCCAACGACGTGGTCAACCCCGACGCGCGCACCAACAAGGCAAGCCCGATTTACGGGATGCCCATTCTGAACGCCGACAAGGCCAAGAACGTCATCGTGATCAAGCGCGGCCAGGGCCATGGATTCTCGGGTATCGACAACGCACTGTTCGGGCTGGATCAGACCCGGATGCTCTACGGCGATGCCCAGGCCGCGGTCAGCCAGTTGATCCAGGCAGTCAAGGCCTCCGGCTAGCCTCTCAGTGCGGGAAGCGCCGCGGACCGGGCCTGCCCATGGGGCCGTGCCCGCCCATGATGCTGCGCCGCTGCTCGGGACTCATCTGGCGCCATTGACGCCGCAACTCCTGGCGGCGCTCCGGCGGCATTTGCCGGAATCGCTTGAACTGCTCGCGCACCCGCTGCTGTTCCTCGGGCGGCAAGGCTTTGAACTGCTGCCATCGCTGACGCACGAGCTGCCGCTGTTCCGGGGGCATGGCGCGCCATTGCTGAAAGCGCTGCTGGGCCCCGGCGCGTTGCTCCGGGCTCATGTTGATCCAACGCTGGCTTCCTCGCGCGAGCGACTGCTGCTTGTCCGGCGGCAAGCTATCCCATTTGCCCTGGAACCCTTGCAGCACCTGCTGCTGCTGGGGGGAAAGCGACTGCCAGGAACGCGGCGACGCCGGCGGCGCCGTGCCCGCGGCAGGGGGACCCGACGGCGGTTGAGCGACGCACACGTCGACCGCCGATAGCGCGAGCGCACAGGCGAGCACCGTCCAGGCGCACAACCGCATCATTGCTTTGGACTCTGAGGAGGTGGCGCGGGATCCGGGCTTCCCGGCGGCGTCCTTTTCAAGAATTCCCACCAAGCGGAATCTCCGTGATCGTCTTCTCCCAAAAACTCGATGAACTCCTCGTCGGGGACCGTCGCCGGCGGCGGCGGCGATGCTTGCCGCGGCGCCTGCTGGCCGGAGGATTGCCCGGACGGCTGCCCCGGCGCCGGCGCCTGCCCGAGCGCACTCAACGCGCACAGCGCGGCTCCCAGTACCAGCCAGTGCTTCGGCGCATCCCCCAGGCGTGCACCGTTGCGGCTCCTATGCAATCGGCTCGTTGCTTGCGGTCTTGTCCGCCCAGGCATAGAAGTCGATGTCGTCCTGAAGCATGTCCATCGCATCCCCGGAACTCTCATCGCTCGCGGCGATAATGTCCAGATCCTCGAATTTCATTTGATTGTCGGCGGTCGGCATCGGGCCGTGATGGTGGCTCTGCGGACCCCCGAACCACAGGGCGACGCCGAGCACTGCGGCGGCCGTCACTCCGACGGCCGACGTCCACACCGGCAGGCGCATGAGCCACGAACGGCGGGAGCCGCGGTCGGCGGCCTCGAGGGCCGCATGCCGCGCTTGCGTGAGCCGCGAGCGGGTGCGCATGTCCAGACCCGCGACGCTGTCCTGGAACAGAGCGCGGCTGCGCTCTTCCAGAGCGGAGCTCGCCGAATCCAAAGTCTCTTCGTTCATCTCACCAAACCTCGCCCAGTTGTTCGCGCAGCGTATGCACGGCGCGCGAGTAATGCGTTTTCACGCTGCCTTCCGAGCAGCCCATGGCGCTCGCCGTCTCGGCGACATCCAGGCCCTCGAAGTTGCGCAGCATGAAGGCCTCGCGCTGCCTCTTCGGCAGCGCACGCAACGACGACTCGAGCTTGTCCATCGCCTCGGCCTGCATCAACCGCTCCGGTACCGGTGTTCCGCCATCGGAGACGTTGTCGAGCGGGTCCTGAGCCTCGTTCTCGGGATCCTCCTTGGGACCGGGCAGCCACACCATGAAGCGCTTACGGACGCTCCGGCGTCGCTGCAGGTCGCGGATCCCGTTCTCCAGGATTCGATAGAACAGCGGCCGCCACTCTGCACTCGGGCGCGCAGCATAGTTGCGGGCCAGTTTCAGCATCGCATCCTGAACCACGTCCATGGCGTCATCGGCATCCCGCAGCGCAACTTGCGCCATACGAAACGCCCGGCGCTCGATCTCCGCCAAAAATTTATCCAGTTCTTGTGTCTGCTCCAGGACCGCTCCCCCACGTGCTGGCGCGGGACCATCCCATACCATCCAAGCGCTCGGCAGGGTATCAAAGCGCGACATGCATCGTCCTCTTGCGTCGACGGTGGAGGCCGTTACGCGTATAACGCCTGCCTCATGCCGCGGTTGACCGTCGGCGCCGCAGGATCAGCGACTTACGCACATGGACTGTGACCCGTCGTGCAATATTTGCAACGATATTTGGATGTGGGCATGTGGAGGGTGGCGTAACTCTTTGATCTGCCTGCGTTCATTTCGATTTCGCACACTTTTTCGCCAATTTGGTTATGTCTCGAAATAGAACGGGCACTTAGGGCTCATGATCCCGGTTTCTCAACAGACTTATCCACAAGTTTTGTGGACAAGAGCCGCGGCGTGATTCTGCGCATCGCATTGGATACGCCGCTGCGGCGGGTGTTCGATTACCTGCCTCCGGCGGGGCTGGACGAGGCGGCGCCGCCGCCCAGGCCGGGTGTGCGGGTACGCGTGCCCTTCGGCCGCCGCCACACCGTCGGCATCCTCACGGAAGTCGCTGCCGAGTCGGCGATCGCCGCCGCGAGGCTCAAGCCGGCGGTGGAAATCCTCGATTCGCGACCCGTGTTCGACCCGGTGACCTTCGAGCTGTTGCGCTGGGCCGCGCACTACTACCACCACCCGATCGGGGAAGTGCTGGCGGCGGCCTTGCCGGTGAGCCTGCGGGAGGGTCAGGCGGCGGAACCCCGAATCCTCGGATGGACGCTCACCGAGGCGGGGCAGGCCGAGCTCGGGCGTGCGGAGCGTCCCAGGGCTTCGAGGCAGCGCGCGTTGCTCGCGTTGCTGGCGGCCCGCGGTTGCGCGACGGCGGACGATCTCGGCACGGACGAGGTCGGCGCGTTCAAGCCGGCGCACCTCAAGGCCCTCGCGGCCAAAGGCTGGGCCCACTGCCGCACGCTCCCGGTCGCGCCCGCCGCGATCGAAACGCGCCCGAGTGAGGTGGTCCTGACCCAGCCGCAAGAGCAGGTGATCGGCGCGATCCGCCGCTCCCTGGGCCGCTTTGCGGCGCATCTGCTCTACGGCGTGACCGGCAGCGGCAAGACCGAGGTGTATTTGCAGATCATCGCCGCCGCGCTGGCGCCGGATCGGCAGGTGCTGGTGCTGGTGCCCGAGATCTCGTTGACGCCGCAGCTGGTGGAGCGATTCGAGCGCCGTTTCAGCGCCGGCGTGGCCGCATTGCATTCGGGCCTGACCGGCACGCAGCGCCGCGAGGCGTGGCGCGCGGCCTACTCGGGCCGCGCTCGCATCGTCATCGGCACGCGTTCCGCCGTGTTCAGCCCGCTCGAGCACCTGAGCCTGATCGTGGTGGACGAGGAGCACGATGCCTCCTACAAGCAGCAGGAGGGCTTCCGCTACTCGGCGCGCGATCTGGCCGTGCTGCGGGCGCAGCGGGCGCAGGTTCCGGTGATCCTGGGATCCGCCACTCCATCGCTGGAGACGCTCGACAACGTCGCGCAGGGCCGGTACGAGCGGCACGAGCTGCCCCAGCGGCCCGGAGCGGCGCGCCCGCCGGCCATGCACCTGGTCGATCTGCGCATGCACTCGAGCGATCAGGGACTCTCGCAGCCCGCGATGAGCGCCATGCAACGGCACCTGCAGGGCGGCGGCCAGGTGATCGTGTTCTTGAACCGGCGCGGCTATGCGCCGACGGTGTTCTGCAATGCCTGCGGCTGGGTCGCCTGCTGCGCCCATTGCGACGCGCGCATGACCTTGCACCGCCGGGCGGCGCAGCTTCGCTGCCACCACTGCGGCGCTCATTCCGAGGTCCCCGCGGTCTGCGCGAGCTGCAGGCAGCCGCTCCATGCGGTCGGCCAGGGCACCGAGCGGGTGGAGGAGACGCTCACGCGATTGTTTCCGGCCGCACCGCTGGCTCGCCTCGACCGCGATGCCGCCGGCGCGCGCGGCGCGATGCAGACGGTGCTCGATCGGGTCCACCGCGGCGAGGCTCGCATCCTCGTCGGTACGCAGATGCTCACCAAGGGCCATCACTTTCCCGATGTGAGCCTGGTGGTCATCCTCGATGCCGATCAAGGGCTTTTCGCCAGCGACTTTCGCGCCACCGAGCGGCTGGCACAGACCATCACCCAGGTTGCGGGGCGCGCGGGGCGCGCCGCGCGCCCGGGCGAGGTGATGATACAAACCTCGTTCCCCGAGCATCCCTTGCTCACTCGGTTGGTCGCGGAGGGGTACGAGCGGTTCGCGTCGATCGCGCTCGAGGAGCGCCGCGCGGCGAGCTGGCCGCCGTACTCGCGGCTCGCGCTGCTGCGCGCCGAGGCCAGGGACAGGGACGGGCTGGATGCATACCTTCGAGAAGCCGCCGCCCGCGCACGCAAGGCGGCCGACGGCACGGTCCGGGTACTCGGGCCGGCGGCGGCCCTGATGGCCCGGCGCGCCGATCACTTCCGCGCGCATCTGTTGATCGAGAGCCCGTCTCGAGGCCCGTTGCAGCACTTCCTCGCGGCCTGGCTCCGGGAGCTCGAATCCCTGCCCGGGCCCAAGGGGGTGCGCTGGTCCATCGACGTGGATCCGCTGGAGGTGGACTAGGGCCCCGGGTGGACGAGGCCCTGCGGCGTTTGCGGTACACTGCGGGCCCCCAAATGAACTGACGTATCGACGGATCCGCCTTGAAGACTTTGATCGAGAGCTTGCTGAAGCAGGCGCTGGCCGCGTTGCCCGAGTCGCTGGTCCCGGCGCAAGGGCGTGACATCGACATCGAAGTGGAGCGCACCCGCGAGGCATCGCACGGCGATTTCGCCAGCAACGTCGCGATGCGTCTGGCGAAGACTGCGCGCCAGAACCCGCGACGGCTTGCCGAAGCCCTGCAGGCGGCGCTGCCCGCGCACCCCGCGGTTGCCCGCACCGAGATCGCCGGCGCCGGTTTCATCAATTTCTTCCTCGACGAGGGCGCTTATCGCGCCGAGATCGGCCGGATTCTCGAGCTGGGCTTGGGCTACGGCCGCTCCGACCTCGGGCGCGGGCGGCCGGTGCTCGTGGAGTTCGTCTCGGCGAACCCGACCGGCCCGCTGCACGTGGGCCACGGCCGCCATGCCGCCTTCGGCGCGAGCGTCGCCAACCTGCTCGAGGCGGTGGGCTATCGGGTCGGCCGCGAGTATTACGTCAACGATGCCGGCCGCCAGATGGAAATTCTCGCCGCGAGCACCTGGCTCAGGTACCTCGAGAAATGCGGCGAGCGCTTCGTGTTTCCGGCCAACGGCTATCGTGGCGAGTACCTGCTCGCCATTGCCGACGATCTGTACGCCGCCGAGGGAACCGCGCTGGTCAGGAGTCCGGCCGAGATCTTCACCGATCTTCCGCCCGACGAGCCGCAAGGCGGCGACAAGGATCAGTACATCGACGCCGTCATCATCCGCGCGCGGCAGCTCCTCGGCGATGCGGCGTTTCGGCGCGTACTGGATCATGCATTGTCGGCCATCCTCGGCGACATCCGCGAGGACCTGGAAGAATTCGGCGTCACGTTCGATTCCTGGTTCAGCGAGCGGGCGCTGATCGAGGACGGCTCCATCGACCGCGCTATTGCGCGACTGAAGGAGCGCGGGCATGCCTACCTCAAGGACGGAGCGCTCTGGTTCAAGAGCACCGACTACGGCGACGAAAAAGACCGCGTGATGGTGCGCGAGAACGGCATCAAGACCTATTTCGCCTCGGACATCGCCTTCGTGTTCAACAAGCGCGAGCGCGGCTTCGAGCATCTGCTCTACGTCTGGGGCGCGGATCATCACGGCTACATCGCGCGCCTGCGCGCGGGTTTGATCGCGCTCGGCGGCCCGCCGGAATGCTTCGAGGTGCGGCTGGTACAGTTCGTGACCCTGTTCCGCGGCGGCGAGAAAGCGCAGATGTCGACGCGTTCGGGGGAATTCGTCACCTTGCGGGCGCTGCGCGGCGAGGTCGGCAACGACGCCGCGCGCTTGTTCTACGTGATGAGGAGCAACGACCAGCACCTGGACTTCGACCTGGAGCTGGCCAAGGCGCGCTCCAACGACAATCCGGTGTACTACATCCAGTACGCGCACGCCCGCATCGCAAGCGTGCGCCGGCAGCTTGCCGAACGCGGGCTCGAGCACGATCCGGCGCGCGGTGCGGCCGCGCTCGGCCTGCTGGTCGAACCGCAGGAGAGCAGGCTGATCAAGCGGCTCGGCGCCTTTCCGGAAACGGTGCAGTACTGCGCGGAGCAGCGCGCGCCGCATGCACTGGTGCATTACCTGCGCGATCTCGCGAACGATTTCCACACCTACTACAGCGCGCATCAGTTTCTGGTCGGGGATGAGGCGCTGCGCGATGCGCGGGTGAGCCTCGCTCTGGCCACGCAGACCGTGATTCGAAACGGACTGCGCCTGGTGGGCGTGTCCGCACCCGATACGATGTAGCCGCGGCGAGATGGCGCGCGACTACAAGCCGAAACGCAAACGGCCGGCGCCGGGATTTTCCGGATGGGTCGGCGTCGCCTGTGGCCTGGCCGCCGGCCTGGCTCTCGCCGCGGCGGTCTACATCAAGGACCATCGGCCGGACGCCGCCGATGCGGCGCCGAGCCCCCGAAGCGCGGCGAAGATCGAGAAAAGGAAGCCGCGGGGCGGCGATTCGGGCGACGGTGCCGACGCGGGCACGCAAGGCGACTCGGCGAAATCCTATGCCTTCTACGACATGCTGCCCAAGTTCGAGGTGGTGGTGCCGGAGAAGGACAAGGACGTGCGCCCGGACACTCGCGCGGTGCCGGAAACCCGCAGCGGCACCTACGTGCTTCAAGCGGGCTCCTACAAGAATTTTGCCGACGCGGACCGCGTGCGCGCGAAGCTGGCTCTGCAGGGAGTCGAATCCAAGGTGCAAAAGGTGTCGGTCGACAACGATACCTGGCACCGCATCCGCATCGGCCCGATCTCCAAACTGGACGAGCTCAACCGCCTGCGCTCGATCCTGCGCAAGGCGGACGTGGATGTGTTGGTGATCCGCGTCGGCGACTGACGACGCGGCGCAACATGGCGCTCAATCTTCGCCCAATTGACGAAAATCGACGCCTAAAGCCCGAAGTTTTCGGTAAAGATGGGTGCGCTCCATACCCACGCGCTTGGCCAGCTGACCGACCTTGCCGTTGCACAGCAGAAGCTGCTGCTGGAGATAGGCGCGCTCGAACTGCTCGCGCGCTTCGCGCAGCGGGAGCGCCAGCAAATCCTGTTTCACGAGCGGCTCGTCGATCGCCATCTTGACGGCGAGCTCGCGCTCGATCTCTTCGAGCCGGATCTCCTCGCCCGCGCCGAGCACCAGCACCCGCTGCACCAGGTTCTTGAGCTCGCTGAGATTTCCCGGCCAGGGATAATTGCGCAGCCGGTTCTGCGCGGCCACGCTGAAGCGGCGCAGCGGCAGGTGCTGGTCATCGACCAGGCGCTCGACGTAATAGCGCAGCAGATCGGGCACGTCCTCGGCGTAATCGCGCAGCGGCGGTACCCGCAAGGTGATGACGTTCAGGTGCGCCACCAGATCGCGCCGAAACGGCTCCGGCGAGGAGTATCCCTCGAAGCCTTCCTGGGCCGAGGAGATCCAGCGCACGTTGAGCGGCACCCGCTCCCGTCCGCCCACGCGCGTGAAACCGTTCTGCTCGATGGCGCCTAAGAGGGCGCGCTGCGCCTCGCTCGAGAGATCCTCGAGTCCGCTGATGAACAGCGAGCCGCCGGAGGCTTGATCGAGCGCGCCCAGGGTGACCTTGCCGTCGCGCTCGCTGCCGAACAGAGCCGAGGCGGGATCCGCGCCGAGGCTCGCCGCCACCACCACATGAAAGGGCTTGGCCGAGCGCGCCGAGAGCGAATGCAGGTAGCGCGCATACGCCTCGCGACCCGCGCCGAGCTCGCCGATCAGCAGCACCGGCGAGGTGCTCGCCGCCGCCTGCTGCAGCTGTTCGCGCAGCGCCTGGGTGAGCCTGCTCTTGCCGATGGGCACCGCCAGGGCCGAGCCGCGGCTGCGCTCGGACAGGCGTTTGCGGCGGCCCGCATCCAGAGCCCGCTCGACGGTACGCAGGAGCTTGGTCAGCGAGAGCGGCTTTTCCACGAAATCGAAGGCGCCGAGCCGCGTCGCCTCGACCGCCGTCTCCACCGTCCCGTGGCCCGACATCATCACCACCGGACAGTCGTAGCCGTCGGTCACCGACCACTCCCGCAGCAGTGTGATGCCGTCGGTGTCCGGCATCCAGATGTCGAGCAGCACGAGATCCGGCACGTGCGCCGCGCGCACGCTACGGGCTTGGGCGGCGTCCGCGGCGACCTCGACCTCGTAGCCTTCGTCGGCCAGGATCTCCTTCAGAAGCCCGCGGATATCCGCCTCATCGTCCACCACCAGAATCCTAGAAGCGGTCATACGCGTTCTCTCCTTTGTTCGCTCTTGCGCGGCTCTCGGCTGATCATGCCACGCGCACCTTCGCCCAACGGCAGCAGGATACGCACCCGGGCGCCGCCCGAACGCCGATTATCCGCCTCGATTCGCCCGCCGTGCTCTTCCACTATTTTCTTCACGATCGCGAGTCCGAGGCCGGTGCCCTTGGGCTTGCTGGTGACATAAGGATCGAACACCGTGCCGATCAAGTCGCGCTGAAAGCCGGGACCATTGTCCGCCACGATGATTGCCGCCATCTGTTTGGGACCATCTTCGGCGACGTGAGTTTCGATCTCGACGCGGCCGTCGGGCCTTCCCTCGAGCGCTTCCAGCGAATTGGTCAGTAAATTGTTCAAAATCTGCCGGATGCGCACCCGATCCGCGGAAACCGCCGGCAGCAGCGGGCTCAAGGCGAGCTTCATCTCCGCCGTGTTATCGTGCGAGCGGTAGAGATCGACGACCTCGGTGACCAGCTGGTTGAGATCGAACGGCGAGAAATGCATGTCAGGCGCCCTCGCGTATTCGCTGAAGGCGTTCACCATCTGCTTCATTGCATCGACCTGGGCGACGATCGTATGCGTCGCGCGCTCGAGGATCTGGGCATCCTGGGCATTCATGCTGTCCAGGAACTTGCGCCGCATGCGCTCGGCCGCCAGTTGAATCGGCGTGAGCGGGTTCTTGATCTCGTGGGCGAGCCGGCGCGCGACCTCGCCCCAGGCCGCATCGCGCTGCGCCTGCAGAAGCGTGGTGATGTCGTCGAACACCAGCACGACCCCCGATCCGCCGCCGCCGTCGGTCGGCAACTCGGTGCAGGCGCACATCAGCACGCGCTTGCCGGCGTCGGAGGGCAGCTCCAGCTGTTCCCGCCAGTCGAGCTGCGCCGTATCCAGTCGCGTCTTGACCGCCGCCAGAAAGTGCTGGAACAGCTCGCCGTCGTTGATGGACTGATCGAAGCGCTTCCCGACTTGGGCCTCGAGGTCCACGCCGAGGATGGCGCTCGCCGCCTGGTTGGCGGTGCGCATGATGAGGTCGGGCGTCAGCGCGACGACGCCGGTCGAGAGCCTCGCCAGGATGACCGCAAGACCTGCGCGCTCCGCCTCCACCGCCTGCTGGCTGCGTCGGGTCTCCTCGCGCGCCCTCCCCAGGCGCTTGGTCATGTCGTTGAACGAGGTCACGAGAAACCCCAGTTCGTCGCGCGACGGGAGCGGCAACTGCGTGTCGTAATTGCCCTTGGCCACCGCCCGGGTACCGGCGATCAGATCCTGCACCGGCTGCACCAGGCGCTGCGCGGCGAAAAAAGCGCCGTACACGGCCGCGATCAGCGACATCAGCACCACGAAGGTGAGAATCAGCACGAAGGTGGATTTGAGCGGACGCCGCAGCTGCACCAGGTTCGCATATTGCGTGTACGAGCGCTGCACGGTGTCCGCCAGCTGGCTCAGTTGTTGTGGGACCGGGTAGAGCGCGACCAGCACGTGAGAGGCCGCGCTCGGATTGGCGTCGAGCTGGGCGGCGGCGCGGATCACATAGCCTCCCGCCGAGTCGGTGTCCAGGCTCACGTACGAGCGGCGGCGCCTCACCTGCAGCATCATCTCATCGGTCGCCGGGACCGGCAGCGTATCCATGGGGCGATCGGAGCTGGTCGCGATGATCTGCGCCTGCGCGCCCACCACCGTGAATTCCAGCGCGCCCGAGTCGCGGCGCTCCCGGTCCAGGGTCGTGATCAGGCTGAAATCGCGCAGGCCGGAGAGCTCGTGCGCGACCACCTCGGTGTGCTGCAGGAACTCCCGCACCCGTACTTCCAGGGCCGCGTGCGAAAGCTCGCGGGTGTCCTTCAATCCCTGGCTCACCTCGACCTCGAACCAGCTGTCGATGCCTCGATTGAGAAACTGCAGGGCGAAGTAATAGACCACGAGAATCGGCGCCACGGCGAGTGCGCTGAAGATTGCGACGGTGCGGCCCTTGAGGCGCGAACCGGGCACGTTCCTGCGAAAATCCTTGACCAGCTGGTACAGCTTCGCGGCCAGCAGCACGAGCAAGGTCAGCAAACCCGAGATGTTGATCAACAGGATCCACGGCAGCCAGCGATCGAATTGCGCCGAGTTCTGCGCGGCCGACGCCAGCAGGTACAGCGCGACCAGCCACAGGGCGACGCCGACGCCGCCGAGCACCGCGCCGCCGTGCTTGCGGACTAAGGCTGCAGCGTCCATGTGTACCAGTCGCTCTCGCGATGCCACTCGCTGACCCAGAACATGAGCACCCGCAGGGTGAAGGGCACGGTACCGTAGTCGACCTTGGCGCGCACGCTCGCCTCGTAGCGCCGGTCGCTCGACAGCAGCGCCTTGTCGAGCACCGGCAGGCCTCGAACCTCGGACAACGACTCGAGCGCGGCATCGACGGTTGCGAACGATTCCTGCTGCCCGCTGTTGTCGTTACGCAGGACGTAATGGCCGCTGACCGCGTTGTACTGCAGGTGGTAGCGCTGCGTGAGCTCCGCGACCCGTGAGTTCGGCAGCAATTGACGCACGCGCTCGACATCGAGATCGATCTCGAGGGTGAGCGGCACTCCCTCGGAAAGGCCGCGCCGCACGGCTTCGCTGATGGGCAGATCCAGGCGCACGTTCAGATGATAGACGCCGTCGCGGAGCTCCAGGTCCGCGGAGCGCACGTCGAACCGCCCGTCCAGCCCGTCCGCATGGGCGGGCGAGGCCGGGATGCAGAGCGCGAACGCCGCAACCAGCAAGAAGGCTCGCGCCGGGCGCAATGTCAGGAGCACGCTCATTGTTTGATCAGCGCAGCATAATAGAAGCCGTCGGCACCCGCCTCACCGGGCAGAATCTGCTGACCGAGCTCGTCCCCCTCCCCGAAGCCGGGCCAGCCCGGCCAGTCACGCGCGGGCACCACCGCCGCATCCGGAGTGCTCTCGAGGAATGCGGCGATCACGCCGCGGTTCTCGCTATGCGTCAGGGTGCAGGTCGAATACACCAGGCGGCCGCCGCGCGCCAGCATTCCCCAGACCGCCGTGAGCAGCCGGCCCTGGATCGGCGGCATATTGGCGATGTCCCGCGGCGATCGGCGCAAACGAATGTCCGGATGACGACGGATCACGCCGAGCGCCGAACAGGGCGCATCCAGCAGGATCCGGTCGAACGGTGTGCCGTCCCACCAGGCGGCGGGGGAAGCGGCGTCACCGCGCTTGAGCTCGGCGCTCAATGCCCCGCGCTCGAGGTTCTCGCGCACGCGCCCGAGGCGCACGGGATCGATGTCCAGCGCGATCAGCCGCGCCAGGTCCGACTCACGCTCGGCCATGAGCATCGTCTTGCCGCCCGGCGCCGCGCATGCATCGAGCACCTTGAGGCCCGGCTCGAGCCGTAACGGAAAGGCCACGCACTGCGCGCCGAGATCCTGTACCGAGACCAGGCCGTCCGCGAAACCGGGTAAATCGCCGACATCGCGCGCCGACTCGAGAACCAGCGCCTGCGGTACGCGAGGCTCGAGCCGGGCGGCGATGCCCGCAGTGCGCAAGATCTCCAGATACTCCTGAGCGGTGGCGCGACGCCGGTCGACGCGCAGCCACATCGGCGCCTGCCCGTCCGCGGCGGCGAGCAGCTCCATCCAGCGGCCGGGCCAATCCGCCCGCCATAAATCGGCGAGCCATCCGGGCGAGGCATGTCGCAGCGCCGGATTGCGCGCGATCTCGACATCCAGGGCACTGCGCTCGCGCAGGTAGCGCCGCAGCACCGCATTGACGAGACCCGAGGCGCGCGATGCCTGCGTCGCTTTCGCGGTCTTCACCGCGGCGTCCACCACCGCGTAATCGGGCGTGCGCGCATCCTCGAGCTCGAACAGCGCGACCGACAGAATCGCGCGCACCAGAAAATCCAGCGAGTCCGCCGGCTGCGACAGCACGCGGGCGAGGATTGCCTCGTGCCGGTAAAAACCTCGGACCGCACCGAACGACAGCGAGCGTACCGGCGGAATCAGATCGGCCGGGGCGCGTGCGAGCTCCTCCGCGAGCGCCGCATCGAGCGTCATGCCATCCTCGAGAACCCGGGCGACCGCCCGGGCGGCGAGCGAGCGGGCGCTGGCGGGCGCGGGGCTCATGTGCCCGAGAAATGCGCGCCGGCGAGAGCGTGTGCGCGGACGAATTCGGCGGCCGCCACTGGTTTGCGGCCCGCGAGCTGCAGCCGCAGAATGCTCAACGCGCCGCGTCCGCAGGCGACCTCGATACCGCGCGGCGAGGCTGACAGCACGGTCCCCGGAGCGGCGTGGTGAGGAGCGGCGCCGCCGGGCGCCGCCTCCCAGATCCTCAATTGGTGTCCATCCCATCGTGTCTCGGCCACCGGCGCGGGATTGAACGCGCGGACCTTGTCGAGCACCCGCCCGGCATCCTCATGCCAGCCGATGAGCGCCTCGGCCTTGGTGATTTTTTCCGCATAGGTCACCCCGTCCTCCGGCTGCGCGGTTTCGACCGCGGCGCCGGCCGCCACCTCGTCGATCGCCAAGCGGATGAGCTCGGCGCCGAGTGCGGCCAGCCGGTCATGCAGCGTACCGGCCGTGTCGAGCGGGTCGATCGCGATGGCGCGTCGGGTCAGCACCGGGCCCGTATCGAGCTTCTCCTCCATGCGCATGATGCTGATTCCGGTGGTGCGATCGCCGGCAAGGATTGCGCGCTGGATCGGCGCCGCGCCGCGCCAGCGCGGCAGCAGGGATGCATGGATGTTGAAGCAGCCGAGGCGCGGTGCGGCCAGCGCCTCCCTGGGCAGGATCAGACCGTAGGCGACCACCACGAGTGCATCGAGCTCGAGTGCCTCGAGCTCCGTGCGAGCGCCGGGGTCCTTGAAGCTCGCGGGCTGATGCACGGGCAGCCCGAGCTCGCGGGCACGGACCTTGACGGGGCTCATGTGCAATCTCTGTCCACGACCGGCCGGCCGATCCTGCTTGGTGAAAACGGCTGCGACCCGGTGTCCCGATTGCGCCAGGACGGCAAGCGCGGGCACCGCAAATTCCGGCGTCCCCGCGAATCCCAGTCGGAGCGAGCGCCGCAGGCCGTCGTCAGCCGCGGGAGCGGCCACTCTGAATACTCAAGCAAGCTCCTTCAGATCGCGGGCGCCCGAACGCGAAGCCCACTGCCCTCCGCAGGGCGCTGCTTGCGTTCTTTTTGCAGTCGCCGGCGGATCAACTGGCGCTTGAGCTCGGATAGATAGTCGACGAAGAGCTTTCCCTCGAGATGGTCCATCTCGTGCTGAATGCAGACGGCCAGCATGCCCTCGGCGTCGAGCTCGAAGGTCTCGCCTTGGGCGTCGAGCGCTCGCACACGAATTCGCATCGCGCGCTCGAGCTTGTCGTAGATGCCGGGCAGCGACAGGCAGCCTTCCTCGCCGGCCGCGCGACCCTCGGCCTGGAGGATTTCCGGATTGACGAACACCATCGGCTGATCGCGCGCGTCGCTCACATCGAGCACCAGGAGCCGACGGTGCACGTCCACCTGACTCGCGGCGAGACCGATGCCCTTGGCGGCGTACATGGTCTCCAGCAGGTCGGCGATCAGCTTTCGCAGCGCATCATCGACTGCGGTCACGGGCGCAGCCTTGGTGCGCAGGCGCGGATCCGGATACTCCAGAATTGCGAGCTTTGTCATGGGAGTTATGAGATGGATATCGTGTTTTCGGCCGAAGATAGTTGATAAAGTTCCGCCGCTGCTTAACTTAATGCTCGTTGTAGGCGGCGGCGCGAGCGCCCTTTGATCCGCCAAAAACGGGCGACACGTCCCAGTCTTCGGGGTCAGGCCGGCAGTATACCAGCCGGCCCGGCAACATAGGCTGGCGACTCAAGGGAGCGAATGAATGCGACGCCAACGATCGATTGTCCTACTACTCGCCATCGCGGCGGCAGGTTGCCGCACTGCGCCTCCTCCGGCCGCTCCGCCTCCGGCGGCCGACGCCGGTGACGGCATCCAGGGGACGGTCGTGGGCGATGACCGGACCGCCATGGAAGCCGCCATCGACGGCGGCTCCGGCGCCTCCACCACGCCTCTGCCGCCGATGTCCTCCCAGCCGTCGGGCGGCGTGGCGCTCGCCACGAACGCCCCCGAGAGTTACGTGGTCAAGCGCGGCGACACCCTCTGGGCGATCGCCAAGCTGTTTTTGAAGGACCCCTGGTACTGGCCTGAAATATGGCAGGTGAATCCGCAGGTGCAGAATCCGCACCGGATCTATCCGGGCGACACCTTGCGGTTGGTGTACATCAATGGGCAGCCGCGGATCGTGCTGCAGCCGGGTCTGGAGCGCGGCGACAGCGCGCGCGTCGAGCCGCGGGTACGCAGTCAGCCGCTCGAGGCGGCGATCACGACGATTCCGTACGAAACCATCGCCGCCTTCATGTCCAAGCCCTCGGTGCTCGACAAGGAGCAGATCAAGATGGCCCCGCACGTGCTCGGCACGCGCGACGACCACGTGGTCATGTCCGAGGACAACACCGTCTACGCCGTCGGCTTCAAGGAACCCGCGCAGCTCGGGGTGAACTACAACTTCGTGCGCGTCGGCGAGCCGTTGCGCGACCCGGAGGACAACCGCATCCTCGGCTACAGCGGGGTGTATACCGGCGCCGGTCACGTGACGCGGATCGGTGATCCGGCGACGCTCATCGTGACGGCATCGAACCGCGAGACCTATCCGGGCGACAAGCTGTTCGCGGGCGGCGTCGACGTGCCGCTCGATTTCATTCCGAGCTCCCCGAAGGTCCCGATCAAGGGCAGCATCATGGCGGTTTCGGACGGTGTGACGGTCATCGGCCAATACGAGGTGGTGGTCATCAACCGCGGCGCACGCGACGGCCTGGTTCCGGGCAACGTGCTTGCGGTGTATTCCTTCCAGCCGGACGTGTACGACAACTCCAAGAAGGGTTTCGTGCATCCGACCGCGACCATGTTCGCGAAGAAAGTCCGCATTCCCGACGAGAGGACCGGCACCTTCATGGTGTTCAAGACCTTCGAGCGCATGAGCTTCGGGCTGGTCATGGAAGCGACCGACGTGATTCACGTGGACGACCACATCCAGACGCCCTGATACGCGCATATCTCTGCAATGACGCAGGCTCCGGCCGCTGACGGGCCGTCCGCCGCGGCCGAGAATGGCCGGCATGCGGCTCTGCGACGAGAAACTCGCGTGGCTCACGCTCGCGCGCACCCCGGGACTCGACGCGGCGGCGCTCGGCTCCGCACTTGCGCTGGCGGGCTCCGCCGCCGCTCTGCTCGCGGCAGGAGACGATTGGCGCGCTCGCGCCGGGATTGGCGCTCCGGCGCGCGAATACCTGCGCCGGCCGGCGGCGGCGACCACGGCCGAGCTTGTCTGGCTCGAAACGGCGGCTCACCATCTGGTGCCGTTCACCCACCCGAAATATCCGCGGTTGCTCAAGGGACTCGCGGATCGGCCCATCGCACTCTATGCCGCCGGCAATCTCGACGCGCTCGGTGAGCCGCTGCTGGCCGCCGTCGGCAGCCGCAATCCGACTCCGCAAGGTTCGGAAACCGCCTTTGCGCTCGCGTACGCGCTCGCCGAGCGGGGAGTGGCGATCGTCAGCGGGCTCGCCCAGGGTATCGATACTGCGGCGCACCGCGGCGCACTGGCCGCCCAGGGCGTGACCCTTGCGGTCCTGGGAAGCGGCGTCGACGTGATTTATCCCGCCTCCAATCGGGATCTTGCCGGGTCCATCCGCCGCGACGGGGTCCTGCTGAGCGAATTCCCGCCGGGGACGCCCCCGCGCCGCGCCAATTTTCCGCGGCGGAATCGCATCATCGCGGGTCTTTCCATGGGAATTGTCGTGGTGGAGGCGGCTCGCGGCTCCGGCTCGCTGATCACCGCGCGTGCCGCGCGGGATCGGGGGCGACCGGTCTTTGCGGTACCCGGCTCGATCCACAACCCTCTGGCCCGCGGCTGTCACGAACTCATCAAGCGCGGCGCCCGGCTCGCCGAAACCGCGGATGACATATTGAGCGGGTTGGATTTTTCCGCCTTTTTCGGCCGCGCCCCCGGAGCCGCTCGCGGCGCGGCGGCACACGAGCGCGGTGCACCGGGAATGGACAAGGAACACAAAATCTTGTTAGATGCGCTCGGCTTTGATCCGGCGGACCTTGACATGTTGATCGCACGCACCGGATTCAAGGCAGAAGCCGTGTCCTCGATGATGCTGATCCTCGAGCTCGAAGGCCACGTTCAGGCCGCCCCCGGGGGCCGCTACTCCCGAGTCGCCAACAGGAGAGCCGGAGGTGAAAGATAACGTTCTCGATCTGCTCATCTATCTATTCGAGAATTACATGAGCGCCGACGACGAGCCCCGGCCGGACCGCGATATCTTGAAAATCGAGCTCGACCGGGCGGGTTTTGCGGAGGCGGACATCGAACGGGCCCTGGAATGGCTCGACGGGCTGTCCGGCGGCCCGCTCGGCAAGGTCGCGGAGGCGACCGCGCGCGCGGTTCGCATCTTCAGCGGCCAGGAGCTGCTGCGGCTCGATACCGACGTGCGTGGGTATCTCATGTATCTGGAGAACGTGAAAATCCTCTCGGGCGCGCAGCGCGAGCTGGTCATCGACCGGCTGATGGCGCTCGAGGCCGACGAGATCGACATCGACCAGGTGAAGTGGGTGGTATTGATGGTGCTGTTCAGCCAACCGGGCCAGGAAAGCGCCTACGCGCAGATGGAAGACCTGGTCTTCGAAGAGCGCTCGGACGCCCTGCATTAGACGACCCCCAGACGACCCCCAAGACGACCCCCAGACGACCCCATTGAGCTCAAACCTCGTCATCGTGGAATCGCCGGCCAAGGCGAAGACCATCAAGAAGTATCTGGGCAAGGATTTCGAGGTCCTCGCCTCCTACGGACACGTCCGCGATCTGGTGCCCAAGGAAGGCGCCGTCGATCCGAAGCACCACTTCGCAATGAAGTACCAGGTGGTCGAGCGCAACCAGAAGCACGTTGATGCCATCTCGCGGGCGCTCAAGAAAGCCCGGTCGCTGTACCTCGCCACGGATCCCGACCGCGAGGGTGAGGCCATCTCCTGGCACCTGCACGAGCTGTTGAAGGCCGATGGCGCGCTCAAGGGCAAGGAGGTGCAGCGCGTGGTGTTCTACGAGATCACCAAGAATGCGGTGCGTGAGGCAATGGAGCACCCGCGAGGCCTGTCGATCGACCTGGTGAACGCCCAGCAGGCGCGCCGCGCGCTGGATTTCCTCGTCGGCTTCAATCTGTCGCCGCTGCTGTGGAAGAAGGTCCGCCCGGGTCTCTCCGCGGGACGCGTGCAAAGCCCGGCTCTGCGGATGATCTGCGAGCGCGAGGACGAGATCGCGGCATTCGTGCCGCGGGAATACTGGACGATCGACGCCGAGCTCGAGCACACCCGGCAGAAATTCCCCGCCAAGCTGGTGGAATTTCGCGGCGCCAAGGTCGAGCAATTCAGCTTCACCAACGACACCGCCGCACACGAGGCGGTGCGTACCCTGGAGGAGGCCGCCCGCGGCGAGCTCACCGTCGTCTCGGTCGAACGCAAACAGCGGCGGCGCAACCCCGCCCCGCCGTTCACGACCTCGACCCTGCAACAGGAAGCCGCCCGCAAGCTCGGCTTCAGCGCCCAAAAAACCATGCGAGTGGCACAGCAGCTGTACGAGGGCGTGGACATCGGCGAGGGCGCCGTCGGCCTGATCAGCTACATGCGCACCGACTCGGTCAACCTCGCGCAGGAGGCGATCGGCCAGATTCGCGAGGTCATCGTCAAGCTCTACGGGCGGGAGGGACTCGCCGAGGAGCCCCGGATCTACCGCACCAAGTCGCAGAACGCGCAGGAGGCCCACGAGGCGATCCGGCCGACCGATGCCGGCATCGTGCCCGCGGACATCGAGAAGAAACTGGAGAGCGACCAGTTCCGCCTCTACTCGCTGATCTGGAAGCGTACCGTGGCGTGCCAGATGGCGCCGGCGATATTCGATACCGTGGCGGTGGAATTCCTGGCTTCCGGCTCCGCGCAACGCACCGTGCTGCGCGCCAACGGCTCGACCCTGGTCAAGCCCGGGTACATCTCGGTGTACCAGGAAGGCATGGACGACGTCGTCCAGGACGACTCCGACCACGTGCTGCCGCCCATGTCCGAGGGCGACAAGGTCAAGCTCCTGGCGGTGACTCCGGCGCAGCATTTCACCGAGCCGCCGCCGCGTTTCTCGGAGGCCTCGCTGGTCAAGGCGCTCGAGGAATACGGCATAGGCCGTCCCTCGACCTATGCGTCCATCATTTCGACCCTGCGCGACCGCCAATACGTCGACATCGAAAACCGCCGCTTCACCGCGACCGACATCGGCAAGATTGTGAGCCGGTTCTTGACCTTGTACTTCACCACGTACGTCGATTACGACTTCACGGCAAAGATGGAGGACTCGCTCGACGCGGTCGCGACCGGCGGAGAGGAATGGGTGCCGCTGCTCGACAAGTTCTGGAAGCCCTTCATCAAGCTGGTCAATCACACCGAGAAGTCGGTGAGCCGGGATGAGGTGGCGCAGGCGCGCGATCTCGGCGCCGATCCGGTCAGCGGCAAGCCGATGACGGTGCGCATGGGCCGCTTCGGTCCGTTCGTGCAGATCGGCACCAAGGACGACGAGGAGAAGCCTCGCTTTGCGGGTCTGCGGCCCGGACAGAAAATGGACACCATCACTCACGCCGAGGCGCTGGTGCTGTTTCAGCTGCCGCGCAAGCTCGGCACGACGGCGGACGGCGAGGAGATCACCGCCAATACCGGACGCTTCGGTCCGTACGTCAAGTACGGCGCCAAGTACGTCTCGCTGAAAACCGACGATCCCTACACCGTCACCCTGGAGCGGGCCCTCGAGGTCATCCGCGAAAAACAGATCGCGGATGCGAACCGCTTGATTCTGGATTTTCCCGACGCCGGCATCCAGGTGCTGAACGGCCGCTACGGTCCGTACATCACCGACAAAACCCGCAACGCCAAGATTCCCAAGGAGCGCGATCCCAAGACCTTGACGCTCGAGGAATGTCGATCGATGCTGGCCGCGGCACCGGTGCGCACCTTCGGCAAGTGGGGCCGCAAGAGCAAGCTCGCCGCGAGCCAGGCGGCCAAGAATGCACCGGGCGCGAACGGCCGCGCCGCAGCCACCGAGTCGACGCCGCTCAAAAAAGGCCGCGCGCCGGGCGCCGCTCCGCAGCGCCTCGCGGCCAAGGGCTCGAAAGCGGCGGCCAAGAAGCGCGCGCCCGCCGAGGCGCCGCCGCCGAAGCGCACGGCCAGCCGAGCGGCCAAGCAATCGGCCAAGCAATCGGCCAAGCGATCGACGAGCGCCGCGCGCGCGAGGAAGCCGAAAGGCTGAAGCCATGACCGAATCCACCGCATCGACCCCGGCGCCCGCAGCTCCGGATCCTCGGGCGGTGCAAAGCTACCTCGGCGAGCTTCACGATCGCATCACCGCGGCCGTCGAAGCGGTCGACGGGACGAGCTTTCGCCGTGACGCCTGGCGGCGGCCGGGCGGCGGCGGCGGCGAGAGCCGCGTGCTGAGCGACGGCGCGATCTTCGAGCGCGCGGGCGTGTCGGTCTCCCACGTGTTCGGCGAAGAAATGCCTAACTCGGCCTCGACGGCCCGGCCGCTCACCGCGGGCGCCGCCTTCGAGGCCATGGGGCTGTCGCTGGTCTTTCACCCGTGCAACCCTTACGTGCCGACCACTCATTGCAATGTTCGATTTCTGCTGGCCACCCCCAAGAACGGGCCTGCGCACTGGTGGTTCGGCGGCGGTTTCGATCTGACGCCGTACTACCCCTTCGACGAGGATGTGCTGCACTGGCACCGCACCGCGAGCGATGCTTGCCGACCTTTCGGCGCGGATGTCTATCCCACCTACAAGCAGTGGTGCGATCGGTACTTCTTCCTGCCGCACCGGAACGAGACGCGCGGCGTCGGGGGCCTGTTCTTCGACGATCTCGCGGAAGGGGGCTTCGGGCGCTGCTTCGACTTTCTGCGCAGCGTCGGCGATCATTTTCTACCCGCGTATCTGCCCATCGTCGAGCGCCGGCGGGCACAGCCCTGGGGCGAGCGCGAGCGAAATTTCCAGCTCTACCGCCGCGGCCGTTACGTCGAATTCAATCTGCTTTACGACCGCGGGACGCTGTTCGGGCTGCAATCGCGCGGGCGCACCGAGTCGATCCTGATGTCCATGCCGCCGGTGGCGCGCTGGGAGTACGACTGGCACGCACCGGCCGGATCTGCGGAGGCCCGGCTCCAGGATGAGTTTCTGCATCCCAGGGACTACCTGCGAGAGCTCGCTTCGGCGTGAAGGCGCGGGGCGCTCAGCGCGCGCGCAGGTCTTCGGTCAGGCGGCCCACGCGCGACATCTCTTCCTCGTGAGGCTCGTCGCGAAACGTTTCCTCGAGCGCATCCTCGTACCAGGCGCGCATGGATGCGAGGCCCAGCAGGCGCTCGACGTAGCCCAAGCCTGCGGCGCCGAGAGCGAGGCCGTAGCTCTGGACCCGAAACGCCACCGGCGCAAAAAACGCGTCCACGGCGCTGAAGCTCCGGCCGGCCAGGAATGGGCCGCCGAAGCGGGACAGCCCCTCGCTCCACAGATTCTCCAGCCGCGCGAGATCGCGCACCAGCGCGTCCGGCATCTCGTGCAGGCGGACGCGCACGCCGCAGCTCATGGAGCAGCGATTGCGCAGTTCCACGAAACCCGAGTGCATCTCGGCCGCGGCGCTGCGGGCAAAGGCGCGTGCGACGGAGTCGGCCGGCCAGACGCCGGCGTGCCGCTCGGCAAGGTATTCGACGATGGCCAGCGATTCCCAGACGGTGGTCCCGCCGTCGATCAGGCAGGGTACCTTGCCGCTCGGCGAGATCTTTCTGAAACCCGCCCAGGCGGCCGAATCGCCGAAGCGCTGCAGGCGCTCGGTGAAAGGCAGCGCGAGCTCGCGCATCAGCACCCAGGGCCGCAGCGACCAGGAGGAGTAGTTCTTGTTGGCGATGTATAGCTCGTACATACGTGAATTCTCCCCCGCGCTCGAGACGTGCACAATGCGTGCGCCATGAATTACAAGCATATCTATCACGCCGGGAATTTCGCGGACATCGCCAAGCACGTCGCGCTGGTCTATTGCCTCGAGGCGCTGAAGCGCAAGGATGCCGGCTTTTTCGCGCTGGATACGCACGCCGGCCGCGGCTCTTACGACTTGCACTCCCCCGAGTCGAGGAAATCCGCCGAGGCGGATCAGGGGATCCAGCGCCTGCTCGAGATCCAGCCCGCAGACAAGCTGTTCGCTGCCTATTTCGCGGCGATTCGAGCGCGCAGCGGCAGACGGCTGGCGCGCTATCACGGCTCGCCGGCCCAGATCGCGGGCGCCCTCCGCAGCCAGGACCGCGCGGTTTTCGTGGAGCTGATGCCCGCGGAGGCACGGGCGGGCGAACGTTATTTGAAATCGTCGGGACGGATCCGGGTGGAGGCGGGCGACGGCTATGCGGCGCTTCGCTCGCTGCTTCCGCCGCCCGAACGGCGCGGGCTGGTCTTGATGGACCCGCCCTATGAGAGCGCCGAGGAGCTGAAGACGCTGCTGGCGGCGCTCGACGATGCCTATCGCCGCTGGTCCACCGGCACGTACTTGATCTGGTATCCGATCCTGAGCGCCGAGCAGCGCAGCAGGGTGCATGCCCGTTTCGAGTCGCTGCGTATCCCGAAGATGCTGTTCGCCGATCTCGCGGTCCGCCCGGACGATGCCGGGCTGGGGCTGGCCGGCAGCGGCCTGATCATCGTCAATCCCCCGTACGGTGCCGACGATTACCTCACCGCCGCCTATGCGGCGATCCATGCGGCCGTGGCGGCACCCCGCTCGGCCGGATCCGGCTCAGGATACGTCGAGGTGGCGCGCCTTACGGGTGAACGAGTGGCACAATAGCGATGCGCACCGCCACCGTGGGACGTGCGAGGAGGGTGACACCGTGAATCCCGAGACCCTGCGCGAGCAACTTGCAGCCTTGCACGAGGAGCTCCGCCACACGCGGCAGGTCGACCCTCGCTCGAGCGCGCTGCTCTCGGATGTTCTGAAGGACATCCAGCGAATACTCGATGACGCCGGCCCGCAAGGGTCAGGCGGCACCGCAGCGGCTCGAGCCGCCCCGCTGGCGGACCGGCTCGAGCGAGCCGCCGTGAAGTTCGAAGCAGACCATCCGAGGCTCGCCGCGAGTTCGCGGCGGCTGATCGATCTGCTAGGCAAAGCGGGGCTTTAGCGACTTTTGCCGGCTGCGCTCAGCCGCTCTGCGCATCCCCGTCAGCTGGTCCACTCGATCGCGTCCTGCACCCGCGCCGCGATCTTCTTGACCGAGGTGAGGTCACCGGATTGATCCTTGGCGAGCACGGCGAGACTTCCGTGGCCGGGCATGGGAACGATGACCCCCCGGTACCCCTGCTCATCGAACGGCTCGGCCTTCGAGACATTCTCGTGAACCAGCACCATGACCGTTACCGGGCCCATCTCGGTCTGCACCACCAGGTGCGGCACCCGGTGGCCTCTGAAGAGACAGCTCTGCGCGTAGCTCACCATGCCGGCCCCGGGCTTGAGGCGCAGGTGCGTATTGCGAAGCACGGCGGCGAGCGCGGGGGACGGAACCGGCACATCGGTGCGCGTCCAGGCTTGCGGCTCGCCCGCCATGTGCGCCACTACATCCGCGGCCAGACTCGCATGCGGTGCCCCCAGCCAGAGGCCGCCCGCGATGACCAATCCAAGCAGCACGCTCGCCGCCATGGCGAGCCACCCGCCCCGCAGGCGCACGTGGCGTCTGCGAAAGGGAATCACGCGCCCCCGACTCTCGGCCGCCGCGGCGGCGGCTGGCGGTGTCACCCGCATCGCCCGCGCGAGCTTGCCCTCGAAGCGTAGCAACCGCTCCGTATAGGCTGCGCACTCCGTGCAGCCTTCGAGGTGCTGTCCGAACTCGGGATCCTGACCATGGGGATCGGCGAGAATCGAGCGTCGATATTGTCTGCAATCGATCATTCTGGGTCCAGGCTCGTGTCTTCTCCGCACAACGCCCGCAGCTGCTTGCGGGCCCGGAACAGCCGGGTGAGGACTGCGGCCGACGTGAGATTGAGCTCCGCTGCGATTTCGGCGGTGGAGTATCCCATGAGCACCTGCAATACCAGCGGTTCGCGGTAGTCCTCGGGCAGCTTGAACAGCGCCGCGCGCAGCTCCGCGAGCTCCTGATCCTCGGATGCCGCCAGCATCGGCTCTTCCTTGGCGATCAGGTCGTCGATGTCCACCGTCACCAGCCGCTTGCGCTCGAAGCTGCGCGCGTACTCGCGACGCACGATGGTCAGCAACCAGGGCTTGGCCGCGGTTTCGTCCAGCAGCGAGTCGCGAGCCTTCCAGGCGCGCAGCATGGTCTCCTGCACCACGTCTTCGGCCAAAGCCTGATCACGCGCCAGCCAGAACGCGAACCGCACCAGATCGGGGCGCAACGACTGGCACAGCGCCTGGAAGCGAGCGCGGTTCAGACTTGGGCCAGGGTCGTCCTTCATGTATAAATCAGCACCCGGCATGGGATATTTTCCCGGCGATATTAGCGCGTCATGGCGATAATCCCGCAATTGGGTTGCATCCGGGGCCCGACTGGGTGGCGCGCAGGGGCGCAGGTCCGCCGGACACGGCCCGGCCGGTATCGCAGAGTAGAGGGCGCCGTCAGGAGTCACAATCGATATGACCGGAATCAGGGCCGAATCATTTCCGAGCACGCGCTTGCGGCGCATGCGCCGCGACGAATTCTCGCGGCGGCTGATGCGCGAGACGCAGCTCACGGTCGATTCGCTGATTTATCCGCTGTTCGTGGTCGAGGGTCACGGGCAGCGCCAGCCGGTCGCGTCGATGCCGGGGATCGAGCGGCTTTCCGTGGACCAGTTGGTGCGCGAATGCGACTCGCTGATGCGATTGTCGATTCCCGCGATCGCCCTGTTCCCCGTCGTCCCGGCGCACGAGAAATCCCTGGATGCGCGCGAATCCTGGAATCCCGAAGGAATCGCCCAGCAGGCGGTGCGCGCCGTCAAAAAGGAGTTTCCCGAGCTGGGCGTCATCACCGACGTGGCCCTGGACCCGTTCACCACGCACGGCCAGGACGGGCTCATCGACGAGTCCGGCTATGTGATGAACGACCTGACGGTCGAGACGCTGGTACGGCAAGCCCGCTCGCACGCCGATGCCGGCGCCGACGTGGTCGCACCCTCGGACATGATGGACGGGCGCATCGGCGCCATCCGGGCGGCCTTCGAGACCGCCGGGTTGACCCATACGCGAATCCTCGCCTACGCGGCGAAATACGCCTCGAGCTTCTACGGTCCGTTCCGCGAGGCGGTCGGCTCCGCCGGGCAGCTCGGCGGTGGCAGCAAGCACACCTATCAGATGGATCCGGCCAATTCGGACGAGGCGCTGCGGGAGGTGGCGATGGACATCGCCGAGGGCGCCGACATGGTCATGATCAAGCCGGGATTGCCGTACCTGGACATCGTCCGGCGGGTCAAGGAGCATTTCGCGATGCCGACCTTCGTCTATCAGGTGAGCGGGGAGTACTCGATGATCATGGCCGCCGCAGCGAACGGCTGGCTCGATGAGCGGGCCGTCGCCCTCGAAGCCCTCGTGTCCATCAAACGAGCGGGCGCCGATGGCATCTTGACCTACTTCGCCAAGCGGGCCGCGGGGTGGCTGGCATCGTGACTCTGCCGCACGAAGTCGGCGCGCCCGATCAGTACGGCGTCGTCGGCCACCCGGTCGAGCACAGCTGGTCGCCTTTCATTCACGGCATGTTCGCCAAGGCGGCCGCACAGAACCTGGTCTACCGGCTGTTCGACATCCCTCCGGACGATTTTCGGCGCGAAACCTTGCGGCTGATGACCTCGGGCGTGCGCGGCCTCAACGTGACGCTCCCGCACAAGCAGGCCGCCGCGGAGCTGGTCAACGAGCTCACGCCGCGCGCCGCGCGCGCCCAGGCGGTGAACACCATCGCGTTCTTCGAGAACGCGAGCTTGCTCGGGGACAACACCGACGGCGTGGGCCTGATCACGGATCTCGAGCGAAACCTGCAAATCGATCTTGCCGACAAGCGGGTGCTGATCCTCGGTGCCGGCGGCGCGGCGCGCGGCGTGGTCGGGCCGCTGCTCGAGCGCGAGCTGCGCTCGCTCACCATCGCAAACCGCACGCCCTACAAGGCGCGCAAGCTCGCCGCCGAATTCGCCGATGCGGGCCAGACCGTCGGCTGCACATTCTCCGAGCTCGAGGGGCCGCCCTACGATTTGATCGTGAACGCGACCTCCGCGGGCATCGCCGGCGAGATGCCGGAGCTGCCCGCGGGGCTGGTCGGCGAGCAAACCCTCTGCTACGACATGGTGTATGGACGCGCGGACACCCCGTTCACGCACTGGGCGGGCACGCAGCACGCCGCGCGCATCAGCAAGGGGTGGGGCATGCTGGTCGAGCAGGCCGCTGAATCATTCCTGCTCTGGCGCGGAATCCGCCCGAGCACGCAGCCCGTCCTGGCGGCGCTCCAGCAAATCCAGTAGCCCTCACCGCATGGTGACCAGCTCCTCCGCGCTAGTCGGGTGGATGGCGACCGTATCGTCGAAGTCCTGCTTGGTGGCCCCCATGCGCATCGCCACCGCAAAGCCCTGCAGCATTTCGTCGGCGCCCTGGCCGATGACGTGGCAGCCGACGATTTTCTCCGTGGGTCCCAGGCACACGAGTTTCATGTCGGTGCGCGTCTTGCGCGTGGTCACGGCATGGTACATGGGCGTGAACTCCGCCACGTAGACCTTGACCGCGTCCGCATATTTGGCGCGCGCCTCGCTCTCGGACAGGCCGACCGAGCCGATCGGCGGATGCGTGAACACGACGCTCGGGATCAGCTCGTAATCCAGCCGTCGATCGGGCTTGCCGCCGAACAATCGATCGCTCAGCCGGCGGCCCGCCGCGATCGCGACGGGGGTGAGAGCGGGCCGGCCGGTCACGTCGCCGACCGCGTAGACCCCGGCGAGGCTGGTGTTCTGGAAGGCGTCGGTGACGATGAAGCCGTCGGCGGTACTTTCGATACCGATGGCCGAAAGATCGAGGCCGGCGACGTTCCCGGAGCGGCCCACCGCCCACAGAACGCAATCGAATCCGGCGAACTCGCGGCCGTCCGCGGCGACCAGCGTCCTGGCGCCGGAGCGCTCGAGGAGCGCCGCCGGCACGACCCCGGTGTGAAAGGCGATGCCTTGCGCTTGCATCTCCCGCATCAGTGACTTGCCCAGCATGACGTCGAAATGCGTGAGCGGGTGATCCTTGCGGATGAACAGCTCGGTCTGGCTGCCGAGCTCATGGAATGCACTCGCCAGCTCGCACGCCACGTAGCCCGAGCCGATCACCGCGACGCGTGCCGGACGCCGTTCGAGCTCGAAGAAGCCGTCGGAGGTGATGCCCAGAGCCGCTCCCGGCAGCTCGGGAACGATGGGCACGCCGCCCGTGGCGATGACGATGTGGCGGGCACTGAGCCGTTCCCCGTTCACCTCGATGGTATGCGCATCGACGAAGCGCGCGGCTCCCCGGCGGTGAATGACCCCTTTGGCTTGCAGGTTACGGGCATAAATTGCGTTCAATCGCGCCACGTACGCGTCGCGCTTCTGCTTCAGCACGCCCCAGTCGTGATCGCCCGGCGAGACGCCGAAACCGTAATCCGCCGCATCGGCGAGCCCGGAAGCGATGCCGGAAGCGTTCCACATGACTTTCTTGGGCACGCACCCGACGTTCACGCAGGTCCCACCGAGCCGTCCGGACTCGACCACCGCGGTTCGAGCACCGTATTCCGCGGCGCGCTGCGCCGCAGCCAGTCCGCCGCTGCCGCCGCCGATGCTGATGAGGTCGAACGCTTCGCTGGTCAATTGAGGGACTCCGTCGAATGAAGAGGTCGAATGACGCATGATATACGCTCGCACTGGTAGAATTCCGTGGTGAACAATCCTCTGCTCGAGTTCGATTCCCTGCCCGCTTTCGAACGCATCGAGGCGGCGCATGCGCGTCCGGCGCTCGAAGCGATCCTGGCCGAGAATCGTGCCCGGCTGGCCGCGCTGACCGCCCAGTCCGACCCCACCTTCGCCTCGCTGGTGGTGCCGGTCGAGGAGCTGAGTTATCGATTGAGCCGCGTGTGGAGCCCCATCGGCCATTTGAACGCGGTCGCCAATTCGCCCGCCATGCGCGAGGCGTACAACGAGTGCGTGCCGCTGCTGACCGCCTATTCCTCGGAGCTCGGGCAGAATGCCGCGCTCCACGCCGGCTACGCGCGGGTTCTGGAGAACGAGGGCGCGCGCCTCGAGCCGGCGCAGCGCAAGCTGGTCGAGAATGCGCTGCGTGATTTCCGCCTGGCCGGCGTCGACCTGCCCGCGGACAAGAAGGCCCGCTACCGCGACGTGGTGCAACGGCTCGCTCACCTCGCCACGAAATTCTCCGAGAACGTGCTCGACGCGGCCCGCGCTTATTCGCGCGGGGTCAGCGACGAATCGGAGCTCCGCGGCCTGCCCGCCACGGCGATCGATCGGGCGGCGGCCGATGCCCGGGAGGCGAGCCGGCCGGGGTGGCTGTTCAAGCTCGACCAGCCGACCTACATGACGGTGATGACCAGCGCGGAGAGCCCGACGTTGAGGCGCGACATCTACGAGGCCTGGGTCACCCGGGCCTCCGAGCTCGGGCCGAGCGCGGGACGCTTCGACAACAACCCGGTGATGGATGAGATATTGCCGCTCCGGCACGAGCTCGCGCAGCTCCTCGGTTATGCGAATTACGCCGACTATGCGCTGGCGACGCGGATGGCGAAGAGCGGCAAGCAGGTGCTCGGCTTTCTCGAGGATCTGGGCCGCCGCTGCCGGCCCGCCGCGCGGCGCGAGTTTTCGGAGCTCGAGGAGTTCGCGGGCCGCAAGCTCGAAGCCTGGGATCTGGCGTACTTCAGCGAACGGCTGCAGGAGAGCAGGTTCAAGGTGTCCCAGGAAGCGCTGCGGCCTTATTTTCCCTTGACCAAGGTGCTTTCGGGGCTGTTCGCCGTGACCGAGCGGCTCTACGGCATAGCGGTCCGCGAGCGTACCGGCGTCAGCGTCTGGCATCCGAGCGTCCGTTACTACGACCTCGTCGACCTCCAGGGGCACCCCGTCGCCGGCTTTTATCTCGATCCCTACTCGCGCGCCGAGAAGCGCAGCGGCGCCTGGATGGACGAGTGCGTGATCGCCAAGTCGCTGCCTTCGGGAAAAACCATCCCGGTGGCGCAGCTGGTGTGCAATTTCACGGCGCCGGTCGGCGGCGCGCCGTCGCTCCTCACCCACGACGAGGTGACGACGCTGTTCCACGAGTTCGGTCACGGACTGCACCACATGCTCACGCAGGTGGCCTACCCCAGCATTGCCGGGATCAACGGCGTGGCATGGGACGCGGTGGAGCTGCCCAGTCAATTCATGGAAAACTTCGTGTGGCGCCCGGAGGTGCTGCCGCTGATCTCCGCGCACGTGCAAACCGGCGAGCCGCTCCCGGCCGACATCCTGCAGCGGCTGCTCGGCACGCGCACGTTCAATGCGGCTCTCGACACGCTGCGCCAGATCGAGCTGGCGACCTTCGATTTCGAATTGCACGCGGATTTCGATCCGGCTGCCGGGGCGCGGATCGGCGAGACCCTCGAGCGGGTCCGGCAGCGGGTGGCGGTGGCGCCGGCCGCACCATTCAACCGTATGCCGGCGAGCTTCTCGCATATTTTCGCCGGCGGCTATGCCGCCGGTTATTACAGCTACAAGTGGGCGGAAGTGCTGGCCGCAGACGCGTTCGAGGCGTTCGAGGAGGCGGGGATTTTCGACCCGGCGACAGCGGCCCGGTTCGTCGATTCAATTCTGGCGCGCGGCGGGAGCCTGGATGCGATGGACGCGTTCGTGCGCTTCCGCGGCCGCCCGCCCGACGTACGGCCGCTCCTCAAACGGACCGGTATCGCCGCGTGAAATGGCCGGCCGCCGCTGCGATGCTGTCGGTCGCCGCGAACGCCGGAGCGGCCACCGCTTACGTCACCGACCAGCTCGTCCTCAACGTCTATTCCGAACAGAACAACCAAGGTCAGCGCCTCGCCACGCTGCATTCGGGCGCGAGCGTGGAGACGCTCGCCACCGCCGCGGATTACACCCAGGTTCGACTGGGCGACGGCGTGACCGGCTGGGTCAAGAATACCTATCTCACCAGCCAGGTGCCCGCGATCGTGCGCGTCAAGCAGCTCCAGGAGGAGCTCGACCGCAGTCATGCGACCACACCGGAGCTGGCCGCGGCGGCGGCGCGCGCCGAGATGGAGCGCTTGCAGCAGGAGCTGACGGCCAATCAGGCCGACCTGGACGCCGCCCGCGCGGCGCAGAGTCAGCCGCGTGCGGGAGCCCGATACGCCGCCGCCCCGCACTCGATCGGCCTCGGCACCGCCGCGCTCGCGATGCTGGCCTTCGCGGCGCTCGGATTTTGGCTGGGATATGTCACGCTTGCGCGACGCGTCAGACGCAAGTTCGGCGGCCTCAAGGTGTACTGATCCGACGGTCCACGGCCGCCGCGCCGACCGGGCGGCCCGTCAGCCGGTTTTGACATATCAATGAGAACTGCGCACATGGCGGCACCCGCCTTTGCGGCTTAAACTTCGTCGGATGTACGATCTGCGCCGTAACGATTACGACGTCACCAACACCGTCCAGGTGAGCTCGACCGCCGCCGTGTCGCAAGCGGTACGCGAGCTCTTCTTTGCCGGCTGGCCCGGCGAGTCCTACGACCGCGTCGCCGTCGCTTTCGATGAATTCGAGCGCCTGTTCTCCGGCCGCATGCCCGGCTATCACGGCGTCGATACCATCTATCACGACCGCCAGCATTCGCTCGACATGACCTTGGCGATGGCACGCCTGCTGGTCGGGTACGAATCGAGCGTCGAGCCTCAGCTCAGGGTCGGCGCCGAGCGCGCGGCCATGTCGCTCGTGACCTCGCTGTTCCACGATGCCGGCTACATCCGCGAGTTCGATGATCTGAAGCATCGAAACGGCGCCGAGTTCACGCTGTACCACGTCACCCGCAGCGCGCGCTTCCTGGCACGGTTCCTGCCGACCATCGGCATGGACGCGTGGATCCCGATCTCCACCCGGATCGTGCATTTCACCGGCTACGAGATCAAGCTGGGCCAGATTCATCTGGCGGACGGGCGGGACCGGAAGCTCGGCTACCTGCTGGGCACCGCCGATCTGATCGCGCAGATGGCCGATCGGTGCTACCTCGAAAAGTGCCGTGACCGGCTCTACCCCGAGTTCGTGCTCGGCGGCCTCGCCGCCGCGCCGGCCAGCGACGGCACCATGCAGGTCCGCTACAGCTCGGGTCTCGACCTGCTCCGGCAAACCCCGAGCTTCGTGCGCGAGACCCGTACCCAGCGGCTCGACGGCGAGTTCGAGCGCGCCCACCGGTTCCTCGAACCCCTGTTCGGCGGCAAGAATCCCTACATGGAAGCCATCGACCGTAACCTCGAGTATCTGCAGGGCATCCTGCGCGCCGAGCGCTGGCGGATGCTGCGGCGCAATCCGCCGCTGTTCACGGCCGAGGGGGGGCATCTCGGCGAAGTGCGCGGGCTCATGGTGAATCGGCTCAAGACGCTGTGGGCGTAGAAGCGTAGAAGCGCCCGAGGCGGCCGGCCCTCAAGGCCAGTCGATACCCGCCACATAGCGGGCGTGGAGCTCCTCGATCCGCGGCAGCACGGCGTCCTTGCCGGCCAGCTCCACCGTCACAAGCGCCTCCCGCAGCACCTCCGCCGTCAACCGCCGCCGCGCCGGCTCCGCCACCGGCGCGAAGCTGAAGTGCCAGGGCTCCGCCTGCACCCCCGACAGCACCCCTCGGTAGGGCCGAAAAAACCCGAAGCGCGCCGCATTCGCCTCCAGCCACTCGGCGAGCGGCGCAAACGGCCCGGGCGGGGCGTATTCCTCCGGCACCAGCTGCACGCGATAGCCGGGCGCCGGCGCGCCCCGGTCGATGAGATCCACATCGGTGCCCCAGTGATGGCGGCTCGCGCCCGGGAGCGCCGACCAGCGCAGGATGGCGTCGATGCGCTGGGCCGGGGTCATGCTCGGCGCGTCGAGGACCTCGCCCCGCGCGCCATAGAGCGGCGCCGCTCCGCTCCATTTGCGATTCCAGATGGCGAGCTGCCGCTCGAAATCGCGGAACGCGCTCTGCGGCACGAGATCGAAGCCGGCAGTGGCGGCGGACCGGCGCAGCTCGAGGAATGCGGCGCGGGCGTGGATGTGCAGGGAGCACGCCGGCTCCTCGACATCGACGATGTGGCTGCGCGAGCGCCCGGTAAGCTCGGTGGGAGTCACTAGACGGTCACGAGGCGATTTCGCGGGCGGCCGCGAAATCCATGACCTGATCAATGACTTCGACGAAGGTCGTGATCTCCTGGGCGCCGGACACCGAGTACTGCCGATCGAAGATGAAGGCCGGCACGCCGGTGATGCCGAGCACGGCGGCATGGCGCTCCGCCGCGACCACGCCGTCCTGACCTGCGCGCAGCACCATGGCGGCGCGGGTCTCGCGCTCGGTGAGGCCGGCTTCGACGCCGAGACGCACCAGCTCCTCCACGTCGCCGATGTTGCATCCCTCCTCGAAGTAGGCCTGCATCACGCGCTCCTTGGCCTCGCTCGCGAGCCCATGGCGGGCCGCATGGGCGATCAAAATGTGCGAGCGGCGCGTGTTGGGAACGCGCTCGATCAAGTCGAAGCGAAACTCCAGGCCGACCGCCTTGCCATGGCGCACCAGCGCGGCTTGAGTCTCCTCGACCTTGGACATATCGCCGAATTTGGCCGCCATGTAGGCGGCACGCTCCGCGCCCTCCAGGGGCATCTCCGGATTCAGCTCGAAGGGGCGCCAATGGATCCGCGGCTCGTATTGCGGTCGCGCGGACATCGCCAGCTCGAAGCGGCGCTTGCCGAGGTAGCACCAGGGACAAATGGTGTCGGAAAAGATATCCACGCGCATCTTGGCGGTCATGGGCTCAATTGTACCCGGCCCCTTATGGGCCGGGATGTGAACGAGTATCATCCGCCAATGCCGCAGAGCCTCAAAACGCAGTATCTACTGCTCGCCCTCGGGATCGGCGCCGTGCTCTCGCTGCTGCTCGGCGGAGTCGCGTATTACGAGCATCGGATCGACACCGCGGACATCTCGCGGCTGACCTACGCGACGGTCGAGCAAAAGCTTCAGAACGCCCTCGAGGTACGCGCCGACAGCGTCGGCAAGATGACCGGCGCGCTGCTCGCGCCGGCGCTCGCGGGGCACGACCAGGCCGCGATCGCGCCGATTGCGGCGCACGTGCTGGAGCAGCAGGACGTGCAGCGCGTCGAGGTGCGGGATGCCCAGGGCGGCGTGCTGTACAGTGGCAATAACCCGCCGGATCAATCCGATTTCGGGCGCGCGGACCAGGTCGGACCCGCGACGCTCGAGCCGCTGGTGGTGGCCACCGCCATACCGGCCGTGGCGGGAGCACAGGGACCGCAGGGCGGCGGAAGGCTCAAGATCTGGGTCAGCCGCGAACGAATGCAGGAGACCCTGGCCGGTCTTCACACCCAGCTCGAAGATAAACAAGGCAGCCAGCTCAAGCGCATGCGGGGATTCCTCGCGCGGGTGACCTTGCCCCTGCTGGCATTCGGACTGCTCGGGGCCTGGTTCGTCGCCAGCCAGCTCGCAAGACCCCTCTCGGCGCTCGTTCGCTCTGCGGACCGTATCGGCGAAGGCGACTACACCAGTCCGCTGCCCGTCGCCCGGCGCGACGAAATCGGCGAGCTGCAACTCGCGCTCGAGCGCATGCGACAGAAGCTCAGCGAAACCACCATTACCAAGAATTACCTCGACACCGTCCTCAACAGCCTGAGCGATGCGGTGATCGTCACCTCCCCGGATGGGCTCATCAAGAGCTGCAACGAGGCGACCCAGGCGCTGCTCGGTTATTCGGAGGACGAGCTGATCGGCAAACCGCTGGCCGGTTTCATCGACGAGCAGCATCGCGGCAATTTCGATCTCTCGCCGACGGCGACCGAGGCCCGTGAAACGGTGCTGCGCACGGCCAGCGGCCAGACGATTCCGGTGTCGATGGCCGCTTCGGCCATCGCGTCGGCCGATCCGCTGTTCGAGGGTGACATCTATGTGGCGCGCAACATCACCGAGCGCAAGCGGGCGGAGCGGCGCATCCGCTATCTGGCGCGCTACGACACGCTCACGAAGATGCCGAATCGCATGCAGTTCCAGCACCTGCTGCAACAGGCGATCGCGCGCTCGCGGCGCAACCAGCGCTCGCTGGCGCTTTTGTATCTGGACCTCGACCGGTTCAAGGAGGTCAACGATACCTTCGGTCACGCGGCCGGCGATCGGACGCTCGAGATCTTGAGCGAGAGGCTGACCCGAGCGCTCAGCAAGGACACGGTGATCGGTCGGCTCGCGGGCGACGAGTTCGCGATGTTCGTCGACGAGCTGCCCCTCGATGTCGACAACCGCCCGAGCCTGGGCTCGCTGGCGCGGACGCTCCTCGACGAGATCAGCCGGGCGTTCTACGTGAACCAGCAGGAAGTGTACCTCACCGCCAGCATCGGCATCGCGATCTGCCCCTACGACGCGGAAAACGTGATCGATTTGATCCGCAACGCCGACGCCGCCATGTACCACTCGAAGCAGAACGGCGGAAATAACCTGGCGTTCTACGTGCCGCAGATGAATGCGGCCGCGGTCGAGCGCCTGATGCTCAAGAGCAAGCTGCGTCGGGCGCTGGAGCGCGATGAGCTCGTGATCCTGTATCAATCCAAGGTCGACTTGCGCAGCGGCCGCATCGTGGGCGCCGAGGCGCTGCTGCGCTGGCGCCTCCCGGGGCACGGCGACATCTCGCCGTCGCAGTTCATTCCCCTTGCCGAGGAATCCAGCCTCATCTGGGAAATCGGGGATTGGGTGCTGAACCGGGTCTGCGCCGATTACCGCAACTGGCAGGCGACGGTCGCGCAGCCCGGCCGCATCGCGATCAATCTCTCGCTCAGGCAGCTGAAACAGGCGAGTTTCATCGCGCGCTGCCGCAACGTGTTCGCCAGATACGGCGTATCGCCCACCTGCTTCGAGCTCGAGGTCACCGAGACCACATTGATGACCGATCCGAAGCGCACCATCGGGCTCCTGAAGGAGTTGTTCTCGATGGGATTGCACCTGGCGATCGACGACTTCGGCACCGGCTACTCGTCCCTCTCGGCGTTGCAACAGTTTCCCATCGGCACCCTCAAAATCGATCAGTCCTTCGTGCGTGACGTGGCCGTCGACAGCAACGACGCCGCGCTGGTTCGAACCATCATCGAAATGGGCAAGAGCCTCGATCTCGAAGTGATCGCCGAGGGCGTGGAAAATTCGGAGCAACTCGAGTTTCTGCGCAAGCACGGCTGCTTCTATGCGCAGGGACGGTTGTTCGGAGAGCCGATGGAAGCCGCAAGGCTCCTCGCGATCCTCGCCAGCCAGGCCGAGGGCGCGCCCTGTCACGGCGTGCTCTGTGCTCCGTCGCTGCTGCGCAGCCAGGCCAACTCCAGCGCCTGATGCTGTCGGCGCGCGACCTGACCTTGCGGCGCGCGGCGGAGCCGCTGTTCGAACACGTCAATTTCACCATCTATCGCGGCGATCGGGTCGGGCTCACCGGCGCCAACGGCAGCGGCAAATCGAGCCTGTTCGCGGCCATTTGCGGCACGCTCGGTGCCGACCGGGGCGATCTGGAAATCCCGGCCTCGCTGAAGATCGCTCATCTGGAGCAGGAAATCCCGTCCGTCGACCGTCCGGCCATCGAATTCGTTCTGGACGGCGACACCGAGCTGCGCCGTGTCACGGCGGCCATCGAGGATGCCGAGCGGCGCGATGCGGCGATGGAGCTCGCCGACCTGCATGCGGCACTCGATGCGATCGACGGCTACCGGGCCCGGGCGCGCGCCGCCTCCATCATGCACGGCCTGGGTTTCGAGGCGGCCCAGCACGAGCGCAGGGTGGCCGAATTCTCCGGCGGCTGGCGGGTGCGGCTCAGCATGGCGCGAGCGCTCAATTCCCGCGCCGATCTCTTGCTGCTGGATGAGCCTACCAATCACCTCGATCTCGATGCCATCGTCTGGCTCGAGGAATGGCTCCAGGCGGCGCCGAGCACCCTGATCATCGTCTCCCATGACCGGGAGTTTCTAGATGCGGTCATCGGCCGGGTGCTGCACATCGAGAATCGCGCCATCCGCTCCTATCCGGGCAACTATTCCCAGTTCGAGCAGAAGCGCAGCGAGGATCTCGCCCTGCAGCAGTCACTCAAGGTCCGCCAGGTGCGCCGCATTGCCGAGATCACCTCGTTCGTGAACCGCTTTCGCGCCAAGGCCACCAAGGCCCGGCAGGCGCAGAGCCGATTGCGGATGCTGGAAAAGATGGAGCGCATCGTCCCCGCTCACGTCGACAGCCCCTTCAAATTCGAGTTTGCCCGGCCTCTGAAGACGCCGCGCCCGTTGCTCACACTGGAGGCGGCTGCCTGCGGCTATGCGCCGCGCATCGTGCTCGGCGGCATCGATGTGTCCATCGGCCCGCAAGACCGGATCGCTCTGGTCGGACCGAACGGCGCCGGCAAATCCACGTTGACGAAATTGCTGGCGGACGAGAGTGCTCCGCTCGCGGGCCGGCGCACACCGGCGGCCGATCTCGCCATCGGCTATTTCGCTCAACAGCAAATGGAGCAGCTCATTCCCGCGGAAAGCGCGTTCTGGCACATGCGCGAGCTGGCCGGCCCCGACTACGCGAGCGGCGAGGAGCAGCGCGTGCGCGATCATCTCGGGAAATTCGGCTTCCAGGGCGATGCCGTGTTCGAGCCGGTGGCGCGGTTCTCGGGCGGAGAAAAGGCGCGATTGGCGCTCGCCTTGCTGGTGGCGCGGCGCCCGAATCTGTTGCTGCTGGACGAGCCCACCAATCATCTCGACATCGAGATGCGGCATGCGTTGACCGTGGCGTTGCAAGGCTTCGAAGGCGGCCTGATCGTGGTCTCCCACGATCGTCATCTGATCAAAACGGTGGCGGACACGCTCTGGCTTGCGGCCGACGGCAAGCTCCGCGTATTCGAGGGCGACCTCGACGATTACCAGGCCTGGCTTCGGGCGCGGGGCAAGGCGCGAAGCGGCTCGCGACCCGCCGCCGCCCCGCCCCGCAAGGCCCCGGCCACAAACCCGCTGATCCACTGGCGGCGCGAGCTCTCGCAGATCGAGAAAAAGCTCGCGGCGATCGCCGCCGAGCGGGCGCTGATCGAGGACCGGCTCGGCGGCCCGCCGGATGTCGATGCCCACGCCAAGCTGCTCGAGACGTACGCCCGGCTGACTGGCGATGCGGCGAAGTGGGAAGCGCGCTGGCTGGAGGTCGGCACCGCCATCGAAGAGGCGGAGGCCGACCGCGCCGCTCCGTGACATTGCCTCGCGTGAGACTCGCCCTTCTGCTCGCGCTCATCGCCTGGGCCGGCACCGTGGCATGGAATGCGATCAAGCCGCTGCCGGCGGGCACGCACGTGGCCTCGCTCAGCACCCGGCTGCTCGAATCGCAGCTCGAGGTGATCGAGGATACCGGCGGTGCCCGCAACATCCTGGCGCGCGAGCTGGCATTGATCGATCGAGCGGATCAGATGATCGTGCTCGATCAAGCGCCCCTGCTGCGCGAGACCGGGCAACATTTGCTGCTCCGCAAGCGCGAGCGCCCCAACGTCAGGATCGTCGTGCTCGCCGATCCTCTTCCCGAAGTGTACGGCGGGACCCCGGCGCATTACCTCGACTCGCTCGAGCGGGCCGGCATCGTCGTGGTGCGCACCCGTCTCGATCGCCTGCGCGATCCGCTGCCCTGGTACACGGCGCTGTGGCGCGTGGGGATCGGGTGGTGGAGCGATCCCTACGACGAAACGGCGCCGCGTGCCGGGTTCCTGGCCTCGCTCCGCCGCGCGAATTTCAAAGCCGACCGCCGGCAGCTGCTGGTGGCGGACGATGGGGCCGGGAGTTGGATCGGCATGCTACCCGCGGTTGCCGGCGGGCAGCTCGCGGTGGCGGTCGCCGGCGGCGCTGCCCGCGACATGGCATCGAGTGAGCTCAAGATCGCCGCCTGGTCGGCCGAGGATGACCGGCTGCCGGGTGCGCCGCCTCCCGCGGGCTTGGCGGTCGGCTCGATCGATGCGCGATTTCTGACCGAGGGGGCAATCCGGGGCGCGCTGGTGGATGCGTTCGCGGCCGCTGGGAGCGGCGATGAGATCGGCCTGTCGACACCGCTCCTCAGCGACCGGGCCGTGGTGGAGGCGGCACTACACGCTGCGGGCAGAGGCGCCCGCATCCGGCTGTTGCTCGATCGAGAGGCCGCGCCCAACCGCGCGGTTGCCGAGGAGCTCGAGCACGCGGGCGGCGAAAGCGTCGAGGTACGCTGGCTCCCCGCCGGGCAGGCGAGATCTTCGCTGGCCATCGTGCGTCATCATCGAGAGCTATGGGTGAGCGTGGGTGCGGTCGATTTCTCGCGGCTGACCCTCGATGATCTCGACTTGAGCTCCGCCCTGGAGCTCAGGCTCCAGGCCAACGCACCGGCCGCTCGCCGATTCAACGACGCATTCGAGGCACAATGGTCGGGCTCGGCCGCCGATCCACCGAGCGCCGATTCGATCGCCCCGGGTTACTGGCGATACCGGGCACTGCAGTCCGCCGGTCTCGCCGCGTACTAGCCTGTCGGGCAGGCTGCCGGCGGCTAACTCGCGTGCAGCGCCTGCCCCGTGTCCGCCACGATCTGGCCGAGCGCTGCGGCTGCCGCCCGGTTGTAGGCATCGACGATGGCGCCAAGGCGGTTGTCCACGGCCGGCTCGCGGACATCCGCCTGGAACTGACCGAGCAGGCGCCGATCGCTCGAGGTGCCGAGCCGCGCCACGAGGCGCACGTGGATCGTCGGAGGCCCTGGAGCGGCCGCGGACTGCGCAGCGGCATATTCCGCCTGGAAATCCTCCACGTCGATCTCCAGCCAGTACCCGCTGCCGAACGCCGAAATGTCACCATGCACGCTGTGCACGCGGGCGTCCGCGCGAAAGGCCTGTACCGCGAGATCCTGCACCACCTCGGCGAGCGGTCCGCTCCAGCGCGCGCCATCGAAATGGTCCAGCCGCCGATCCGAGTAGAGAGCTGCGATCCTCGGGGTATCGAGGCCGGGTCTTACGTGCGGCGCCAGTATGGTGATGTCCCCCGAAATGTCCACGGCGGCGGCCGCGGGTACGGGCGCAATGCTCAGCAGGTAAACCGAGCGCAACGGCTCTTTGCTCTTGAAAAGCGAACCCGTGCAGCCCGTCAGCGCCAGCAACGCGGCGGCGGCGGTGAGGCCGGGCATCGTGCGCCGGCGCCGTGCGAGGCTCACCGCGGCACCTTGACGCCGCGATTGTTCGGCTCGTAGAGCACCTGCGACGGGTTCTCCTGGAGGGATCGCGCCAGCTCGCGAAAGTCGTGCGCGGCTTCGCGGCTCTCGCGTATCAGCCGCTCGAGGTCCGGCAGGCTCTGATTGGTGAACCGCACGAGCCCGGGCTCGCTTCTCGAGACGAAATCATCCAGCCGGTCCGAGGTGCTCGCCAGGTTGTCGCTGATCCGCCGCACGTTGGCGATTGCCGCTTCCAGATTCGGTCCGGACTTGTCGGTGACGTTGCGGAAATCGGCGGCGGCGCTGTCGACGTCGTCCGAGGCTCGCTTGATATCGGCGACCAAATCCTCGATCTCCCGTAGCATCTGCGGCGAGCGCTCGCTCGCCACCCGGGCATTTTGCAGGATGGCCTTGAACGCGTGCACGTTGTCGGCGCTGAACACCTGATCCATGTGATTGACCAGCTCGATCGCATGGTTCGCGAGCTCCGGCAGGCGCCGCAGCAGGACGCCTATGTCGGAGGGCGCGGAGCGGATCACCGGATACCGCTCTCCCCGGGGCAGCGGGCCGGCCGGCCCCGCGTTGGGGTCGTCCTCGAGATCGATGAATAACAATCCGGTCACGCCCTGCAGGCTGAGCAGTGCCGTGGTCCGCGAATCGATCGGCGCATTCTCGTCGATGTCCGCGATCACCTCCACGCGCCTGCGATCCTTCGGGTCGAGCATGATGTGCGCGACCTTCCCCACGTTCACCCCGAGGTAGCGCACCGGGCTCCCCGCGGTGAGCCCTGAGACCGAGCCGTCGTAGTAAATCTCATAAGGGTGGTAGGTGCGCCGGTCCCTCTGATCCGTGTACCAGTAGACGAACGAGACCGCCATGCCGATGACCAGCAGCACGAAGGCCCCGACCACGACGTAATTCGTCTCTCTATCCATGCGGGTCACGGGCCGTGCGAGTGTCCGCGGCGAGCTTCGCCCCCCGCGCGCGCGGGCCATGAAAATACTCGTGGATCCACGGATTGGTGTTGGCGAGCAGCCCGGGCAGGGTATCGCTGATCATGCGTCCGGCGACGATCACCCCGACTCGATCGCAGATCCGGAACAGGCTGTCGAGGTCGTGGGTGATCATGACTACCGTGAGTTTGAGCTCGGCGTGCAGGTACAACAGTAGCGCATCGAAGTCCGCGGCGGAAATCGGGTCGAGCCCGGAGGTGGGCTCGTCCAGGAACAAAAGTCTGGGCTCGAGGGCCAGCGCGCGGGCCAGCGCCGCTCGTTTCACCATCCCGCCCGAGAGCTGCGCGGGGTATTTCTCGGCGGCATCGGGGGCAAGACCGACCAGGCTCAGGTTGAGCTGCACCAGATCATCGAGCGCATCCTCGGACATGGAGTAGCTTTCGCGCAGCGGCAGCTGAATGTTCTGCGCGACGTTGAGCGAGCTGATGAGCGCTCCGTTCTGAAAAGTCACTCCGTAACTCCTGACCATGGCGAGCCGCTCGGCCGCCGACAGCCGCCGGATGTCCCGTCCGTAGATCTCGATCGTTCCCGCCTGCGGCTCCCGCAAGCCGAGGATGGTACGAAGCAGCACCGACTTGCCGGCGCCGGAGCCGCCGACGATACCCATGATCTGGTTGGGGCGCACATCGAAGCTCAAGCCGTCGTGCACCACCTGCGTGCCGAAGCGGCTGACCAGGCCGCGCACCCGCACGATGGGCGTCGACTCGGCCTGCGGGCTCTCGGCTTGTGCGGCCATTTCAAAAGTTTATTTGCACGAACAGGACGGCGAACATCGCGTCGGCGAAGATCACCATGAAAATCGACTGCACCACGGCCATCGTGGTCAATCGGCCCAGGTCGCGGGCCGAGCCGCGCACCTGCATGCCGCGGTACGCGCCCACCATGCCGATCAGCAGCGCGAACACCGGGGCCTTCACCAGGCCCGCCCAGAACGTCGTCGGGCTGAGTGCCTCACGCAGCCGGACGGTGAACTGCGACAGCGGGATGTGCAGCTGCACGAGCGACAGCAGGCCGCCGCCGGCGAGGCCGGTCGCATCGGCGATGATGGTCAGGCACGGCAGCGCGATCATCAGCGCGAGCACCCGCGGCACGACCAGGAGCTCGATCGGATTCAAGCCCATGGCGCGCAGCGCGTCGACCTCCTCGTTGAGCTGCATGGCGCCGATCTCGGCCGCGAAGGCGCTTCCCGAGCGGCCCGCGACGATGATCGCGGTCAGCAGCACTCCCATCTCGCGCAGAACCGCGATGGTCACCAGGTCCACCACGAAAATCGTCGCGCCGAAGCGCGCGAGCTGCTGCGCACCGAGGTAGGCGACCACCACGCTGATCAGGAACGCGATCAGCGAGACGATGGGGACGGCGGTGACGCCGGTCTCGCGCAGGTGGCGCATGATGGAGGGAAAGCGCAGCATTCGCACGTGCGAGAAGGTGGAGCCGAGCACCGCGGCGATGCGGCCGAAGAACTCGAGCAGCCGCCCCGCCTCGGTCGCCTGCAGCACCGTCCACCGCCCCAGCGCGCCGACCGCACCTTCATGAGCACGCACGGCAACCGTGCGCTTGCCGCGCGCGGTGCAGAGCTCCAGGTTAAGCTTGTGCAACAGCTCGACCGTCTGCGGCGGATGGCCCTCCTGCCGCACCGTAAGTTGCGAGCCGCCGAGGTATGCCAGCCGCGTGAGCAACGCCCACACGGTGCCGATGCCGGGATTGAGCGCCTGTGACCAATCGCACGTCAGATGCCCGGCAAGCGGGCCGGCCAGCGCCTTGAGCTCGACCTCGATGCGCTCGAGGTTGCCGAGCGACCAATCGCCGCGAAGCTCGAGCCGCCAATCCGCGCCATCCCTGTACAGCGCCAGCATAGTCATCGATATATGCTATCTGAACCGTGCATCCAGGTCCGCTGCTGCAAATTCTGATTCTGCTCACCGCGGCGCTGGGCGTGGTCGCGGGCATGCGCAAGCTCGCCATGCCGTCGATCCTCGGCTACCTCGCCGTCGGCATGCTTTTGGGGCCGCATGCGCTCAACGTCGCCGCGGATAACGAAACGACCCGCCTGCTCGCGGATTTCGGCGTGGTGTTCCTGGTGTTCACCCTGGGGCTGGAGTTCTCGTTGCCGCGCCTCCTGGCCATGCGCTGGGAGGTTCTCGGCGTGGGAGGTGCGCAGGTGCTGATGACCACCGCCGCGACCGCGGCGGCCGCGATCTCGATCTTCCGCCTCGCGCCCACCGCGGGCATCGTCGTCGGCGGTGCGGTGGCGATGTCTTCCACGGCGATCATCATCTCGCAGCTCACCGAGCAGTCGGAGAACAATCGCACTCACGGCCGCCTCGCCGTCGCCATCTGCTTGTTTCAGGACCTGAGCTTTCCGCTGTTCCTCGGCCTGCTGTCGCCGCTCGCCGTCGGCGGTGCCAGCGCGGCGACCCCGCACGTCCTCGCTGCGATCGCGATCGCCGCAGTCGCTCTGCTGCTGGTGCTCGCCGCCGGACGCTGGCTGTTGCGCCCGTTGTTCATCGTGATCGCCGGCTTCCGCTCCAATGAGCTTTTCTCGCTCGCGGTGCTTCTGGCGGTGCTCGCCTCGGCGGCGGCCACGGAAGCGGCGGGTCTTTCGCTGGCACTCGGCGCCTTTCTCGCCGGCATGATGCTCGCGGAGACGGAATTCCGGCATCAGATCGAGGCCACGATCCGCTCCTATCGCGAGATATTGTTGGGTCTGTTTTTCATCACGGTGGGCATGCTGCTCGACGTACGGCTGCTGCTTCGTACGCTTCCGCTGGTGACGGGCATCCTGGTCACGATGCTGGTGCTCAAGACCGCGGTGGTCACCCTCGCCGCCCGGCCCGCGACCAGGAGCTGGTTCAAATCGCTGCGCGCGGGAGTCGTGGTGAGCCAGGGCGGCGAATTCGGGTTCGCGTTGCTGACCTTGCTGCTTCGTCGCGGGCAGGCGGATCCCGCCGTGGTTCAGCCGCTGCTGGCGGCGATCGTCCTCAGCATGGTGGCCTCACCCTTGCTGATTCGTCACAACCGGCGCATCACGCGCGCGATATTGCGCGAATCGGGGCCGCACCATAGCGAAGCGATGCGCGAAGCCGAATTGACTCGCGCGATCGTTCAGCGCGACCACGTCGTCATCTGCGGATTCGGACGGGTCGGGCAGAACATCGCGCGGGTGCTCGAACGAGCGGGTTTCGAGTACATCGCGGTGGATCTCGATCCTCATCCGGTCCGCGCCGGGCGCCAGGCCGGCGATCCGGTCGTGTACGGCGATGCCGGGCAGGTCGAGGTCCTCGAGAACATCGGGCTCGCGCGCGCGAGCTGCGTGGTGGTGAGCTTTGCGAATCCGACGATGGCGCTGCGCATCCTGCGCTCGGTGCGTACTCTGCGCGCCGACGTGCCGATCCTGGTGCGCACGCAGGACGATACCCGGCTCGATGAGCTGCAAGCCGCCGGCGCCACCGAGGTCGTGCCGGAGACCTTCGAGGCCAGCCTCATGCTGCTGTCTCACCTGCTGCTGCTTTTGAAGCTGCCGGTGTCACGGGTGATCCGGACCGTGAACGACATCCGCAGCCATCGTTATGGAATGCTCCGGCAATACTTTCGTGATACCGCCACCGCGCTGCCCGACGACAATCACGCATTTCGTGAAGAGCTTCACAGCGTCATCCTGCCTCCGCATGCCTGGGCGGTCGGCAAGAGCATCGCGGAACTCGGCGAGCGGGGCTCCAAGGCGGCGGTCAGCGCCGTGCGGCGCGACGGCATCGTCGGGCGGGAGCCCGGCCCGGACACGATTTTAAAGGTGGGCGACGTGGTGGTCGTGTGCGGTACGCCCGAAGCCGTGGAGCACGCCGAAACTGTGCTCCTGATGGGCTAATTGTGCTCCCGATGGGCTAAAAACCGCTTTACATCTTCCCCGCTCTGCTCGCATAGTAGGCGGGCTGTTCAAGGGCAAACCCGCCGAAAGGCGGGGACGCAAAACCACCGGTCTAAGGGGCTTCCATGAAGCCTGACGATAGCGGGGTCGCCAGTTCGCTCAAGGACGCGCCGGGTGCGCGTCGGCGGCCCCCCCAAGGTTTTGATGCTCCCACAGCAAGGTCTTGCTCGATGGTCAGCGCGCGGGGGGAACATGGTCGTGAAAGTGAATCGTTCGCGGGGCCCGGATACGGCGGCGTCGGGTCTATATCGTCGGCCGAGGCTCGTGATGCGAGCCAAGCGCGCCGAGGAGATTCCGGCGCTGCTCACCAATACCAGGCAGTTCCCCACGCCGATACGCATCGTCGGCGGCGATTACTCCCAGACGCGCTGTGTCGGCGGCGACGGCGGCACCACCGTCAACTTGAGCCCCCTCGACAAGATCGTGGAGTTCGGCGAGACCGAAGTGCGGGCACAGGCCGGTGTGCGTATCGGCACGCTCGCCCGGGCGCTCGCGGAGCGCGGCCAGGAGCTGCCGCTCACGCCGGAAATGGGCCAGATGACCGTGGGCGCGGCGGCGGTGACGACGCTCCCGCAGCCCTCGTACGAGCCGGGCTGCGCGCAGCTCTCCTCGCTCGTCACCGAGCTCAAGCTGACCACGCCGCAAGGCAAACAGATGACCATCGGCGAGCGCAATACGGACTTGAAACGCGTGCTGTGCTCGAGCTTCGGTCTCCTCGGGGTGGTCCACGAAGCGGTCTTCAAGGTACAGCCGCTCACCCCGGTCAAGATCGACTACGAGGTGTTGACCCTCAAGGAATTCGGTGCACGCTTCACCCGCATCGTGGAAGAGCCCGGAGCCTTGCGGCTGCACATTTCGCCGTTCAGCGATCAGATCACCTTGGAGCGGCGCACCCAGGATGAAACCGCGAGCATCAGCCGTTCCGGCATCTGGCAAATCAAGAAGTCCGTCATGCGCAACGTGCTGCCCGCCTTCGGCTCCACCGTCGGCAGCGTGCTCGCGGCGCCGGGCGTCGCGGGCGCCGTCGTGTCGGGAATGCAGCGTGCGTTGCGCGCAACGTTGGATCGTGCCGGACGTCACGTCGTGTTGTACTCCCACGAGTGGATTCGCGAGTTCCCCCAGGAAGCCTGGAAGGCCCGCTACACCTATACCCTGTGGGGATTTCCGCAGGCCGGCTTTCCCAAGCTACTGGGCGAGTACGTCGCATTCTGCAAGGCCTACTACAAGCAGCACGGCTACCGTTGCAACGTCGTGAACGGCGCGAGCCGCCTGCACCAGGATCGCAATTCATTGTTCAGCGTGAGCTTCTCGGGGCCGATGTTCACGCTCGAGCCCTCATCGACCGGCGAGCGCGGCTGGGATGAGTTCCTGATCGACTTCAATGACTTCGCCTCCGCCCTGGGCGGGGTGCCGACCTTCAATCAATCGCGGGCCTTGAGGCCGGAGCATGTCGTCAAGGCATTCGGTGAGCGCGCCAAGCTGTTCCGCGCTCTGCGCGCGCGCACCGATCCGCTCAACCGGCTGTGCAACAGCTACTTCTCGCATCTGCTGGAGTAGCCTCATGCCTTGTCCTGCAGATGCGCCTCCAGAAACCACAGGTACTTGTCGACTTCGCGCGAGATGCCGGTGAATAGATCGGCGGTATCCGCATCGCCCAGATCGGCGGTCTCGTCGATCGCCGATCTCACGGCCTTGCCGAATACCGACAGCTGGGTCGAGAGGTAGAACAGGTGGTCCTTGCCGGCGGTGATGCTCAAAGGGTAGTTCTTGAGCTTGCTGCGCTTGGCGGCCACCGCCACGGTTCCTTCGGCGGTACCGCCGAGGCTCGTGATCCGCTCCGCGATCTCGTCGATGTGCTCGAGCACCACGTCGGAAATCTTGTCGAACAGCTCGTGCAGCGCGATGAAATTCGGGCCCTTGACGTTCCAGTGAGCTTGCTTGACTTGACTTTGCAGGTCGATCGCTTCGCTCAGCCGCTCGTTGAGGATGACGATGACGTTGCGGCGGGTTTTTTCCGAGAGGTCGATTTTCGTCTTGTACATTCTGCGCTCCTGGGGACGTAGGCGGATGACGGGGGTGCTCTATTTTGCACGCCACGGGCGCTAATAGTCGACCCTGCGCGCACGCACCTGGATCGTCGCCGCTATCAGCACTGCGCCGGCCAGCGCACCCAGCCATGTGTCGGGGCTGGAAAAAAAGGTCGTCGGATTCAACAGCGGCCAGACGGTCGGCGCGGCGAACCCCTGACCGGCGGACCACCCGCCGGCCGGCAGAGGAGCGCTGAACGCGCGGGAAGCGTATCCCGTCAAGCGGTCGGCGATCACGCTGGACACCGCGTGCGTACCGAGGAGCAGGCGTTCCGCGAGCATCAGACCCAGCGGCGGGACGAGCGACCACAATATCACCGCACGCCTGGCCCAGGCGGAGACCAGCAGCAGCCAGCCCGTGATCGGCAGATACCAGATCGCCGTGGTCACGATCGCGTAGAGCCATGCGGCCTGCAGCTGCAGCCACACGGAGGGATGCCACAACGCGAGCACCGAATGCGTGCGCACGGAGAGCACGAACGCCACCAGCAGGCTGGTCGCATCGTCGGCCGCGAAATACACGAGCGGTATGGCGACCAGGGCGACGAGGAGCTTGGAGAGAACCGTTTGCGTGTCGGAGACCGGCAGCGACTTCCAGAACAGAACGCTTCGGTCTTTGCGTTCCGCGTACAGGCAGTCGAGCAGGTACCAGTACGAGTAGAACGACATCGCCGCGAAGAACAAGGCGCCGAACGCCAGCAGCATCATGCCCGCCATCGAGGGTGGCTCGCCGGTGGAATCGAAGAACGTCGCTTGGATGGTGCCGAACAGGGAGCCCAGCGTGACAAGCGCGCCGAGCGCCGCCGGGATGATCCAGATGGCTTTGTTCTCCCAGAATTCCCGCCGCACCAGCCAAAGAGTGATCGTCACGCGGGCGCCGCTCGCGACAGCTTGGCGACGAACAGATCCGCGACGCTGGGTGTGGTCACCTCGCCGAACGAGGCGAGCCGCTGCAAATCGGGATTCTCGAAGTAAAGGATTCTCTTGCCGGGCAGCACGCGCTCGTGAAACGGGCCGGCCGCGCGTGCGGCCTCGAGCTGGTCCTCGGCGACGGCAATCGCGGCAAAGCGGGCGGCAATATCGTCCAGCGAGGCGTCGAGCACGATCCGACCCTTGTCGATGAACAGCACGTCGGTGAGCAGGTCCTCGACCTCTTCGACCTGGTGCGTCGTGATCAAAATGCTGCGTGTCTCGTCCATGTAATCGTTGACGAGGGCATCGTAGAATCCGCGCCGCGCCAGGACATCGAGGCCGAGCGTCGGTTCGTCGAGAACCAGCAGCCGTGCGTCGATCGCCATGGTGAGTGCCAGGTGCACCATGGTTTTCATGCCCCGCGACAGCTCCCGCATGCGGCGGTTGCCGGCGATGTCGGACTTGGCGAGCAGCGCGCGGGCCCGCTCGGGGCGGAACCTGGGGTGAACGCCGCCGACGAACTCGATGGCGTGTTCCACGGACAGCCAGGACGGAAGCACGGCGACATCGGCGATGAAGCTCGCTTCGCTCATGAGCGCGGCGCGCTCGCGAAACGGTTCGCGTCCCAGCACCTCGAGCCGGCCCTGATACGAGATGAGGCCGAGCACCGCGCGCAGCGCCGTGGTCTTGCCGGCGCCGTTCGGGCCGATCAGACCGACGATTCGACCGCGTTGCACCGAGAAATTGACCTGATCGAGCGCAACCCGTGCTCCGAATGTCTTGCGAAGGTCTTTCGCTCGTATGACAGACGTCATCGATTGACTCACCGTTCGGTCTTGTCGCGGGCGGCGGGAGCGGGCGGAGTCGCGGCCGGCCGCCGCGCAAACAGCTCCTCGGCGGAAAATCCCAGGCGGTGGATCACCGCCAGGATCTGCGGCCATTCATGGTTCAGGAATCGGTCCCGTTCACCGGCCAGGAGCAGCCGGCGAGCTCCCTCGCTCACGTACATCCCGCGCCCGCGACGTTTTTCCACCAGCCCTTCCTCCACCAGCTGCTGGTAGGCTTTGAGCACGGTGAGCGGATTCAGGCGGTAATCGGCTGCCACCGCGCGCACCGAGGGCAGGGGATCTCCCTCGGTGAGGGCTCCCTCCAGGATCAGCGCCACCATCCGGTGCCTCAGCTGGCGATAGATCGGCTGATTGTCGTTCCAGTTCGGGATGGGTGACACGGTCGTATAGTAGTATACATCACCAGTTCTGCAGCCGGTTCGGCTACCATTGAGCGCTTTTGCGAGAGGAGGTCCGATGAAGAAGCCAGTCACCGTCACCATCACGGGCGCCGCCGGGCAAATTGGCTATGCGCTCGCGTTTCGAGTCGCCTCCGGCCAGATGCTGGGCGCGGACCAGCCGATCAACCTGAATCTGCTGGAGATACCGGCGGCCCAGGCCGCGCTTCAGGGCGTGGTCATGGAGCTGAGCGATTGCGCCTTTCTGACGCTGAATAAGGTAACCGCAACGGACGATGCGCGGGTGGCCTTCAGAGATTGCGATGTCGCGATGCTGGTGGGCGCGCGGCCGCGCGGCCCCGGCATGGAGCGCAAGGACCTGCTGCTCGAGAACGCGAAGATATTTTCCGCCCAGGGCAAGGCCTTGGACCAGGCCGCCGGCCGCGACGTGCGCGTGCTGGTGGTCGGCAACCCGGCCAACACCAACGCGCTGATCGCTCAGCGCAACGCCCCGTCGCTGTCGCCCGACCGATTCACCGCGATGACGCGTCTCGATCACAACCGGGGGCTTGCCCAGGTCAGCGAGAAAACGTCGGTACCCGTTGCCAATATTCACAAGATGATCATCTGGGGCAATCATTCCGCGACCCAGTATCCGGATCTGCACCACGCCACCGTCGACGGCAAGCCGGCCATCGACCAGGTCGGCGCGGGCTGGTTCAAGGAGCACTTCATCCCGACCGTGCAGCAGCGCGGCGCCGCCGTCATCAAGGCCCGCGGCCTGTCCTCGGCGGCCTCGGCGGCCTCGGCGGCGCTGGATCACATCCGCACCTGGGTGCTCGGCTCGCGCGAAAATGATTGGGTGAGCATGGCGGTGCCCTCCGACGGCAGCTACGGCATTCCCGAAGGCGTCGTGTATTCCTATCCCGTGACCTGCCGGGACGGCCGCTACAGCATCGTCAAGGGTCTCGAAATCAATGAATTCTCTCGCGAGAGGATGCTGGCCACGCATCGCGAGCTGTGCGAGGAGCGCGACGGAGTCAAGGATCTCATCTGAATCCGACCCCAACTGGAGACTCTCATGAATCGTGTACGGCTGGTGAATCGTGTATGGCTGGCCTTTGGTGCGATGATCCTGGCGGCTGCGGCATTCGGGCAGGAGCGGCCCAAGGCGCCGGACGGCGCGGAGGTGTACTTCATCACTCCTCGCAACGGCGCGACGATTCACGGACCTGTGACCGTCCGCTTCGGCCTGAAGGGCATGGGCGTCGCCCCCGCCGGCATCAAGTTCGACAATACCGGGCACCATCACCTGCTGGTCGATACCGACTTGAGCGAACTCAAGCTCGACGCGCCTTTGCCGGCAAGCGACAAGGTGCTGCATTTCGGCAAAGGCCAGACGGAAACGACGCTGACCTTGGCACCGGGCCGGCACACGCTCGAGCTCGTGTTCGCGGACTACCGGCACATGTCCTTCGATCCGCCGCTGCATTCTCAGAAGATCACCATCACGGTGAAATAGGCGTGCGGTAGGCGCGCGGCCGTGCGGTCGATCCTGCACGTCGACATGGATGCGTTCTACGCATCGGTCGAAGAGCGCGACCGGCCGGAGCTCAAGGGCAAGCCGCTCATCGTCGGCGGCATCTCCGGCCGCGGGGTCGTGGCGGCGGCGAGCTATGCCGTGCGGCGCTTCGGTGTCCGCTCGGCGATGCCCATGCGCGAGGCGCTCCGCCTGTGCCCCCAGGCGATCTGTGTCCGGCCGAGGATGGCTCGTTACCAGGAGGTCTCGGCCCGGGTATTTGCGATATTTCGCGAGTTCACGCCTCTGGTGCAGGGCTTGTCGCTGGATGAGGCATTCCTCGATGTCACCGCCAGCCGGCGCCTGCTCGGAGACGCCGAGGAGATCGCCGCGGCGATCCGGCGCCGTATCCGCGCATCCACTGAACTTAGCGCTTCGGTCGGGATCGCACACAATAAGCTGCTCGCCAAGATCGCCTCCGATCTGGCCAAGCCCGACGGAATGTTCCGCATCGGGCCGGACAATTTGCACCAGGTGCTCGATACTTTGCCCATTCATCGGCTGTTCGGAATCGGACCGAAATCGCTGCCGGCGGTTCACGCGGCCGGCATCCATACGGTGGGCGATGCCTCCCGCGCGAGCGCACAGGCGCTGTGGCGTGCGTTCGGCAAGCACGGCCCCTCCATGCGCGCGCGGGCCTTGGGGCTGGACGATCGGCCGGTGGTGGCCGACCGCGAGGAGAAATCCATCAGTGCGGAGGAGACTTTCCCGGTCGACATTCGCGACACGGCCGAGATCGAGCGGCACCTGACCGCGCTCGCCGATCGGACCGCCGCCCGGCTGCGCGCGCACGGCCTGGCAGCGGGCCGCGTGTCGGTGAAGATCCGCCGCGCGGACTTCAAAACCTACACCCGGCAATGCCTGCTCGGGCGCCCGACTCAGGACACGGCCGTCATATCCGCCGCGGCTCGAGGATTGCTCGCCGTGTGGCGGGCCGCCCAGCCGCATGCCGCACTGCGATTGCTCGGCGTCGGTACCGCCGATCTCGGCACGCCGAGGCAGCCGGATCTGTTCGAGACCGCGCCGGCGAAGGAATCGCGTCTCGACACGGCCGTCGACGGGATCCGCGAGCGCTTCGGCGCGGGTGTGCTGACGCGTGCGAGCCTGCTGCCGCGGCCTCCCACGCTGGGTTCGCGCCGCGGCTGAGCTTGGTATCATCGCAGCCGCCATGTACGTCAGCTTCTTCGGACTGATCGAAAAGCCGTTCTCGATAACCCCGGATCCGCGCTACCTTTACCTGAGCGAGCGCCACGCGGAGGCCCTCGCGCATCTCCTGTACGGCATCAACGAGTCCGGCGGCTTCATTCAGTTGACCGGCGAGGTCGGCACCGGCAAGACCACCGTCGTGCGCACGCTCCTCTCGCGGTTGCCGCAGCATGCCGACGTGGCCGTCATTCTGAATCCGCGCGTCACGCCGGTCGAGTTCCTGCTCACGATCTGCGAGGAGCTCGGCCTGGTGGTGAAAGAGGCCGATCGCGGCAGCGTCAAGGAAATGGTGGACGCGTTGAACGGGCGTCTGCTGGCCGCGCACGCCGACGGACGGCGGGTGATCGTCATCGTCGATGAGGCGCAAAACCTCTCCGCCGAGGTTCTGGAGCAGGTTCGGCTGCTGACCAATCTGGAGACCTCGACTCAGAAATTGTTGCAGATCATCCTCATCGGCCAGCCCGAGCTGCGCGAGCTTCTGGACCGCACGGATCTTCGTCAGCTGGCCCAGCGCATCACCGGCCGCTACCACTTGAATCCGCTCGTCAAGCCGGAGGCCGAAGCGTACGTGCGCCACCGGCTGCGCGTGGCGGGCGCCTCCGGCGAGATCTTTACCGGCGCCGCGCTCGCCGAGGTGCATCGCGTGTCGGCGGGCGTCCCGCGCGTCATCAACGTGGTCTGCGACCGCGCGCTGCTCGGTGCGTACACGACGGACACCAAGAAGGTGACGCCGGCGCTGGTGCGCCGCGCGGCGGGAGAGGTGTACGGGCGCCGCTTCGTGCCGCCATGGCTCGGTTGGCTGGCGGCGGCCGCCGCGCTCGCCGGGGTGTCGGCCACGGTTTTCTTGACCTCGAGCATCTGGGGTCACGCAGCGCCGACGCGCAGCGCCGACAAACTTCCTCCGCCGGCCGCGCGCGTGGCGCCCGCCGCGTTGCGGCCGGCTGCGCCTCCTCCCGCGCCGGTCTCGATCAACGCGCTGCTCACCGGGAACGCCGCGAACACCGGCGATGCGGCCGCGTTCCGCCGGCTGCTCGCACTCTGGGGCACGGCGATGACCGACGACAAGGATCCCTGCGGCCAGGCCCAGAGGGCCGGCCTCGCCTGTCTCGACCAGCGCGGCTCCTGGGCCCAGGTGCGCGCCCTGAACCGGCCCGCCATCCTCACGCTCACCGACAACGAGGGCCAGAGACACCGTGTGGTACTGTCGGCGCTCGATGACCGCCACGGCACGCTCGAGCTCGGCGACCACGACGTGCGCGTGCCGCTGGATGAGCTGTCGCGCGACTGGTTCGGCGAATTTACCGTGGTGTGGAAACCCAAGACACTGCATACCAGACTCCTGGCGCTCGGAATGCACGGCGACGGGGTCCGCTGGCTGCGGCGCAGTTTGAACGCGCTGCACGGCGCGGCTTCCGACCCCGCGCTCGACGACGTGTACGATCAGGGACTGGCGATTGCCGTCCAGAACTTTCAGCGCGAGCACCGGTTGAACGTCGACGGCGTCGCCGGGTTGCAGACCCAGGTCGTGCTCGACACGGCGCTCGCCGAGCCGGGCTCGCCGCTCCTGACGCCTCTTCCACCCCACGGCTAGGGGCTCTCCCGATACCTCTATGTCCTTCATTCTAGACGCACTCAAAAAATCCGAAATCGAGCGCCAGCGGCAAAGCGTTCCCGGCCTGATGGATACCGGGCCGTTGCAGAGGCGTGCGCGCCTGCCGGGCTGGGCGATCGCGCTGATAGCCCTGCTCGCGGTGAACCTTGCCGTGCTCGTCATCGTGTTGGCGCACGGCGGGTTCCCCGGTGCCTTCGGCCGCCACCCGGTCGACCTGCGCGCCGCAGCCGCACCGCCGGCAGCGGTATCCGCACCATCCGCGCCGACTTCGGT